>JBGUJZ010000050.1:0-17383 GCA_045114175.1 Bacteroidales bacterium | reverse complement strand
ACGCGCTGGCCCAACTGGGTCACCCGGTGATGTGGCTGAACATTCTCTCCTTCGTACTGGCCTCCATGCTGGTTAAAACCCAGTTTGCGAAGCGTCTGGCGCTGGCCTTCGTCATCAAGTTCGGCCGCAGCGCCAAGGGAGTGCTCTGGAGTTTCCTGCTCATCAACCTGGTTCTTTCTGCCTTCATTTCGGCCACCACGGTCAAGGCAACCATCATGCTGCCGATCTTCATGGTGGTCTGCGCCATCTACGGGGCTTCCAATGGCCATCGCAACAACTTTGGCCGTAACCTCGTGATTCAGAACCTCTTCCAGGTGAATATCGGCGCCAATGCCTTCTATACCGGCAGCGGAGCGCACCTGCTGGCCATCTCCCTGATTGCCGGCTTCGTGGGTTCCTGTGACTTCGGCTACGCCGACTGGCTCATCGCCGTAGGCCCTATGAGCATCATTATCCTCGTGGTAGGCCTCCTGCTGGGTATGTACGTCTTCTTCCCCATGAAGAAAGAGGAGCAGCATCCGCAGATTGAAGGCGGTATCGAGCGGCTGCGCGACGAACTCAAATCCATGGGCAAAATGACCGGCCAGGAGTGGCGCGCCGTCATCATCTTCCTGATCGTGCTCTTCCTCTGGGTCACCAAAGGCACCTTCCACAACATCGACGAAACCATCGTGGCCCTCATCGGCGCCGTGCTGGCCCTGATTCCGGGCATCGGCGTAGTGAAGTGGAACGACGTGGATATCCCTTGGCACCTGATGCTCTTCTCGGCCGGTGCCTATACCCTGGGTAGCGGCCTGAATGCCACCGACTTGCCCAACACCATGGTCAACGCGGCCTTCGACGCCATGGGCATCACGGCCAACACCCCCTTCTGGGTACTCTACGTCATCCTCACCTTCCTGATGATGTACTCCGGCCTGATCTTCCAGAGCAAGACCATCCGCACCATGGTATTCGTCCCCATCGCCCTGGGCGTGGAGGCGCGCTTCAAATTCCCGCCTATGAGCCTGGCGCTCCCGGTCTCCATGCTGATTGAGCACTGCTACGTGCTGCCCTTCAACAGCAAACCCGCCGCCCTGCTCTACAACACCAATCAGTACAGCCAGACCGATGCCTTCAAGTTCGGTATCACCATGATGACCTTCTCCTGGATCCTGATCCTGGTCTTCGGAGAGACCATTCTCAAGTGGCTGCACATCACCCCGGGCCTCTTCATTTAATTGACTTTTCGCCATGATTGATATCAAGACCAAGATTCACGACCGCTTTTCCATCGAGTTCAAGGTGGGGTTCGTGGCGCGCCGCAAGATGCGCAAGAACGACTTTACCGTAGGCGTATGGCTCTTCGTGCCCAGCAGTCTGGATATCAATTCATCCACCTATACCAAACAGGATTTCTACAAGGACGTCAAGTCCAATATCCGTCTCATCACGCCGCACTTCCTGCTGCGCGACATCGTGGGCGGCGAGGCTATCCCCTTCCGCAAGTTGACCGAATCGGCCGGCGCGATGGCTTCCGACCCTACCCGCACACACATCGCAGCCTGGGAGTACCACGTCAAACTCTTTGCCGCCATCGTCAAGAGTGCGCTGCGCGACGAACTGAACTATGCGCTCTCCCGCCCGGACAGCCATGAAACAGCCCGTTTAGCGGCCCGTTTTGCGGCAAATGCGCGCGATATCGTAGAAAAGTACTATTCGGTCCACGACATCATCAACGTCCCCACAGCGCAGGTTTCTGACGCGCTGCGGATGTTTGACTACTGCGGAGAGTTCCTCTGCAAGAACGTGCTGGAAAATGTGCTGAAACTCATCTCCTCCGTCGATGCTGCCGGCATCGGCTCCGTGGAGGATTGCCGCACCCGCCTCGTGGGCGTGGTTCGCGAAGTGGAATCGGTCTGCAACGCCCGCGGCTACCTGCCACTCAAAGAGAACGACGGCAAGGCCAACAATGCCTATATCCACCGCCAGCGGGTTCTCAAGCGCCTTGTGGAGAGCCAGCTCTTCCTCCGCTTCCCCAAGCGACGCGACGGCGTCGTGGCCGAACAGGCCTGGTACAGTGTGGCCGCCGGCATCGCCATGCTCTTTGCCACAGTGATTGCCTGGGGCTTCCAGCGAACCTTTGGCAACCTCACTTGGCCACTCTTCATCGCGCTGATTATCAGCTATATGATGAAAGATCGCATCAAGGAACTGATGCGTTACTGGTTCGCCCACCGCGTAGGCAGCAAGTACTATGACAACAAGGCGAAGGTCTCACTGGACGGCCGCAAAATCGGCTGGCTGAAGGAAGGTATGGACTTCATTGCCAAAGAGAAGATTCCCGCAGAGGTAGCCGCCATCCGCGCTACCGGCCCCTTCTTCGAGGCCGATCCGCGCGTCCGCAACGAGAATGTCATCCTCTATCGCAAGCGCGTACACATTGACCGTGACGAGATGGAGAAAGGCATGGGCTACGAATTCAGCGGCATTAACGACATCTTCCGCCTCCAGGTGCAGTCCTTCCTGCGGATGATGGACAATCCCGAGGTGAATGTCCCCTATCTGGACGCCGACGGCCAGGTCCGCACGGTCGCCTGCCCCAAGCAGTACCATCTCCACTGCGTCTTGCAGTATAACCACGCCGGCGAAACCGACTACAAGCACTTCCGCATCGTCCTCTCCCGCGACGGCATCCAGTCCATCAACGAACTCTAACGTTTGTCAATAATGGTGGCGGTGGGGTAGTCGGCGGGGTTGAAGGTGACTTTGCTGAGGGGGACGCCGAAGGTGATGTCGTGGAGGGAAACGCTGATGCCGGAGGCCTTGAAACTGAGGCTGATGGGCAGGAAAGTGGCCTTGGCTACAACCAGATTCATGGTTTTGGGAGTATCCTTGTCGTCCGTGTTTTTGCTGCGGGTGCAGCGGATGTGCCATTCGTCCGGAGTCTCCTTCTGGATGGCGAAATCAAAGCCTTCCACGATGCCGCTGAGCATCGAGATGTCGCCTTCCGATTCAGACTTCGCGCCGGACTGCAGATTGGGCAACGTTTTGATTTCCACCTCGTTCTTCTTGGTATTGTAGGTCCATTCGGTGCTGTCGGCCACCCAGGTAATCATCGGAACGCCCATCATTTTAACCTCCATGCGGGATCTCTTGTCTCGCATCCAGCTTCTGGTGGAGACAGTGCCCATGATGGGAATCTTGGCATCCATTGTCATGGCCACGCCCTCCTTCTGGCGCACCTCCATCGCCTTGTCCATTTTGGAGACAATCTCTTCCGGGGTCTGTGCAGCGGCCATTGCGAGAGCACAGAATAAAGCCAGCAGTGCGAAGTAAAAGCGCTTCATAATCAATTATTTGGATTTCTTGGGGCCACGGAGGCCGATGCAAAGGGCGAGCGGGCGGAACGGGATACGTTCAACGAGCCGCACGATGAGGACCGGAATGTAGAGGCCTACCCCTACGCAGAGCAGCCAGACCAGCAGATAAGGCCAGGAGGCCAACGTGTGGCGATACAGTATCTTGACGAGCATCTGCGCAAAGATGCCCATCAGGAAGATCTGGTAGGTATAGTCGCGGAAGCTGAAGAAGAGGCGCGGCAGGAAACGGTCTGCCAGCAAGGCCAGGCCAAAAGAGAGCAGAATACCACCCGCCGTGGTCACGATGGGCAGCGTGTAAAGTCCTATTGCATAGATAGCTACGCCGATGAGCACCGTCAGCCACGGCCGCACGGAGAAGGCGCGCTCCACGTATTCTTCACGCGAAATCACGAGCCCCAGATAGAACCAGATGGCATGCGTGCAGACGCGATCCAGGCAGAGCAGGCCGGTGCGGAGCGGGAAGAACCAAAGGGCCACCAACAGCGCAACGGTCAGCCACATCCCCCACTTGCGGCGCAGCGTCACGCGCCAGAGCGGCAGCAGCGCGAACATCCAGAAAAGGGTGACGAGGAACCACAACTCACGCAGCGGGTTGTCATACGGATAGAGATATGAGTGCAGAACGCCCGCCGTGGAGAGAGACACCTGCCGGTTCATTTCGCCGGGGAAGGCAATCTTTACGGCAAAAGCCACCAGGCTGAAGACGAGGCCCGGCAGCAGGATGCGGAGCGCCTTGTCGCGCAACACAGCACCATAGCTCCAGCGGGAATCTGCAAGTCGCGTGCGATAGAACAGCCAGCCGGAAACCAGCATAAAGAGCGGCATGTGGAAGGAGTAGGAAAAGCGGTAAAGCGCTGTTTCCCAGAGCGGTCCGGTGCACGGCTCACCGAGCGGAGCGTGACCGATCACCACCCACAGCATGGCCCAACCCTGCAAGATCAGAAGCCAGTTGATCCGTTTGTCGCCCTGCGCCACCATCCGTTACTCCTTGAGATGCGAATCGATGATAATGGTTACGGGGCCGTCATTGATCAGCGAGACCTGCATATCGGCGCCAAAGACGCCGCGGGCCACGAGACGGCCTGCAGCCTCGGCAAGCAGTTCGCAATAGCGTTCATAGAGCGGAACCGCCAGTTCGTGGCCGGCGGCACGGATATACGAGGGGCGGTTGCCTTTGCGCGTGGAGGCCATCAGGGTGAACTGCGAGACGGCCAGCAGGCCTCCTCCCGCCTCCGCCACACTGCGGTTCATCACACCGGCCTCATCGTCGAAGATGCGCAGTGCCGCGGTCTTGGCCGCCAGCCAGCGCACATCTTCCTCTGTATCACCGTTTTCTACGCCAACCAGAATCATCAGGCCGGGGCCGATTTCGGCCACGCGCTTTCCGGCGATATCCACCGCCGCTTCCCGTACCCGTTGTATGACAAGTCTCATAAGCCAATCTCCTTCAGGGCTTCATAGACCCGGTGCACGGGCAGCCCCATTACATTGAAATAGGATCCGCGGATGCCGGAAATGCAGGCATGGCCGAACCACTCCTGCACCCCGTAGGCCCCAGCCTTGTCGTAAGGCCTGTAACGGTCCACGTAGTAAGCGATCTCCGCGTCGGTGAGGCAACACACATCCACCTCGGTAACGTCTGTAAAAGAGCGGATTTCGCGGTTTGTTCGCAGGGTGACGCCGGTCAGCACGTAGTGCGTGCGGCCGGAGAGTGCGCGCAGCATCGCAAAGGCATCCTCGCGGGAGGCCGGCTTGCCCAGAATCTCAGCCCGTTCCAGCGGGTCTTCCCCTGCTCCGGGCAGCATCACCAGCGTATCTGCGGTCAGCAGCACCTCATCGTCGGCCAGCGGCCGATGGAAGGCCAGCGACTTGCCGCGCGAGAGGAACTCGGGGATCCCGCGGTGCGGCAGGGCATCGTCGTAGCGCTCGGGCGCATCCGGCCCGACCTCCACCGTGAAGGGGACGTCGAGTGCGGCGAGCAATTCCCGCCTGCGCGGCGAATGGGACGATAGTATGACGCGCAACTGACTCATAATCCGCTATGCTCCAAAGGATTCCAGCGCTGCGAGCAGCGCGTCCGCCGCAGCTGCACTGGCGCCCCGCACGCCGTAATAGTATTTGATCTTGGGTTCGGTGCCCGACGGGCGAACCGACACCACGCCGCTCTGGGTGAAGAACTGCAGCACGTTAGACTTGGGCAGCCCGGTCTTTTCGGGCTCCAGGTAATCCACCACGCGCAGCACCTTTTCGCCGCCAATCTCGCGCGGCGGGTTGGAGCGATACTGCACCATCAGCGCCTGAATGGCCGCCACGCCGTCTTTGCCCTTCATGGTGACGGAGCGCAGCGATTCGCGGTAGTAGCCGTAAGCCTCGTAAATCGCCTGCAGATAGCTCCAGAGGGTCTTGCCCTGGTCTGCGAGCCAAGCCGCACATTCCGCCAGCAGCGAGCAGGTCACCACGGCATCCTTGTCGCGGACATATTCGCCCGCATTGAAGCCGTAACTCTCTTCGCCACCGCAGATAAAGGTCCCCTTCCCTTCATTCCAGCGGACTACCTCGGCGATATACTTGAAACCGGTCAGCACCTCGTGGCACTTGACGCCGTAGTGGCGGCAGATATCGGCAATGAGGTTCGTCGTGACGATGGTCTTGATGCAATAGGTCGTATCATTCAGTGCGCCAGCGGCTTTCCAGCGATCCAGCAGGTAGGCGGTCAGAATGGAGGCCGTCTGGTTGCCGTTCAACTGCACCAACGCGCCGGAAGCGTCGCGGACGGCAGCACCCACGCGGTCGGCATCCGGATCGGAGGCCATCACCAGCTCGGCACCCACCTCTTCCGCACGGGCCATCGCAAGGGCCATAGCGGCCTTCTCCTCGGGGTTGGGCGATGCCACGGTGGGGAAATCGCCGTCGGAAATATCCTGCTCGGGCACGTTATAGACCTGTTTGAAGCCCAAGCGATGCAGCGCGGCGGGAATCAGCCGCACACCCGTGCCGTGCAGCGGGGTGTAAACCATCTTCAGGTCCGCATGACGCGACACGCTCTCCGGCGAGCGCATCAGCGAAAGGATTGCCTTCAGGTAAGCCTCATCTACCTCTGCACCAATCCCTTCCGGGTGGAGCGATTCGTCCAGCAGGACATCGGCGGGCGAAGCGATCTTGCCCACCTCGGCAATGATATTCCGATCGTGCGGCGGGGTAATCTGCGCACCGTCGGCCCAGAAGACTTTGTAGCCGTTGTACTCCTTGGGATTGTGCGAAGCGGTCACCATAATGCCGGCCTGGCACCCCAGGTGGCGGATAGCGAACGACAGCTCCGGCGTAGGCCGGATATTATCGAAGATATAGGCACGGATCCCGTTGGACAACAGCACTTTGGCGGAGATCATCGCGAACTCCCGGCTGCAGTGGCGGCTGTCGTAGGAGATGGCCACCGACGAACCATCGGGGAACTGCTGTTTCAGGTAGTTGGCCAGGCCCTGCGTTGCCATCGAGACGGTGTAGCGGTTCATCCGGTTGGTACCGGCACCCAGCACGCCGCGAAGTCCGCCCGTACCGAACTCCAGCGTCCGGTAGAATCGGTCTTCCAACTCTTTTTCATCGCCCTGGAAGAGGTCGAACACCTCTTTCCGCGTGGCTTCGTCATACTCGGGCCCCATCCATTCGGCGGCCACGGCACGATAATCTTTCTCCATGATGCTATTTCTTCTTGTAGGTATAGTAATTCACCAGTGTTTCAGGCAGTTCCGCATCCAGCAAGTAGCGATACCAGAACTTGTAGTCCTGCATGTCGCTGTGGAATTTCTGTTTCATCCGATAGCCGTGCAGCGCCTGCGGATAGAGCATCAGCTCAAAATCCTTGCACTGCTTCTGCAGCGTGTCAATCAGGTGCAGCGTGCTCTGGTAGTGCACGTTGTCGTCCGCAGTACCGTGCGTGATGCGTAACATATTGGTTTTATCGCCTTTATAGTTGGCAGTACGGTCTGTTACACGGGTATTGGCGTAGCCCTCCGGGTTGTCCTGCGGGGTATCCATGTAGCGCTCGGTGTAGTGCGAATCGTAGAGCGCCCAGTCGTAAACGCCACCGCCGGCAATGCCGTATTTGAAGTAGTCACTCCCCTCCATCACGCAGAGCGCCGTCATGGTGCCGCCGAAGGAGAAGCCCTCCACGCCAATCTTGTCCGGATTCACGTAGGGCAGCGCGCGGAAATAAGAGATGCCGTCAATAAAGTCGCGGATCTCCACGTCGCCCAGGTGGCGATAGATCTGCTCGAGTCCCTTCTTGCCCAGGTGGCCGCTGCCGCGGTTATCCAGAACTACCTGAATCACACCATGGTTGGCCCACCATTGGTTGCCGCCCGTGCCCCAGGTGTCGCGAACGCGCGGCGTATCCGGGCCACCATAGATGAAGGCCTTGACGGGGTATTTGTGCCGTGCCGTGGTATCCAGATCCACCGGCCAGACGACCATGGCGGGCAGCTTCACGCCATCACGCATCGTGAGCTCGATCACGTCGGCCGTAGCGTAGTTATATTTCTGGAAATCAGCGCTTGCCGACTCTTCAACCACGCGGCGGGTGGCCTGCAGCAGGCTTCCGCTGTGCGGAATGCCGATGGCGCGCAACTGCGGCGGGGTCTTGGTATTGGAGGCGATGGCCACCACGTCGCAGTCATCGTCGGAAATCAGCACGTTGGAATAGCTCATATCGCCCCACGAGATGCGGTCCAACGCCTTGCTCTTGAGGGTCAAGCGGTAGATATCCACACGCGTGGAGGATTCGCGCTTAGCGGTAAAGAAGAGATATTTCTTGCTGACTTTCAGCAGATTGATGGTCCAGTTCGGGCCTTCCGTGAGCTGTTCGAACTTCTTGCCGTCATACGAGAGGAAGTAAATCTGCTGCCAGCCGGAAAAGTCGCGGACAATGTAGATGCCCTCTTTGGAGAAGAGCATCTCCTCCATCCAGTCAATCCAGCAATCCTGGTGTTCCTTGTAAACCGATACCTTGGCGCCGGTGCGCGGATCCACGCTGAAGAGCTCCAGATCGTCCTGCGAACGGGGCATCCAGGCCACCATAAAGCGTTTTCCGTCGCTGCTCCAGAAGGGAATGCCAAAGTACTGGTCAGCCTCCGGATTGAAGTCTGCCCAGACCGTCTCTCCCCCGTTCACCGACACGAAGCCGATCTTCACCACAGGGTTCGGATCGCCGGCGGCCGGGTAGCGTGTCTGGTTCAGGAAGCCGTGCTGGCCGTTGGCGTGATAGATGGGGAACATCGGCACGCGGGCGTTGTCAAAGCGGTAATAGGCCAGCAGTTTGCTGTCCGGCGACCACCAGAAAGCCCGGTATTTGGAGGGGCGGCCGAAGATCTCTTCAAAGTAAACCCAGGAAGCGTAGCCGTTGAGAATCAGGTCACTGCCATCCCAAGTGTGGCGGGTGATGCGACCCGTGGCCACCTCAATGGAATAAAGATCGTTGTTGAGCGTATAGGCAATGCGGGTGGAGTCCGGAGACCAGGTGGGATTCACCCAGCCCTCTACCGGATGCGCAAAGTCCTCCATCTTCTTGGGTGCCGAATAGAGGCACGCGAAGCGGGTCTGCTGATAGATATTGTAGCGCACATAGCGCCCCTTCCCTTCCGAAAGCACAATGTTGCCCTTGCCTTCCAGCTTGACAGCCATGGGCAAACGGCCTATCACGCCCTGCGGCAGCCCTTTGAGCTGCTGCTCTTCGGTCAGGCGAATCTTCTCAACGGGTTTTGCGGCAAAAAGGGTCAGGGCCGCCAGCAGCATTGCCGCCGTCAAAAACAATCTTTTCATATCAGTTGCGTCTTCCGGAGGTGAATATCATCAAGTAATAAATGAGGGTTGCCAGCGAGCTGAGTGCCCCCACAACGTAAGTATAGGCCGCTGCACGCAGGGTTCCGACCGCTTCATCCTGGGTCGTACCGTCGGTGATCTTGGCCATCAGCAGCCACTGGGTGGCGCGACGGCTGGCATTGATCTCCACCGGCAGCGTGATGATCGAAAAGAGCGTGGTCAAGGCGAAGAGGCCGATGCCGATCAGCATCAGGTTCGGGAAGACGTTGATCAGCAGCATGCCGGCCAGCAGCACCCAGGTAACCGCCTTGGAGGCGAAGTTCACCACGGGCACCAGGGCCGAACGCAACCGGAGCGGCGCATAGCCCCGCGCGTGCTGCACGGCGTGACCGCATTCGTGGGCAGCCACGGCAGCGGCGGCCACCGAACGCTGTCCATAGACGCTCTCACTCAGATTCAGCGTCTTGTTCGTAGGGTTATAATGGTCTGTCAGCGAGCCAGGTATAGACATCACCTTCACATCGTGGATGCCGTGGTCCTGCAGCATCTTCATGGCCACCTCGGCGCCGGTCATCCCACTACGCAGAGCAATTCGGGAGGCCTTTTTGAAGCGCGACTGCAACAGCGCCTGCACGATGTAGCTCAGGATGGCTACCCCGATAAACATGATCCAGTACATGGCATTCGGCCCGATGGCCAGGTTGCCCAGTCCGGTGCTGATTCCGTAAGCTTCTTCCATAATTCTATTTGCTAAAGAATGAATCCTTAAAGTTAACAAAAAATACCTTCTGCACGCCGCGGGTGATGGCGGTATAGAGCCATTTCAGGTCCTGCGGCTCCAATTCTTTCCAGAAGGGGTTGTCGATGAATACGCAATCCCACTGCCCGCCCTGCGATTTGTGGCCGGTGATGGCGGTGGCGTATTTGAGTTGCAATGCGTTGAACCAGAGGTCTTCACGCACCATGTTGTAGCGCTTGCGCGCCCCTTTGATATGGGCATAATCCGCATTGACGCCTTCGTAGAGCGCCTCCTGCTGCTCTTTGGTGAGCGAGGCCGATTCGCTGTCCAGCGTATCCAGGATCACCTTGGCCGTGATCTCCACGTCGCCGTAATCCGGAAAGGCGAGCACCGCTTCCGCGAAATGCAGCCCGTAGCGCTCCTCGTAGTGGGAAATCTTGATGAGCTCCGCCACGTCGCCGTTGGCTATGAAATCCATCTCGGGCACCTCGTCCAGGAACTGATAGCAGTTCTTGACCACCATCAGCCGGTCGCCGCGCGTGAGCCGCTCCTCGCGGAAGAGCACCATGGAGCGGATACCGGCATTGTAGCGGTTCGCCCGTTTGTTGGAGCGGCAGAGCACCACCACGTTGTCCAACCCGTATTTGTCCACTGCATCCGACAGGGCCTCAATCAGTTCCGTGCCGTTGATGCGCGCCACGTCATTGAATCCGGAAAGGGTCAGCTTGGGCTCGTCGCTGCCGCCGCGCTCAATAATCTGCCGCACGCGGGTGGCGTTGGTCAGGATGCCGCTCTGAGCCGCCTGACGCACCACGGTCGTGAGCGAGACGCTCCAGACCGGTCCGAACCGCGACATATAGGAAACATCCAGCGCCGGGCTCTCCTCCATCCCGATGGGCGGAAGCTGGCCCCGGTCGCCAATGATAATCAGTTTGTTATCTACCCCGGTCCGCACAAAGGCAATCAGGTCGGAGAGCAAATCGCCGCTGCCAAAGATGGAGTCGTTCATCACCGCCTCGGAGGAGGCAATCAGCGAAGCCTCGTCCACGATGAAGAAGGTTTCCTTGGCTTTATTAATATCCAGCTCGAACTCGCCCAGGCCGCCCTTGAGCGACTTCTGGCGATAGATATGCTTGTGGATGGTCTTGGCCTTCTCCCCCGTAAATCCGGAGAGCACCTTGGCCGAACGGCCGGTCGGCGAGAGCAGCACGTATTTGTATTCCAGCTCCTTGAGCGCGCGGACAAAGGCCGCTACGGCCGATGTCTTACCGGTGCCGGCGTAGCCGCTCACCAGCAGGATGTCACTCTCCCCATATTGCACAGCAAAGGCGGCCAACTTGTCGAAAAGGGCCGCCTGGCAAAGCGTAGGCTCGTACGGAAGGTGGCGGGTGATCGTCGAGACCAGAAAGTCGGCTACACCCATATCAATAGCGCTTGTTGAAGGTCGGAATCACCATCAGGATGGAGACGATGCCCAAACGGCCAATGATCATCTGGAATCCCATCAGCACCTTTGCCAGCGCAGGAACCGCCGCGAAGTTGGACATGGTGCCCACCGAACCGAAGGCCGGTCCCACATTGCTCATCATGGCCACCGAAACGCTGATGGACTCCAACAGGTCGAACCCGAAGAAGGAGTAGATGAGCGAGCCTATAAAGGTAAAGAAGAGATACAGGATGGTAAAGGTGGTCACGCTCTCCACCAGTTCGCGCTCGATGATGGTATTGCCCGTCTTGACGTGCACAACGGCATTCGGGTGCGCCAGCTTGAGAATCTGCGCGCGGCAGGCCTGGAAGAGGATCAGCACGCGGTCGGAGCGCAAGCCGCTCGTGGTGGAACCGGAGCAGCCGCACTGGATGGCCACAAAGAGCAGGATCAGCGTGGTGAAGATGGGCCAGCCGTTGGTATCGGCAATCGCAAAACCGCTCGTGGAGATGGTGGAAACCACCTCGAAGGCGCTCTTGCGGAAGGCCTCCAGGAAGTTTCCCACCGTGCCGCTGAAGTAGAGATTCAGGGTGACGGCCACCACCGCAATCAGGATGGTGAGCAGGTAAAACTTGGTCACCGGGTTGCGCAGCACCTTGAAGGAACGCGACGCGAACGACGCGTAGATCAGGCCAAAGTGCAGCGTGGCCACGATCATGAAGAAGATCAGGATCCCCTCAATCAGCGGCGAATCAAAGGCCGCCACGGAGGCTGTGCGGGTGCTGAAGCCGCCCGTTGCAGTCACGCTCATCGCGTGGTTGATGGCATCAAAAACCGGCATGCCCGCCAGCAGCAACGAGATGAAAGAGAGGATGGTAATGCCCACATAGACCGACACGATCACGCGGACATACTTGTTGGAAACGTAGTGATAATTCTCACGCGAAACGTCCAGCACATCCATCTTGCTCATCCGGAAGCGGACGGAGCCGAACGATGGCAGGATCATCATGATGAAGACCACGACACCCAAACCACCGATGTAGTGGCTCGAGGAGCGCCAGAAAAGCAGGCCGTGCGGCAGCGATTCAATGTCCTGCAGGATGGTTGCACCGGTGGTGGTAATACCGGAAGTGCTTTCAAACCAGGCATTTGCCAGCGAGAACTCACCGCCCCACAGCACGTAGGGCAACATACCGAAGATGCAGGCCAGCAGCCACGCGAGCAGCAGGATGGCCAGACCTTCGCGCGTGTTGATGTCGCGGCTCCGCTTGACGAAAATCAACGGAAAAATGCCGAAGATGCCGGTAATAAGCGCGCTGAGCACCAGCGGCGAGAAGGAGCTGTCAAACCCGTAGATGGCCGACACGACGGCCGACAACAGCATGAAGATCGCAGTGCAGATCAATGCGATACCCACGTTACGGGATATGATGCCCAGGTTCATTCAGCGTTACTTTCGGGATTGCTCCTGTTTCAACTGATACTTGTAGGACTCGTTGACGTCGATGATATCCTTCACCGTCTCGTTCAACTCGGCGATCTCATCCAGCGTGTCCAGGGTGACGTTGTAGGGTTTATTGTAGCGGCGATAGCCCTGAATACCCTTGGTCACCTTGAGCAGCGGATTGATCAGGTAGTAGTTCATGTAGTAGTAGAAGAGCAGCACCAGCAGCAGGCCCAGCAACAGGGAGACCAGCGGCGGCATAATGCTGCGCTGGAAGCTCTCCTGCATGGATTGCGAATTGGCAATCAGGGTGTCCTGGCAGGTGAAGGTCAGCTTCTGGATGTAGTCACAGAGACGGGTATAGACCGGCTGCAGGCGGTTGAAGAACCAGTCGCGGCGCTCGGTAGGATCGGATAGCCAGACATTTTTGGCCTCGCGGGCCACCTGCATATAGGCAGCGTAGGCAAAGACCACCGAGTCGGCCGCCGCATTCTCCGCCTGGGTCTGGAAGGAGGAACGGATGTCCGAGAAGGCCTCGATCAGTTCCGTGTCGCTCACGTTGCCCAGGTCTTCGTAGCTGCCGTCTATCTCGTACATCAGCCGGAGGTTGTGGCTCTCGGCCGCTGTGAGCAGCTCCCGGGAATAGTTGATACTCCGGATGTTGTCGGCCACCACATCCGTCACATAATTGTTCATCGAGCCGAACTCGAAGAACGAGATCAGGCTCGATGCAAACAATATGAGACAGAGTACGATGCAACCAAGCAACACGCGGCGCTTGATCCCCATCGGCTTCTTTGCGCGTTTCCGGCGCATGGCTTGAACTATTTGTTAGCCGTGTAGGCGATCATTTCCAGCACCTTGTTGGAGTAGCCCCACTCGTTGTCGTACCAGGAGACCACTTTCACGAAGGTATCGGTCAGATAAACGCCGGCGTTGGCGTCAAAGATAGAGGTGTGCGGATCGGTCAGGAAGTCGCTGGAGACGACTGCATCCTCCGTGTAAGCCAGGATGCCCTTGAGTTCGCCTTCGGAAGCCTTCTTCATGGCTGCGCAGATAGCCTCTTTGGAAGCCGGTTTTGCGAGGTTGACGGTGAGGTCAACGACGGAAACGTCAACGGTAGGGACGCGCATGGAAATACCCGTCAGCTTGCCGTTCAGGGCCGGAATCACCTTACCCACTGCCTTAGCGGCACCCGTGGAGGACGGGATGATGTTTGCGCTGGCAGCGCGGCCACCGCGCCAATCCTTTACGGACGGGCCGTCTACCGTCTTCTGGGTAGCGGTGATGGAGTGGATGGTGGTCATCAGACCGTTCACGATGCCGAACTTGTCGTTGAGCACCTTAGCGACCGGTGCAAGGCAGTTGGTGGTGCAGGATGCGTTGGAGATGATGTCCTGGCCAGCATATTCGGTGTGATTCACGCCATAGACGAACATCGGGGTGTCATCCTTGGAAGGAGCGGACATGATCACGCGCTTTGCACCTGCTTTCAGGTGAGCTTCAGCCTTTTCACGGGTCAGGAAGAGACCGGTGGACTCGACTACGTATTCAGCGCCTACTTCATCCCACTTGAGGTTTGCGGGATCCTTCTCAGCGGTGACGCGGATCTTCTTGCCGTTGACCACGAGCATGCCGTCTTTCACCTTGACGGTGCCGTCGAAACGACCGTGCATGGAGTCATATTTGAGCATGTAGGCCATATAGTCCACATCGATCAGGTCGTTGATGCCGACCACGACAATGTCATCACGAGTCTGAGCGGCCCGGAAGACCAGGCGGCCGATACGGCCGAAACCGTTGATACCGATTTTGATTTTCTTCATAGCGTTATTAGATTTTAGTTCTTTAAATGCAGTTACTATTAGATGCAAATGTAGCAATTATTATTGGATTTCCTATCTTTGCAACGTGAAAAAGAGCGGCCTCCATATTCTCATTTCCAACGACGACGGCTACCAGTCCAAGGGGCTCCGCGTCATCTCGGATTTCCTGCGTCCCTACGGCGACCTGACGGTCGTGGCCCCCGCCACGCCCCAGTCCGGCAAGTCTGCAGCGCTCGGTCTGTTCCAGAACCTTTACCTTGAGCAACTTGTGGACGACGCCCACTATCGTCTCTTCCGTTTCACCGGCACGCCGGTGGATTGCGTGAAGATGGGAATGCGGATCCTGGAGGAGGACGGAATCGTGCCGGACCTGGTCGTCTCGGGCATCAACCACGGCTCCAATGCCACTGCTGCGGCGGCCTACTCGGGCACCATCGGCGCCGCCATCGAGGGCGCCTACTACGGGGTTCCCGCCATCGCCCTCTCGCTGGACAGCCACCACGAAAACGCCGACTTCTCCCCTGTCACAGACTATCTCGGCACCATTCTCGACCACTATTTCGAGACCGGCATCGGCAAGGGTATCCTCCTCAATATCAACTTCCCCGCCATTCCTTCCAATCAGATCAAAGGCATCCGGATCGCCCACCAGGGCCACGCCAGCTGGCGGCGGGAGTTCGACCTTGTCACCGATGCTTCCGGCCGCAGCTGCTTCCGCATCTCCGGCACGCTGATCGACTTTGAGACCTCCTACGAGAGCGGCGGTTACCTGCAGGCCGACCACCACCTGTTGGAAGACGGCTACATCAGCATCGTTCCCCACCGCATCGACACCACCGACTACGACGAAGCCGCACGGCTTGCAAAAGACTGGAAATGCGATATTATCTCCTAGCCGGCGAACCTTCCGGCGACCAGTATGGCCACGAGCTTGTCTATGAACTGGACCGGCTGGATCCCGAGGCGGAAATCCGCTTCCGGCACTCCTCTGAGATGGTTTCTGTGATGGGCATTGCCGAGGTGGCCACCCGTCTGGGCGCCATTGCCCGCATGACGCGCGAGGTGAAGAAGGAGCTGCGCGACTTTGCTCCGGACGTCTTCATTCCCATCGATTATCCCGGCTTCAACCTGCGGATGGCACGCTATGCGCACCGCCGCGGCATCAAAGTCTATTACTATATCGCCCCCAAACTCTGGGCACGCAACGAGAAGCGCATCCGCAAGATTCAGCGCGACGTGGACCGTCTCTACACGATTATTCCCTTTGAGACCGAGTACTTTGGCCGATTCGGCGTAGAGGCGCGCTACTTTGGCAGCCCGCTGGCCGAGCGCGTGGTAAAACAAGCTGACGCAGAGGTATTTCGCAAGGCACCGAACAAGCGCACGATTGCGCTACTGCCGGGCAGCCGGAACCACGAAATCGCCTGGCTCACCCCGCGATTCTGCGCGCTGGAGAAGCTGATGCGGGCCGACCACCGCTGGGACCGCTACGAACTGGTGATTGCCGCTGCGCCGGGCCGGCTGCAGTACGACTATCAGCCCTACCTCTCACCCGAATCGCGCATCCGCGTGGTGAACGGCTGCACGCACGCCCTGCTCAAGGAGGCCGATGCCGCCGTGGTCTGCTCGGGCACCGCTTCGCTGGAAGCGGCCCTGATCGGCACGCCGCAACTGGTCTGCTACGGTTTCAATGCCCTCACCTGGTGGATTGCCAAAAAGACGGTGAAAGTGCCTTTCGTAAGCCTGCCCAACCTGATTCTCAAGCGGCTGTTCATCAAGGAATTATTGCAGAAAGAGGCCACTCCGGAAAAGATGCTGGCTGAACTGGAACGCATCACGTTCGATGAATCCGCAAGGGCCGCCCTTGCCACCGATTACGCCACCCTGCAGCGCGAGCTTACGCAGCCTGGGAGCGTGCGGCGGATTGCGCAGGATATCGCTTCAGAATAATCGCCGCCAAGCCGGCATAAATCACGATAAAGCTGAAACTCTTGGGGAGCGCCAGAACGAGCGACTCCAAGAAGAGCGTGATGACGCCCATCCGCACGATAAAACGCAGGCTACGCTCCTCCCGGGTGGATTCGGCCGTCACTTCGCGCCGCATCCGGCGGGCCGGATAGAAGAAGAGCCAGAGGTAGAGAATCAGCCCCAGCACCCCCATTTCACCCAGCACGGAAGCCCAGTGGGTATCCATTCGGAAGTTGAGTTCATCGTCGATGCTCAAGCCCCAGATGCTATTCAGTTCGTAATCCTCATAGACCTGACTGTCAATCAGATTCACCGGCACGCTACCAAAGGTTCCCTGCCCCGTGCCCAGCGGGAAGAAGTCGGCCGCCATCTCCACCGAGCGGTAGTAAAGCGCCGGGCGGGCAATCTCCTCATAGGCCGTCTCGCTCATGCCGCTCTCCATGATCTGGTCCACCTTATTGGTAAAGATGGAGGAGACGGAGAGCACCAGCGCCAGGCCGGCAATGGCCACCGTAATCACGCCGATCTTGATCCAACGGGGAATGCGCGTCAGGTAGAGCATATGGCCCGTGAAGACCAGACCGAGGCCGGCGATGGCCTTCAACTGGTTGGTCAGGACGATGGTAACTGCCAGAAAAGCAATAATATACCAAAGCTCACGCTTCCGCGTGCGATAGAGCTCCGCCAGGCAGAATACCACCGCCTGGTTGCAGAGTGAACTGAAGTCGCCGAAACGGATCAGGTTGGACGAGAGGATTGCCCCTTCCGAGAGCGCCGAGGCGGCCTGGGCACTGCGGGCCG
>JBGUJZ010000049.1:0-28163 GCA_045114175.1 Bacteroidales bacterium | reverse complement strand
CTCCGCCCAGTATGCACTCTCGGCCATGTTCGAGGCCTCCACGGAAGGACGCTACAACTTTGTGAAGGAACTGCGTGAATACGCCATCCGCGCTCACAAGTCCCGCCAACTGTTTGAAGAGAACGGCTTCCACCTGGTATATGACAAGGATATCGAGCAGACCATCAGCGACGGTTTCTTCTACACGGTAGAGTACAAGTCTCTGGGCAACCGTGAATTGCTGGAGGCACTGCTGCGTTGCGGCATCATCGCCATCCCGCTCAACACCACGGGCAGCGGCCAGAACGGTATCCGCGTCTGCGTCTCCCGTCTGGGCAACGATGATGACTTCAGACGGCTCGACGAACACCTCAAACTGTTTGTGAAACTCGTTAGTTAGAACGGCTATGAAATATGTAACCGCCGATGAGGCCGTAAAACTCGTTCGCAGCGGCGACACCGTCTGCTGCCAGGGAAGCACATCCGTGCCCGTTTTGCTGCAGGAAGCCCTTGCGCGCAGGGCAGACGAACTGCGTGACGTACAGATTGTTTCGGGCTTCAACATCACGGAAGGTCCCGCGCCTTTCTGCAAACCGGAATACAAGGATTCCTTCCTGATCAACAGCATCTTCCTGTGCGCCGACCAGCGTTCTCATGTGGCACAGGGTTATGGCTCGCTGACGCCCTGTTTCCTGAGCGAAGTGCCGGCCCTTTTCCGTCACGGCGAACTTCCGATTGACGTGGCTTTCATCAACTGCTCGCTGCCGGATGAAAACGGCTATTGCAGTTATGGTATCGGCTGCGACATCTCGGTAGCGGCCGTGGAGTGCGCACGGGTAGTGATTGCGCAGGTCAACGAGAGCATTCCGTACCTCTACGGCGGTTGCCTGATTCATGAATCCAAGATCAGCGCTGCAGTGCGTTGCAACGTGCCGCCCATTGCCATGCAGTTCGGTGAACCCACCGAGATTGAAAAGGCTATCGGCGCCAATGTGGCCGCTGAGATTCCGGATGGAGCCTGCCTGCAAATCGGTGTTGGAGGCATCCCGAACGCCATTTTGAATGGCATCAAGCACCACAAGCACCTTGGCCTCCACACGGAAGCCATGACCGACGGCGTCATCCGCCTCATGAAAGAGGGGGTGATTGACAACTCGCTCAAGAAGGTGCACCCGGGTGTCAGCATTGCTGCATTGGCCTTGGGCTCCAAAGAGATGTACGAATTCATCGACCATAACAAGACGATGGAGTTCTATGACGTGGCCTACACCAACAATCCCTTCCTGATTGCCCAGAATCCCAAGGCCTGTGCCATCAATTCTGCCCTGGAAGTGGATCTGACGGGCCAGATTTGCGCCGATTCCATCGGAGAGATGATCTTCTCAGGCGTGGGCGGCCAGCACGATTTTATGTACGGTTGTTCGCTTTCAGAAGGGGGCAAGTGCTTCATCGCACTCCCGTCGCGCACCAACAAGGGCAAAGGAAAGATCGTTCCTACGCTCACACCGGGTGCCGGTGTGGTGACTACCCGCTTCCAGACGCAGTACGTTGCCACCGAATGGGGCATCGCCTATCTCCGTGGCAAGAACCTCGCACAGCGGGCCAAAGCCCTCATTGCGATTGCCCATCCGGACGATCGCGAAGAGCTCGAAAAAGCGGCTTGCAAGCGCTTCGGATACAGTTTCCTGCGGCTCAAAGCGTAGGGTAGGGCCATGCTGTTGGCGCTGCTCATATCGCTGCTTCCCTTCGTAAACCCCTTTGTGGGAACCGATGCGCACGGGCATACCTTCCCGGGTGCGGTCTATCCCTTCGGTATGATTCAACTGAGTCCCGACACACGGCCCAATGCCGGAGACTGGGACGGCTGCAGCGGCTATCACTACAGCGACACGCTCATCTACGGCTTTTCCCACACCCATCTCAGCGGCACGGGATGCGATGACTGGTGCGATATCCTCATTGTGCCGGGCAGCAAGCCTTCGCGCTTCTCACATAACCGTGAAAAGGCCTCTCCAGGTTATTACAGCGTCTATTTGGAGGATACCCAGGTTCAGGTTGAACTGGCCGCTGGCCGTCGCTCCGCCATCCATCAGTATCGCTTCCCCAAGGGCACCGATGCCCGCATTACGGTAGATCTCAAGCACCGTGACCCCGTGGATTCCTGTGCATTGCAGGTAGGAGAGAAGTGCTGTTACGGCTTTCGCACCTCCTCCAGTTGGGCACTGGGGCAGACGGTCTGTTTCTATCTGGAGTTCGACAAGCCCGTCAAGTCGTATCACATTGATGGCGAAAAGGCGGAAATCCTCTTTTCCGGCAACACGGTAACCCTTCGTGCAGGCATCTCTTCGGTCAGCTGGGAGAATGCCCGTGAGAACTTGCGCAGCGACTGGCCCGTATCGCTCAAGTCGCTAAAAAAGGCCACTGAGGCTGCCTGGGAGCACTATTTACAAATGTTAACATGCACGTATAGCGACCGCGAGCACCGCACGCGCTTCTACACGGCTCTCTATCATACCGCTATTCATCCAACCCTCTACAGCGATGTAAACGGCGAATACCGGGGAATGGACGGTCAGATCCACAAAGCGGAAGGGTGGGAACGCTACACCGTCTTTTCGCTTTGGGATACCTTCCGTGGCGAGCATCCGCTGCTCACGGAGATTCAGCCGGGGCGCACGGTGGACTTCATCAAATCCATGATTTCCATCTACGAGGAGGCGGGGAAACTGCCCGTCTGGGAACTTTCCGGCTATGAAACCAACTGCATGATAGGCTATAACGCTGTTCCGGTGATTGCCGATGCCATGGTACGCGGACTCAAAGGGTTCGACTACGAAAAGGCCTTCGAAGCCATGCTGGCCTCCTCTCGGACCAAGGAGTTCGGGTTGGAGAGTTTCCGCAAAAACGGCCTAGTGCTGGCCGACGACGAGCATGAGAGCGTCTCCAAGACCCTGGAATACGCCTATGACGACTGGTGCGTGGCGCAGGCAGCCCTGTTGCTGGGCAAGAAGGATATCTACGAGCAATATATGCAGAGCGCGCAGTATTGGAAGAATGTGCTCGATCCGCAGACCCGTTTTATGCGGGCACGGCTTAACGGTCGCTGGTTCAGCCCTTTCGATCCGCGCGAGGTGAATAACAACTACACGGAGGCCAACTCCTGGCAGTACAGTTTCTTCGTGCCGCAGGACGTGGAAGGGCTTATCCGGGCACTGGGTGGTCCTGCAGCGTTTGAAGCGCGGCTCGATTCGCTCTTTTCAGCCCCGCAGCAGACCACGGGCCGCACCCAAGCGGACATTACCGGCCAGATTGGCCAATATGCCCACGGCAACGAGCCCAGCCACCATATTGCCTATCTCTACGATGCCATCGGCCGTCCGGAAAAATGCCGGGCCACGGTAGATACCATTCTTGAAACCCTCTATTCATCAGCTCCTGACGGCCTTTGCGGCAACGATGACTGCGGGCAGATGAGCGCCTGGTATGTGCTCTCCTCGCTCGGAAAATATCCGGTTTGCCCCGCCGCGCCCGGTGCTGCAACCACCGCCATGCCGGCCACCATCGTGACAAATCCCGCTTTTGTGATGGAGAATGACCTCTTCCGCGATTCGCTGGAGGTCTCGATTATAGGCGAAGGGGATATCTATTATACGGTGGGAGAGGGGGATGCCCAGCTTTACGAGGGGCCTTTTGTGGTTTACAAACCTTGCAACCTCTCCGCATGGGCGGAAAAAGAGGGTAAACGCAGCTTCACCACCCGCTGTCGCGTCCGTCAGGTGCAGACGGATCGCAAGATTACCATTCACTCGCGTTACAGCCGCCAATACACCGCCGGCGGCGACGAAGGACTGATCGATGGTACCCGCGGCACGCTGAATTGGCGCACAGGCGGCTGGCAGGGCTATGTGGATACCGACTTCGAAGCGGTACTGGATCTGCTCTCAGAACGCCATTTAAGCCTCATTGGCGCAGGGTTCCTGCAGGATGCCCGCTCCTGGATCTGGATGCCGCAATATGTGGAGTTCTCCGTCTCCAACGACGGCGTGAACTATACCACGGTGGGCCGCCTCAATAATACGGTGGAGGAACGTGACCGCAAGGTGCAGACCTGGGATGCGGAGCTTCCGGTTGACTGCACCGCCCGATACGTGAAGTTTTACGCCAAAAACATCGGTGTTATCCCATCCTGGCACCCCGGCGCCGGCAATCCCGGCTTCATCTTCACCGACGAACTCTGGACGAGATAACCGTAAAGGATATTGTCTATTTTTGCAAGAAAATACGCTAATCCATGATTTCCTTCCTCATTTCCCTGGCTGCACTCGTATTGGGCTATCTGCTCTACGGGCGGTTTGTTGAACGGGTATTCGGACCGGATGACCGGCCCACGCCTGCTATCGCGAAACGTGACGGTGTGGACTATACGCCGCTGCCAGCCTGGAAGATCTATATGATTCAGTTCCTGAATATTGCCGGAACGGGCCCCATCTTCGGTGCCATCATGGGCGCTAAATTCGGTCCTGCATCCTATCTGTGGATTGTTTTCGGCTGCATCTTTGCCGGTGCGGTGCATGATTATCTCTCGGGTATGCTCTCCGTCCGTCATGGCGGTGCCAACCTGCCGGAATTGATTGGTACCTATCTGGGAAAGACCACGCGGACGGTGATGCTCATCTTCAGCATCTTCCTGCTGATGATGGTGGGGGCGGTGTTCGTATTCAGCCCCGCCAAGATCCTGAGCGGTATCTGGGAGCCTACCTTCTTTGTGAATAACCTCGGGCCGAGCAGCTTCTGGATCATCATTGTCTTTTTATACTACATCATTGCCACGATGCTGCCGGTTGACAAGATTATCGGCCGCATCTATCCGCTCTTCGCTTTTGCGCTGATTTTCATGGCACTCTCGCTGTTGGTAGTGCTTCTCTTCAAATTCCCCTCCATGCCGGAGATTTGGGAAGGGCTCAGCAAAACGCCGGGCGGAAGTATGGCTACAAACCCGATTTTCCCGTGCCTCTTTATCTCGATTGCCTGTGGCGCAATCAGCGGTTTCCACGCTACCCAGAGCCCGCTGATGGCCCGCTGTATCAAGCATGAGAAGTTGGGAAGGCCCATCTTCTACGGTTCCATGATTACCGAAGGGATCGTAGCGTTGATCTGGGCGGCTGTGGCCAGCTATTTCTTCTACGGGAAGCCCGAACCGGCCTACGGACTGATGGCGGGTGGCGCAGCGGCGCTGAACGACGCTCCGAGCATCGTAAACATCGTCTGCCGCAACTGGCTGGGGATTTTCGGCGGCATTCTGGCGCTGCTGGGCGTAGTTGCTGCCCCGATTACGAGTGGCGATACGGCACTGCGTAGCGCACGACTCATCATTGCCGATTTCCTGCACCTGGACCAGAAGCCCATCCGCAAGCGGTTGTACATTTGTATCCCGCTTTTTGCGCTGGTATTTGCCCTCCTGATGTGGCAAATGAATGACGCAAATGGATTCAACCTGATCTGGAGCTGGTTCGGCTGGTCCAACCAGGCGCTCTCCGTCTTCACTCTCTGGGCGCTGACGGTCTATCTCACGCAGCAGCGCAAACCCTTCTGGATCACGTTGATTCCGGCTCTCTGGATGACTTGGGTCTGCTCAACTTTCCTGATGATGAAGGCGTTCGGCCTGAATCTCTGGATTTGCTACGGAATCGGCTTTGCTGCCGTCCTCTTCGCGATTATCGTTTACGCCCGCTGGCAGCGGAAGATACCTCGTACGGGCTTAGCGTAAAACGTTATTGAGCTCCGCAGCGAAGGCGCCGGGAATCAGGATATGATGGTTGCCAAGCGGAGCGCCTAGGAGGTAGGCCGATAGCCCGGGAGCCTGGATGTGTACCTGCGTACGGCACAGATTATCACCGTATTGATTGGAGGTAAGGACGACGTCTTCCGCTACAAACTGATCCAGTTTTGCCCCCAATTTGAAGAGGGTCATGGGACCTTCGGCGAACTCACCATGCACGGCTACGCCGATTCCCGACTCGAAATGGGTGTCGTAGCAGTAATCCCGCACGATATTGAGGGGAACGGTGCAGTGCGCAAAGAGCAGGTCATCGCCGACTATTTTGGAGAGATTTACCTGAAAACCAGGCGTTCCGGCTACCTTCTGCGCTACCGCCATCGACAGCATCGCCGGCACGTCACCCTCGCAGGTGGCTACAATGCCCTGGCTGTTCAGCAGGGCCAAGCCCATACAGCCGGTCGTCTCAATGGCCGTCAAAAGGTCAAAACAACGCAGTGTAAAGCCGTCAAGGTGGTATTTATCAACGAGTTTCTGCAATGCCTCATACACGCGGAGAGCCTTTGCAAACTCAACTTCGGAGATAGGTTTCCCGTATTTCGGAACGTTCAAGGGTTTCAGAGCCGCGTACCGGCAAGGAGAATCCGCTAAGGCGGAATCTTTCCAAAGACTAATTAGTTCCTCTATATTGATATCTAGGAGTTCAGCGCCGAGGATTTCGGCAGCCTGGGCGTAATCTACATCGCTGCTGATGAGCCAGTCGGAGGGTTTTCCGATTACACCGTATCGCTTTCCGGAAAGCAGCTTAGAGTGGCCCATAGGCTTGCAAAAGGCTGCCGAAGGGCAGGGGAGATTGTCCTTCAAGCGGGCGGTGATCTCCTGTGCCGAACCGTGCAAGATCTCGCCGGAGCGGCCGTTTCGGTTCAGATAGGAGAGAATCTCCATAGAGGCAGCCAGCGAATTGCTTTCGCCGCTGGCCAGCAACCGTACCCGTTTCCAATCCGGGCGGAAAACTTTGCGAAAAAGGCCTTCCGTACCGCCTGTACGTACATAAATTACATCTGTAGCGTCATCGGTGCCATAGTCGGAGAAATCCTCGCCCTTGACGACGAAACGTTCCCCCATCTCAGCCTGAAGGGTCTGAATAAAGGGTTCATCGGCCGCATTGGCCGCCATTTCCCGATGCAAATCGGAAGTAAGTGTATAGAGATGAATCATTTGCGATGTAAGCTGACCACGTTTTCAACGTGGGTCGTGTGAGGGAACATATCCACCGGCTGTACGAAGTCAATCTCATATTCCGGTGCAAAGATGGCCAGGTCGCGCGCCTGCGTGGCTGGATTGCAGCTCACGTAAACCATGTGCTGCGGAGCGGTTGCCAACAGAACTTGCGCCACGTCGGGATGAATACCGGCTCTGGGAGGGTCCAGAACCACGATATCGGGACGTCCGTGGGCCGCAATGAAGTCGGTCGTAAGGATATCTTTCATATCGCCGGCCACAAATTCGGCATTGGTGATGCCGTTTTCCGCCGCATTGACCTTTGCATCGGCAATTGCCTCCGGCACATACTCTATACCGATTACCTTGCTGGCCAGTGATGAGAGGAACAGCGCAATGGTTCCCGTACCGGTATACAAATCGTAAATAACCGGCTTCTGAGCGTCTCCAGCGGCGTTATTGTACATTTGTAAACTATCAATCGCTTCACGTACGCGGTCACGAACCACACTGTACAGACGGTATGCCTGAGCCGAATTGGTCTGGTAGAACGACTTGGGGCCAATCTTGAAACGGAGCTTCTCCATCTGCTCATAGACAGCCTCTTTACCCGCATAAAGCGTGCAGGGGAGGTCGCCCAGGGCATCGTTGCACTTGGGATTCACCGCATAATAGAGCGATGTTATCTCCGGAAAACGCGCAGCCACAGCGTCCAGCAGCGCATCCATCCGCTTTTTTGCCCCTTTTTCGAGCGCCTCAGGGCCAAACGCCACCAAAAGCATAACTTCCCCGGTCGAGGTGGTACGTAGCGTTAAATTGCGCAAAAAGCCCTTCTGTTCGCGCAAATCAAAGAAGGTGAGGCCGTGCTCAATCGCGTATTGCTTGATAAAGAGGCGGATGGCATTCGAGGGTTCGGCCTGCAGATGGCAGTGCTCGATATCCAAAACCTTGTCGAAAAAGCCCGCGACGTGGAATCCCAGTCCCAGCCGCTGCTCATCAGAGAGGGCTTCAGGATCTTCCCCCGTCAGCACCCAGCGTCGCCGTGAGAAGGTGAATTCCAGCTTGTTACGGTATTCCGTAATATGTTCGGAGCCGAGGGTAGGGCGGACCTCCGGAATCGTGAGGTGCCCGATACGGACCAGCTGATCCAACACCTGCTGCCGCTTGAAGGCCAGCTGCTGCTCATAGGGCATAAACTGCCAGGAACAGCCGCCACAGATGCCGAAATGACGGCAGAAAGGGGCAATCCGGTCAGGGGAGGGCTCTATCATCCGCACCACATAACCTTCCATATAGCCCTTACGGACCTTGTTGACCTGCACATCCACCAGGTCGCCGGGCATGGTCTGTGAAACGAATAATACTTTGCCGTTTACGTGGGCCAGCGAATTGCCCTCGGCAGCCACGGATTCCATCCGGACGCCTTCCAGAAGCGGTTTGGGTTTACGGCTCATAAAAATCTTTTGGGTATGCAAAGATAACCAATTATTTCCGTACCTTTGTGAAAACGGTCAAAATTGCGTCGCTATGAAAAGAATCACTCTCTATCTGTCTGTTATGCTGCTATTTGCAGCACAGGCACTCCTAGCCCAGACGGGCGGTGATTTCATGACGGTGGCCGGAAAGGTAGTGGACGCCAGAAGCGGGAAACCACTGCATTATGCCTCCGTCACGCTGACGGATACCCAGCTCTCCAACATCACCAACTCAGAGGGCGTTTTCACCCTGAAAATCCCCGCTGCGCTTTATGCTGACAAGAAACTGGCTATCAGTCATCTCGGTTATGCCTTGACGCTCAAATCCATTGAAGAATTTGCGGGAACGAGCTCCGATAAGCCGCTCACCATCCGGATGATACCCGTCTCGCTGGCGCTCGATCCGGCCACCATCCACGCCATGGATGGGGATGAACTGGTGGCTACGGCTTTCAATCGGGTTCCCATCAACTATCCACAGCAAAAGATGGGCCTGACGGCCTTCTACCGCGAGATGGTACGCAAGGGAGATACCAAGTATCTTTCTTTAAATGAAGCAATTATAGACATCAATAAGGCTGCTTACCATGGCTATTCTACCGACCGGGCAGGCATCTATAAGGGCCGTGGCAGCATCAATTACGACGCTTCGGACACGCTGCTGATCCAGTATCAGGGCGGCGTGATCGGCTCGCTGGCCATCGATCAGGCCAAGAATCCGTTCTGCGGCGTAACGAGCGACGAGATGTTCAAGTACTACGAATTCCACCTGGAAACTACCGAATTACTTGATAATCAGTTGTTTTATGTAGTATCATTCAACCAGCGGCCGGATGTACGGGACATTTATTTCCGCGGCAAACTGTACATCGATGCCGAATCGCTGGCCATCGGTCGTGTGGAGATGAATATGAACGTAGAAGGACGCGAAGACGCCACACAGATCTTCATCAAGAAGAAACCGCTGAGAACCAAGATCGACGTGCTCTCGGCCGAATATGTGGTCAATTATAAGAATCTCGGCGGGATATGGTACTACGATTACGCCCGGATTGGCATACGCATCGATGCCAAGCGCAAATATGCTTTGCTCAAGACACATTATAGTATAACCTCAGAATTGGCCGTTACGGACCGAAGCGCTAAGGAGAAGGAGATTCCTGCAGAGAGCAAGATCAAATTCTCCGACAAACTATCGCAACGCGTTTCCGATTTTACGGACGACAATTTCTGGGAGAGCTACAATATTATAGAACCCGATACGTCCATAGACATTATTATAAAGAAGATTGTCAAGCAGTTAAAGAAGCGTGGAAACGACTGAATCCGTGGAATCCCGCGTTTTTAACACAATTTATATTATGTTAAGTAGGTAATATGGCATCCGAAAACGGCAAACCCATAATCCCCCTTCCCGAGCGTCTGCGCCCCAAAACCCTGGCCGACTACGTAGGTCAGAAGCATTTGGTGGGCCCCGGCGCAGTGATTCGCAAGATGATTGAAACGGGAAACATCTCCTCGTTTATACTTTGGGGACCTCCGGGTGTGGGAAAAACCACTCTGGCGCGCATCATAGCCAGTGAAACCGGATGTGAATTCTATACCCTCTCCGCTGTCAGCTCCGGCGTGAAGGATGTCCGCGAAGTGATTGAGCGGGCCAAGGCCGGCCGCATGTTTGCCGTCCACGCCCCCATTCTCTTCATTGACGAGATACACCGTTTTAATAAGGCGCAGCAGGATGCACTGCTCGGCGCGGTGGAAAGCGGCATTATCACGCTGATTGGCGCTACCACGGAAAATCCCTCGTTCGAGGTCATCACTCCCCTCCTCTCCCGTTGCCAGGTCTATGTACTTAAAGAGCTGGAAATGAGTGACTTGAATGCACTTTTGGAACGTGCTGTCAAGCAAGATAACTACCTGAAATCCAGGAACATCGCCCTTAAGGAGAAGGAAGCCATCTTCCGTTTCAGCGGTGGCGACGCCCGCCGGTTGCTCAATGTGCTGGAAATCGTGGTATCCTCCTTCCCGGACGATGCACCGCAGATTGTGATTGACAACCAGACGGTGATTGACTGCCTGCAGGAGAACATCGCCCTCTACGACAAGAACGGCGAGCAGCACTACGACGTAATTTCCGCTTTCATCAAGAGCATCCGCGGCAGCGACCCGAACGGTGCCATCTATTGGATGGCCCGCATGATTGCCGGTGGCGAAGATCCCCTCTTCATTGCCCGCAGAATGCTGATTCTGGCCTCGGAAGACGTGGGTCTGGCCAATCCCAACGCGGCCCTGCTGGCCCAAAGCTGCTTCGATGCTGTGCATCAGATTGGCATGCCGGAGGCCCGCATCATCCTGGCCGAGACCTGTATTTACCTGGCAACCTCGCCCAAGAGCAATTCGGCCATCTGTGCGATTGACGCCGCGCTGGCAGAAGTTAATGGTACTGCTGCACCGCATCCTGTGCCGTTGCACCTGCGCAACGCCCCCACCAAGCTGATGAAGGAACTGGGCTACAGCAAAGACTACAAGTACGCTCACGAATTTGAGGGAAACTTTGTGGATCAGGAATTCCTGCCCGAGGGGCTTACCGGTACCAAGTTCTACGAGCCCGGCAAAAACGCCCGCGAAGAAGAGCTTCGCAGGCGTTTGAAAACCCTCTGGGAGAAGTACAATTATTGATTCAGTGCATCGGCACTCTTGATGAACCGCGCCAGATCCTCTTCGCTGACGTGGTAGTTCTGCATTTCGCCCGAGAAATAGCTGTCGTAGGCCGACATATCCACGAATCCGTGGCCTGAGAGGTTGAACAGGATGGTCTTCTGCTCGCCCGTCTCCTTGCATTTGAGTGCCTCGGTGATGGTGGCTGCAATGGCGTGGCAGGATTCCGGTGCGGGGATGATACCCTCCGTCTGGGCGAAGAGCACACCGGCGCGGAAGGAATCGAGCTGCTCGATATCCACCGCCTCCATAAAACCGTCTTTCAGCAGCTGGGACATGATGACGCCGGCACCGTGGTAGCGCAGGCCACCCGCGTGGATAGAAGCGGGTTTGAAGGAGTGTCCCAGGGTAAACATCGGCAGCAGCGGGGTCATGCCGGCCTCGTCGCCGAAGTCATATTCGAACTTACCGCGCGTCAGCTTCGGGCAAGAGCATGGTTCTGCCGCAATAAAGCGCGTTTTCTTGCCATCCTGGATGTTATGACGCATGAAGGGATAGGCAATGCCTGAAAAGTTGGATCCGCCGCCAAAACAAGCGATAACGATGTCCGGATACTCTCCGGCCAGCTCCATCTGCTTCTCAGCCTCCAGACCGATCACCGTCTGGTGCAGGCAAACGTGGTTCAGCACCGATCCCAGCGCATATTTGCAATTGGGCGTAGAAACGGCCAGCTCGATGGCCTCGGAGATCGCGCAGCCCAGCGAGCCCTTGTCGTTCGGGTTGATGGTCAGCAGGTCCTTGCCTGCGCGGGTGGACATGGAGGGTGAAGCGGTCACGGCAGCGCCAAAGGCCTGCATGATGCTTCGGCGGTAAGGTTTCTGCTCATAGCTGATCTTCACCATATAGACGGCGCAGTCAATGCCGAACTTCTTGGCTGCATACGAAAGGGCACCGCCCCACTGCCCTGCACCCGTCTCCGTCGTAATATTGGTAATACCTTGTTCTTTAGCATAATAGGCCTGGGCCAGCGCAGAATTGAGCTTGTGCGAACCGGCGGGGCTTACGCTTTCGTTCTTGAAATAGATGTGCGCAGGGGTGCCAAGCGCCTCTTCCAGCTCATAAGCACGCACCAGCGGCGTGCAGCGGTAGGCGGCATACTGCTGCCGTACCTCCTCCGGAATGGGAATCCACTCATCGGTCTGATTCAGCTCCTGGTCCGCGCAGGCCTTGCAGAAGATGGGATAAAGATCTTCCGGCTTGAGCGGTTGACGCGTGGCGGGATGCAGGAACGGAAGCGGCTTATTGGGCATCACAGCCTGAATGTTGAAATAATGGGTGGGAATCTCGGATTCCGGCAACAGGTACTTTTTCTGTTTCATAACGAATAGTATTTAGTGATTTATAAAAATTCAAAAAAAGAAAAGTGGCACGCTGTAAGTCAGGTGCCACCTTTCAGGTTATGGGGTAAACAACGATAGCGACTTACAGCTTGGAACCGTAGGTGCGCCACCAGGAGTTGTTTGCCAGATTCATTTTCATATCTGTTGCAAATGTGGTGAAAGAAAATGAATTAAGCAAAATTATTTGTTTTCCTCCCAGGTGTAGAAGTAATTCTCAGCTTTGGAATCCGGCTTGTTCGGGAAGGTCTTGATTTCCTTAACGATGTTGCCGTTGTCGTCGTACTCATAGTTGAGCTCGGAAGGAGTGCCACCTTCCTTGTCCCACTGGTTGACGGTGCAGAGCTTAGCAGTACCCTTGCCGAAGAGGCCGGTCTCGCGGAGGAAACGGCCAGCGCCGAACTCAGCGTAGATGTTGTGGATACCGTTTACGTTGTCAGCAGCGCCATAGGTATGAACTTTCCAAACTTCAGCACCATTCTCGAATTTCGACCACTTAGCGATGTTGCCGTTTTCGATAACAACATTAGCTTTGAGTTCATCGAACTTCTTGACGGAGGTAACATAACCGTTTGCGTCATAGGTGTAGGTGAATTCGTCGCCGTACTCATCAACGAACTTGGTGCAGAGGCCATTATCGTTGAGGGTCAGGGTGATGTCATTCTTAGCCTCGCCACCCTTGGTGTACTTGATAACTACACCGGGAGCCTTGTACTGGAACTCATAAACGCGGTCGTTCTCACCACGAACGATCGAAACGAGCTTACCAGCGTCATCATAGGAGTAAACCCAAGTGTCCCAGTCATCAGCGAAACTTGCGATACGATACTTGGAAGAAGGATCGTCGTTACCGCAAGAGCTCAGAGAGAAAGCTGCTACTGCAAAGAGAGCAGCGATTGCAAAAAACTTTTTCATAAACGTTTAATTAAAAAGTGGTTGGTTATAAAAATGGTTGGTTAATATTTCATGCATGATACCATGGCTTGCATCCCCTGCAGCAGATCCTGCTCTGCATCGCCCACATAATTGCGGCAACGATACTCAAACATGGTAATCTCCGACTTGGAGGAATAGAGCAGGCGGCAGGCCTTGTATAGGGCACCAATCTGTGCGTAATACTGTCCTTCATCGTTCTGGCTCATATAGTAGAACTTGCCTTTGACCGGCGTGATGGAGGCAGGATTGTCCGCCAGCGCAGCGCTTTCAAAGTAGAGCGAACCGAACTCAGCCTGCAGCGAATAAACAGCCTTACCGGCCTCTCCTACAGCCACGGCGCAACGGCTGGGAGCCGCTCCACCTACCTTGTAACGGTTCTCGTAGAGCGTAATCCAGTCCATCAGGCTCTTTTCCTGCAGGTTGCACGGCAGAATCGCGAACTTCTTGGAATCGCGGGCACCCTGCAGAACCGCCGTCATCTTGCGCACCAGATCCTGGGAAAGACCGTTGTGGCAGAGATAGATGGCAGTACCTTCGGTAGCGCCGCCCTCTGTGAAGGCCTTGGACAGGAAGGCACCGTCGCTCTCATAAGAAACGGTGGGAACGCTTACATAGACATTGGAATAATCCCAGGTGGTTCCGCCATTGAAGCAGTTCTGGATATAGGGTAAAACCTCGTCCAGGGCCGGACGCCAATAGGATGAGGAGTGACCGCCATCCCCTACGCGATATTCGTGGGCATAGCCGTTCTCCATCATCAGCTGGTGCAGAGCGTCGTTGGCCACGAGCAGCTGCTCTTCGTTGTCGCCACAGGTTAGGAACCAGTGGACGGTAGAAAGCGCAGCCTTGTTTTCGGGAACAAACTGATAGAGCGGGCAGTGCTGTTTGTAATATTCGGTGATACGCGCCTGACCGGACTGGTCAACGCCACCGAAAATCTTGCCCCACTGGTTGTTCCAGCCGCTCTGCGACTCCGTCATATACTGCTCGTCCGTGCGGAACGACATGCTCAGCGGCACGGAGACGGAGAACATCTCCGGATGCTTCATCGGAAGTACCATCGCACCGAAACCGCCCATCGAATAACCGATGGTAGCACGGTGTTCGCGGTCCGCAATCGTTCTGAACTTACTGTCGATGTGCGGGATGAACTCCTGGATGAACATGTCCATATACTTTAGGAAGCCATCGTAATAATTGGAATAATAGGTATTCCAACCCATCGGGCAGACATAAATCATCGGCTCGAGGTCAGTGTGGCTCTCCACGTATTTGATCTTGCTTTCGCCCTGCATCCAACTACCATTCCAGGAGGACTGGTTGTCGCCGTAACCGTGCAGCAGATAAACGACGGGATAGCGCCGTTCCGGATTGCTGGCATAATCAGCCGGGAGAAGAATGTCGTACGGAATCGTATAGGTCTCCCCCGGTTTGAAAATCGAGCTCTGCATGGTCAGGCCGCTGTTGTAGCGCTTGAACTCCGGCTCCGGAGTGGGCTTGTCACCGCCACAGGCGCAGGTAGAAACCAGCACACAGAGCAGTACAGCAGCAAGAACACAAAACTTATTCTTTGTCATACACTACCATTTCCTGTACGTTAATCACGTAATCGCGGTGGGGGTTCTCGAGGACAAGCCGGAGCGTGTGATTTCCGCTTTCCAGACAGTAGGTTGAGAATATCTCATACTTGCGGACGATATAGTCGAACGGCATCTCAAACTGTGAGACCAGCGCATCGTCTATATAGGCGCTTACCTGTGCCCGGTAGTCGGAATTATCGTGTCCGGTCTTGACCACGCTTCCTTCCACCACGATGGAATTACCGACAAATGTAAGCAAAATATCCTTTGTGAGCTTTTTTTTCAACACTGTTTTGCTTACAGGCTTCAATCCGTCAAAGGATTGCTCGTAACGGACGGGCTCCGGACGCTGGATTTTGACGGTGACGCCACCCTCCTCCACTGCGCCGCCCTCAGAGGCTTCAACAGCCTGTTTGAGTAGCTCCAGGTTCTTCTCGCAAGCGGTGTTGAGGCTCAGGGTCGTGTACGGGAACGGCAAGTCCTCGATGCGGGCAATACCGCCCTTGAATTCATCGGGGATGGCCTTGTAGCCATATATCACGCCCAGGATGCCGGCAGCGGATGCCGGGTTGCAGTCGGAGTCCTGACCGCAGCGGGTGGAGATATCCATTGTCTTGAGGAAGTCCCCTTCACCGTAGAGCAGGCCAATCACTACATAAGCTGCGTTGATGCGGGCATCAATGTTAAATCCGTTGAAAACCCCTTCCGGGCAGCCCACATCGTAGGAATGGCGCTGATCCACCTCGAACCAGCAGCGCTTCCAATCATTCGGATACTGCTTCCAGAAACGGAGCACATCGTCTATGCAGGCGCGGAACTTGGTTCCTTCGGGGATGGTTTTGATGGCCTCGCGAATCACGGTCGGGATATCGTCGCAGACATAAGCCAGCGAATACATCGCAGCCGTGAAGACGCCGCCATACCAGCCGTCACCATAATTCATAATATGGCCAATCCGGTCGGAGATGGCGCTGGCGGTATTTGCCAGACCCGGGGTCATCATGCCGATGAAGTCCGCTTCAATCTGGAAATCAATGTCATCCGCATGCGGATTGTTCTTCCAGTGGCCGGATGCCGGTGCCGGAATGCCGTTCAGGATGTTGTAGCGGGCCGCCTGGTTGGCATGCCAGAGCTTGTAGGGCGCGTTGGCAAACGAGTTGGCAAAGTGCTCTACTGAGGCGTCAATCCCCTTTTCCGCCATCACCTCCAGGAAGGTCAGATCCATATACACATCGTCATAAAGGCCCGGATCTTCAATAAAGGTGTCGTAGATATAATCGTCGTACCAGATGATCGGCATCTCGTCGGGCATCAGGCCGCCCTTGAACTTGAATTCGGTGGGGCCGCCGTAGGTGCAGCCGATGGTCTGTGCAAACCAGCCGCCCTTGATTTTATCTACCAACGTCGCCTGGTCAATCGTCACGCTGCTTCCGTAGGGAATCGCGGTTTTACGGCACGATACGGCCGAAATCAGCGCAGCTGCCGTCAGGGCTAGGGTCAATACTCTTTTCATGGTTAATTGTGGTAAAAGCGGTCCGTATTCGGTTTCTCGCTGTAATACATAATGTCGTTGATACGCAGCAGGTAATCCTTGTGCGGATTGAGCCACTTGAGGGTCACGGTGTGGCGACCTTCGCTCATGCAGTACTTCCAGGCAGGCTCAAGCTTACGCTCGGTGTTCTTCATAGGCATCACGGAAACCTGGTCCAACGCTCCGTCAATCCAGACCTCGATGCGTGCCACATACGGATCGTTGGGCTCTGCCAGGGCAAAGACCTCGCTGCCGATGTGCTTGATGGAGACACGGTGCGCATAATCGGGGGTGATGCTGCGCGTGCAGACCAGGTTGCCCCAAATTACGAAGCCGTTACCCGAGAAATCAAAGGTATAGGTGTCTTTCATCCAGCAATCCTTGCGCTCGCGGAAGAGCGGATAGGTGTTGGTGAAGTTCTGCTCGAGCGGCAGCACTTCCGGTTCGCGGACCGGAATGGTGACTGACTCTTCGGTGACCGCTCCCCCCTCGCCTTCTATCAGCGCAAGCGCCTGGTTGAAGGAGTACTGGGAACCCTTGGCCAGCGAAACGTCGGTACCCTCGAAATCGCAATCCCAGATCTCGGAAAGCGGCTCACGCCAGAAGTCCGGAATCTTGTCGTAGCCCAGCATTACGCCCAGCACGCCACCCACCGTAGCGGGGTTGCAGTCGGAGTCCTGTCCACAGCGGGTGGAGATCTCCAGCGAACGGGAGAAGTCGCCATTGCCATAGAGCAGGCCCATTGCCACATAGGCGGAATTAATCTTGGCGTCGATGTTGAAGCTCAGGAAAACGCCCTTCGGGCAACCCACATCGCGGTTCCACTTCTTGTGAAGTTCGAACCACGCCTGCTCCCAGTCGTTCGGATACTTCTTGTGCAGTTTGCGGACTTCGTCCACGCACTGATAGAAGGTACTCTCTTTGGGAATCGGAGCGAGCGCCATATCCAGGATCTTCGCAGGATCGTTGCAGATGAAAGCGGCACTGTAGAGGCCTGCCACAAAGGCACCGCCGTAGAAACCGTCGCCACTGTTCATAATATGGCCCACGCGCGAAGCAATCTCCAGCGCCTTGGGCAGCATACCCGGGGCCATCAGACCCACGAAATCGGCCTCAATCTGGAAGTCCAGGTCATCCGCATGGGGATTATTCATCCAGTTGCCGGAGGCAGGCGGCATGATGCCCTGGCGGACATTGTAGCGGCCGGCCTGGTTGGCATGCGCCAGGTGGTAATCGGCATAGGCAAACCGCAGGGCCAGCGAATCGGCGCTGCAGTCCAGCCCCATCTGCTCGAACGCCTCCACGAAGGTCAGGTCGTTGTAAACGTCGTCGAAGAGCCCAGGTTTCTTGTCCCACCAATATTTTACGTAGCCTTCTCCCCAGGGAATCGGCTGATAATCCTGGATGGTGGTGCCGGTGAACTTAAACTCGGTCGGTGCGCCAAATACCACACCGATGGTCTGGCCGGCCCAGCCACCCTTGATCTTGTTCAGCAACTCCTCTTTGGAGAGGGTTACCTCAGTGGGCTGTTTCGGAGCGCAAGCTGCACAGCAGCAGGCTGCCAGCAGGATGATAAATGCTTTTCTCATTATTCGGCAGGTGCTTCGTAAACTTGAACTTCAGAGACCGAGATGAACGAGGAGACGTCCTTCGTGTACTTGTGCCAGTGATCCTGTACCTTGACATCACCCACGACACGGATACCCCGTGTGCGAACCGGGCTGAAGAAGAACAGGAACTCGGCGAAGTGCGGCTGGATGAAGACGATATCGCTCTCAGGCAGTGCCGGATGCACGATTGTAGGAACCTTCTGCCAGTCTCCGAAGGGGTTCATATACTCAACCCACATATCGGAATACCAGCCACCGAACTCTTCCAGACAGCCGTAGTGGAACGAAAGCATATCCACCGTTACCGGTTCATCCCATTCGTAGCCGAACCACTCCTGTTTGGGAGCGTTGGATTTCTCAGTCAGGGAATAGAAGACTGAGCCCTCCCCGTCCAGCACGCCATCGTTGATGACGCTGACGTCCTTCGCATAATAGGAGTGGGAATTGGTAGTCCAGCAGGAGTCGAGCACGGCAAAGTTGCACTCGGTGGAAGATGCCACGATATGCCCCTTCGGAGCCACGTTGCGACCACGGACAATCAGGTTGAAGTCCTTTTCGATGGTCTCCACGCCGTTGCTCAGCGAGAGGCGGATGGGGAATTCACCAATCTGGGTGGTACGGCCGCTCAGGTGGCCATTGCGGAACTTCAGTCCCTTAGGCAGGGTGCCGGAAACCAGTTTCCACGCATAGCGGGCGTTGGTTACGCAGCTGAAGTCGTAGTTCACCTTTTCGCCGCAGACGATACGCGGCTCGGGACCTACGCAGAACTCCATCGGCGGGTTGAAGCCAGCCTTGGTGTTGATCACGAGGTACTTCTTGCCGTCACGCTCAATGGTGCGGCCACCGCGGGCCTCCACCACTTTGACGGCCAAGGCAACGGTACGGTCAATCATATCCTCGATGGAAGCATCGGGCATGTCGTAACGCGTCACGTTGATGTAACGGTCGTTGAAGGGTTTGGTCCAGTGCGGGAAGGCGATCGAATACTCGGTAGGAACGCATTCCTGGCCGCCGATCACACCCAGGATACCGCAAATGGTAGCGGTCTGGTTGTCAGCGTCAAAACCGAGGGCGCAGCCAATGTTGAGGGTCTTTTCGATATCCCCGTCGCCGTAAAGCAGAGAGAGGATACCCATTGCGCCGTTCAGGTTGGCGTTCCAGATGGTCTTGGTGAGCGAAGGCTCGTTGAACCAGTACTTGTCGGCAATCGCCTTGCGGGCAGCATGCCAATCGTCCGGATTGCTGTCATAGAGTGCCATACACTCGCGGACGGTCTTTGCAAAACGGTCGCTCTTAGGCAGATAGCTGACCGCATGCTCCACCAGCGTACGAATGTCTTTCTCAAAGAAAGCCTCGGAATACATCACGCCGTACACCACGGTCGGCGAGGTAGCCCAGCTGTCACTGGTGATGCGGGCAGCCCACTCGGAGATGCCGGCCGCATAGGCGGGCATACCGGGTGCCGTGTAGCTCCAGATCTCGTTAATCAGCTGCGGGTCAATCTGGAACCAGTGCGGATTGTAGCGCATATCACCTGTGAAAGGCGGCGTCAGGCCGTAATGCATCAGGCCCAGCGAAGCGCGGTTGGCCAGCCACACACGGTCGCGGATGTGGTACATCCAACCTTCGCGCATCTGCGCATAGGTGGGCTCCACGCCGTATTTCTCCATCATCAGCAGATAGAGATACTCCACATCCGTATCATCGTCGGAGAATGCGCCGTCCACAGCAGCCATCTTCCGCATGGCTTTGTTGAAGACGAAGGGACCTTCGCCCGGTTCATCCACGAACTTGTTCTCATACTCAAGGCCGTAGATATTACCGACCATCTGGCCCAGCCAGGCGCCGGCAATCTTGTCGCGCAGCTCGTCATAGGAAATCTCCTTCTCCTGCACCTTAGGCGCGCAGGAGAAGCAGAGAGCCGCTGTAGCAAGCAGTATAAATAGTCTTTTCATTACTTCGGATTCTGGGTGAGGTTCGGGTTAGCAGAAAGAGCCGTAGAAGGAATAGGCAGAAGCAGGTCTTTCTCATCCTTTGCGGGTTTGTTCCACCAGGAATTCAGGTACTTGCCAAAGCGGATCATATCCTGACGATGCCAACCTTCAAGGGCCAGCTCATGCATACGCTCCAGGTAGATGTTTTCCAGCGTCAGGTCGGCAGCGGTCAGCGGAGCAAGTCCGGCACGCGTGCGAATCTTCTGCAGATCAGTCAACGCTGCAGCCTCCGCTGCCCGGTTGAGGCGAACCAGCGCCTCTGCGCGCATCAGCACCACGTCTGCATAGCGCATCAGGTAGAAATCGTTGTCCATACTTACCTGGCCGCCGGTCAGCAGACCATCGCTCTGGTAGGGCCATTTGCCGATTCGGGCGCCCTGCAGTGCGGTACGGCGGTTGGTATAAGCGCTTTCATCCATAGCGCCGTCAATCACGTAAGGAACATATCCTGCACCTAAATCGATGTAGAGATCATTGCCGGAGAGGTCTTTCAGCTGGCCATAGATCCAAGTGTCCGCCTTGCGGGTATCTGCCGGATCGTAGGAAGCGAAGAAGTCCGGATCGGCCACAAAGCCATCCCAGGGGTCCTTATTGACATTCCAGGCAAGGCTGTAAACAGGTTGCGCTTCCGTTGCATCGGTTGCAGGAGCCGGTTTGACCATATTGGCCGGCAACGTCAACATATAGATGATGAAGGCGTTGTGGTCCGACTTGGTGTAGATGGTGCTGTACGGAATTGCAAAGATACCTTCGGCCGTATTCTCATTGTTGACGGCGAAATTATCTTTGTAATTGGCAATAATCTGGTACTGACCGGATTTCATGACGGAATCGCAGCAAGCCTCGGCCTCTGCCCATTTTTCAGTGCCGATCCACACCTTGGCGTTGAGGTAAAGCTTAGCCAGAAGGCCATATGCAAAACCCTGGGTTACACGGCCATAGGTTGCCATCGAACGCTCTTTCGAAAGGTTGGCCACATTGTCTTTGATTTCCTTTTCAATGAAATCGAACATGAAGGCACGATCTTTCTGAGGAGGGTTGGTCTTATCCTTCTTGGAGATGGAATAAGGCACGTTGCCCCAGCCGTCAATGGCCATCAGGTAGAAGTAGGCGCGCAGCACCTTCATCTCACCTACAATCTTGCTCTTGCCCGGGAAATCAGCTGCATCCTCCACTTTGTCCAACACGTCGTTGCAGGCTGCAACACCGTCGAAGCAGTATTCCCAGCCCAGGCGCAACAGCTTGTTGGATGAAGGGATATTGTGGAACTGAAGCTCACCGTAGCGCTCGTCAGCCCACGCACCATCCGGATTAATCGGGGTTACAATTTCATTGGTCAGCTGAAGGTTCAGCGTCCAGAGGCTCTGCTCGGTAGCCCAGGCCTGCAGCGAACTGTAAGCGCGTGCGGAATACTTGGCAAAGGCCTCTTCATTGGTAAAGAACTGGTCTTTCGGAATGCTGGAATAGATCTCCTCGTCGAGGTTCGTGCAGCTGCAAAGCATTGCTGCAAACACTCCAATCAAATAAATACTCTTTTTCATAACATTCCGGATTTATAAGGTTACATTAGCGCCCAACGTGAAGACGCGGGTTCTCGGATAGTAGCTGGTGCCCTCGATGCCCGGTGCCAGACCGGAGAGCGAGACCTCAGGGTCAACACCCTTGTAGCCAGTCAGGCAGAGCAGGTTCTGGCCCGTCAGGTAAACGCGGATACCCTTGATAATCGGCGTAGAAGGTTTGATGTTGTACGACACCGTCAGGTTATCCAGTTTCAGGTAGGATGCATCCTCCAGGTACTTCGTGGAGTAGGTAATCGCGCCAGTGAAAGTCGGATCATCCAGCCAGGAGGCCATGATGTTCTTGAGGCCGATGTAATTGATGTTCTCGTAGAAAGCGCGATAAGAGTTGAGAACCAGACCGCCGAGAGAAGCACGAAGCGAGCAGCTCACGGAGAGGTTCTTCCAGCGAACGGAGTTGCTCAGACCCAGCGTTGCGAACGGATAAGCCGATCCGACCTTGCTCCAACGCGGTTCGGTAACGCCGCCGGCAATCTCGTCTTTCAGCACGTCGCGGCCGGTAACCGGATCAACGTAGTCGAAGATCGGAGCATAGAACTGGCCGAGGCTCTCCCCTTCCACCAGACGCTGGCAATAGACGCCAACCGGGGAATTGATCCAGCCCACCTTGTACTCTGCGCCCTTGAACTCCTTGTTCTTGAACTTGATCAGCTTGTTCTTGTTGTGCGCAGCCGTAAAGTTGACATTCCACTCGAGATCTTTCTTCTTAACGGGGGTACCGAAGAGGGTCAATTCAAGACCCTTGTTGCTGATGGAGCCCACATTGGTAAACATGGTGTCGTAGTCATACGGCGGCACGGGAACCGTGTAGTCGTAGAGCAGGTCGGTGGTCAGACGATAGTAATAATCGAGGGTACCGCCAATCCGGTTGTCCAGAAAGGCGAAATCCACACCTACGTTGAACTCGTTCTTGCGCTCCCAACCCAGATTCGGGTTTTCGTTGGAAGCGGGCGCGTAGGAGTTGATCCACTGGCCGTTGTAGAAGAACATCGTACTGCTCTTCATGAGCATCAGCGACTTGTAGTTGGAGAAGTCCTGGTTACCGGTCACACCGAATCCGGCGCGAAGCTTAAGATCGGAGAGCCAGTGCAGTCCCTGCATCCACTCCTCCTGGTTGATACGCCAGCCAAGGCTCGCAGCGGGGAACCAGCCCCACTTGTGGTCGGCACCGAAACGGGTGGAACCGTCGCGACGCAGCGAAACGGAAGCCAGGTATTTCTCGTTGAAGTTGTACATCACACGGCCGAAGAAAGCAATGTAGCGGCTCGAGGAACGGGAAGATCCCATGCCTGCCAGACCCTGTTTGAGCGCGGAACCGATTCCCAGATTGTTGGTCTTGTAGAAATCCGTTTCGAAGCCATAGTTCTCACCGTACATCTCATAGTAATCGGAACGCTGCCAAGTGTAACCAGCCACTGCCTGAATGGAATGAGGGCCGAATACCTTGGAGTACTGAACGGTGCTCTCCCACTGGAAATCCTTGGAATTCTCGTTGCTGACTTCAGCAACACCATTCTTACCGATTTCGCCGGGATAGTAACGGGTGTAATACTTCTGAGACTGATAGAGCTCCGTGTTGTAACTCACGAAGTTATCCCACTTCAGGCCCGGAATGCTGAGCACGTTGAGGGTGGCACGGACATTTGCGGTGATGTAGTTGGTTTCGCGGTTGTTCGTGTACTCGTTGAGCATCGCTACCGGGTTGAGATAGTCCATGGCGGTAACCGTATAATAACCGCCGTAGGTAGTGTTGTCCGGGTCATAAACCGGCTCCGTAGGGTTGTGCAGGAAGGCCTGGCGGAACGCGCTCGTATTGGAAGAAACGTAGCTGCGCTTCACATAACCCAGGTTGTAATCCAGGTCCAGCCACCCCTCCACCGCTTTCTGGTGGATGTTGGTCTTGAAGAGGTACTTCTGGGCGTCATTGCGCTTCTGGAGGCCCTGGTTCTGCTCCACGTTCAGCACGGTGCGGTGCGAGAAGTCCGGGGAACCGCCCGAAACCGCCAGCGAGTGCTTGTGGCTGAACGGGGTGCGGGTAATCTCCTTGAACCAGTCCGTATCAGCCGTGCCAATGGAAGCCATTTGCGCAGGTGCATAGGTCTGGACAGCCGTTTTGTACTGTTCTGCAGTCATCGGCATTGCGCGCGCCGCCACCGTCTGAACGGAAGCCTGGCCGTCGTATTCCACGACCGTGGTGCCGGCCTTTGCACGTTTGGTGGTGATGATGAGCACACCGTTCGAACCGCGGGTACCGTAGATAGCGGCAGCGGAACCATCCTTCAGGACGTCCACCGACTCCACTTCCTGGAAGTTGATGTTGCGAATGTCGGCATCCGCCACTCCGTCAATGATGATCAGCGGGCCCTGACCGGCCTTCAACGTGTTCGTACCACGGAGCAGAATCTCGTAGGAGGCGTTCGGGTCACCGCCGTTCGGGTTGGTGACCGTCAGGCCCGCCACCTTGCCCTGCAGCATCTGCGCAGCGGTGGTGAAGGAACCCTTGTCCAGGTCGTCCGCCTTGAGGCTGGCCACCGAACCGGTCACTTCACGTTTGGTGGTTTTACCGTAACCGATGATCACGGTCTCGTCCAGCATCGTGGCTGCAGAAACCTGCAGGACAATGTCATAGACAGCCTGTTTGCCCACGGTAAAGACCTGCTCGTCATATCCGTAGAAGGAAACGGTAACCGTCTCCCCCTCTTTCGCCTGCAGCGTCCAGGCACCGTCGGCGTCGGCAATGGCATATTTGCCACTCTGCGCCACCAGCGTAGCACCGGAGAGGATATCTCCGTCGCTGCCCTTCACGCTACCGCGAATCACCCCTTTCTGCGCCATAGCCGTAAAAGCCGTGACGCAGAGCAGGAGCGTAGCAAGTATAAATCTATTTCTCATAGGTCAGTTTCAAGGGATTACAGACCTGCAATCACGATGGATGCGAGACCTGCAATAAAGAGGATAAACATAGCGGTGAGCAGGAGGTTGACACCCTTCTTGGCGCCCTTGAACTCCTTCCAGATGAAGACACCCCAGATAGCTGCTACCAGCGGAGCGCCCTGTCCCAGTGCATAGGAAACGGCTGCGCCTGCGGTACCTGCGCAGATGTAGTTGAGGGATGTACCGAGTGCCCAGATGCAACCGCCGAGGACACCTACGAGGTGGGTCTTCAGGTTACCGGAGAAATACTGCTTGTAGGTAACAGGTTCGCCCACGAAGGGTTTCTTCATGACGATCGTGTTCACGATAAAGTTGCTCAGGAAGACGCCGAGAGCAAAGATTACCATTGCGGTGTACGGGGTCATCTTGCCGACTGCGGGAGCAGCAAAGTTCTCGAGGTCCACGCCGTTGTAAACCAGTGCGGAGAAGAACGACATGATGATACCTGCCAGCAGGGCGAGGATGATACCCTTGCGGTTCTGCTTAGGATCGCGCTGCTCATTGGAGACCTTGCCCGAAGCTACGCCGTTGCAGATAATGGCCAGCACGACGAGCGCTACGCCAATCCAGAGAAGAGTGTTGTTCTGGCCCTGGGTCGGGTGAAGCAGAAGGTTGTTCAACACACCCATTACCAGCGCAATACCCACGCCAAGAGGGAATGCCACTGCCATACCTGCGAGCGAAACGGAAGCCGAAAGCAGGATGTTGGAGACGTTGAAGACGACGGCACCGAGAGCCACCCAGCCGATGCTGGTCCAGCTAACCTGTCCGAGGTCCTGAAGGAACGGACGGCCCTCGCTTCCAATACTGCCGGCCGTAAAGGCGAGCACCAGCGAGAAGAGTACCATGCCGATCACATAGTCCCAGTAAAACAATTCATAACGCCAGCTCTTGGCTGCCAGTTTCTGAGTATTGCCCCAGGAACCCCAGCAAAGCATGGTCACAAAGCAGAGAATAACTGCGAGAAGATAACTGTTTACGATAAACATAGTTGTATGGATTAAGTTATTAATTTACTGAATGTCTTTACGATACGGGATTGAGTCCTGTGCGCCCATCTTCTGGACGGCCAGGGCCGATGCCTTGGTAGCGAATGCGGCAGCCTCAGTCAGACTCTTGCCTTCACTCAGGGCCACGCAGAGGGCACCGCAGAAGGTATCACCAGCCGCGGTGGTATCCACAGCCTTCACCTTGCAAGCGGGCACGAATTCATTCTTGCCACCCGTGCAGACCAGCGATCCGCGGGAGCCGAGGGTGATGATCACATCCTTCACGCCTTTGGCGCGCAGGGCATCCACAGCCTTGTCCAGCGATGCTTCGTCGGTCTCTACGCCCGTCATCAGGGCGGTTTCCGTCTGGTTCGGGGTAATCAGCGAGAGGTACTTGAAGAGTTCCTCGGGCAGCGGGCAAGCCGGAGCCGGGTTGAGGATTACGTAAACGCCTGCCTCATGGGCAATGCGGGCAGCCTCCAGCACCGTCTCCACCGGAACTTCCAGCTGGAGAATCAGATACGATGCCTCTGCAATCACCCCGCGCAGGTTGCGGATATCTTCCGGCGTCAGATCGCCATTGGCGCCGGGTGCCACGGCAATGCTGTTTTCCGCCTTGGCATCCACCAGGATCAGCGCCACGCCCGAGGGAGCGTCGCTGCGCAGGATATGGGAGGTGTCAATCCCCTCTTTTTCATATCCCTTGATGGCGTTGTCGCCGAAAATGTCGCGGCCCACCTTGCAGACGAAGGTCACATCGCCCCCCAGACGCCGTGCAGCCACGGCCTGGTTTGCACCCTTTCCACCGGCGCCCATCAGGAACTTACCGCCCAGGATGGTCTCGCCGGGAGCCGGGAGCCTTTCACTCTTGATGGTCATATCGGTATTGCTACTGCCAATGACCAAAATCTTTCCAGTTTTCATATTCAATTGGTTATTTGATGATTAGACATAGAGGCTGCCGCCCACGAATTCGCGGAGCAGCGAGGTGGAAGGAATCTCCTTGTCGGGCACCGGTGTGAAGTAATGGATGAACTTCAGCAGACGGTGCGCCTCGGAATATTCCGGGCAATCCTGCGGCACGCTGGCCAGAATCGGCTCGGCGTGGTTGCGCAAGACGGCAAATTCTATCAGGTAGGCGGAGTTGAACATCATATCCGCGTTCTCCTGATAAGGGTTGATCCACTTGGATTCCGCCGCCCGGACGTTGGGCCACTGGGCGATGGTTTCCCGGGCCGTGAAGGCCCCCTTGTTGTAGTCTCGAACGATGCGGCGCAGCAGACGGTTGTCGCTCGTAGGCACCCAGTTGTGGTTGTCCAGCGAGATGCTGGTCAGCGTGGAGATGAAGATGCGGAACTTGACCGATTCGGGAATCTGGTCCGTGAGACGCGGATTCAGGGCGTGGATGCCCTCCAGCAGCAACACGGAGCCCGAACGGAGTTTCAACTTCTTGCCGTTGTATTCGCGGATACCGGTCTTGAAGTTGTATTCGGGCACTTCAACCGTCTCACCTGCAAGCAGTTTCACAAGATCGGCCTGCAGTGCGTCGTGATCTACCGTATCAAAGTTGTCAAAGTCGTAGCTGCCGTCCGGAAGCTTGGGGGTCTCCACCCGATTCACAAAGTAATCGTCCGTAGAGAAGCTGATGGGACGGATTCCGCACGCCTTGAGCTGGATGCTGAGGCGCCGGCAGAAGGTGGTCTTACCGCTGCTGCTCGGACCGGTGATGAGCACAATCTTGAGCGGATCGCTCTCCTGCTGGGCGCGACGGGTAATCTCCTCCGCAATCTGCACGATCTTCTTCTCCTGCAGTGCCTCCGAGACCTGAATCAGCTCACTGGCGCGACCGTTCAGGCAGGCGTGGTTTACATCGCCCACGTTGGTCAGCCCCATGATGATGTTCCAGCGCAGGTTCTCCGAGAAGACCTCGAAGGTCTTGGGCTGCGGGAAGAGTTGGTTCGGCCGGGTCGGATTCTCGGCATCCGGCGTGCGGAGCAGCATACCGCCGTTGTAATGGTCCAGCGCCCATACCTTCAGATAGCCGGTAGAGGGCACCAGGCGGCCGTAATAATAGTCGGCGGAGTCGCCCAGGGTATAGTAGTCGGTGTAAGCCTGTCCGCTGGTTTCCAGAAGCTTGACCTTGTCGTCGTAGCCCATCTCCTTGAAGATCTTCACCGCATCATCCAGCCGCGCTTCGTAGCGGTGGAACGGCAAATCCTCCTCCACAATCTCCTTCATCCGCTTGCGGATAGCCACCACATCGGCCTCCGTCAGGGCTTCACCGCCCTTTTTCACGAAATTGCAGAAGTAGCCACCGGAGATGGGATGCTCCATGTAGATGCGGCTCTTGGGCAGCACATCCTGCGCGGCCTTGCTGAGCAAAAAGCAGAGCGACCGGCAGTAAACGCGTGCGCCACTGGGGTTCGTGCAATCTACATATTCCACGTCTTTGCTGTTGAAAGCCTTATACTTAAGCCCTTGCGAGACGTTGTTCACACGAGCGGAA
>JBGUJZ010000048.1:0-70953 GCA_045114175.1 Bacteroidales bacterium | reverse complement strand
GACCAGATATTTCCGCCCGGGCACCGAGATCTGGCCAAACAGATTCTGGAGCGGGGCGGGGCGCTGGTCACCGATTTTGCCCGGGGTGACGGCTACTCGCCGGTGCAGTTTCTACGAAGGAACCGGCTGATTGCCGGCCTTTCCGACGCCACACTGCTGGTGGAGTCGTTCGCCAAGGGTGGCGGTCTGCTCACCACGGGGCTGGCCAACTCCTACGGACGCGAGGTATTTGCTCTGCCAGGCCGCTGCACCGATGCGGGCAGCGAAGGGTGCAACCGTCTGATAGCCAACAACCAGGCTCGGCTGATCAATGGTGCCGCCGACCTGGAACTGGCTATGAACTGGGAACCGCCCCGCCGGCGTAAAGCCGTTCAGCGGACGCTGGATTTCGGCGACGATCCGCTGCGGCGCGCGATCGGCGTGATTCTGGCGGAACGCTCTCCCATCGGTTTCAGTGCGCTGTTGGACGTTCTGCGCGAACAACTCGCGGCCGCCCATACCCCGCCGGCCGCCATCCCCGATGCCGCCGCCCTCTCCGCCCTGCTGGTCGAACTGGAAATCGAAGGCAAAATCACCGCCCTCCCGGGTGATCGATATTCGCAGGGAATTGCTACCTTTGCGTGATTGGTAACGGAAGATATGGCGGTTTTTGTCGACACTCATTCGCACATCTATGACGAAGCCTTTGCGGAGGACCGCGAAGAGGCGCTTGCGCGGTGCGTAGCCGCAGGCGTGACGCGACTTGTGCTGCCGGGCATCAATGCGGCCGCCTACGGGCCGATGTGCGAGTGCGCAGACGCCCATCCGGAGATGATGTTCCCCTGCATTGGCCTGCATCCCACCGAGATCAACGAGTGCTGGGAAGAGGAGATGGCCTTCCTGCGAAAGCATCTGCACAAGAGAAAGTTCTATGCGATCGGGGAAATCGGGCTGGACGAATACTGGTCCACCGAGTTTCTGAACCTGCAGAAACGGTTGTTTGCCGAGCAGATTGAAATTGCTGCGCAGGAGAACCTGCCCATCATCATCCATAGCCGCGAGGCCACGGAAGATATTTTCCGCGTTCTGGAAGAGGTCAAGGGGCTCCCCGTCCGCGGCGTGTTCCACGCCTATTCCGGAAGTTACGAAACCTATAAACGCTGCCTGCAGTACGGCGACTTCAAATTCGGGATCGGCGGCGTGCTGACCTACAAGAAAGCGGGTATCGCCGAGGTTGTAACGCGCATGTCGCCCGAGGACTGGGTTCTCGAGACCGACTGCCCCTGGCTCACCCCCGTCCCGCACCGCGGCGAGCGCAACGAAAGCAGCTACGTTCCCCTGGTGGCGGAGAAGCTCTCCGCGCTCACCGGAATCCCTTTGGAAACGATTGCCGAACGCACCACGGCCAATGCCGAGAAGCTATTCGGACTCAATAATTTACAGTAATGAAACCCTCGATTCTCCTCATCTACACCGGCGGTACCATCGGGATGAAAAAAGACCCCGAAACCGGCCACCTGAAACCCTTCGATTTCGCACAGATTTCCGAAGAGGTGCCGGAACTGGCCAAGTTCGGTTACCATATCGAATCGCTCTCGTTCAACCCCATCATCGACTCGTCGGACGTGCGTCCGGAGTTCTGGGTGAAACTGGCGGAAATGATCCGCGAGCAGTACGACCGGTTCGACGGATTCGTGGTGCTGCACGGCACCGACACGATGGCCTATTCCGCAGCAGCGCTGAGTTTCATGCTGGAAAACCTCGAAAAACCGGTCATCTTCACCGGTAGCCAGTTGCCGATCGGGATGCTGCGCACAGACGGGCGCGAGAACCTGATCTCGGCAATCGAGATTGCTTCAGCCAAGGGCGTGGACGGACACGCCCGGGTTCCGGAAGTCTGTATCTGCTTTGACAGCAAGCTCTTCCGCGGCAATCGGACCGCCAAGCTCAACGCCGAGGACTTCGGTGCGTTCTCCAGCCCGAACCTGCCGCCGCTGGCCGATGCCGGCATCCATATCCGGTTCGACGATTCGCTGATCCACCGTCCCGCTACGTGGGGAAAGCCCCTGAAACTCCACACCTCCCTGGGGGCAGACGTAGCCATCCTGAAAATCTTCCCGGGCATGAGCCGGGCCTACGTCCGCGCCGTCCTCTCTGCCGAAGGGTTGCGGGCCGTCGTGCTTGAGACCTACGGCTCCGGCAACGCACCTTCGCTCGACTGGTTCCTCGCCGAGCTGAAATCTGCGGCCCAGAGGGGCATCGTCCTTGTGAATGTGACCCAGTGTCCGGCCGGCAGCGTGGACATGGATGCTTATGCTAACGGCGCCATTCTCAAGGATGTAGGCGTAATCAGCTGCCACGACATGACCTCCGAGGCGGCCCTCACCAAACTGGCCGTCCTGCTGGGTGAAAGCATCGACAACGAAGTTGTAAAACTTCGGATGCTCGAAAATTTAAGCGGAGAAATTTCAGTTGAACGATAGTTTTTCCGATTTTTTGTTGTAAATTGCGAATTATTTCGAGCCAAAAGGCTCCCGTTTTTGATTATAACTAACTAAATCATTGTTTAATAACTAATTACAAAAACACCTATGAAAAAATTTTTCATGTTTTTGGCAGTAGTTGGCGTAATGTCAATTTCTGCTCAGTTCCAGGCTAACGCACAGGAAACGCCGACTGATCCTGCTGCTACCGAGCAAGTAGCTCCTGCAACCGACGAGACCGTCGCTCCCGCTGAGGAAGAAGTCGTCGATCCGTTTGCAGCAGGCAAGAGCGATCAGCCTCTCCACCAGCAGCTGAAGAAACTCTTCATCGACGGTGGTGCAGCTTTCATGTCTCTCGTGTTGTTGTGCCTTATCCTCGGTCTGGCAATCGCAATTGAAAGAATCATTACCCTGAGCCTTGCGCAGATTAACACCAAGAGCTTCGGCGAGAAGATCGAAGAGAAGATCAAAGCCGGTGACTACGACGGTGCACTCGACGTCTGCCGCAATACCCGCGGTCCTGTCGCTAGCATCTACTACCAGGGTCTGCTTCGCGTCAAAGAAGGCCAGGACATCGAAAACATTGAAAAATCCATCATTTCCTACGGTTCCGTCCAGATGGGTGCCCTCCAGAACGGTATGACCTGGATCTCCCTCTTCATCGGTATCGCTCCGCAGTTGGGATTTATGGGAACCGTCCTCGGTCTGATCGAAGCCTTCAACGCTATCGAGGTTGCAGGTGATATCAGCCCGGCACTGGTGGCAGGCGGTATGAAGGTCGCCCTTATCACCACCGTCGGCGGTCTTGTTGTTGCTATTATTCTCCAGTTGTTCTACAACTACCTCATCCAGAAGATTGATTCCATCGTCGTCGATATGGAGAACGCTTCCATCGACCTCGTTGACACCCTCGTCAAATACAGAAAATAACCTACCGGGCTTATGAAAAAAATGAAAATCGTTGAGATTGCACTCCTCGTCGTCTCAGTTATCGTATTCATCATCGCCTTCGTCGGTATCAAGAATATCGACTCCCCGATGCTGAATGTGTACCTGGGCTGGGTGTACATCTTGATGGCTTGCGCTCTGATTGCGACGCTTGCATTCCCTCTCGTGGGTGCATTCAAGAACAAGAAGAGCCTGATCAAGCTGCTTGTCCTTATCGCAGCGGTTGTTGTGATATTCGGCGGTGCTTATCTCATTGCCCCGGGTTCTCCTGTGGAGATGAACAACGAAGTACCCGTATCTCAATTTAAATTCGCTGATACTGCTCTGTTTATCGTGTACCTCTTCGTGGCAGCTGCTTTCGTGGCACTGCTCTGGAGCGGCGTACGTAAGGCAATCAAAAAATAGTTAATTGGTATGGCATCAAAAAAGACTCCTGAAATTAACGGCTCGTCAATGGCGGATATCGCCTTCATCGCGCTGATATTCTTCTTGATGGTGACCACGATGGACAAAGAGGAAGGCCTCCAGAGGCGTCTTCCCCCGCTGCCTGCTGAGGATCAGAAGGTAGAGGACCAGAAGGTCAACCGCAGGAATATCATCCAGGTGAAGATTAACGCCAGCGACAGATTGTTTGCCGGTAATGAACCGATGGATGTCAGCCAGCTGAAAGACAAAATCAAAGAATTCCTGACGAATCCCACCAACGATCCGAACCTTCCCGAGAAGGAAGATATCGATATCGAGGGAATCGGCACGGTCAAGAAATCGAAAGGCGTCATCTCCCTGCAGAACGACCGCGGTACCACTTACAGCAAGTATATCGCCGTGCAGAACGAGCTGATCAAAGCGATCAACGAAATTCGTGATGACTTCTCGATGCAACACTACGGACGCGTGTTTAGCCGTCTGACCACGGAACAGCAGGATCTGGTCCGTAAGGCAGTACCGCAGAACATCTCCGAGGCCGAACCGAAAGACGTCAAGAAAAGATAGGAGGATTCAGTATGGCAAAATTTGTTAAGAAAGGCAAAGGCGGCATCCCGCAGCTCAATACCTCGTCGCTTCCCGATATCGTGTTCATCATCCTCATGTTCTTCATGGTTTGTACGAACATGCGTCAGGGTGAGCACAAGGTTAAGGTGACCATGCCGCAGGCATCCGAAATCGCCAAGCTTGAACGCAAGGACCTCGCATCCTATATTTATATAGGTACGCCGCTGCCGCAGTACGCTTCGCAGTATGGTACCGAGTCCCGTATTCAGCTGAATGACTCTTTCCGGACCATCGACGATATCCGTGACTTCATCGCATCCGAGCGTGAAAACCTCAGCGAGGTTGACCGCCCGTTCATGACGGTCAGCATCAAGGCTGACCAGGACACCCGTATGGGTATCATCACCGATGTCAAGCAAGAGCTTCGTCGCTGCTCCGCACTGAAGATTATGTACGGCGCCACAAAGGGCGGCAAAGTTCAATAATCTACGCTGAAAGGAAGAAGGGTGGCCGCAGCGTCACCCTTCTTTTTGTTACGTTAAAGATACTGTGCAGATGAAAAAAACAACCCCTATTTTTACTTTCGTCCTTGCGATTGCGCTGATGGCCACCGGCTGCAGCAGCAACAAGGCGAAGTATACATTCCTCTTTATCGGCGATGGCATGGGATTCTCCCATGTGGCGCTGGCAGAGGCTTATCTGGCGCAGGAGCGCGGTGACGCCTGCGGTCAAGATCCACTTACATTCACCCAGTTCCCAGTGTTGGGCATGGCTACCACTTTCTCGTCCAGCAATCCCATCACCTGCTCCTCTGCAGCCGGAACCGCCCTTGCAACGGGCTACAAAACGAAGAATCATATGCTGGGAATGAATCCCGATTCATTGCCGCTCAAAAGTATAGCCTACACCCTCCACGAAGCCGGTTACAAAATCGGCATCATGACCACGGTGGGCATCAATCACGCAACCCCCGCTGCATTCTACGCACACAACGTAAACCGCAGCGACTACTACCCGATTGGCCTGGAACTGGCCGAGTCCGGTTTTGAATTCTTTGGCGGCGGCGGATATCTCCACCCCAACGGAAGCCCCAAGCTGGAAGAGCCGCTCCCCTATCTGGGCGATGCCGCAGAAGCAGCGGGATATACTTTCGCCCGCGGACTGGATGAGTTCGCCCAGAAGAAGTGCGACAAGATTATCCTCACCCGCAAAACTGACTATGAGGGCTCGCTGCCTTTCCGTTTCGGTTGCGCAGAAGACGAACTGAATCTGGCCCAGGTGGTTGACGCCGCTATTCAGGTACTGGAAAAAGACAGTAAAGGCTTCTTCCTGATGGCGGAAGGCGGTTTGATTGACTATGCCGCACACAGCAACAACACCATCTCGGATATCTTTGAGACGCTCGATTTCGACAAGGCGGTTGCCGTGGCCTACGAGTTTTACAAGAAACATCCCAAGCAGACGCTGATCGTCGTTACGGCCGACCATGAGACCGGCGGCGTATCGCTGGGTCGCGAGAAGGGATACTGGTTTGACCTGACCGTCTTTGACGAGGTTAAAACCAACGAATCAACGAATGATGCAGAACAATATATGAACACCAAGGCCGTCCAGCAGGAGTATTCTGAAAAGGCTCGCGTCGGCTGGACCACCGGATCGCATACGGGCATGCCCGTTCCCGTCTGGGCAGTAGGCCCTGGCAGCCAACTGTTTGCCGGCCGTCTGGACAATACGGAGATCCCGCGCAAGATCTGCAAGGCCATGGGTGTTGATTTTGAATAAACTATTACAGTAATGATCAAGAGAATCAAGGAAATACTTCAGGAAGCACCGGGTGGAGAAGTCCTGGTGAAAGGCTGGGTCCGCACCAAGCGCGGCAACAAGAATGTGGCCTTCATCGCCCTCAACGACGGCTCTACCATCAACAACCTGCAGGTGGTTTGCGACCCGACCGCCTTCGACGAGGAACTCCTCAAGAAGGTGACTACCGGCGCCTGCCTGGCCGTAACCGGCAAACTGGTTGAATCGGTAGGTAGCGGACAGGCCGTAGAGGTTCAGGCCCGCACGATCGAGGTACTGGGCACCGCCGACCCGGAGGTCTATCCGCTTCAGAAGAAGGGACACAGCATGGAATTCCTGCGCGAGATTGCACACCTGCGCCCGCGTACGAACACCTTCGGTGCGGTGCTCCGCATCCGTCACGCCATGGCTTTTGCCATCCACAAATACTTCAACGACAGAGGCTTCTTCTACCTGCATACCCCTATCATTACCGCTTCCGACTGCGAAGGTGCCGGTGAGATGTTCCAGGTAACGACGCTCGACCCGGAGAATCCGCCTCGCGGAGAAGACGGAAAGATTGATTATGGCCAGGATTTCTTTGGCCGCCATACTTCGCTGACCGTCAGTGGACAGTTGGAGGGTGAGCTCGGTGCAACCGCATTGGGCAACATCTACACCTTCGGCCCCACCTTCCGTGCGGAGAACTCCAACACCCCGCGCCACCTGGCTGAGTTCTGGATGATTGAGCCGGAGATGGCCTTCTACGACGTGAACGACCTGATGGACCTCGAAGAGGATTTCATCAAATACCTGGTCCGCTATGCGCTTGACAACTGCGCCGACGATCTGGCCTTCCTGAACAAGATGATTGATCCGGAACTGATCGACCGCCTCAAGAGCGTCATTTCCACCGACTTCGTTCGCCTAACCTATACGGAAGGTATCGACATCCTGCTCAAATCGGGCCAGAAGTTCGAATTCCCGGTCTCCTGGGGCGTGGACCTGCAGAGCGAGCATGAGCGCTATCTCGTGGAGAAGCACTTCAAGAAACCGGTCATTCTGACCGACTACCCGAAGGATATCAAAGCCTTCTATATGAAGCAGAACAACGACGGCAAGACCGTTCGTGGCACCGACGTGCTCTTCCCGAAGATTGGCGAAATCATCGGCGGCAGCGAGCGTGAATCGTCGCTCGAGAAGCTGACCAACCGCATCGACGAACTGAAGATGGATACCACCAACCTCTGGTGGTACATCGACACCCGCCGCTTCGGCACCTGCCCGCACAGCGGATTCGGTCTCGGATTCGAACGCCTGCTGCTCTTTGTGACCGGCATGGCCAACATCCGCGACGTGATCCCCTTCCCCCGAACTCCTAAAACTGCTGAATTCTAATACACTATGCTTATCATCGGTATCGCCGGAGGCTCCGGTTCGGGTAAGACGACGGTCGCCCGCAAAATCACGGAGAAGATGCACGACCACGTGGTGGTCATCTCGCAAGACTCCTACTACAAAGACCAGAGCCATCTTCCGCTGGCAGAGCGGCAGGCCCTCAACTTTGACCATCCCAACGCCATTGACTGGGACCTGCTGGTGAAGAACGTACAGTTGCTGAAAGAGGGAAAGGATGTGGAGCAGCCGGTCTATTCCTATATCACCTGCTCCCGCTCCACGACGGAAACGGTCCACACCTCCCCCGCCCCGATCATCATCGTGGAGGGTATTCTGATCCTCAGTTGCAAGGAGTTGGTAGATGAACTGGATATCAAAGTATTCGTGGATGCCGACGATGACGACCGCCTGATGCGCGTCATCGCCCGCGATATCCGCGAGAGAGGTAAGGATGTGGAATGGGTGATGGACCGCTACACCAAGACGGTCAAGCCCATGTACCTGCAGTTCATTGAACCCAGCAAGCGCGTAGCCGATATTATCGTGCCGCAGGGCGGCCACAACCGTGTCGCCATCCAGATTCTGACAGCCACCATCAAGCATGCGCTGAAAGAGAAGGAAGAGGAGTAATGTCCTTCTGGAAGAAGATAAGCGAAGAAAAGAAGGCGGGACTCTACACGACACTGGCGTTCCATCTCATCGCTTTGATTGTAATTCTCCTGGTTACCATCACCAAGATGGCGGACCGGGAGTCTTCTTTTGTGCTGGACTTCACCAAACAGGAGGAGATTGAGGCACGCCAGAAGGAGGAGGCTTTCAAGGAGCAGATCAGCCGCGAACTGGACGAGCAGATTGGCCGTCCGCAGGAGATTCGCAACGCATCCGTTGACGTAGGGCGAGCACTCAAAGACGACCGCCACAAGAATCCCGCCGAGGTTTACAACGAGGCGGAGGATCTCCAGAAACGGCTGGACGCTTCCCGTCGCGAAGCGATGCAGGAAGCCAAAAACGACGATCTGGTAGAGATTTCCAAAAAGGAGCAACCCAAGGACGATGCCCCGGCCTACGTGGGTCCCAGCGTGATTTCCTGGATGCTGGAGGGGCGCACCAAATACAGCTTGCCCGTACCTGCTTATCAGGGTTACGGAGCGGGAGACGTCTATGTCTCCATCCTGGTCAACCGCAAAGGACGGGTGGTTGGCGCCAAGGTGAACGAAGCGGTTTCCACTCCGGACTCCCAACTCTGGGAATTCGCCATCCGGGCAGCCAAAAAGTCCGTTTTCAACGCCGATGCCTCCGCCCCTGAACAGCAGGCCGGCGAGATTGTCTATCGCTTCGTAAAGCAATAGATTTTTTCGTATCTTAGCAGACTAATCTATACGAATAACTATGAATCCTATACTTGATTACAACATCAATCCGCTGGTGAGCCAGCTAGGCAAATTGCCGCAGGACTTCACCAAGAAAGATATCATTCATTTCATCATTGAGAATGACGTCCGCATTGTCAACTTCCGCTATGCGGCGGCTGACGGTAGACTGAAGACCCTCAATTTCCCAGTCACGAACCTCGCCTATCTGGATAGCATTCTCTCGTACGGCGAACGGGTGGACGGCTCCAGCCTCTTCCCCTATATCGACGCGCATTCCAGCGACTTATACGTGATTCCGCGCTTCTCCACGGCCTATCTGGACCCCTTTGCAGACACGCCCACCCTGGGCCTGATTTGCTCTTACTTCACCAAGGACGGCCTGCCGCTTGAAACCGCGCCCGAATATACGCTCCGCAAAGCGCACAAGGTCTTCCAGGAGCAGACCGGTTGCCGCTTCGAGGCCATGGGCGAACTGGAATACTATGTAGTGGATAAAGATGACGAACTCTTCCCCACTCCCGACCAGCATGGCTACCACGAATCCTCTCCCTTTACCAAGTTCGAAGCCTTCCGCACGGAAGCTATGCGCCTGATTGCCCAGGTGGGCGGCCAGATCAAGTACGGCCACTCCGAGGTGGGCAACTTCCGCCAGGACGGCAAGATCTACGAACAGAATGAGATCGAGTTCCTGGTCAACCCGGTGGAGACGGCAGCTGACCAGTTGCTGATGGCCAAGTGGATTCTCCGCACGCTGGCCTACCAGTATGGGCTCGATGTCACCTTTGCGCCCAAGATTACCGTGGGCAAGGCAGGCAGCGGCCTCCACTTCCACACCCGTATCATGAAGGGCGACCAGTCCATGATGATTGAGAACGGCCGCCTCTCCGACCTGGCCCGCAAAGCCATCGCCGGCTATATGAAATGCGCCGCAGGTCTCACGGCCTTCGGCAACACCAACCCGACCTCCTATTTCCGTCTCGTGCCGCACCAGGAGGCGCCTACCAGCATCTGCTGGGGCGACCGCAATCGCTCGGTGCTGGTTCGCGTACCGCTCGGCTGGACGGGTAACGCCGATATGGTGGCCCTCGCCAATCCGCTCGAGGCCGGCCAGGCGTACACTGCCCCCAGCAAGCAGACCGTAGAGATGCGCTCTCCGGACGGAAGTGCCGACATCTACAACATGATGGCCGGTCTGGTGAATGCAGCCCGCATCGGCATCAACATGCCGGATGCCCTGCAGGTGGCGGAAGATACCTACGTAGATGTAAACATCCACGCCAAGGGCAACGAAGCCAAGCTTCACTCGCTCAAGCAGTTGCCCGCATCGTGCTACGAATCGGCCCTGATGCTCGAGCGCAGCCGTGCCCTTTTTGAGGATTCCGGCGTCTTCAGCCCGGCTCTGATCGACGGGACCATCGCCAAACTCAAGGCTTACGACGACGCCCGCATCCGCGAGCAGGTGGAACGCCACCCGGCCCTGATGGGTGAACTGGTCAACAAATACTATCACTGCGGCTAATATTCTGAACTATGGACGGCTCCATCATCGTAACCTACCGCTGCCCGATGCGCTGCAAGATGTGCAACATCTGGGCGAATCCCACCAAACCCTCCGAGGAGTTCGCACCCGAACTGCTGGAGAAATTGCCCCAGATGCATTCGGTCAACATTACCGGTGGAGAACCGTTCATTCGTGAAGATATCGAGGAGATTGTCAAGATCCTGCGCAAGAAGACGAAACGCATTGTTTTCTCTACCAGCGGCTGGTTCAGCGACCGGATTATTGCACTTGCCAAGAAGTATCCGGACCTGGGTTTCCGCATCAGTATCGAAGGCCTCAGCGTGAAGAACGACGAGCTGCGCGGCCGCGAAGGCGGATTCGACAAGGGACTCCGCACCTTGCTGGAACTCAGACGTATGGGCGTGAAAGACATCGGATTTGGCATTACCGTATCGAACAACAATTCGGGCGACATGCTGGACCTTTACGAACTTAATAAGAACCTGAAGATGGAGTTCGCCACCGCGAGCTTCCACAATTCTTTCTACTTCCATAAGTACGACAACCAGGTGACCAACCTGGATGAGGTTTGCGCCAACTTCGACGAACTGATCCAGCGGTTGATGAAGGAGAACAACCCCAAATCGTGGTTCCGCGCCTTCTTCAATCTGGGCCTGATCAACTACGTCCGTGGCGGACGCCGCATGCTTCCCTGCGAGGCCGGCAGTGAGAACTTCTTCCTGGATCCCTACGGCAACATTCTCCCCTGCAACGGTATGGAGGAGCGATGCTGGTTTGCATCGATGGGCAACCTCAAGGAGGCCTCCTTCGATGAAATCTGGAACAGTCCGCAGGCGGCCGCTGTACGCGACAAGGTGGCCCATTGTCCCAAGAACTGCTGGATGATCGGCTCCGTTTCGCCGGTGATGCACAAATACTTGCGCCAGATCCTGCCATGGGTCGTCAAGAACCGCCTCAAGGTTATGCGCGGCGGAAAAGTGGATACCGGCTGCATTCCGTTCTATCACGTAGGAAACAACGACCTGCAGGGCCTATGAAAATCGTCTTCATAGGCGGACGGGATATCCGGATCCTGGGCGGTATCGAGAACTATATGTACAATCTCGCTACGCAACTCGTGCGCGCTGGCCACGAAGCGGTCGTCTATTGCGAAAGTGACCACCGCGGCGTAGAGACCGTGAACGGATTCAAGGTAATTTCCATGAAGGGGCCGAAAAGCAATCTGCTCTGCAAACCATGGGTATCCCTGAAGGCCACCCTGCGCACGCTGTTCCGCGAGAAGGGGGTCTCGCTGATTCACTACAATGCCTGGCCGCCGGCTCTCTGGAGCTGGATTCCCCGGCTCTGCGGCATCCCCACGGTGATGGAGGGGCACGGCCACGAATGGCAGCGCAGCAAGTACTCTCCGCGCCAGCAGCGGATCCTCAAGCGGATGGAGCGCCGCTCCGCCCGCACGAACCGCCACCTGATCATGTGCAGCGAGAGCCAGGTCCGCTACTACAAAGAGCATTACAACCGCGATGCGGTCACCATCCCCACCGCGGTCAACCTGCCGCCGGCCGAAGCACCTGCTTCCGAAATCCTGCAGCGGTTCGACCTTACCCCGGGCCGGTTTTTCCTGTCCATGGGCCGCCTGGTGCCCGACAAGAATCCGGACTACCTGATTCAGGGCTTCCTGGCCGCCGGCCTTTCCGGCTGGAAACTGGTGATTGCCGGTGCGAACGATGCGATGCCTGACTATGTGGCAAAGCTTCATGCGCTGGGCGAGGGACATCCGGAGGTGGTGTTTACCGGGGCTGTTTACGGAGCCGACAAGGATTGCCTGTTGCGCAACGCCGCCCTCTTCTGCCTCCCCTCCACGATTGAGGGACTCTCTATCGTGCTGCTGGAAGCGATGAGCTACCGCCGCCCCATTCTGGCTTCGAGCATCGAAGCAAATCAGGAGGTGCTGCAGCCCGACAGTGCCCTCTGGGTGCGCCCCGAGCGGGCCGATGATATTGCCGAAGCGCTGCAAAAGGCGGCTGAAATGCAAGATTTTTCAAAAGCCGTGGAAACCAACTTTGCGCTGGTCCGCGACCATTATACCTGGGAACGGGTAACCGCCCGCTACCTGCAATACGTTGAAACCCTGGTCCGGAAACGATGAGTACCTTCCGCCGCATATTGCAATATGGGAAACCTTACGGCCGCTACTGGCCGCCCTACCTGCTGCTTTCGATCCTTTCGGTCGTCTTCGGCATTGCCAACTATGCGCTGCTGGGTCCGTTCCTGACCGTTCTCTTTGAAAATGAAACCATTACCGTCACGGCCCGGCCAGAATTCGCCTTCTCGCTGGATTATGTTAAGGCATACTTTTCCTGGCTGCTGGCCGATACCATCCAGTCGGGCGGCGTGCTGCGCGGCCTGCTGCTGGTGAGCCTTTCGCTGGTGGCCGCCTGCTTTATGGCCGACCTCTGCCGCTACCTTTCCCAGCGGATCCTGGTAAGCCTCAAGACGCGGATGATGGGCAACCTGCGTGACGACCTCTTTCGCAAGATTGCCGCGATGCCGGTGGGGGGTTATGGCGAAACCCGCAAGGGGGATATCCTCTCAAGCGTTTCAAATGACGTGAGCGAAGTGCAGAACAGCATTGCCGGCAGTTTCCACGTACTTTTCCGCGAGCCGCTGCTGGTGATCGGTTTCCTGGCGATGCTCTTCTACATGTCGCCCCGGCTGACGCTGGTTTCCCTCATTGCCTTGCCACTCTCGGCCCTGGTCATTACCCGCATTACGCGCCGCCTGCGCGCGGAAAGCGTGGAGACGCAGAGCCTGATGGGACGCATCCTCAGCCATTTCGACGAGGCGCTCTCGGGGGCACGCATCATCAAGGCCTTCCGGGCAGAACGCTATGTGGGCGAACGTTTTACGAAGACCAATGACGATCATCGCCGGTCGCTCCGCCGCGTCTGGAACCGGCAGGAACTGGCCTCCCCCACCTCCGAGTTTCTGGGCATCACCATCGGCGCCGTGGTTCTTTTCTACGGCGGCTGGCTCAACCTTCACGGCAAGCTCGGAATGAGCTGGGAGAGCTTCATCGTCTATATCATGTTTTATTGGAAGGTGCTGGAACCGGCCAAGGCGCTCTCCAATTCCTACGCGCAGATCCGCAAGGGACTGGTTTCCGGCGAACGGATCTTTGCGCTGCTCGATACTCCCGCACGTATCAAGGAAGCCCCTGATGCCAAGCCCGTTACCGGATTTGAAAAGGGTATTGAGTACCGTGGGGTTACTTTCTCGTATGGTGGTGAGCCGGTGCTTCGCGAGGTCAGCTTCACCCTGCCCAAGGGCAAGATGGTGGCCATCGTAGGCCCCTCCGGCGCCGGAAAATCTACGTTGGCCGACCTGCTCCCCCGCTTCCGGGATGTAGAGGAAGGCCGCATCCTGCTGGATGGCAATGATATCAGATCGCTGCGATTGGGCGACCTGCGCAGCCTGATGGGAATCGTGCCTCAGGAGGCGGTGCTCTTCAACGACACGGTATTCGGCAATATCGCCTTCGGCCGCGAGAACGTCACGATGGAGCAGGTCGTGGCGGCCGCCAGGATTGCCAATGCCGACGAATTCATCTCCCGGATGGAAAAGGGCTACCTGACCAATATCGGCGAAGGCGGCGAAAAGCTCTCCGGCGGCCAGCGGCAGCGGATTGCCATTGCCCGCGCCGTGCTGAAGAATCCCCCCATCCTGATTCTGGACGAGGCCACCTCGAGTCTCGATACCGAGAGCGAACGGCTTGTGCAGGAAGCGCTTGCGGGGCTCATGCAAAACCGCACCTCGCTGGTAATCGCCCACCGCCTTTCCACCGTTCGCCACGCCGACGAGATCATCGTGCTCCGAGACGGCGCCGTCGCAGAACGGGGCACCCACGACGAATTGGTTGCAAAAGGCGGACTTTATTCGCATCTTTGCAGTTTACAAGACTTTTCATAAAACCGACAATATGAAGAAATCATCCTCTCTCAACGCCCGCTTCGAAGAGTCCCTCAAGAAAAACTGGGACCGCCCCGCGCTTTCCGATTACCACGGCAAGACGATGACCTACGGCGAAGTGGCCGAGATGATTGCGAGAATCCATATTTACTTCGAATGCTGCGGCATCCAGAAGGGTGACAAGATTGCGCTCTGTTCCAAGAACCAGGCGAACTGGACGGTGGCCTACCTGGCCATCCTGACCTACGGCGCCGTCGTGGTTCCGCTGCTGCACGAATTCAAACCGGGCGCCATCCACCATCTGGTGAACCACAGCGACGCAAAGCTGCTCTTCATCGGCAACGTCATCTGGGAGAACCTCAACGCGGCAGAGATGCCTGAACTGGAGGCCATTATCACCCTGACGGAATTTGAGGTGGCCTACGCCCGGAAAGAGGAGTACGCCAGCTTCCGCAGCACGGTGGGCGACCTCTTCAAGGAGCGCTATCCGGACTTCGGCCCGAAAGACCTTGACTACTACGAGGACAAGCCCGAGGAACTGGCCCTGATCAGCTATACCTCCGGCAGCACAGGTTTTTCCAAAGGCGTGATGCTCCCCTACCGCTCGATGGTCTACAACCTGGATTTCGCCTACACCGCCGAGCCGCACATGAACAACCAGTCTCGTATCGTTTCGATGCTGCCCACCGCCCATATGTTCGGCATGCAGTTCGAGTTTATCTACGAGTTCTGCATCGGCGCCCACATCTATTTCCTCACCCGTCTCCCGAGCCCGAAGGTGATCCTGGAGGCCATGAAGGAGATCAAGCCCAACCTGGTGGTCTCCGTACCGCTGATTCTGGAGAAGATCTACAAGAACATGCTGGTACCTTTCATCAGCAAGAACTATATCAAGATGTTCCTCTCGCTGCCGATGATCGACCAGATCATCCTCAACACCATCCGCCAGCGGCTGATTGACGCCTTCGGCGGCCAGTTCGAGGAGGTCATTGTGGGCGGCGCTCCCCTCAACCGCGAGGTGGAGGCCTTCCTGCGCCGCATCAAATTCCCGCTCACCGTGGGATACGGCATGACGGAGTGCGGCCCGATCATCAGCTACACGCACTGGAACAAGTGCCGCCTCTACGCCTGCGGCAAGGCCACCCAGAAGATCGACCTCAAGATCGATTCCCCCGATCCGGAGAACGTACCGGGTGAAATCATGGTCAAGGGCGACAACGTCTTCCTGGGCTACTACAAGAATCCGGAGGCCACGAAGGCCGTCCTCAACAAGGGCTGGCTCCGCACGGGCGACATGGGCGTGATCGACAAAGACGGTTACCTCTATATCCGCGGCCGCAGCAAGAGCATGATCCTGGGACCTTCCGGCCAGAACATCTATCCTGAAGAGATCGAGAGCAGCATCAACAACCTCGCTTATGTAGGTGAATCGCTGGTGGTTGAAGGCGAAGACGCCGGCAGCCTCACGGCGCTCATCTATCCGGACTTCGACGCCATCGAACAGGACGGCCTGCCGGCCGACACCGCATCGCTGACCAAGATGTTCATGGACGAGATGAAGGTGACCAACCTCGAACTTCCTACCTACTGCAAGGTGACCGAGGTCCAGATCTTCCCCGAGGAGTTCGAAAAGACCCCGAAGCGCAGCATCAAACGTTATCTCTATCACCGCCGATAATAGCCTGAAGTTATGACCGAATCCGAGAAGAAACAGCATCAGTTCGACGGCAGCTACCTGGATATGGCCGCCGTGTGGGCACGTAATTCCTACTGCAAGCGTCGCCAGGTGGGCGCGCTCATCGTCAAAGACCGGATGATTATCTCCGACGGCTACAACGGAACCCCTTCCGGGTTCGAAAACGTCTGCGAGGAGAACGACGTAACCAAGCCCTACGTGCTTCATGCAGAGGCCAACGCCATCACCAAAGTGGCCAAGAGCAGCAACAGCAGTGACGGTGCCACCCTCTATGTGACCGCCTCTCCCTGCCTGGAATGCGCAAAACTGATTATCCAGTCGGGCATCAAGCGGGTGGTGTACAGTGAGGAGTATCGCATCACGGATGGAATTGACCTGCTCCGCAGGGCCGGTATCGAAGTGGTGAAATATGAAGAGGCCTGACCGGAAGCAGGTGGGCGGTATCCTGATTGCCGTCCTGCTGATTATCGGTCTGGCTATCCTGATCCAGACCCTCGGTCTCCGTGAGCGGCGATTAGCCGGCGGAGCACCGGTCGTGTCGGCCGAACAAGCCGCTGCGGGGAACCGTCAGAACTGGAGCAAGCTGACGGTTATTCTGGATAACATCGCCGCCAACTATGTGGATTCGCTCAACGCGGCCGAGGTCACGGAGGATATCCTTCCGCTGATTCTCGCGCAGCTCGATCCCCATTCGGTCTATCTCTCCCCAAAAGATCTCCAGAGTGCCGACGAATCGCTGATGGGTGAATTCTTCGGCATCGGCATCCAGTTTACCGTACCGGAAGATACGGCGGTCGTGAGCAACGTGGTTGCCGGCGGCCCGGCCGAGAAGGTTGGCATCCTTTCCGGCGACCGGATCGTACAGGTGGACGATACCCCGATTGCCGGCGTCAAGATGGCGCAGGATTCGATGGTCCGGCTGATGCGTGGTCCTAAAAATACACATGTCAAGATTGGCGTTCTCCGCGAGGGTGAACTGGTCTCGTTCGACATCGTGCGCAGCAAGATTTCCGAAAAGAGCGTGGATGTAGCCTTTATGGTGAACGACACCACCGGATATATCAAGCTTTCCAAATTTACCCGTACCAGCTACACGGAATTCATCAAGGCCGCCGTGGAGTTGCGGGCAGAGGGCATGACCCGTCTGCTCTTTGACCTGCGCGGCAACAGCGGCGGCTATATGGACCAGGCACTGCTGATGTGCAACGAATTCCTGGAACAGGGACAACTCGTAGTCTATCTGGAAGGCGCCCACCGCAAGCGGGAAGAGTACAAGGCTGACGGCCGCGGCCGCCTGCGCGACATCGACCTGGCGGTGCTAATAGACGAGAATTCCGCCTCATCCAGCGAGATTTTTGCCGGGGCCATGCAGGACAACGACCGGGGAACGATCTACGGCCTGCGCTCCTTTGGCAAGGGACTTGTGCAGGAACCCATCTATTTCACCGACGGCAGCGGCATCCGCGTGACGGTGGCACGTTATCACACCCCTACCGGCCGCTGCATCCAGAAACCCTATTCGGATGATTACGCCTACGACATCTACGACCGCTATCTCCACGGCGAGATGATGTCGGCCGACAGCATCAAGGTCAACGACTCACTCAAATTCGTCACGCCGGGCGGGAAAGTGGTGTACGGCGGAGGCGGCATCATCCCGGACGTCTTCGTCCCGCTGGACACGACGCTGGTCACCGACTTTTTGGTCAAATGCAACCGCCAGAGCCTGCAGTACAAGTTCGTCACCCAGTTCAGCGACGCCCACCGCGCCCGCCTGCGCGGCATCACCACCCGCGAAGCATTGGACGCCTTCCTGAAAACGCTGGATTTGAAACGGGAGTTCCTGGCTTTCACCGCCGCCCGTGGCCTGAACCCCACTGTAAAGGAGTGGGCCATTTCCGGCGAACTGATGCTCACGCAGCTGCGCGCCATGATCGGCCGCGCCACACCGCTGGACGACCTGGGCTTCTACCCCATCTACCTGACGATCGACAATACCGCCCAGGTGGCGCTGAAAGGCGATTCGTCTTCGCTTTAACGTTATCATTTGGAGTTCTCATCCAAATGAGCTATCTTAGTGGCAATCACTTCTATTGACTTGCCTTGCGACTGCTTCCGTTATCGCTATTGACATCACTTATCCTTAATAACAGGAGGTTTAAACGCGTTGTTGTATCGTATGATACCTTATCCTATTAAATAATGAGAAAGAGTATGCGAAAGATAGCTCGGTTTATTCTCTTTGGCTTTTTCTGTATTTTGATAACACTCTCTTCATGCAGCCTTTTGCTGTTTTGGGATGACTATCACAATTATATGTTAGCTGAAAGATCCCTCACAATCATCAATACAACATCTGGCAATTATACTGCTGGAGAGGTGTGTCGAGACTGGGATACAAGTCCCGACTATGAGTACTATATTAGGACAGGAGAGGATCATTACATATCTTCAGACACTGTTCTTTTTTTTCCGTATCAAACGTCAGTCTTAACATCGTTGAAAGAGATGGGCAATGAGGCAATACTGGAAGTTCTTATTATTGATAAGGATAAGTATGTTAAAAGGATGTACAAGCCCAAGGATGAGGCATACAACGATGAGAGCATCGTCAGAGTACTAGAACTATATCTCAAAGATCTCGAAGCTATCAATTTCACTATTGTAATCAACGAAGATCTCTTACTAGGGGAATCGCTATACTAGCATCTTTTTTGCGCAGTATCACCCCGCTGGACGACCTGGGATTCTATCCCATCTACCTGACGATCGACAATACCGCCCAGGTGGCGTTGAAGAATTAGTTTCCGAGTTCGGAGATGAACTTGATGCGGACCAGGCGGATTTCCAGTTCCGTGTAGTCCGGGCCGAGCGCCTTGAGGGCGTCGTTCAGGGAGTCTGAATCGGCCTCTTCCTTGAAATACGTGTAGATATCCTCGAGAATATCTGGGTCAACCTGCTGCTTGATGTAGTAATCAATGTTCAGGCTGGTTCCGCTGGCGATGATGGCCTCCACGTTGTCCAGCAGTTCATCCAGCGTCATGTCACGCGCCTCGGCGATATCCTCGAAAGGTAGTTTTCGGTCAATGCCCTGGATAATCATCAGCCGGGCCGAAGTCTTGGTGGGAGCGGACCGGACCACGAGATCGTCCGGACGGATAATTTCATTCTCCTCTACATAACGGGCGATGAGTTCTACGAAGGGACGGCCGAATTTACGGGCCTTGCCCTCTCCCACGCCCTGACAGCGCACCAGCTCCTCGATGGTGGTGGGATAGAGGATGGTCATATCCTGCAACGAAGGGTCGCCGAAGAGGATCCAGGCCGGCAGGTTGAGTCGCCGGGATTCCGATTTGCGCAGATCCTTGAGCATGGCGAGCAGGTTTTCATCGCCCCCGCCGGAGGCGCTGGCGGCGTGCTTGATGGCCGCTACGGCCGCATCATCGTCGTCATCATCCTCGCCCTCCACGAATTCACGGTCTTCCGTCAGCATCAGCGTATGCGGATCGGCCAGGAATTCGCGACCTTTCTCCGTGATGGTGACCAGGCCGTAGCGCTCGATATCCTTGTCCAGCAGCTGCAGCAGGATACCCTGGCGGATAACGGCGGTCCAGAAACGCGCCGTACGGTCTTTTCCGGCACCGAAAAGCGGGTGGCGGTGGTGGTTGTAGGATTTGACCACCGAGTTGGTTTCGCCCAGCAGGATGTTGGCCAGATGCTCCGGACGGAAATTTTCCTTGAGCGAATCGATCAGTTCCAGCACGAGCGCCATCTCTTCCTGACCGTCGAACTCCTTCTTGGGATGCAAACAGTTGTCGCAGGCGCCGCAGTTGTCCTGCTTGAACTCTTCGCCGAAGTAGTTGAGCAGGAAGAGGCGGCGGCACTGATTCGATTCGGCGTAGGCACGCGTCTCTCCCAGCAACTGGCGTCCGATCTCCTGTTCGGAAACCGGCTTGCCCTGCATGAACTTTTCGAGTTTTTGGATATCCTTGTAGCTGTAGAAAGCAATGCACTGTCCCTCCTGCCCGTCGCGGCCGGCGCGTCCCGTCTCCTGATAGTAACCCTCCAGGCTCTTGGGTATGTCGTAGTGAATCACGAAACGCACGTCAGGCTTGTCGATACCCATGCCGAAGGCGATGGTGGCCACGATCACGTCCACCTCTTCCATCAGGAAGGCGTCCTGGTTGCGGGAGCGGGTGACGGAATCCATGCCGGCATGGTAGGGCAACGCCTTGATGCCGTTGATGTTGAGCAATTCGGCGATCTCCTCCACCTTGCGGCGGCTCAAGCAGTAGATGATACCGCTCTTGCCGGGGTTTTCCTTGATGTAGCGGATGATATCGCGCTTGGGATTGGATTTGTCGCGGATTTCGTAGTAGAGATTCGGGCGGTTGAAGGAGGACTTGAAGACCTCCGCGTCAGGCATACCCAGGTTTTTCTGAATATCCGACTGCACCTTGGGGGTCGCCGTGGCGGTGAGGGCGATGATGGGCGCACGGCCGATATCCTCCACGATCTGGCGGATGCGGCGGTACTCCGGACGGAAGTCGTGTCCCCACTCGGAAATACAGTGGGCCTCGTCAATCGCGTAGAAGGAGATCTTCAGCTGTTTGAGGAAAGCAACGTTCTCCTCTTTGGTCAACGACTCAGGCGCGACGTAGAGCAACTTGGTGCGGCCGGAGAGAAGGTCGTCCTTCACATCCTTGATCTGCGCCTTGTTGAGCGAGGAGTTCAGGAAGTGGGCGATGCTCTCGTCCCCGTTGGTAAAGCCGCGGATGGCGTCTACCTGGTTCTTCATCAGGGCAATCAGCGGCGAGATGACGATGGCGGTTCCCTCCAGGAAGAGAGCGGGCAGCTGGTAGCAGAGCGACTTGCCGCCGCCGGTAGGCATCAGGACAAAGACGTCATTTCCAGCCAGTAACGACTGAATAATTCCCTCCTGGTTCCCCTTGAAGGCCTCAAACCCGAAGAAATGTTTGAGCTTGGAATGGAGTTCTTCCGATGTGACCGTCATGCCGCGAAGTTTTGACCTAACGAAATTAAGCAATTTTATCTATATTTGCAACTCTATTTGTGAAACGATTGTATATGAGTGAAAAGACGATCTCCGCAGAGCAACCGGTAACCAGCAGCTCCCAACGCTACTTCACCAAGTTCTTCGAAGCAGAATCTTCCGGCGGTATCCTGCTGCTTATCAGCACGGTAATCGCCCTGATTTTCGCCAACGTTCCCGCCCTGCAACCCGCCGTCCGCATATGGGAAGTTCCCTTCAACCTCATGATTGGATCGTATGCGGTTTTCGGGCCAGACTTTACGATCGGAGCTTTCGTCAACGACGCCCTAATGGCCATTTTCTTCTTCACGGTAGGTTTGGAAATCAAACGTGAGATGACGGTGGGCCAGCTCTCGTCCGTCAAGAAAGCCACCCTCCCGGTCTTTGCCGCACTAGGCGGAATGATCTTCCCGGCGTTGATTTTCACCATCTTCAATCATGGCAACCCTGCTACCTCCCACGGTTGGGGTGTCCCGATGGCCACCGATATCGCCTTTGCCATCGGTATCCTCGCCATCCTGGGCAAGAAGGCACCGCTCGGTGTCAAGGTCTTCCTGACCGCCATCGCGATTGCCGATGACCTGGGATCCATCGTGGTGCTGGCCGTCTTCTATCCGACCCACGCCATCCACTTGCTCTGGCTCGGCTTGGCACTGGTGGTCTTCGCTGCCCTGATCATTGCCGGCCGCCTGGGCGTCCGCAAAGTCTGGGTAACGGTGATTGGTGGCATCGCGCTCTGGTACCTGGTTTATCTCTCCGGCGTCCACGCCACCATCGCGGGTGTGCTGCTGGCCATCACGGTGCCCTACAAGACCAAGATCAACGAGCTGCGCTTTGGCGTCCAGACCCAGCACCTGCTGGATAAGTTCAAGAAGACCTCCAAAGCCAATATCGAGGCCCTGGCCAATACCGAACAGATGCACATCATCCACCAGATGTCCGAGCAGCTGGATGCCGCTGAACCGCTGATGCACAAGTTCGAATCCAACCTGCAGCCCATCGTGAACTTCCTGATTATGCCCATCTTCGCACTGGCCAACGCCGCCGTTGTGCTGAATATGGACTTCACCGTTCCGGGCGTTACCGGGCTCTCGCTGGGTATCTTCTTCGGCCTGCTCTGCGGCAAGCCCATCGGTATCTTCCTCTTCAGCTATCTGGCGGTCAAATGCAAGCTCTCCGCGCTGCCTGACGGCGTTTCCTGGCCGCAAGTCGTGGCACTCGGCGTGCTGGGTGGCATCGGATTTACGATGTCCATCTTCATTGACAACCTGGCCTTCACCGACGCTGGCCTGATTGATACCGGCAAGGTAGCCATCCTAATTACTTCCGCCACTGCGGCAGTGGTCGGTTACCTGATTTTCAGCGCAACCGCAAAAAAACTTGACAAAGCAAAAACAACGAACAACAATCAATAATCCTATTTATGAAAGCACTCAAACTTATCGCACTGTGCGCTGCATCTGCAGCTATCCTGTGCTCCTGCTGCGGCGGTAAAAGCGCCAGCGGCAACCAGCCGAAAGGCATCACCCGCGAAGACGTGAAGAACGCCAGCTACATGATTGGCTACAACTTTGGCCAGATTCTCAAGGGCAACAACTTTGGCCCGATGGACATGGCTCAGATCAACAAAGGTATCAAGGACGCTTGCGCTGACGTAGAACTCGATCAGGAGCTCTTCTATCAGACCCTCAACGGTTTCCTCGAGAAACGCGCTAACGTTCAGAAAGAAGAAAACGAAGCTAAGGCAGCTGCCTTCTTCGAGAAGAACAGCAAGGAATCGGGTGTCGTCACCACCGAGTCCGGTCTGCAGTACAAAGTGGTCCGCGAAGGTAACGGCGTATTCCCCACTTCCCTTACCGACAAGGTAGAGGTCAACTACGAAGGCAAGAACCTCGAGGATGAGGTTTTCGACTCCTCTTACGAGCGTGGTGAAAGCGTCACCTTCGGCCTGAACCAGGTCATCAAGGGCTGGGGCGAAGGTCTGCAGCACATTGACGAAGGCGGCGAGATCCTCCTCTGGATCCCTGCAGAACTCGCTTACGGCGAGCGCGGTGCCGGCGAAAAGATTCAGCCGGGTGCAGCTATCCACTTCCGCGTGGAGCTGATCAAGGTCGTCAAGGACGAAGAGGCAAAGTAAGCCAAGTGATTTCGGGGTCGCGAGCCCAGTAGGTCAGCTGTTTCTTGGCATAGTGGCGCGTGTTGCGCTTGATGAGCCGGACAGCCTCCTCCAAGGGGTATTCCCCATCGAAATAGCCGAACAACTCGCGATAACCCACAGTATTGAGCGCGCTCAGGTTGCGATAAGGAAGCAGCCTGAGCGCCTCTTTTTCCAGGCCTTCTGCCATCATCTCGTCCACACGGGCATCGATGCGGGCATAGAGTTCCTCGCGCGGCCGTGTGAGGCCAATCTTGCGGATGGTGAAGGGGCGCTCCTTGCGCGTGCCGCTGCGGAATTCCGAATAGGGACGGCCGGTGGCAATGCAAACCTCCAGGGCGCGGATGATGCGCTGCCAGTTGGCCGGATCAATCCGCTCGGCCGTGGCCGGATCCAGCCGGCGGAGCTCGTGGCGGAGCGAAGCGAGCCCCTCTTTCTCCAGGCGATCAATGAGCGAGGCGCGAAGCTGCGGATCGGCATCGGGGAAGTCGTCCAGCCCGTTGCAGAGGGCATCGATATAAAGCCCTGAACCGCCAGCCATCACCAGCGTATCGTGGGTCTTGAAAAGTTCTTCCAGCAGGGCCAGCGCCTCCACTTCGTAGCGGCCGGCCGTATAGTTGTCCGTAATGGAATGGGAGGCAATGAAATAATGCTTGACGCGCGCCAGCTGTTCTTCACTCGGACGGGCCGTACCAATCCGCATCTCGCGGAAAATCTGCCGGGAGTCACAGGAAATGATGGGAGAGCCGTATTTCAGCGCCAGGTCGATGCTGTAATCCGTCTTGCCGACAGCCGTGGGGCCGAGTACGATGAGAAGCTCGGACATCGGGCTTAGTCTTCTTGGCCGAAGTCTTCGTCTACCAGCAGTTCGCCGTCTTCATCCCCGTCGTTCTCCTCGTCGTCTTCGTCATCATCGTCAAAATCCTCATCGTCATCATCCATACCCGGATGAGAGGGTTTGACGGGCACATAGGGCTCCGGATCCACGTAGCGGGCGAACTGGTCGGGGGTATCCCCTTTTCCATCCAGCTGGGCGGGATAGACTTCACGCGGGTTGAACAGCTCTTCTCCTACGAGGGTTATGGACAGATAGCGACGGCTGTGCATCTCAAAGATGTAGCGGATCTCGGCGGCCTCACGCCCAGCAAGATCGGCAAAAGTGACGCGGTCCATGGCGCCGTCGCCCATATCAAAGAGGCAATAGCGGCCCTGACGGGCACCCGCAGCATCGCGGCTTTCGAAATAGACCATCTGGTCCGGATCGAACCCATACTGGTTGGCAATAAACGCGTGGAAAGCGAAAAGGCTCATCTCTGCCTTGACGGCATATTCGCGGAAGAAGATTTTGCTCTCAGGGAGCGTGACGCGTACGCGGTACAACATAGGACAACTCGATAATACGATTGCAAATCTACAAAAATTGCCGTACTTTTACAACATCAATGCAAGAAGAAAATCGCATCCCCACCGACCGCTACCGCAGTATCGAGGCCCCTTCTACCGGGATCTACAAAGACAACGGGAGCAAGTTCCTCGCCTTTGCCTATCCGGTGGAGACGGAGGAGCAGGCCAAGGAGCGAATCGCCGCGCTGCGCAAGGAGTACTTTGATGCGCGCCACCACTGCTACGCCTACCGGATCGGGCTGGATGGCGCCACCTGGCGGGCCAATGACGACGGGGAACCCTCCTCAACCGCCGGCCGGCCCATTCTGGGACAACTGCTTTCGGCGGAGCTCAGCGATATTCTCGTGGTGGTGGTCCGCTATTTCGGCGGTGTGAAGCTGGGCGTACCGGGACTGATCAAGGCCTACAAGACGGCAACGGCCGACGCCCTGGCCACCGCACGCGTGGTGGAAAAGACTGCCTGCGCCACCTGCCGGATCGGCTTCGATTACACCCGGATGAACGATGTGATGAAAATCGTCAAGGATTGGAATCTCCAGGTCCTTTCGCAGCAATTCGAGAACAGCTGCGAAATCACTGTAAAAGTGGGACTTGCAAAGGTAGATGCGCTGTGCGAAGCGCTCCGCTGGGCCAACGTCGAAATATTTTGACAACTGGCGGAATTCTTATTATCTTTGCCTTAATATCCGTAACTATTTTTAAACAACTTTAAAACAACTTTAAACTGTTCATTACTATATGAAAAAAGCGTACAACTTCAATGCCGGCCCGTGCGTTCTGCCGCAGGCTGCCATCGACGGTTCCATCGAGGCTCTCAAGGACTTCGCAGGCACCGGAATGTCGGTAATATGTGTTTCTCACCGTTCCAAAGAGTGGGATGCAGTAATGGCTGAGACCCGTGCCCTCTGGCGCGAACTGCTCCACATTCCTGAGAACTATGAAATTCTCTTCCTCGGCGGCGGTGCATCTCTCCAGTTCCTGATGGTTCCGATGAACCTGCTCGAGAACAAGGCTGCATACCTGGAAACCGGTGTTTGGGCAAAGAAGGCTCTCAAAGAGGCTAAAGGCCTGGGCAACGCAGTTTGCGTGGCTTCTTCTGCCGATAAGGTTTACAACTACATTCCGAAGGGCTACGAAATCCCGAAGGATGCCGATTACTTCCACATCACGACCAACAACACCATCTACGGTACCGAGATCAAGCATGACATCGACTGCCCGGTGAACCTCGTGGCTGACATGTCGTCCGATATTATGAGCCGCCCGGTGGACGTCTCCAAGTATGCGCTCATCTACGGTGGTGCTCAAAAGAACGTAGGCCCTGCCGGCGTTACCTTCGTCATCATCCGCAAGGACATCCTTGGCAAGGTGACCCGCTACCTCCCTACGATGCTCAACTACCAGACCCACATCGACGGCGAGTCCATGTTCAACACCCCGCCGGTATTCTCCATCTACGTGATGAAAGAGACCCTCAAGTGGCTCAAGAGCATCGGTGGCGTAGAGGCTATCCACAAACTGAATGTGGAAAAGGCTCAGATGCTGTACGATGAAATCGACCGCAACTCCCTCTTCGTAGGAACCGCTGAGAAGGAAGACCGTTCCATCATGAACGTCTGCTTCGTCATGGCTCCCGGCAAAGAAGCGCTCCAGGATGAATTCATGGAGTTCGCAAAGGCTCGCGGCATGGTGGGTATCAAGGGTCACCGCAGTGTCGGCGGCTTCCGCGCATCCCTCTACAACGCTTGCCCGAAAGAGGCTGTCGAGGCTCTCATCGCTACGATGCAGGAATTCGAAAAACTCCACAAATAAACCGCTGCCATCATGAAAGTTCTCGTAGCAACTGAGAAGCCTTTTGCAAAGGCAGCTGTAGATGGCATCCGCGCCATCGTCGAGAAGGCTGGTCACGAACTCGCTCTCCTCGAGAAATACACCGATGTGGAACAGTTCTTTGCCGCTGTGGCAGACGCTGACGCACTGATCGTCCGTTCGGACAAAGTGACTGCAGACGTGATCGCACACGCACAGAAGCTGAAGATCGTGGTTCGTGCCGGTGCCGGTTACGACAACCTGGACCTGGCCGCTTGCACGGCAAAGGGTATCGTGGCCATGAACACCCCGGGCCAGAACTCCAACGCTGTCGCAGAGTTGGCTATCGGCCTGATGATCTATATGAGCCGCAACCAGTTCACCCCGGGTACCGGCCGTGAGCTCAAAGGCAAGACCGTGGGTATCCACGCATACGGCAATGTCGGCCGCCTGGTGGCTATGATTGCAAAGAACGGTTTCGGCATGAACGTGATTGCATTCGACCCGTTCGTTCCCGCAGAGAAGATGGCTGCAGACGGCGTGAAGGCTGTGGCTTCCATCGACGAACTCTACGCTGGTTCCGACTTCCTCTCCCTCCACATCCCTGCAACCGCAGAGACCAAGGGTTCCATCGGCTACAACCTCGTATCCAAAATGCCGAAGGGTGCCTGCCTCGTAAACACCGCCCGCAAGGAGGTGATCAACGAAGAGGAACTCATCCGCGTGCTCGGCGAGCGTGAAGACCTCAAGTATGTCACCGACATCGCTGCAGAGCGCATGCCGGAGCTGAAGGAGAAGTTCGGCAACCGCGTCTTCGCAACCCCCAAGAAGCAGGGTGCAGAGACCGCAGAGGCCAACATCAACGCCGGCTTGGCAGCTGCCAACCAGATTTGCGACTTCTTCGCAACGGGTAACCGCAAATTCCAGGTCAACAAATAATCGGTTATGGTCAAAGTAAAACCTTTTGCTGCCATCCGCCCTCCGAAGGCTATCGCCAAAGAGGTCTCGGCACGCCCCTATGATGTAATGAACTCCGTGGAGGCACGTGCGGAAGCAGGCGAGAAATCGCTGCTCCACATCACCAAGCCGGAGATTGACTTCGAACCGATTGCCGGTGAGCACGAACAGCGCACCTACGACAAGGCCGTGGCCAACTACAAGCTCTGGAAGGAGCGCGGCTGGCTCGCCCGCGACGCCAAGGAGTGCTACTACGTCTATGCTCAGACCATGGAAGGCCGTACCCAGTACGGTATCATCCTCTGCGCCAACACGGACGACTATGCAACCGGTGCCATCAAGAAGCACGAGCTGACCCGCAAGGAGAAGGAAGACGACCGTATGATCCACGTCCGCATCCAGAATGCGAACATCGAACCGGTCTTCTTTGCTTATCCGGACAACCCGGAGATCGATGCCATCATGTTCCGCTATATCTCCCACGTTCCGGAATACGACTTCGTTGCTGACGAAGACGGTTTCGGCCACAAGCTGTGGGTGATTGACGACGACAAGGACATCGCACGCATCACCGAAATCTTTGCAGGCATTCCGGCATTCTATGTGGCTGACGGTCACCACCGCACCGCTGCTGCGGCACGCGTGGGCGCCGAGAAGCGCAGCCAGAATCCCAAGCACACCGGCAATGAGGAGTACAACTACTTCATGGCGGTCTGCTTCCCGGATAACCAGCTTAAGATCATCGACTACAACCGCGTGGTGAAGGACCTCAACGGCCTTACCGGCAAACAGTTCTTTGAAGCCCTCCAGAAAGACTTCATCGTGGAGTGCAAGTGTGACTGCACGAAAGATGGTGGCAAGTGCGATTGTGAGCTGCCGTGCCATTGCGAGTGCTCCGAGCCGTACAAACCGGCAGGTTTGCACAACTTCTCCATGTATTTTGAAGGCGTCTGGTATTCACTTACCGCAAAGCCGGGTACCTACAACGACAACGATCCGATTGGCGTGCTCGACGTCACCATCCTCTCGAACCTCGTCTTTGACAAGATTCTGAACCTGGGTGACCTGCGTACCTCCAACCGGATTGACTTCGTAGGCGGTATCCGCGGCCTGGGCGAACTGAAGAAACGCGTGGACAGCGGTGAGATGGTGGTAGCCTTTGCACTCTACCCGGTTTCGATGCAGCAGTTGATCAACATTGCCGACACCGGCAACATCATGCCGCCGAAGACCACCTGGTTCGAGCCGAAGCTCCGCAGCGGCCTCGCCATCCACGAACTGGACTAACATCCTGCGGCGAACGCCAATTGACCAAGAGGGTGACCGACATCGGTCACCCTCTTCGGCTCAAAAATTGCATACGATAACAACCGAATTCGAATATTATGGAAAACCAGAAAAAGCAGAATTACACGCCGGTCATCATCGTGATGTTCGCACTCTTCTTTATGATTGCCTTCGTCACGAACCTGGCAGGTTCGATGGGCGTGGTGGTCACCAACCAGTTCGGAGCCAGCAAGGCCCTCAGCCAGCTGGGTTCCCTGGCCAACTTTATCGCATACGCCTGCATGGGTATCCCGGCAGGCCTGATCCTCAAGCGTAAAGGCTATAAGCTCACGGCTCTTTCCGCCGTGGTAGTAGGCTTTACCGGCGTAGGCATCCAGTTCCTCTCCGGTTATGTGGAGAGCTTCTTTGTCTATGTGCTGGGCGCCTTCGTGGCAGGCTTCTCAATGTGTATGCTCAACACCGTGGTCAACCCGATGCTCAATACGCTGGGTGGCGGCGGCAATAAGGGCAACCAGCTCATCCAGTGGGGCGGCTCCTGCAACTCGATCGGTGGCACGATCGCTCCGTTCCTGGTAGGTTGGCTCGTGGGCGGCTCCATCAAAGACGCCACCGTTGCCAAGGCAGCTCCCGTCATGATCATTGCCATGGCCATCTTCGCCATCGCATTTGTGGTGATTCTGCTGACCAAGATCCCGGAACCGCACATGGAAACGGCAGAAGAGAAAGCGGCCCGCCGTGCCGGCAACCTGAAGAAGGATGCACACAGCCCGCTGAGCTTCCGTCACTTCGTTCTGGGTGCCATCGCTATCTTCTTCTACGTAGGTATCGAGGTGGGTATTCCGAACACCGCCAATGTCTATTTCTCCGGTCTGGAGTGGGTAGGTCCGGCTATCACCGGCACCTTTGTCAGTGCTTACTGGCTCTGCATGCTCTTTGGCCGACTGATCGGCGCATCGGTGGGCGGCAAGGTTTCCGGCAAATCGATGCTGGTCTGGACCTCCGCAGCAGCCATTCTCTTCATCATTCTGGCCATCTTCATTCCCGAGTCGGTCACCCTGGGCGGCAAGGCTCCCCTCAGCCTGCTCTTCCTGACCCTCTGCGGCCTCTGCACCTCCGTGATGTGGGGTTCCATTTTCAACATGGCCGTTGAAGGACTTGGCAAATACACCGCAGCGGCTTCGGGCATCTTTATGGTGCTGGTCTGCGGCGGCGGTATCATCCCCTTCCTGCAGAACCTGCTGGCCGATGCAACACTCTTCGGCGCAAAGGTGGGCTCCATGAACAGCTACTGGCTGATTGCCGCTTGCCTCTGCTACCTGATTTTCTACGCACTGCGCGGCTCCAAGAACGTCAACAAAGACATCCCTACTGAATAATGAAACGCATTTTCGCCATTATTGCGCTCGTCGCTCTGGCCGTTTCCTGCGGCCAGCAGAGCGATACCTGCACCGTTAAAGGTGTAGTCAAGGGCCCGTACGAGGCCGACGGCGCCACCCTCTCCGTCATGCTGATGGGACAAGCTCCTGAAACAGTCGAGATTCAGGACAATGGCACCTTCACCTACTCCCTGCCGGCCGACGTAACCTCTCCGCTCAGAATTTCCCTGAGAGAGAAAGATAGTCGCAGACCCAAGTATGTCGTACTTCTCGTTCCGGAAGGCGGCACGGTACGCGTCGTATTGGATGAAGAGTCCACCTTTAAAGGGGGCCGCATCAACCGTGAGCTGAACCGCTTCAACCAGATGACCCGCGCGTTGAACGAATCCTTCAGCGAATTGGACCGGAACAATCCGGAGGACGAGGCCAAGGCGGAAGCGATGATTCTCAAACTGCATGAAGCGTGTGAAAAGACCTTCCGCGCCAACACGGACAACTGGGTAGGCCTGATGGCCCTCACCACCCGGATGTACGAACTCTCTCTGGCAGAGCTCGATGAGCATCTGGAAGCTGCCGCTGATTTTATCCGTGAGAATCCCCATATCCAGGCATACCGGACCACGAAAGTGGCGGAAGACAACACCTCCGAGGGAAAACCGTTCGTGGATTTCACGGGCACAAATCCCGACGGAAAGAGCGTCAGCCTCTCTGACTTCGTGGGTCAGGGCAACTACACGCTGGTGGATTTCTGGGCTTCCTGGTGTGCTCCCTGCAGACAGGAGATGCCCAATATCCGTGAGCTGTGGGAAACCTACGCAGGTCGCGGCCTTCAGGTAGTGAGCGTTGCCGTCTGGGATGGAGACAATACGGCCAGCCGGAAGGCCATCGAGGAACTGGGCATGGCTTGGAACCACATCTTTGTGGGAATTGACCGCAAGCCCACCGAGATTTATGGCATCTCCGGTATTCCGCACCTGATTCTCTTTGCACCCGATGGAACGGTTTACCGTCGCGGATTGCGGGGAGAAGAATTGAAAGATACTGTTTCTGAATTGTTTAACTAATACGCAATGAAAAGATTCTTACTGTTTGCAGCGCTGATTCTGGCTGCATTCACCTCTTATGGACAGGTCGATCCCAACGCGCCCCTGCAGCGCGATCCCAACCTGCTTTACGGCAAGCTGGACAACGGAATGACCTATTACATCATGCACAACGACCTGCCTGCACAGCGTGCAGAGTTCTACCTGCTCAACGACATTGGAGCCATCCAGGAAACGCCCGCCCAGAACGGTCTGGCGCACTTCCAGGAGCACATGTGCCTCAATGGTACCAAGAACTTCCCCGGTAAAGGCATCATCAGCTATATGGAGAGCATCGGCGCCAGCTTCGGCGGCAATGTCAATGCTTCCACGGGCCAGGAGTATACCATTTACATGTTCACCAACATCCCCGTCACCCGGGAGAGCATTATCGATTCTACCCTGCTGGCCATCCACGACTATGCTGCGTTCGTGACCAACGATCCGGTTGAGATCGACAAGGAGCGCGGCGTGATCATCGAAGAGTGGCGTACCCGCCGCACCGCCGACTGGCGAATGATGGAAAAGACCTGGGAAACGCTCTACAAGGGATCCAAGTTTGAAAACTGCAACATTATCGGCACCAAGGAAAACCTGGAAACCTTCCCGGCTGAAGAGCTCGTGAAGTTTTACAAGACCTGGTACCGTCCTGACCTGCAGGCCGTGGTTGTCATCGGCGACATCGACCCGCAGCAGGTATTGGAGAAGGTAAAAGCTACCTTTGCCGACGTTCCGGCGCGTGAGAATCCCGAGCCCAAGGGCGTCTACCGCACCCCGGATAATGAAGAGCCCATCGTAGGCATCTTCACCGATCCGGAAGCCCGCAACACCCAGGTGACCGCGTATGTCAAGTCCGATCCGATGCCCAAGCCCTATATGAGCTTCGGCGTGGGTTATATGATGGACCTCATCAAGGATATCGTCAACTCCATGTTCTCGGAACGCCTCACCGATATCGCACACCAGCCTGATGCTCCGTTCCTGAATGCAAGGGCATACTGGACCCGCGAAAACAATTTCATGGATGCCTTCGAGATGACAGCCGTCACCAAAGACGGTGAGGCCGAGAAAGGCTTTGCCGCCTTGCTCTCCGAAGTTGAGAAAGCTCAGCGTTACGGCTTTACCCAGGCTGAATATGACCGAGTCAAGACCAACCTGATTGCCGATGCAGAGCGTAATACCTCCAATGCATCCACCCGCAAGAGCCCGAACCTGGTTTACGCGGCAATGACCGACTTCCTCTTTGGCTATCCGATGATGGCGCCGGACTACGTTGAAAGCCAGCTGAAAGGTTATCTCGCCCTGATTCCGCTGGCACAGATCAACCAGATCGTAGCAGCGACCGACTACACCAAGAATCTGGTAATCATCTACCAGGCTCCGGAGAAAGAGGGTCTCACCCACCCGACCGAAGAGACGCTGAAGGGCATCGTGGCTGCCGTAAAGGCTTCTGACATCAAGGCCAACGAGGCTGAAGAAGAGATGGGCGAACTGCTCGACGCATCCAAGCTGAAGGGCAGCAAGACCCGCAAGGAAGAGGGTGGCCTCTACGGTTCCACCGTATGGACGCTCCGCAACGGCATCCGCGTGACCATCCGTCCTTCGCAGTACAACAAGGAAGAGGTCCGCTTCAAACTCAATGTCCCTGGCGGCCAGTCGCTCATCGAAAATGCTGACATTCCGTCGATGGACAACAACGTTATCACGCTCTACAACCAGCTCTGTGGCCTGAGCGACTTCCCTGCAACGAAGCTCACCAAGATGCTCACCGGCAAGATTGTCAGCGAGAATGTCTTCATTGACGATCTCTTCCATGGCGTCAACGGTTCCTGCGCCCCGAAGGACTTCGAGACGTTGATGCAGCTGGTCTACCTGCAGGTGACGGCTCCCCGTTTCAAAGAGGATGAATTCGCACCGGGCATGGCCCAGATGAACGCCATTGTCCCGAACATCGAGAAGCAGCCGAACTACGCCTTCTCCAAGACCTATCTGGAGACCGCGTATGGCAACAACCCGCGCCAGGAGCTGATTTCGATGGAGAAAGTAGGCAAGATCTCGCTGGCTTCCTTCGAGCGTTCCTACCGCAAGCTCTTTGCGAATATGGCAGGTGCCAACGTAATCATCACCGGCAACATTGACCCGACCACGGTCAAACCGCTGGTTGAGAAGTATATCGGATCCCTCCCGACCAAGAAGGCCAGCAAGTGGATTGACCGCAAGGTAGATCTCGTTCCGGGTCAGATTGAGAAGGTATTCTCCACCAAGATGGATACCCCCAAGACTACTTGTATGCTGATTGCTAGCGGCAAGGCTAAGGCTGATCCCAAGTCCCGAATCGTGATGAGCGTACTCGAAGGCTGCTTGGACCAGCTCTACACGGAGACGGTTCGCGAGGATGAGGGCGGTACCTACGGCGTAGGCACCCAGGGCTCCCTCGTGAGCATCCCGAAAGAAGAGGGCCAGATTCTCATCCAGTTCGACACCGACCCTGATCGTGCCGAGAAGTTGTTCGGACTCGTAATGGACGGCCTCAAGTCAATGGCTACCGCCGGTCCGAGCGAAGTTTTCCTGAACAAGACCAAGGAGAACCTGCTCAAGACCGTTCCGGAAAGACGCATCAACAACGCCTACTGGAGCTCCTGCCTGCTGAATTACTACAACACGGGCAATGACCTTGACACCGGTCGCGAAGAGATGATCTCCGCCGTCACCGTCGAAGACGTGCGCGCATTCGCAGCTGCCCTCCTCGACCAGAACAACCTGATCAAGATCGTGATGAACCCGGAGAAATAACCGGTATTAAACGAGTGAATATGACGACTGGCGCCGCTGATTAGTGGCGCCAGTTTTCGTCTGAGGGGTTGTCGCGGAAGCGAAGGATACGGGATTTCCAGTCGGCGGTGATGTAGCCCTCTTCTGCGGCCACCTCAACCAGCGTATCCAGATTGGAGAGCGAGTGGTTGACCACGTTCGCAGCGGCGAGACGCTCCACGCTCTTCTTCATGCCATAGGTAAAGATGCTCACGATACCGAGCACCTCAGCGCCCTCTTCGCGCAGGGCCTCCACCACTTCAATGGCGCTGCCGCCCGTGGAGATGAGGTCTTCGATGACGACCACCTTGGTGCCGGGCTCCATCTTGCCCTCTATGCGGTTGGTGCGGCCGTGGCTCTTGGCTTCGCCGCGCACATAACCCATCGGGAGGTTCAGCAGCGTAGCGGTGATGGCGGCATGGGCGATACCGGCCGTGGAGGTTCCCATCAGCATCTCGCAGTCGGGATGGTACTTGCGGACCAGTTCAGCCAGACCCGCCTCCACTTTCTCGCGAACCGAGGGGGCGGAGAGGGTCAGACGGTTGTCACAATAGATGGGGCTCTGAATGCCGCTGGCCCAGGTAAAAGGCTGTTCCGGACGGAGAAAAACGGCACTGATAGAGAGTAATTCTTTGGCTATGATTCGTTCCATATTGTCTGGTCTCTAGATGTTTAAGAAATCTTTTCTACAACGGCGCCATGCTGCGACGGGATCTGCTGCCGCGGTGATGGGACGGCCTACTACGATGTAGTCGGAACCGATTTCACGGGCGCGGGCCGGCGTGGTGATTCGCACCTGGTCGTCGGCTGCCGCATCGGCAAAACGGATACCGGGGGTTACGGTCTGGAAGGCAGCACCGCAGGCCTGCTTGACCATACCGGCCTCCAACGGCGAGCAAACCACCCCGTCCAGCCCTGCTTCACGGGCATTCTTCGCATAGTGGACAATGGTGTCGTTGATGGAAGCGCCTATCAGCAATTCCTTCTGCATCCGTTCCTCGCTCGTAGAGGTCAGCTGAGTGACGGCAATCAGCAGCGGGCGGGTGCCATCTTCACGCGTGAGCCCCTCGAGGGCCGCACGCATCATCTCAATGGTGCCAGCCGCGTGGACATTGGTCATGTCGATGTCCAGCTTGGTAACCACCTGCATGGTTTTGCGGACGGTATTGGGAATGTCGTGCAGTTTCAGATCCAGGAAGATCTTGTGTCCACGGCGTTTGAGTTCCCGGACAATCTCAGGTCCGGAGGAGTAGAACAACTCCATGCCGATCTTGACGAAGGGTTTCTCCCCTGCCGGGAAACGATCCAGGAAATTGAGCGTATCCACTGCGCTGGGGAAGTCACATGCTATGATGACGTCTTTAGCCATATCAATTGATTTTCAGTTGTTTCAAGTCTTTCAGCCCGAGGCGTTCCATCACCACGGGGAGCTGTTCGATAATCTCTTTGCAAGCCAGCGGATTGACCAGGCTGGCCGATCCGATCTGCACCGCTGAGGCACCGGCCATCATCATTTCGATGACCTCTTCTGCCGTTGAGACGCCACCGCAACCCATCACGGGAATCTGGCAGGCATGGGCCACCTGATAGACGGCACGCACGGCTATCGGGAAGATGGCCGGGCCCGAGAAACCGCCCGTTCCGGCCGCCACAACCGGTTTGCGGGTGCGGATGTCAATCCGCATGCCGAGCAGCGTATTGATTACCGTGAGGCCATCCGCGCCGGCTGCTTCGCAAGCCTGTGCGATGGTCACGATGTTGGTCACATTGGGCGTGAGTTTCACGAAGACGGGCTTGGTGGAGACCTGCTTCACCGCACGCGTAACGGCGGCTGCCACTTCGGGATCCGTGCCCAGCGCCATGCCGCCGCCGTGCACGTTGGGGCAGGAGACGTTGACCTCCAGGATATCGATATCCGGGCAGGCTTCCGCCTTCTCCGCGCAGAAGGCAAAGTCCTCTACGCTGAAGCCGCTGATATTGGCGATGATGGGTTTATGATAGATGGCCCGCAGCGCGGGGATTTTCTCCGAGAGAAGCTTGTCGATGCCGGGATTCTCGAGGCCCACCGAATTGATCAGGCCGGCCGGGCATTCCGCGATGCGGGGCAGCGCGTTGCCGAACCGGGGATCGCGTGTAGTGCCTTTGAGGGAGATGGCACCCAGCATATTAATGTCATACCACTCAGCCAGTTCCAGACCGAAACCGCAAGTGCCGCTGGCCGGAATGACGGGGTTGTCGAGGCGAATGCCACCGAGGTTGACGGAAAGATCTACCATACAAGTTCCTCCTTCTTAAAGACCGGCCCCTCCTTGCAGGTGCGCTTGGGGCCGGAAGTGGTTTGGCAGGTGCAGCCGTAGCAGATGCCCGCACCGCATCCCATCCGCTCCTCCGTGCTCACCTCACCGGGTTGGTGCAGTTGCGCGCAGAGTGCTTTAAGCATGGGCCGGGGGCCGCAGGCATAGAAATAATCCGACTTGAGGACGCACATCCGGATGGCGTCGGTCACGAAACCCTGACAACCGGCGGAGCCGTCGGCCGTAGCGATGATTACATCGGCACCGGCCGCCTCCAGTTCCTTCTCCAGGAAGATATCCTCTTTGGTATTGAAACCCAGCACCGCGGTCACGTGGCGGTCCGCTTCGCGCAACTGTTTGCAGAGCAGCAGCAACGGAGCCACGCCCACGCCGCCGCCTACAATCATCGCCTCCTTCTCCTTGGGGCAGGCCTCAATGTCAAAACCGTTGCCCAGGCCGCAGAGCAGGCTGATTTCGCGTCCGGGACGCAGGGCGCAAAGGGCGGCGGTCCCCTCACCCATCACTTTGACGATCAGCGTAAGAAGGCCGGGTTCGCAGTCGCTGACCGAGACGGGGCGGCGGAGGTAAAACTCCGGCACCGAAACCATCACGAACTGGCCGGCGCAGCGCAGGCCCGTGGTATCGCCGGCGAGGCGCAACCGCCAGGTGGCCGCCGCAACCGGTTCAACCTCCGTGAGGATAAATGATCTTTCAGTTCCCATATTCTGCGTCGATGGTTGAGATTCCGAGGGTGATTTCTTCCAGCACATCCAGCAGCACACGCACCGTCTCGAGCGCCGTAAAGAGCGTCACGTTGTTCTCGGCAGCGGCCCGGCGGATTTCATAACCGTCCAGGTGGGTGCTGATCTGGTCTATGTCGATGGTATTGATTACGTAGCTTACGTGGCCGCGCCGCATCTCTTCTACGATATCCTGGCGCCCTTCGCTGAGCTTGGCCAGCGCGCGGGTCCGGATGCCGTGCGACTTGAGGAAGGCGGCGGTACCCTTGGTAGCTTCGATATTGAAGCCCAGGTCGTAGAAGCGGCGGATGAGCGGCAGTGCCTCCTCCTTGTCGCGGTCGGCAATCGTAGCCAGCACGGTGCCGTAGTTGATGACCTCCATGCCCGATGCCTGCAGCGATTTGTAGAGGGCACGGGTCAGCGAATTGTCGTAGCCGATGGCCTCGCCGGTGGATTTCATCTCCGGAGAAAGGTAGGTATCGATGCCCTTGATCTTGCCGAAGGAGAAGGCCGGAGTCTTCACATAGCGGCGCTTGCGCTCCGGGAAGAGCACCTCCCAGATGCCCTGCTCACGCAGGCTCTGACCGAGCATCACGCGCGTAGCGATTTCCGCCATCGGAACGCCGGTAGCCTTGGAAATGAAGGGCACTGTACGGGAAGAACGGGGGTTGACCTCAATTACGTACACCTTTTCGTCGGAATCCACGATAAACTGGATGTTGTAGAGGCCCTTGATGCCGATGGCCAGACCCAGGCGGAGGGTATCCTCCACAATCTGACGTTTGACCTTGTCGCTCAGGCTGAAGGGCGGATAGACACTGATGGAGTCGCCGGAGTGGATACCGGTGTGCTCCACGTGCTCCATAATGGCGGGGATAAAGACGTCGCGGCCGTCGCAGATGGCATCGACTTCCGCCTCCTTTCCGAAGATATACTTGTCCACCAACACCGGGCACTCTTCATTGAGAGCCACGGCGTTATGCAGGTAATGGCGCAGGTTGGACTCGTTGCTCACGATCATCATGGCGCGGCCACCGAGCACGAAACTCGGCCGGACCAATACCGGATAACCGATCTCCCTGGCAGCGGCCACACCGTCTTCCACACGGGTGACGGCACGTGCCTTGGGCTGCGGAATACCCGTTTCGCGCATAATCTGCTCGAACTGCTTGCGGTCTTCCGCGCGGTCGATGGCCTCCAAGCCAGTACCGATAATGGGAACGCCGAAGGCCGCCAGCGGGCCGGCCAGGTTGACGGCCGTCTGTCCGCCGAGCGAAACGATTACGCCGTCCGGCTTCTCGAAATTGATGACGTTCATCACATCCTCTACCGTGAGCGGTTCGAAGTAGAGTTTATCGGAGATACTATAGTCGGTGGAGACGGTCTCGGGGTTGTTGTTGATGATGATTGCCTCGTAACCCGCCTTGCGGATGGTCCAGATGGCGTGCACCGTGGAGTAGTCGAATTCCACGCCCTGCCCGATTCGGATAGGACCGGAGCCGAGCACCAGAATCTTCTTGCGGTCGCTGCGGTGCGAATCGCTCGTCTGGCCTTCGCCGTAGGTGGAATAATAATAAGGTACGTTGGCTTCGTGTTCGAAGGGACGGGAGTCCACCATCCGATAGACCGGCGCAATCTTGGCCTCCATGCGGAAGCGGATTACATCCGACTCGCTGCAGCCCCAGAGATGGCCGATAAACTTGTCACCAAAGCCCAGCCGCTTGGCCTCCAGCAGCACAGCAGCATCCTTCGGAGCCGCCTTCACCTTGCTCTCCAGACGGACAATGTTCTCAATCTTCTCCAGGAAGAGGCTGGCAATAGCCGTGCGGTCGGCAATCTTATCCACGCCGACGCCCAGGCGCATCAGCTGCGCGATGGCGCAGATGCGATCGTCGGTTGGGGTGCCGATATAATCGAGCAGTTTTTCTGCACTCCAGTCATCGAACTTCGGGTTCCAGACGTGGAAGATGCCGGCCTCAAGTGAACGGACCGCTTTGAGGAGGCTCTCTTCCAGCGAGTAACCGATACTCATCACCTCGCCAGTGGCCTTCATCTGGGTGCCCAACTCGTTGGAAGCCTCGCTGAATTTGTCGAAGGGGAAGCGCGCCACCTTGGCCACCACATAGTCCAGGGCCGGCTCATAGTTGGCGGGGGTACCGTCGATCTTAATCTCATCCAGCGTAAGGCCCACGGCAATCTTGGCCGTAACGCGGGCAATGGGGAAACCGCTGGCCTTGGAAGCCAGAGCCGAAGAGCGCGAAACGCGCGGGTTCACCTCAATGATATAGTATTCTGAGGAATTCGGATCCAGGGCGAACTGCACGTTGCAGCCGCCTTCGATATTGAGGGCACGGATGAGTTTGATGGCGCTCACGCGCAGCATCTCGCGATCCGCATCGTTCAGGGTCTGGTCGGGTGCTACCACGATGGAATCGCCCGTGTGGATGCCTACCGGGTCCACATTCTCCATGCAGCAGATGGAGATGGCCGTGTCGGTGGCATCGCGCATCACCTCAAATTCAATCTCCTTGTAGCCCTTGACGCTCTTCTCCACAAGAACCTGATGGACAGGCGAAAGGGCCAGTGCATTCCGCATCAGCGTGCGGAACTCTTCTTCATTGTCTGCAAAACCGCCACCGGTGCCGCCCAGCGTAAAGGCGGGACGCAGAATCACCGGATAACCGATGCGCTCGGCCTCCTTTACACCTTCTTCAATATCGTAGCAGATTTCCGAAGGGATGACCGGCTCGCCAATGCTGATGCAGAGCTCTTTGAACTTCTCGCGGTCCTCCGCTTTCTCAATTCCGTCAAAGGAGGTGCCGAGAATCTCTACGCCGCACTCCTGCAGGATACCCTTGCGGGCCAGCTGTACGGCCAGGTTGAGGCCGGTCTGGCCACCGAGTCCGGGGACAATGGCGTCGGGACGCTCATAGCGGATGATTTTGGCTACATATTCCAGTTTGAGCGGCTCCATATAGACCTTGTCGGCAATATGGACGTCGGTCATAATGGTGGCCGGATTGGAGTTTACCAGAATAACTTCGTAGCCCTCTTCCTTGAGTGCAAGGCAGGCCTGGGTGCCGGCGTAGTCAAATTCTGCCGCCTGGCCAATGACGATTGGACCCGAGCCAATCACCATCACTTTCTTGATATCGGTTCTTTTGGGCATTATGGTATGAGTGGAGATTTCCAGACAGTTTTTCCGTTCTTGAGTGTGAGCAGCACGCGACCGCGGACCTTCCAGCCCTCAAAGGGGGTGGAGCGGCCTTTGGAGAGGAATTCCGCGCTGTTGATAAGATATTCCTTTTGCGTATCAATCAGGGCCAAATCCGCCTTCTCCCCTACGGCCAACGCACCGCCAATCCGGAAGATACGGCGCGGAGCACTGCTCATGGCCTCTATCAGGCGTTCCAGGGAGATACGGCCCGTGGCCACCAAATGCGTGTAGAGCACGGGGAAGGCGGTTTCCAGACCGAGGATGCCATTGAGGCTCCCGGCAAAGCCGCGCGATTTCTCAGCGGCCGTGTGGGGTGCATGGTCGGTGGCAATGACATCTACCGTGCCGTCTATCAACCCTTCTATCAGCGCTTCGCGATCGTCCGCCGTGTGGATGGGTGGATTCATCTTGAAGCGGCCGTCATCCTGCAGATCGTCTTCACATAGCGTCAGGTAGTGCGGCGCTGTCTCGCAGGTCACCCGCACGCCCGCCTCTTTGGCTGCGCGGATCAGCTCCACGCTGCGGCGGGTGGAGATATGGCAGACATGGTAGCGGCAACCCGTTTCAGCCGCCAGCTGCAGGTCGCGCTCAATCTGGCGCCACTCCATCTCGGCGGCCGTGGGCTGCGAAAGGTCTTCACAGTGCGCCACCACCAGGCAGTCTTCGCGACGGGCCTGTTCCATTGCGCTACGCATCACGGCCGGCTCCTGCACGCCGCTACCATCATCCGAGAAGGCGATGCAATGGCCCTTGAGGGCCGCCATATCCACCGGCTCCAGACCAGCGCGCTCGCGCGTGATGGCGGCATAGGGAAAGACATCCACCACGGCATCGCGGTCGATGATAGACTGCTCAATGGCCAGCGTTTCCGGCGAATCGGGCACGGGATTGAGGTTCGGCATCGCACAGACGGCCGTATAACCTCCGCGTGCTGCAGACAGCGACCCGGTATGGATCGTTTCTTTCTCCGTGAATCCCGGTTCGCGGAAATGGACGTGCACATCCACCAGTCCCGGGACGACCAGCAGCCCTTCTGCCGGCAAAACCGGAAGCCCTTCCGCATTCAGGTTGGGGGCAATTTCGGCGATAACACCCTCGCGAACGAGGATATCAGCCTGCTTCCTGCCAGCTTCGGTAACCAGTGTACCGCCTTGAATAATATAGGTATCGTTCATATCCGGACAAAAAAATAGACAGCCAAGGCTGCCTTCGTCAACATCTGACACGGGTACTATGAGGCGCTCTCTTCATCACCGGGTGTTATTGTTGCAAAGGTACACTTTTTCCGTCAAACGATTGCAAAAAACTTATCAACCGCCTATTGCTGATAAAATTCTGAAAAAACCAGCCTGTGCCTGGTCTGAACGCATTATCTTTGTGCTTTGACTTGTCAAAGCACTACACCTATGAAAAAAATCTACACTGGCAAGACCAAGGATGTTTTCGCTCTCGAAAACGGCAACTATCTCCTCAAATTCAAAGATGACTGCACCGGTAAAGACGGCGTGTTCGATCCCGGTGAGAATTCTGTTGGATTGACCATCGAAGGCGTCGGCGACGTCAATCTCCGCATGTCCATCTATTTCTTCGAGAAAATCAACGCAGCGGGCATCCGCACCCACTACGTCAGCGCCAATCTGGCTGACACGACGATGGAGGTTCTCCCCGCCAAGGTGTTCGGCAAAGGGCTGGAAGTGATCTGCCGCCACAAGGCAGTGGGCAGCTTCTACCGTCGCTACAACGATTATATCGAAGAGGGTGCCGACCTTCCTGCCTATGTGGAAATGACCTTCAAGAACGATGCGAAGGGAGATCCCCTCGTTACCAAGGAGGGGCTGATCGTGCTCGGCGTGATGACGGCTCAGCAGTATGACGACATCGCTGAAATGACCCGCAAGATCACCCAGATCGTGGCTGATGACATGAAGGCCAAGGGGCTCGTGCTCTACGACATCAAGTTTGAATTCGGTTACGACAAAGACGGCAAGGTGATGCTAATCGATGAAATCGCATCCGGCAACATGCGCGTCTACAAGGACGGCAAGTATATCGACCCGATGACCCTTTCCAAACTCTTCTTCGCCAAATAGCGTATGAAAGTCAGCATCATCATGGGGTCCAAGAGCGACTGGGGCGTCATGTCCGGCGCTTGCGAGATCCTCGACGAATTCGGCGTTCCCTATGAGAAGAAGGTTCTCAGCGCCCACCGTACTCCCAACGCGTTCTCCGACTATATGGCCGGAGCGCGGGAGCGGGGCGTAGGCGTCGTGATTGCCGGAGCGGGCGGAGCTGCCCACCTTCCCGGCATGGCCGCCGCAATGACCGACCTTCCTGTAATCGGGGTTCCCATCAAGAGCGCTGCGCTCAACGGGCTCGATTCGCTGCTTTCGATTGTCCAAATGCCTTCGGGCATCCCGGTGGCAACGATGGCCATCGACGGCGCCAAGAATGCAGCCCTCTACGCTGTCGCCATTTTTGCGCTAAATGACAGCGCACTCGCCGCCAAACTGGCGGAATTCCGCAAAAAGCAAGCAGACAAAGTCCTTCAAACAGAACTGTAGGATGCATCCACACAGAATTTTCGTAGAAAAGTCTTCGGAGTTCCAGGTTGAGGCACAGAGTCTCAAGAATGAGTTCAACGAAAACCTTTCTCTCTCTCTACGTTCCCTGAGGTTGCTCAACGTTTACGACCTCTTCGGATTCACGGACGATCTCCTGGAAAAGTGCCGCTACACGGTTTTCGGAGAGACCGTTACCGACCGTGTCACCGATGAGTGTCCGCTCGAGGGTAAACGCTATCTGGCCGTAGAATTCATTCCGGGCCAGTTTGACCAGCGCGCCTCCTCGGCCGTAGATTGCGTTCACTTGATTGATCCGGAAGCCGACGTGCAGATTCGCAGCGCCCGACTGCTGATCTTCGACGACGATCTCTCCAACGAAGCGTTGGAGACTATCCGCCATTATTATATCAATAAGGTGGAGGCTCGCGAAAAGAATCTCGCCCTGCTGGCGCCTCCGGGTGCGGCCGATGTCCGCCCGCTCGCCTCGCTGGAGGGTTTCATTGAGATGGAAGAGAGCCAGTTTGCCGGCTTCTGTCGTGGGTGGGGTCTGGCCATGAATACCGACGACCTGCGCGAAGTGGTCCGCTACTTCCGCGGAGAGAAGCGCAACCCCACCGAGACCGAACTACGAATTCTGGATACTTACTGGAGCGACCACTGCCGCCACACCACCTTCACCACCGCGCTGACCGACATCCAGGTGGAGGATTCCTTCCTCAAACCGGAGATTGAAGCTTCGCTGGAGGAACTCGCCGCCATCCGCAAGGAACTGGGCCGCGAGGGCAAGGATCTCTGCCTGATGGAACTGGCAACCATCGGTGCGCGCTATCTGCGCAAGAAAGGGTTGCTGGACGACCTGGAGCAGAGTGAAGAAAACAACGCCTGCAGCATCTACGTCACGGTAGATGTGGATGGCAGGCCTGAAAAGTGGCTGCTTCAGTTCAAGAACGAGACCCATAACCACCCCACCGAAATCGAGCCGTTCGGCGGGGCATCCACCTGTCTGGGCGGCGCCATCCGCGACCCGCTCTCCGGCCGCGCCTATGTCTATCAGGCGATGCGCATAACCGGTGCAGGCGATATCTGCAAGAGTGTGGCGGAAACCCTGACCGGCAAGCTTCCGCAACGCGTCATCAGCCGCAAGGCAGCTGCCGGCTATTCCAGCTACGGCAACCAGATTGGCCTGGCTACCACGCACGTCCGTGAAATCTTCCACGAAGGCTACACCGCCAAGCGAATGGAGGTGGGCGCTGTGGTGGGTGCCGTCAAGGCGGAGGCTGTACGCCGTGAAAGCCCGGCACCGGGCGACCGGATCCTGCTGCTCGGTGGCCGGACCGGACGCGACGGAATCGGTGGTGCAACCGGTGCTTCCAAAGAGCACAATGAGAGCTCCCTCGAAAGCTGCGGCAGCGAGGTCCAGAAGGGTAACGCCCCCGAAGAGCGCAAACTCCAGCGCCTCTTCCGCCGCCGCGAGGTGACCCGTCTCATCAAGAAATCGAACGACTTCGGAGCAGGTGGTGTCAGCGTCGCAATCGGCGAGCTGGCCGCCGGCCTGGACATCCATCTGGAAAGAGTCCCTGCAAAATACAGTGGCCTCAACCCCATGGAGCTGGCCATCAGCGAATCGCAGGAGCGCATGGCTGTGGTCATCGAAGCCAAAGACCTGGCGGAATTCATCCGCTACTGCGGTGAAGAGAACATTGAAGTGACCGAGGTGGCCGAAGTGACCGACCGCGGCCGGATGCGTCTCTTCCACCGTCAGGAGATCGTGGCCGATCTCTCCCGCGAGTTTATTGACAGTGCCGGAGCCCGTCACCTGGCCAGCGCCGTCATTGGTGCACCCGAGAAGCGCGATCCGTTCCACCATCTGCCGCAGGGCCGCAATCTGAGCGAAAAACTCTGCAACCTGATGGGCGACGAGAATGTGGCTTCTCAAAAGGGAATGGTGGAGATGTTCGACTCCACAATTGGCCGTTCCACCGTGCTGATGCCTTACGGCGGTGCACGGCAGGCCACCGAGACGCAGGTATCGGTCCAGAAACTGCCTGTTGACGGCCACACCGAAACGGCCAGCATGATGGCCTTCGGTTACAACCCTACCCTCTCCTCCTGGAGCCCGTACCACGGTGCAGCTTACGCAGTGGTGGAAGCCTGCGCCAAGATTACCGCAGCCGGCGGCGATTTCAGCCGGATGCGTTTCTCTTACCAGGAGTATTTTGAGAAGATGACCTCCACCCGCAGCTGGGGCAAGCCGCTTGCCGCCCTGCTCGGTGCCCTGAAGATGCAGCTTGCCTTCGGGTTGCCCGCCATCGGTGGAAAAGACTCCATGAGCGGCACCTTCGAGCACCTCAATGTGCCCCCTACCCTGATTGCCTTCGGTATCACCACGGTAGATGCGCGCAAAGTGATCTCACCTGAATTCAAGCAGGCCGGCCATTCGCTCTGGCTGATTGAACACCGCCCGCTCGCTAGCGGCATGCCCGACACGGCGCAGTTGAAAGCCAACTGGCAGGCTGTCCGCGAACAGATTGAGGCAGGTGAAATCGTCGCCGGCTGGGCCATCGGATTCGGCGGTCTGGCAGAGGCCCTGGCCAAGATGGGATTCGGCAACAATCTGGGTGCTGAAGTAACCTGCAGTGAAGCATCGCTCTTTGATGCGACCTGCGGCTCCCTGATTGTAGAAGCCAAAGGCGAACTCGCCATTCCGGGCGCTCGCCGGATTGGACGCGTCATTGCGGAAGCAGAGTTGAGGGTGATCCCCGATCAGGTCGGGGATGACGTGACGGTCATTTCGCTGAACGAGCTTGAGCAGGCCAACGCGGCCCGCTACGACAAGATTTACCCCGCAAAGGTGGCGCCTCAGCATGCGGATCTTCCGGCCTGGGCAGGCGATGCCGCGCCGAAAGCGCCGACCCGCTATCAAGGCGCTCCCATCGAGCATCCGGTGGTCTATATCCCCGTATTCCCGGGCACGAACTGTGATTACGACACGGCCAAAGCGTTCCGCGAGGCGGGCGCCGAGGTCCATCTGGGCGTCTTCTGCAACCTGACGGCGGCCGATGTGTCGGATTCCATTGCCCGGATGAAGCGCGAGATTGACGGCTGCCAGATTCTCTCCTTCGTGGGCGGTTTCTCCTCCGGTGACGAACCGGACGGCAGCGGCAAGTTTATTGCCAACGTCTTGAACAACAAAGAAATTGCAGAATCAGTCAATGCCCTCATCGCACGCGGCGGTCTGATTCTTGGCATCTGCAACGGATTCCAGGCACTCGTCAAGAGCGGCCTGCTGCCCTTCGGCAAACTGGGCAGTGTCACCCCGGAAGACCCGACCCTCTTCCGCAACGACATCAACCGTCACGTTTCGCAGATGGTCACTACCCGTGTCAGTTCCGTAGATTCCCCGTGGCTCCGCGGCATGCACCCCGGCGAACTTCACTCCATTGCCGTCAGTCACGGCGAGGGCAAGTTCGTGGTGAGCGAGTCGCTTGCACGGCAACTCTTTGCGAACGGACAGGTCGCCTTCCGTTATGCCGATCCGGAGACCGGTGAGGCTACCATGGAAGCTCCCTTCAACCCGAACGGTTCCTGCTACGCAATTGAAGGCATCATCAGCCCGAACGGACAGATTCTGGGCAAGATGGGCCATTCAGAGCGCTACGAACCGAATCTTTTCAAGAACATCTCCGGCGAAAAAGTTCAGCCGCTATTCCGCAACGCAGTCGAGTATTTCAGAAAACAACAAGCATAGTATCAGGTTATGAGCATTTTCGGTGTTTATGGCGCTCCGCACGCCGCCAACCTTGTCTATTACGGACTTCACACCTTGCAACACCGGGGGCAAGAAGCTGCCGGCATCGCTGCCTTTGACGAAAACGGAAAAGGTCTTCGTCACCGTGGCCTTGGCCTACTCGGCGAAGTATTCAACCAGAGTATTCTTGACACGCTCAAAGGCAACATCGCCATGGGTGGCGTCAAGTATGCCAATGCCTCTAAGGGAGGTCTGGACAATGTCCCGCCGCTCTTTTTCCACCACCATTCGGGCGACTTTGCCATCGCCAACGACGGCAATTTGATCAACCGTGCGGAAGTGGTGAACTATCTGGAATCGCGCGGCAACATCTTCATGACCGATACGGACAGCGAACTGATGGCCTGCCTTATCAAGAAGGAATCCAACGACGACCGCATCTTCAATATCGTGGCTGCGCTGCAGAAGATGGAGGGCGGATTCACCTTCCTGATCATGACCAAGAACCGCCTCTACGCCTGCCGCGACCGCAACGGGATCAAGCCGCTGGCACTCGGCAAGCTGGGCGACGGTTATGTGGTGAGCAGCGAAACCTGCGCCTTTGACCTGGTGGGCGCAACCTTCCTGCGCGACGTGGAGCCGGGTGAGATCGTCACGATTGACCACCACGGCATCCGCAGCATGATGTACGATGAGCATCCGCGCCGCCTGATGTGCGGAATGGAGTACATCTACTTTGCCCGTCCGGACAGCGACATCGACGGCTGCAACGTTCACGCTTACCGTAAAGAGTCGGGCCGCCGCCTCTGCCGCGAATGCCCCGCTGATGCGGACATCGTGGTTGGCGTGCCGGATTCCAGCCTGAGCGCTGCAATGGGTTATGCAGAAGAGTCTGGCCTGCCCTACGAGATGGGTCTGGTCAAGAGCAAGTATGTGGGTCGTACCTTTATTGAGCCGTCGCAGCCCATGCGCGAACGCGGTGTGAAGATGAAACTTTCCGCCGTGCACAGCATTGTGGCCGGCAAACGCGTGGTGCTGGTGGATGACTCCATCGTGCGCGGCACCACCTCCCTCAAGATCATCAACCTGCTGCGCGAGGCAGGGGCCAGCGAGGTCCATGTCCGCATCGCCAGCCCGATGATGACCCACCCCTGCTTCTACGGTGTGGACACCTCCACCAAGGAGGAGCTGCTCTGCTCGCACCGCACCCTGGAAGAGGCTCGCGTTAAGATTGGCGCCGATTCGCTGGGCTACCTGAGCCCGGAATCCGCCGTGGCATCCTGCCCGGGCCGCGAGGCGCTTTGCCTCGCCTGCTTCACGGGCAAGTATCCGACCCCGATTTACGATCACGAAAGCGAAATCAACAAATAGTTTATGGCAGAGAGTTACGAGAAAGCAGGCGTCAACCTGGAAGCGGGATACGAAGTGGTCCGCCGCATCAAACAGCATGTGGCCTCCACCTCCCGCACGGGCTCGATGGGAAACATCGGCTCCTTCGGCGGTATGTTTGACCTCTCCACGCTGGGCATCCGCGAACCGGTGCTGGTCAGCGGAACCGACGGTGTAGGCACCAAACTGAAGATTGCCTTTGCAATGGACAAACACGACACGATTGGTATCGATGCCGTGGCCATGTGCGTCAACGACGTGCTCGCCCAGGGCGCTGAACCGCTGATTTTCCTGGACTATGTGGCACTGGGCCACAACATCCCGGCCAAGGTGGAAGCCATCGTGGCGGGTGTTGCAGAGGGTTGCCGTCAGGCCGGCTGCGCGCTGGTAGGCGGCGAGACCGCCGAGATGCCGGGCATGTACGGCGACGGCGAGTACGATATCGCCGGCTACACCACCGGTGTCGTGGAGAAGTCCAAACTGATTGACGGCAGCAAAGTGGCCGTGGGTGATGTCCTGGTGGGCATTGCCAGCAGCGGCGTCCACTCGAACGGCTTCAGCCTGGTCCGCAAGATCGTGGCAGACGCCGGACTGAACTATACCGATCCGATCCCCGAATTCGGCGGCCGGAAGTTGGGCGAAGTGCTCCTGACCCCGACCCGCATCTACGTCAAGCAGGTGCTGGATGTCATCCGTCACTGCGACGTGCACGGGGTGGCACACATCACCGGCGGCGGTTTCGACGAGAACATCCCCCGCGTGCTCCACGAAGGACAGGGCCTCTCCATCCAGGAGGGATCTTGGGAGATTCTCCCGGTATTCCGGATGCTTGAAAAGTGGGGCGGTATCCCGCATCGCGAGATGTTCAATATCTTCAACATGGGTATTGGCATGGTGCTCGTCCTCGACGAGAAGGAGGCCCCGGAGGCCATCCGCATTCTGGAAAGCCATGGTGAACGGGCTACCGTCATCGGGCGTGTAACGAATAAACCCGGCGTAGAGATTCGATGAAAGCGATTGCCGTTTTTGCCAGCGGGTCAGGTACCAATTTCGAAGCCATCGCGCAAGCTTGCGCCGACGGCCGGCTGCAGGCACGCATTGCCCTGATGGTCTGCGACGTTCCCGGTGCACCGGTAATTGCCCGCGCAGAGCGGTTCGGCATCGAATCCTTCGTCTTCAATCCCAAATCCTACAACGGCAAGGCAGCCTATGAGGCAGAGATTGTCCGGCTGCTCGATGCGCATGACATCCAGCTCGTCTGCCTGGCCGGCTATATGCGGATTGTGGGTCCCACGCTGTTGCAGGCCTATGGTGGCCGCATCATCAACATCCACCCGTCGCTGCTCCCCTCCTTCAAGGGGGCGCACGCCGTGGAGGATGCCGTAGCCTATGGCGTTAAGGTGTACGGCATCACCATCCACTATGTCAACGACCAGCTGGATGGCGGACAGATTATCGCCCAGCGGGCCTTTCCTTACGAAGGCTCCGACCCGGCCGAAGTGCATCGCCTGGGTCAGGTGATTGAGCATCAACTGTATGTAGAAACTATCGCAAAACTTTTACAATGAGAGCTTTAGTTAGTGTCAGCGACAAAACGGGCCTGGTCCCCTTCGTGAAGGGACTGCAGGCACTCGGTTGGGAGATCATTGCCACCGGTGGAACCCAGCGTCTGCTTGAAGAGAGCGGCGTAAAGACCATCGGTATCAGCGAAGTGACCGGTTTCCCGGAAATCTGTGACGGCCGCGTCAAGACCCTGCACCCCAAGGTACACGGCGGCATTCTGGCCCGTCGCGACGTTCCCGCCCACATGGAAACCCTGAAAGAGAACGGCATCGAGACCATCGAAATGGTCTGTGTCAACCTCTATCCCTTCCGCCAGACCATTGCCAAAGAGGGTGTAACGATGGAAGAGGCCATCGAGAATATCGATATCGGCGGTCCCTCCATGTTGCGCAGCGCCGCCAAAAACTGGCGCGACGTTACGGTGGTCTGCGACCCGTCCGACTATGACACCATCCTGGAGGAGGTTCGCACCAGCGGAAACACCACCCCGGAAACCCGCCTCAAACTCTCCGCCAAGGCCTATTCGCATACCGCCAGCTACGATATGTGCATTGCCTCGTACATGCGCGAGAAGGCCGGCCTCAACAAGAAGCTCTATCTGGAATATGACCTGAAGCAACCGCTCCGCTATGGTGAGAACCCTCACCAGGCCGCTGAGTTCTATGCGGCAGGCCAGGCCGTTCCCTATTCCCTGGCTTTCGCCAAACAGCTGCAGGGCAAGGAGCTTTCCTACAACAATATTCAGGATGCCAATGCGGCCCTCTGCATCGTCCGCGACTTTGCTGAGCCATTCTGCGTGGCCCTCAAGCACATGAATCCGTGCGGCGCAGCCGTTGGCGAGACGCTGGAGGCTGCCTGGGAGGCTGCTTATGAAGCCGACAAGGTGAGCATCTACGGTGGTATCGTGGCCGTCAACCGGCCCTTGACCGCCGCTGTGGCAGCCGGCATGAAACCTATCTTTCTGGAGATTGTCCTGGCGCCCGACTTTACACCGGAAGCTCTCGAGATTCTCTCCTCCAAGAAGAACCTGCGTGTAATTCAGGTAGATATGACGCCTTCCGACGCTCCCGTTCCGCAGTATATCAGCGTGACGGGCGGTATGCTCAGCCAGCAGCTGGATACCGCTGTGGAGAACCTCACGGAAGAGATGTGCGTCACCAAAAAGAAACCGACGGATGCCCAGATGGCCGATCTGAAGTTCGGCTGGAAACTGGTCAAACACGTCAAGTCGAATGCCATCGCCGTGGTGCGCGACAACCATTCGGTAGGCATCGGCGCCGGCCAGATGAACCGCGTTGGATCTGCCGAAATCGCCCTCAAGGAGGCACAGGCTGCCGGCTTCACGGAGAATCTGGTGCTCGCTTCGGACGGCTTCCTTCCCTTCGGGGATACGGTGGAACTGGCATCCCGCTACGGGGTGACCGCCATCGTGCAGCCGGGCGGCAGCATCCGCGACGAAGAATCCATCGCCAAGGCCGATGAACTGGGCATCACGATGCTCTTCACCGGCGTAAGACATTTCAAACACTAATCCATGAAAAGCAAGAAAGTACTCGTTGTTGGAGGAGGCGGCCGCTGCCACGCCATCGTAGATGCCCTGCTGCGCTCGCCGCAGGTGGCGGAGGTCTTCTGCGCTCCGGGCAATGCGGGTATCGGCGCCGTAGCCACCAATGTCCCCATCAAGGATACCGACGTGTCCGCCCTGCTGGCCTTCGCCAAAGAGCAGGCCATCGACCTGACGGTAGTCGGTCCGGAAGCGGCGCTGGCTGCCGGCATCGTAGATGCTTTCCGCGCTGAAGGATTGCCCATCTTTGGCCACACCCGCGCTGCCACGCAGATTGAAAGCAGCAAGGGCTTTGCCAAGGAGTTGATGGAAAAATACGGGATTCCTACCGCCGGCTACCGTACCTTCACCGACTATGAAGCGGCGCGTGCCTACGTAGCTGCCCGCCCCTTCCCCGCCGTACTCAAATATGACGGGCTGGCTGCCGGCAAGGGCGTGGTCGTGGCCCAGACCCTGGAGGAGGCGGATACCGCCCTTCGCGAGATGCTGCTCGAGAGCAAGTTCGGCGAAGCCAGCGTAATCGTAGAAGATTTCCTGACCGGCCCAGAGTTCTCGTTTATGTGCTTCGTCTGCGGCAATCAGGTGGCTCCCATGCCCCTCTCACAGGATCACAAACGGGCTTTCGACGGTGATCAGGGTCCGAATACCGGTGGAATGGGCGCCTATACGGGACTGCCTTTCATCACGAAAGAAGATGAAGAATTCGCCTACCGGGAGATTCTCTGCAAGGCCGCAGCGGCCATGTGCAGCGAAGGGCTTCCGTTGAGCGGCGTGCTCTACGGCGGACTGATGAAAACCCCGCAGGGCATCAAGGTAATTGAGTTCAACGCCCGGTTCGGCGACCCCGAGACCGAGGTGGTACTGCCCCTGCTGGAGAGCGACCTCTACGCCATTTTTGAGGCCGTTGCCAAGGGCCATGAAATCCCTCGGATTATTTGGAAGAATTGTGTAACTTTGGGAGTTGTACTCGCCTCCAAAGGCTATCCGGGCGGATATGCCAAAGGCGTTGAGATTCAAGGAACCGACACGGTCGAAGCCAAACTCTTCCACATGGGTACCGCACTCAAGGAAGGCAAGCTCCTGACCGCGGGCGGCCGTGTGATGATGGTAGTGACAGAAGGCTCTACGATTGCCCAGGCCTGCGAAAAGGTTTATGCGGAAATTACCAAAATCCACTGCGAGAATCTCTTCTGGAGAAACGACATTGCACACTGTGCACTCAATAAAGTGAACTGACTATGGGAACGATCATTGATGGAAAACGGATTTCCGACAACCTGAAAGAGGAGATGAAGGCCCAGGTAGTCGAGCTGGAGCGGCAGTACGGCCGCCGGCCCGGTCTGGCTGTCATCATCGTAGGTGAGAATCCAGCCAGCCAGGTCTATGTCCGCAACAAGGTCCGCGCCGCCGAATATGTAGGACTGCGCTCGGTCCAGATCTCCCTGCCCGAATCCACCTCGGAAGCTGACCTGCTCGCGCAGATCCGAACGCTGAATGAAGATCCCACCATCGACGGGCTCCTCGTCCAGCTCCCGCTCCCCGCACATATCAATGAGGAGAAGGTGATTGACACCATCGCGCTGGAGAAAGATGTTGACGGCTTCCATCCCGGCAATGTCGGAGCGCTCTGGCTGGGTAAACCCTGCACGCTCCCCTGCACGCCGAAAGGCTGCCTCCACCTTATCCAGAGCACCGGCATCGAATTGCGCGGCGCACTGGCCGTAGTGATCGGCCGCTCAAACATCGTGGGCAAGCCGATGGCTAAACTGCTGCTGGACCAGCACGCTACCGTTGTGATGGCCCACTCTCGCACCCGCAACCTGGGCGCACTCACCCGCCAGGCCGACATCATCGTGGCCGCCGTCGGCAAACGCAATGTCGTGACGGCCGATATGGTCAAACCCGGGGCCGTCGTGATTGACGTCGGCATGAACCGCGACGACGAAGGCCGGCTCTGCGGCGACGTGGATTTCGCGGCCGTCAAAGAGGTGGCCGGGTACATCACCCCTGTCCCTGGCGGCGTAGGTCCGATGACCATTACCATGCTTATTCAGAATACCTTGGATAGTTTCATCAAACGCGAATCAAAGAAACAATAACCGCATATGAATCATCACGAAAGAAGAGTCGGGACTGTGTCCCGCGGAATCCGGTGCCCGATTATCCGGCAAGGAGACAACATTGCTGAAATCGTAACTTCCTGTGTGCTCGAAGCCGCAGCAGAAGAGGGATTTGCGTTGCATAACCGCGACGTGATTTCCGTCACGGAATCTATTGTAGCCCGTTCGCAAGGCAACTATGCAACGGTGGATGCCATCGCCAAAGATGTCAAAGCCAAAACCGGTGGAGAAACGGTCGGTGTCATTTTCCCGATCCTCTCCCGCAACCGTTTTGCCATCTGCCTGCGCGGTATCGCAGCCGGCTGCAAGAAGATTGTGCTGATGCTCAGCTATCCGTCGGACGAGGTCGGCAACTCGCTGGTAAGCCTGGATGCACTGGATGAGGCCGGAATCAACCCCTATTCTGACGTCCTGACACTGGAGCGCTACCGCGAACTCTTCGGCGTGGTTCGCCACGAGTTCACCGGCATGGATTACGTGGAGTACTACGGCGACCTGATCCGTGAATGCGGCGCCGAGGTGGAGATTGTCTTCGCCAACCGCCCCAAGACCATCCTGCAGTACACCGACACCGTCATTTGCTGCGACATCCACACCCGCTTCCGCACCAAACGCATCCTCAAGGATGCCGGTGCCCGTGTAGTGCTTGGCCTGGACGACATCATGGATGCCCCGGTAGAGGGCAGCGGCTACAACGAGCGTTACGGCCTGCTCGGTTCCAACAAAGCGACCGAAGACAGCGTCAAGCTCTTCCCGCACCCGTGCAAGGAGCTGATTCTGGACATTCAATCCCGTATCCTGAAAGCCACCGGCAAGCACGTAGAGGTGATGATCTACGGCGACGGCGCCTTCAAGGATCCGAAGGGCAAGATCTGGGAGCTGGCTGACCCGGTCGTCTCTCCGACCTTCACCGACGGCCTGATTGGAACGCCCAACGAGCTTAAACTCAAATATCTGGCAGACAACGAATTCGCCAACCTCAAAGGGGAAGCGCTCCGCGACGCCATCTCGGCAAGTATCCGCGCCAAGGATGCAGATCTTAAAGGCAAGATGGTTTCGGAGGGTACGACTCCGCGCCAGCTGACCGACCTGATTGGTTCGCTCTGCGACTTGACCTCCGGTTCGGGTGACAAGGGCACCCCCATCGTGCTCGTTCAGGGATACTTCGACAATTATACCAGCGAATAGCCATGAGAATCGGTTTTGACAACGGAAAATACGTCCGGATCCAGTCGGAGCACATCCGCGAGCGCATCGCGCAGTTCGGGGACAAGCTCTATATGGAGTTCGGCGGCAAGCTCTTCGACGACCACCACGCCAGCCGGGTCCTTCCCGGATTCGAGCCGGACAGCAAGTTGAAGATGCTCACCCAGCTGATTGACGACGTAGAGATTATCATCGTCATCAGCGCCATCGACATCGAGAAAAACAAGATTCGGGGCGATCTGGGCATCACCTACGACGAGGATGTACTGCGCCTGCGGGACGAGTTCCGCAAACGCAATTTCCTGGTGGGTTCCGTCGTCATTACCCATTACAACGGCCAGGCCAGTGCCGATGCATATCGTGCCAAGCTGAGCCGCAAGGGCATCAAGGTCTATTACCATCACACCATCGAAGGCTATCCGAATAATGTGGCCCTGATTGATTCCGAAGAGGGATTCGGCAAGAATGACTATGTGCAGACCTCCCGCCCGCTCGTGGTGGTCACCGCTCCGGGGCCGGGCAGCGGCAAGATGGCTGTCTGTCTGAGCCAACTCTATCAAGAGCACAAACGGGGCATCAAGGCCGGCTATGCCAAATTTGAGACCTTCCCCATCTGGAACCTGCCACTGAAGCACCCACTGAACCTGGCATACGAGGCTGCTACCGCCGACTTGAACGACGTCAACATGATCGACCCGTTCCACCTGGAAGCCTACGGCACCACGGCTGTAAACTACAACCGCGACATCGAGATCTTCCCGGTGCTCAACGCCCTATTTGAGGGCATTTACGGGCAGAACCCCTACAAGTCGCCCACCGACATGGGCGTCAATATGATCGGCTTCTGCATCAGTGACGAAGAGGCCTGCTGCAATGCGGCCAAGAACGAGATCGTGCGCCGCTACTACACGGCGCTCGACAAGCTGGCCGAAGGCGATGTGAGCGACAGCGAGGTCAACAAGATCGCCCTCCTGATGAAGCAGGCGCAGATTACAACCGAGTTCCGCCGCACCACCGTCGCCGCGAGACAGCGTATGGAGGAGGCCGGCGTTCATTCAGCAGCCATCGAGCTGCCGGACGGTGAGATTATCACGGCCAAAACCTCCCCGCTGCTGGGACCGAGCGCCGCACTGATTCTCAATGTGACCAAGCACCTGGCCGGGATTGACCACAACGTGAAACTCATCCCGCAGAGCATGATCGAGCCCATCCAGAAAACCAAGGTCACCTACCTGCACGGCCACAACCCGCGCCTGCACAGTGACGAGGTGCTCGTAGCGCTCTCGATGCTGGCACCGCAGGACGACAACTGCCGCCGCGCGCTGGCCCAACTGCCCGAACTGCACGGATGCCAGATGCACTCCACCGTGATGCTGAGTGAAGTGGACCGGAAAACGTTCAAGAAACTCGGAATCGACCTGACCTGCGATCCCGTCAAGAAGGGCTAGGATCGCTACTCTTCGTAGTGCTCGTACTTAGCGAGTTCGGCTTCAATCTTGGGACCGAGCCCGCTAAGTTCCATTTTATAGGCCTGCTCTATGCATTTCTCGATGGAAACGCTCTTGGCGGAGCCGTGTCCCTTCACCACCACCTTCGAGGTGCCTAGCAGGACGCTGCCGCCGTAGTTCTGGTAGTTCATAAAATCCTTGATTTCCTTGAACATCCGCTTCATCAGCAGTGCGCCGATCTTGTAACGGGTGCGGGAATAGATCTTGCCCTTGAGCAGTTTGAGCATCTCCAGAGCCGTGCCTTCCGTGGTTTTTGTCAGGACATTGCCTGAGAAGCCGTCGCAGACCACGATATCGTGGTTACCGCTGAGTAGGTCGCGGCTCTCCATATTGCCCGTAAAGTTCAGGCACTCGGTCTCTTTGAGCAGACCGTACGCCTCCTGGCGGATGGCATCGCCCTTGCCAGGCTCCACCCCCACATTGAGCAGCGAGGTCCGCGGCGAAGCCACATCATAGACATTCTGCAGATAGAGCGAAGCCATGATGGCGAACTGGCGCAGCATGGCGGCATCCACCTCCACATTGGCGCCGGAATCGCAGATACCCACAATGCCTCCGGTCATGGTAGGCAGGATGGGGCAGAATGCGGGACGGATAACCCCTTTCAGACGGCCCAGCCGCACCAGGGCACCAGTCACCAGCGCACCGGTCGATCCAATGCTCACCATGCCGGCGATGTCGTCGCGATCGCGCAACAAGATGATTCCCTTCATCATGGAGGAATCGCGCTTCATACGGATGGCATCGGTGGGTTTGTCGTCACAGGTAATCACCTGCGGGGCATGCACTACCTCCAGTCGGGAAGGGTCATAAGACTTTCCGTCAAGGGCTTCCCAAATGATTTCTTCATCGCCCGTGAGGATCAGGTGAAGGTCGTTATTCTTCTCAAGAGCCGAGAGGGCTCCTTCTATATTGGCTTGCGGGCTATGGTCGCCGCCGAAGCAGTCTACGATAATCTTAATCATGATGCAAATGTAAGAAAATCCTTATCTTTGACACAGGATTACCGGATATGTTTTGGACCTCCTTTCTTACCGTTTTCATTATCCTGCTGATGGTCAGCAGTGTGGTGGTCATTGTTTTTGACGATGCCGCCCCCGCTGCCAAGCTCGCATGGATTCTGGCCATCATCCTGCTACCGATCTTAGGCATGGTGCTGTATCTGCTCTTTGGCATCAACAACCGGTATCACTATGTCTTCAATCGCCGCCACCGTCGCTATACCGCGCTGCTGAAGGCGGAAACCAGCCCGGAACTGGAACAACTGCTCTTTGGCCACGCGAAAGACGATCTGGTGCGTGAGGAGTTCCGCCCGCTGGCACGCATGCTGGGAACCGGATTCCATCCCTGCGTCAGCGATGACAACGCCTTTGAGGTCATCACCGAAGGCAAGCGCAAGTATGAACTGCTGCTGGAAGATTTGCGAAATGCCCGGGAATCCATCCATATCGAGTATTTCCGCTTTGGCACCGACAGTGGCAGTGAAGACGTCCGGAACATCCTGATCCAGAAAGCTAAAGAGGGCGTCAAGGTCCGCTTCATCAACGAAAACATCGTCAACTTTTCACTCTTCCCGGGCTATTACGGCCGTATGCGCCGCGCCGGGATAGAGGTGCTCAAGTTCACCGATCCGCGTCGCCACCTGCTGGAGTTGCCTACCCGCCTCAACTACCGAAACCACCGCAAGATTGTGGTCATAGACGGACGCATCGGCTACACGGGCGGCATGAACATCAACAACAACTACTTCCAGATTTGGCGCGACACCCATCTGCGCCTCACGGGCAATGCCGTGGCGGCCTTGCAGTTCATCTTCCTGGATTCATGGATCATTGGCGGCGGCAAGCTCGACCATCCGCTCCCCCACTTCTATCCGATGCTGCAGGGCTCCACGATGGAGGCAAATGCGCCCCTGACGGGCAAGCTGGTGCAGGTGGTCCAGGATGAACCGGACGGACGGCAGCCGGTCCTCCAGATGAGTTACGAATGGATCCTGCTCAATGCCCGCAAGTATATCTGGCTCCAGACGCCCTATTTTGCGCCGCCTGTCGCCGTGCTCAGCGCGTTGAAAGCAGCCGCCCTGTCAGGCGTGGATGTGCGTCTGATGATTCCCGAAAAGAACGACACCATCATGATGGGCTCCATCAACAAGTCCTACTATCGGCAGTGCCTGGATGCTGGAATCCGAATCTATGAGCGAAGCGGCAACTTCATCCACAGTAAGACCTTTGTCTGCGACGACTATCTCTCGAGCATCGGCAGCGCAAACATAGACAACCGCAGTTTCAACCTCAATTACGAGGTAAATACCTATATCTACGACGAAGAGACAGCCCTGCGCAACAAGGCTATCTTTGAGGAGGATCTCACCCTCTGCCGCGAGATAACGCTGGAAGAGATTCTTGCCACACCTCGCTACAAACGATTCTTCCGCAAGTTGATCGGACTCATCTCCTCACTCACATAAAAAACGGCGGCCTGGAAGGACCGCCGATTCTCTTTTCTCCAGAAAAGGATTATTCTGCGATAGCGTCAGCCTTCTTGTTGAAGTGGTTGAACATGATGCTCTCCACTGCCATCATGATTGCCATGAAGACGATGGAAGCACAGAAAACGAGCAGACCGCCCAGGAACGGGATAAGGGCAAGGATGCAGGAAATGATACCGAATGCAAGACCGCAGAGAAGCAGGATAGCGAGGATGCGCCATTTCTCACCGAGGGTTGCCTTGTAGCTGAGACCGAGAGCCTTGAGTGCAGGGAGCTTCTTGTCAATCAGGAAGAACATTGCGAACATCCATGCAATAGCCATCACGGGGAGGATACCCATGAAGAATGCCACCACATAGCCCATGGTGCTGAGGCCCATCAGCAGGAAGAAATCGCTGAAATAAGCGTAATTCTCTTTCTTGAAGATAGCCACCGGATCGATCTTCTCGCCACGGCCGATTGCGATGATAGCTTTGTAGAAGCCAACCGTCGTACCTACGTTGACGTAGGGAATCCAGCACGTAATCACATAGAGGAGCGACGTAAGAAGCAGCATCCAGAAGTTCTTGAAGCCGAACGTGCAGCCATCTTTGATGGTCTTGATAATGTCAATTTTTTCCATATAGGTTTAGTTTAGAGTTGGTTTTTGTTTCAAAAATTGACCAAATATAACACTATCTTTGCAGAAAACAATCGGGAAATCATGAAAAAGTATCTAATAGTTGGTATTCTGCTGGGATGGTCGATTGGCGCTCTTGCCACCAATCCTGCAAAAATGACCGTTACTGCACACCGCGGCGGCGCTTTCCTGGGCAACGAGAACACCGTTTCCTGCATCCTCAAGGGAATTGCGATCGGAGCGGATGCCGTGGAAATCGATGTCCACCAGAGTGCGGACGGAGCCCTGATTGTCTGCCATGACCCTACGCTGGACAGAACTACGGACCACGGTGGCCGGATTGAAGATCTCACGCTGGCGGAGATCCGGCAGGCCCGGATCAAGGATGCGGAGGGCAATCTATACGACGAAACCATCCCTACGCTGGAGGAGGTGCTCTCTGTTGTGAAAGGCCAGTGCAACCTGCTTTTGGAGGTCAAGCGCAACCGGAAGGACCAGTATCCGGGCATCGAAGCGAAGATTTTGAAAGCCATCGATTCGGCTCAGATGCGCGAGTCCACCGTGTTCCAGTCATTCGACGACTTGGTCTTGGAGAACTTCCATGCGCTGGATTCCACCCTACGACTGGAGAAACTGCTCGTGATGCGTCTCCCCTTCGGACTCTGCTTCGACATGCATCTCACCCGTTTTTCACTTAAGAAATACCACTACATCGCCTCTTTCAACATTCATCACAGTTTTGCCACCCGTCGCTTCATCCGCAAGATGCATGCAGCTGGCAAAGAGGTGAAAGTCTGGACCGTAAACGACGTGTCCAAACTTCCCGCAGGCGTCGATGGCATCATCACCAACGACCCGAGATTGTTTCTGTAGAGAGTCTTCCACCAACTTGAAGAACACGCTGACGTTTTCAAAGAAACCATTGGTAAAGATGTAGAGTTTCGCGATGCTGGCAAATCCAGCCGCATCCTCCTCTACTACTCCATCAACGTAAAGGACCGCACCAAATGGTCCGAAGCAGCGATGTGGCTCTTTGAGACGGCGACTAAATTCAAACAAGTTGTCAAGGGAATAGATAAATGATGCAGTTTCATTTGATATGTAATAATTCACTATATTTGACAAAACACTGACTTCTAAATTCCATGAGTAAAATTCAGACTATTTTTATCTCAAAATTCTGGGGAGATAGAGATTTCCAGATTGGCCTTAATCCAGACACTAATTTTCTTATTGGCCCTAACGGCACAGGAAAAACCACCATCATCAGCATTTTAACATCAACTCTGAGGTTGGATATAGGGTCGCTAATGCACCTTCCTTTCGCGGAGATCATAATTACTTTTGATGACTCATCCTATATTGGGGTTAAAAAGAAGAATGGAGAAGATGGCCCGGGAATTATCTATACAATAAAGATTCGAGATGAAGGTGATACAAGTTTCCCTTTAAATGGTTTTGAATTCGAACGTTTGGGAAGAAGATTTGGCCCTCGCTATATGTATCGCCATCCAATTCTTGCTGAAATCAAGAATCGAATTGATAGATTAGTTCGTTTATCATGGGTCTCCGTTAATCGAACTAGCATTCTTTCTGAAGAGCCAGAGAGAGACAGTTCAATCCCGGATCTAGTGTTAGATAAACTCTCAAAAGACTTAACAGGTTATTTTTCTCAATTACAGAACCAAAGTAATGTTGAAACTGAAGGGTTCCAAAAGTTCATTTTTTCATCATTACTTGATGTTATTGATAATGAACAAGATCTTACTCAATCTTTGTCAGCTGATTACGAGCTTATAAAGAAGAAACTCACTTCGATATATAATATGTTCTCTATCCCTGAGTCGAGTGAAAAGATTTCTTCTTTTTATGAAGGATTAAAGCATTGTCAAGATAGCTTAATTAAAACAAAGCATATTGGTGTTAAAGATTTTTCTTTCTTTTTCAATCAATTGCGCATTCAGGCCATCATTAAAGAGTGGTATACTGTTACAAAAAAACAAAAGCGCATATTTGAGAAAAGAGATCTGTTTTTAGAGATAATTAAAGATCTTTTCCAGCACAAGACCTTGATTGTAAGTCCTTCAAACGAATTGATGGTTGAGGGAGAAGATGGGCATCACTTTGATATTTCTTATTTGAGTTCTGGTGAAAGACAGCTATTGATCATATTGGGTCAGGCCCTTCTTCAAGGAAGAGGAGAAAACTACGTTTATATTGCTGATGAGCCAGAGCTTTCACTACATATTGAATGGCAAGAAAAACTAGTCTCAAGTATCAGGAGGCTGAATTCCGATTCGCAGATTATTTTTGCCACTCACTCTCCTGACATCGTTGGCCCTTATCAAACCAAAACGATTAGAATTGATAAACTTGTCTATGGAGAGTAGCTTTATTCGAACTGCCAGCGGGTTGAACAACGAGCATTTATTCCATAATGTTGATTACGTTGTGTATCTTGAAGGCGGGGGTAAGTCTTTCAATATTAATGTAGTCCTGAACGACGGTTATTATAATGACCAAACTCTTGACATCGCTTTCTGGAGTAATCTTTTCAGGCATTATTGGAATGATAAACGGTTAAAGTTCAAGTCAATTGGCTCAAAAACAGTCCTTAAGGAATTATCGACGGTCTTGATTGATAATGATATCAACACTGTATTGATTTGTATGGATAATGAGTTTGATGAACTACTCATGAAACGTATTGCAGATAGAAGAGTTTTCTACACTTACGGTTATAGTTGGGAGAACGAAGTATTTACTCTACCTATAATTAAGAATCTTGCTATCAGTTTTTCGGCCGTTGGACTTTGCCCGCCAGTAATTGAGGAACGCTATAATCATTTTATTAGCGATATTACTTGTGGAGTTAAAGCCGATTTTCTTTTATTTCAGCAAGACGACTCCATATTCCCCAAGAAATCGCGTTTAAGATTCATTGACTTAGATAAGGTTTCTGCACCGGTGAAACAAGAAGAGTTGAATACGTGTATTAATAGCAGAGGGATAAGTCAGGACCAGTTGGATAGTTTTACTATAGACACGAAAAAGTATTGTTTTGGGCATTTAGTTGCGGATTATTCGTGCCAATTATTAAGACTTCACCTAAAGAAGGAGTTAAAGATTGACCCACCTAACAATGAAGCTTTTAATAGATTGGCAATTGTATTATATTATCAAACCTTCCCGTGTGACGATTTGATTAAGAATCATTACGAACAACAGTTTTCAAGATTTAGTTAGCTCTATTAACATTAAATGAATTCTGAGCCCCGCAAAATAGTCCTCATCCTCGGCAATGGCTTCGACCTTGACCTCGGCCTCCAAACGTCCTACAAGGCGTTTTGGGAATCCGAATTCTGCCCCAAGGACTATCCCGCTCCGCTCATCCATCATCTCAACCAGAAATGGCCGGACAACCTGGATGCAGTCAAGTGGTACGACCTTGAAAACGAGCTTCTGAACTACTACAAGGGTCTTCATAATCTCAAAGACGGCGAAGACATCCTTACTGATAATGAAAAGGACTTCCTCAAGGACTTTACATCCTATGGATGGCAATGCCATTGGTATGACGACAAGATCGATCTGGTCCAGTCTCTGGTTGACAAAGGTGTCCTTTTATACCGGGAACGGCCATTACCGGCCATTGGTGAACATTATAAGGCAGATGCATTGAAATCTCCCATCTGGCGTGATCGTAAAGCTCTTGACCTTATTAAGGAGGGCCTCTTCAAGTATCTCAAATCCATAGAGAAACCGATTCCGGAAAGTCTGTCCGTTGCTTTCCATCTGCTTCTTGCAATTAGCAAGTGTGTTGAAGCAGGTAACACCGTCAGCATCTATACGTTCAATTATACACGTGTTCAAATGCGCGGGCACAGCCTTAAAGATGTTCCTGTCAATTACATGCACGGCAGTTGTGAAGACGGTAAGATAATCGTCGGCACTCGGGATGGAACGCCTATGGAGCCCGAGTATGATTTCCTTCAGAAGGTGATGGATGACTCCTTTAACCCTCCAGACATCGTATCCGCCCTGAATAAGACCGACGAGGTGATAATCTTCGGCCACTCCCTTGGGGAGAATGACAGGCAGTATTTCGAGCAATTTTTCTCGAAGCAGGCAAGCATCGACAACACCGCCCAAAAAGACATTGTCATCTTCACCCGGGACGATGCTTCTAAAGTAGAGATCAAACGTGCGCTAAAGAGTCTGACAGGTGACCGCCTTTCTATGCTTCTGAGCATCAACCAACCTGTCATTATTCGTACGGCTAATCTCAAGGCCGACCAAAAACTCTTCTACGACTTCTTGGTCGGCCACCATACTGACGAACACTACGCTGCAGAGGTCATTGGTAAGCTTCTTCAATAACAAATCCTTCATTATATGGCAGATATTATCACCCCGCTCCAGACATATATCGACCAGCTTACGCATCTACACGTGAGCCATTCAAGCGGCTTCAAGGCTCCCCACAAAGCGGTCTTGATGATAACTGTCACGGAGATGGTGCGTGATATGAAGATAGGTTCGCCTGTCATCTACCTTAATGATGAACTGAAGAAGGAATTCACCCGAAACTGGCATCGCTTTATCCAAATCAACACGCCTTTCGTAGGAGACATCCGAATGCCCTTCCCCAGGATGGGTACCGAGAAGTTCGTTGTTTCAAGCTCTGACATATCCTTTGAGATTGAGAAGGCTTTGTTCTATTGGATACGTGAACCGGAAGGTGCAGAAGAGATTCTTGCCACACTGATTGGTCAGTACCTCGCTCCGTTCGCCTTCAAGCACAAAGTCGACTTTACAGAGTTGAATCCTTATCGCGATAAGAAGCTATATCCATATCAGACCGAAGCGAAGGCCAAGATTTACAAGATGTGGACGCAGATGCGCAGCATCATGTTCCAGATGCCTACTGGTACAGGTAAAACCCACCTTTTCGTATCCATCGCAAGGGATTTGTTTGAGTGGAGTGTCCAGCATAAAGCCGCAGTCAATATTCTATTCCTGGCACACCGTATCGAACTCATCAAGCAAATCAAGGAGAAACTCAGTCTCAAATACGGTCTTGCTGCCGGTATGATTGCGGCAAACAACATGGAGGAAGATTACATGCCCTACCAGGTCGCTTCCGTACAGACCCTTATCAGGCGCCTGGACAGGTGGAAGGGCAAGGCCTTTGACATCATCATTGTTGATGAGGCCCACCACGTTAAGGCCGACAGTTATAAGAAGATCCTTCGTGCCTTCCCTCAGGCAAAGGTTCTGGGTGTTACCGCTACTCCCTACCGTATGAGCCACGAGAGTTTCAGGCCGGAGTTCGACGACCTCATCACATCAATGCCTGTAGCACGTTTCATCAAAGAAGGATGGCTTTGTGATTACGAATACTACTCTATACGGCCCGAATCTCGTATCCAGATGGACATTGACAGCATTAACCGCTTCGCCATGGACGGCGATTATCTGGATGAGGCTGCAGCTGACGTGATGGACCGTGATGAGATTCGCGCTGGCATCGTGGCATCGTATGAGCATTATGCCAAGGGTAAAAAAGGCATTGTTTACACGATTACAAAGGCCCATAACCTTCACGTTTGCGCCCAATTTGTTGCTCGCGGATACAAGGCAGTAGCTATTGATGATAGCACCCCAGCAGACGTTCGAGATGGTTACGTAAAAGACTTCAAGGCCGGAAGGATTGACATTATTTGCAACGTAAACATATTCAGTGAGGGATTCGATTGTCCGGATCTCGAATTTGTACAGCTTGCCCGTCCTACGAAATCCCTTTCCATGTATCTGCAGCAAGTCGGACGTGGCCTTCGTGTCGCAAAGGGCAAGGATAAAGTAATCCTTCTTGATAATGTTGGCCTCTATAATCGCTTCGGCTTCCCGTCCGCAAAACGTCAATGGAGACGACATTTTGAGGGCTACGACTGCGACTATTCCGTACCCTATGGTACACGCGCGGTGGATGGTAAAGAGGTCTATTTCATGGATGAGTTCGAGGAGGGTGAAGAAGATGTCGAGATGCTCCACAACTCAAAAGAAGAGGTCGTGGAGGGCGCAGAATTGCAGAATGGAGTTGAAAACATCTACGCCAACGAACCCGAGTTCCGCTTCTACCTGGAGAAAAAGGGCAAAGACGAAAACGAGATCAAACATATCGTGCGCGGCATCAAGGGTGACGTTGATACGATCATCCGAGGCAAATATGATTCTGGGCACAAGAGCGTTCTCAGCATGACCGATATTGGTGCTCTGGAATTGTATCTATATGACTTCCAGGTAACGCCGGCCATGGCGGAAATGAATACCGCCAAAAAGATGATTATGACATCATCTCTGGAGGCTTATATCAATTATCTCAAGTGGCAACTGACCGAGGACTCTATCGTCGCAGAACCTGTTGACATTGATGATCTTCAGGAGAAGCAGGAAGAGATTGCCCCGAAACGTACCATCGAGGATGTCGAACTGGAAATCTCCGTTCTCCGAAAATGGAACATGGACATTCCTGACGAACTGATGCGGGAATATACGGCTCTCAAAAAGAAGTAGCCGCCTGCCTACCAGGTCTCATTTACTGCAAAATAGTTCTGCAGCATCTTGGAAATCTTCTCTGAACGGCCGTTGGAAGTTACGGCAAGATACATTGACGCCCGGGATAGACCCACATACAGATACTTGTTAATGAGACTGGTGGACTCAATATCATCAATGTCATAGAAGAACACTGCCTCGAACTCCATACCCTTAACCTGATCTATCGGGAAAATGCGCAGTGTTTTCTCTCCTTCCAGAGTATTGTCCGAGCATACCTTCACGTCAATGCCCGCCTTGATGAGATTGTCGCAATCATCCAGGGATTCCTTCAAGTCTTCTGCCTTATGTTTGTCAATGGTGAAAATGGCAATCGTTGGAACATAATCATATGTCTTTACAATCTCCATCACCCTGTCCGCTATCCACTGGGCCTTGTCATCTATGTCCTCACATTCGAGCCAAAGCGGTTTAGGCGTTTTCTCGCCCTTCAAGTAGCAGGTGTATGGCGACACGTCGCCAAGCTCTTCCAGATAGATAAGATCTGCCAAATCCAGCAATTCCTGGCTCTGACGGTAAGAGATTATCAGGTTCTTGACATCCAGTTTCTCAAACAGAAGCGGATGACGGAGCTGATTCCAGTCCGTAATGCCGTCTTCCTTCATCAGCTGCATGATGTCACCGCAGAGCGTGTACGAGCATACCTCATAATGTCCAAAGGACTTGATACCGTAGAACTCAATCAGACTGTAATCAGTTGCCTCATCGACACCGATGACAGGGCGGCATAGATCCTTATATGCAAGGATGTACTTATGAGTAGCGTTGTCGAATAACCGCCTGCTAGCTTTGTAAAGAGACTTGGCAATGTTGTTGATGAATCCGACCAAGAGAGATTGCTCCTGGCTTAAGAGGCGCTTATTCTTGTAGGTATCCACCATCTCGTTCAGCAGTTCGGCATCCCAATTCACGCGGTCATCCTCCGGCATAGACCTTCTGTATTGACGGTAATACTGCGGAATGGGAGAAAGAACATACTGGGTGAATCCACGTAGCGCCGGGTTCATATACTTCACGAAGTATGCAGAGTCCGCCAGCTGCTTAAGGTCCTCCTCAACAATGACGTCCTTGACAATCTCATACAGTTGTTTCTGCTGGGCGGTCAGCTTGGCAGAACTATCCCTAAATTGAAGCGCGAGCTTCTTCAGTATAGGATTCAGCTTGTTATACAAAGCGATGGATAGGTCACCATAATCTGGCTCAACTTCCTCGGGCTCCTCTCCCTCTTCAACCTCAGGCTGTGGTACAGTGGCCAAGGATTTGACGAATTCAATCGCCTCGTTATACTTCTGCTCGTCACGCCTCAAAAGAGCCGCATATCGGTCCGTAAGTTGGCGGATTTGCTCATTATACTTGGATGTGATGGCTGCGCCGGATTCTACGCGTTTTCCATTCACAATGAGCATCTGGCCTATTCCACTGAGATGGATTAAGAACCGCAACAAAGAGTCTATGCTGTTAACGCCCTCTATCTTGGCGCACTCTTCAGTTATTACCTTGCCCAGAATCTTCCACTCAAACTGGTTGTAATCTACCTTGGAGACCTTCCTAAAGCGTTCTTTAACCTGCTCCAGGAAGAAGTTGGTGAAGTTCTCGATAACGGCTATATGATTGCCGGTAAAGATGATCCTGGACTCGCTTTTCTTGCCCATAAAGTCAAAGGGGCAGTCTTGTCCAGCCAGATGATAATCATCCCGGATGGCATCCTTCAAAAAGTCCTTCCAAACGACCGTCCTATGGTTCGTATTGGTGAGGCCCTCGTAATTCATATTGTCCTGCAAGTACTTCTTGAGGAGATCAGTCGGAGAGAAGTAGATCCAGTTGTCGGCGCTTGAGGAAATGATGTCCAGCTGCTCTCTGGTCAGTTTGCAGTCATCGTGGTTATCCATATAGTCCTCAAGGTCGCCACGGTCAATCAAAAGTTTGAGACGTTGTATGATAGTCGTCGTTTTTCCGGTTCCGGGACCTCCGTTGATGACCTCAGCCACCCCGTTATACAGGTTTGAGAACTTGGCACTGTCCTGGTGCTTGTCAAGAACAGGGTTTCTACGCAGACTGACTTGCTTTCTGATGAACTCAGCAGCCTTGGAGGCCTGAGTGAGAATGGCCTCTCTTTGTTCTTGAGCGGCCTTAATCTCTTCCTGTAGTTTTCTTGCCTCTTCTTCAGCTTTACGTGCCTCTTCCTCCTGTTTCTTGCGTCTCAGTTCCTCCGCTTTTCTTTTGGCTTCTTCTTCTTTCTGCCTCGATTGGCGAATACCTTCATCAAGTCTGTTCAAGGCTTCTGCAGCCTGACGGAGGTTTTGGAAAATAGACCAGGATGACATCCCGGCTACTCCCACATTTATATTGATAACCGAAGTTCCAGTGTTGGTATAATGGGCTGAATTCCTGATGAGGAAATCTTTTACCTGGCCATTCATAAACTTGCAAGTATGATGGCCTTCGTAATTCTGGAGAAGAATTCGAGCAAACTCCCTGTTTTTAGGGACAGCGACAGAATCAGTTTCGGCGTACGAATCTTTCTTTCCTGTATGAAATGTAGATACAGCTGCGCCTGTGATGTCCCTGTTAACGCCCCATGTTTGCTGAGGATCAGAGTTTAATATCCATATCGTCTTGGGAACAGACAGCCCTTTCATCATCAGTTCACCACGCCCAATGCTCGGGTTGCGATAATGCTCCCGATTCTCAACATCGGTGTGGTTGGCAATGCTTACCAAGACGTCTCGTAATTCACTCATATAGTTTAGCCCAGTGTTCTTAATTAACGCAAACAGACAAATTTAGCATTTTTTCTCGACACGGCCCAAACACGGCCTGACAAAGCGACATATTCACCATTTCTCACCGCCCCCAAAACTGTCAAAAACTTTTTCCGTCCAATAGGATTCAACGGGGTACAACGGAGTTTGCGCCATCGTCGACCTTCATGTCGATGGCATCTGCGCCTATCTTGCCAGTTTGTGACAGGACTACTTGAACAGTGTCCGGAAATGCTTCCCCAGTTCACGGTGAACCTGATCGAAGGGCGGAAGTTCGGCAATCTGGTCCTTCATGGAACTCTCCCAGCGGGACTTGAACACCGCAGTCTTTCCCTCCAGTTTCTCCTGCAGGGAATCCGGATCAAGCTCCTTGTGGCGGGCCTTCACCTCAAACTCATAGCGGTGGTCGGCCATTTCCATCCCTTCCTCTTCCGACAAGTACCAAAGGTCATAGTAGTCGCGCGGTTGGGTTCTGGACAGGAGTGAACGCATCTTCTCCGTCATCACCTCATCCAGGGAGTAACACTGGACCATGCAATCCTCCTGGTCGGTGTACGACTCAAACATCGGCCGGTTCTCAAGCTTGAAGCAGAGCTTCTCCGTCCTGGAGATGTCAACCTTCACGCGCTTGTTCGCACCCACGCCGCCCAGCGGTCCCACATAGGTGATATAGAAATTGATATTCCCCGTCTCGTGGATGCCGAAATCCTCCATTGCAAGCGGGATATTGGCTTCCTCACGGACATACTGGAACACCTCCTTGAACGCATCCTGGATGGCCTCGTTGGATATGTTGTCATCTACCAGCGTGAAATCAAGGTCCTCCGAATAACGGTAGTCCTTGAAATAGAACTTCTTGAGCACTGTGCCACCTTTGAACGCCAGCGCCTTGGACAGCACCCCATTCGCCGCCACGCCGGTGAGAATCCATGTCAGGATGTAATCCTTCTCAATCTGGGTGTCCCGCACCCTCTCCTTGTTCGCTTTCTTCTGAATTTCAGCAGGCCGTATCATAGAATCAATTGTTTATCGCGTTAATGATCGTTTCAATGTCAACATTCTGGCGGATGCTCCACTTCGTGGAAATCTTCCCCTCGTTCGGCACCTCCGTATCCAACGGCGAGACCGCAGCGCTCCTGAGGCCGCGAAGCTGGTCGATAATGTCCGTTGCAATCCCCAGCTTGTCCAGCAGATACCCCAGACGCTTGATCACCACCTGACTGTCAAACTGCTTGGCATAAGAGAGCAGCTTCCCGTAATCCAGCTTCTCCCTGGCCGTCCAAAGCGCCTTCGCCACCTCGATGATGCCCCCGGCATACGCCGGCATATACAGGCAGTCAATCATCGTCTTCTCCAAATCAGAGCACGGCACCTTGTTGTAAGAATCTATCCACACCTTCTTCACCCCGAAGAAATGCTTCTCATTATGGAAGATGAACTGGAACTCCACGCCCTTCAGGACCACCGTCTCCGTCTTGTGCTTCTCACGCACCACCTGTTCCTTCAGCGACGGCTGGGTAATAAGCCCGTGGATCTGCAGGGCCGAATAATACCCGATATAGTACCGGCTTCCTCCAGCAAGCGGCTCCGCCAACAGATGCCAGTCCGGAAGATATTCGTCGGCATTCTGGTCGAAAGGCACAACCCAGTACGCCTTCTTGGACACCTTGATCAGCAGCCCCTTCTCCAGCATCCGCATCAACATGAAGCGCACAGCCCCCTCCGACTTGTCCGGGAAAGCCCCGTACGCATCCTCGATGCAGAACCACGCCTTCCCCTCCTCGGCCAGATAACCCAGGAAAGCACTCTCCACCGGAGAAACCGTTTTATTAGATTTTGTTTCCACTCCGTTAGCGAATTTCTAACTGCAAAGATACAAAATATATTTATTCCGCCAAATATTTGCCATCAAACCCCGCACAAAAAAAAACAAAGGCCACCCTCCCGGGCAGCCCATGTCATCTATTATAATATTATCCTTAGAACAGCATATTCCACGCAGCCTGCTGCGCCCTTGCACTGTGTACTGCATTCATCTTTCCGAAGTTCCACTTCACCCCGAAGAGAATGTACCGGCCCATACACAGGCGATAGGTATCTTCCTCATAGTTGGCGGTGACCGTGTGCGTGAGTCTCCGAGTCTGGTTCAGGATGTCGTTAACCTTGACACTTAGGTTAAAAGCGCCGATGTTCTTTGATACCGAGGCATACCATCTCCATTCCGGCTCACCATATCCGGCTGAATACCCTTTATAGAAGACATAACTGATGTCGGTGTTGAACTCAAACTCGTGCTTGGTGGTATACGAGCCACGGGCCGTAATCTTGGTATCCAGGGTATTCATGTTGATGCTGGGGTCAAGCGAATACCTGGCGATGCGTCCCTGCGTGTTGGCCTCCAAGCTGATGAAATAATGATCCTGATTGTATTTCACGGCAAATCCTGCGTAGGGATTGAAGGAACGAGTCCTGCTCTCCCCGAAGC
>JBGUJZ010000047.1:0-37282 GCA_045114175.1 Bacteroidales bacterium | reverse complement strand
ACGATGATATCCTGCGCGGGTGCGACCTGGTTTGCGTGCTGGGGCCTACGGCCAGCGGCAAGACGCGCTATGCCGTGGAACTGGCGCGGCGCTGCGGTGGCGAGATCCTCTCAGGCGATTCGCGGCAGGTCTATCGCGGAATGGATATCGGCACGGGCAAGGACCTCTCCGATTACGGCGAGATTCCCTACCACCTGATCGACATTGCCGATGCCGGAGAGAAGTACAACATCTACCGCTATCAGCATGATTTTGAGGCGGCTTATCGGGATATCGCCTCGCGGGGCCGGGTGCCCATTCTCTGCGGCGGCAGCGGACTCTACCTGGAGGCGGCCACCTGCGGCTACTACCTGCCAGACGTGCCGGCCAACCCTGCGCTCCGGGCGGAACTTGAAAAACTGCCCACGGAGGAGCTGATTGCCCGCTACGAGGCACTCCGCACTCCCCACAACACCACCGATTACGACACCCGCCAGCGGCTCATCCGGGCGCTGGAAATCGCGGTTTACGAGGAGTCCCATCCGGTGACGCATACGGCGTTCCTCCCCAAGAAGACGCGCTATATCGGGCTGCTGGTTTCGCGGGAGGTGCGCAACGCGCGGATCGACGCCAGGTTGGAGGCGCGTTTGCAGGAAGGTATGGTGGACGAAGTCCGGGGGCTGCTCGAGAACGGTATTCCGCCGGAGGACCTGATTTACTACGGTCTGGAATACAAATACCTGACCCTCTATCTGACGGGAGCTTTGTCTTACGACGAGATGTTCTCGCGGCTGCGCATCGCCATCCACCAGTTCGCCAAACGGCAGATGACCTGGTTCCGCGGCATGGAACGCCGCGGCATCAAGATCGAGTGGGTGGAGGTGTAGCGGGTTGCCATTTGACATTCACAGCGAGCGGTGTCGCCATATTTGCTTTAATGAGACGGATTGCTTATACTGTATCGTTAATTATCTATATCATATCATGAAAAGGTACTTATTACTCTTTTTGTTATTTACAAGCCTCGTTGCTTATGCGCAAGAAGGAACCGGGCACAACAATGCACGCCACTATCTGTTGGCTGATGGGGCTATTTGTATGCTTGACGGAAAAATCCATGAGCCGTTGATTTCGAGATTGGGCCCGGAACTGGGACTGGGATACAGAGTTGATATACCGATTTCCGGTGCGTGGTCTATCATTCCCGGGGCGGGCGTACATACGGAAGTTCTTGGCCTTTTTAATTACGCGGCATCGGAAATATCCATCCAGAGTGATGTGTATTTCGCCGCCGGTTATCATTATGTTGTCAATGAGGTCAACGCGGTGTTCAGCATTGGCCCGAACCTCTCCTATTTCATTCATCCAACGTACTATTACATAGATTCCGAGCCGCTCGATGCGAGAAACGGAAAAGAGGTATACAATCGATTCAATCTGTCCCTCCGCCCGGAAATCATGTTTCAAGGGAGCGGACACTGGAACTACGGCCTAGGGATGAATATCGGCCTTCTCAACCAGCGGAAAAAGTACGAGGAATTCGCCACTTACAATTCCCGCGTTCATTATCTGCGGTTTATTGTGGCGTACTGTCTGTAACGAACTCCGCTACTCGCGTTCCTGGTCGCGGCGGAGGTCTTTTTCCTTGATGGATTCGCGCTTGTCGAATTCGCGCTTGCCGCGGGCGAGGGCGATGTCGAGCTTTGCGTAGCCGCCCTCTGAGATGAAGAGGCGCGTGGCGACCACCGTGAGGCCTTTTTCCTTGACGGCGCGGGAGAGTTTGCGCAGCTCGCGGCGGGTGAGCAGCAGCTTGCGGTCGCGCTTGGGATCGTGACGGCTGAAAGCGGAGGCCCACCAGTATTCGGCCACATTCATCCCCTTCACGAAAAGTTCGCCCGCCGGGGTGAAATAGCACCACGCATCCACCAGCGAAGCCTTGCCGGCCCGGATGCTTTTGATCTCCGAGCCGCTCAGGACAATACCGGCGGTGTAGCGCTCCAGAAACTCATATTCGAAGGAGGCTCTGCGGTTCTTGATTTCTATGGTCTTCACTTTCGCCATTGTGGCCGCAAAATTAGCAAAAGATGTCGGCAAAAGTCTTATATTTGTAGAATTATTTAATAGCAAGAAAAACAACAATCAAAATAAAAACCAACCTATATGCCCCTCAAATTCGTTGACAGACACAATGGTCCGCGTCAGGCAGACGAGAAGGTGATGCTCAAGGCCCTCGGCTGCGCCACGCTGGATGAACTCATCAAGAAAACCGTTCCGGAAGATATCCTGCTCAAGGAACCCCTCGCCCTGGACGAGGCCATCACCGAACATGAATACCTGGCCCGCCTCAAGAAGCTCGCCGGCAAGAACAAACCGTTCCGTTCGCTGATTGGCCAGGGCTTCTACGGCACCGCCACACCGGCCGTCATCTCCCGCAACATCTTTGAGAATCCGAGCTGGTACACCTCCTACACCCCGTATCAGGCAGAGATTTCGCAGGGCCGACTGGAGGCACTCATCAATTTCCAGACGATGATCTCCTCGCTGACCGGCTTCAGCCTCTCCAACTGCTCGATGCTCGACGACGCTACGGCTGCTGCCGAGGCGATGCGCATGATGTACGAACTCCGAAGCCGCGACGCCGTCAAGGCCGGCAAGAACGTGATTTTCGTAGATGAGAACCTCTTCCCCGCCGTTGCCTCCGTCCTTAAGACGCGTGCCGGCGGACTGGGTATCGAACTCCATTTTGGCAACTACGCTACCTACGAGTTTGAAGAGAAATGTGTGGGTGCGCTGGTCCAGTATCCGGCTGCCAACGGTGCAGTCCGCGACTATGCGGCCTTCTGCGCCAAGGCACACGCTGCCGGTGCGCTGGTCACCGCGTACGCCGACCTGCTCGCACTCGCTATCCTGAAGGAACCCGCTGCCTGGGGTGCCGACATTGCCTGCGGTACCGCACAGCGATTCGGCCTGCCGATGGGATTCGGCGGCCCGGTGGCAGGCTACATGGCTTGCGCCGACCAGTACAAACGCAATCTGCCGGGCCGTATCATCGGCATTTCGGTGGACCGTCTGGGCAAGCCGGGTCTCCGCCTGGCTCTGCAGACTCGCGAACAGCACATCAAGCGCGAACGCGCAACCTCCAATATCTGCACCGCAACGGCCCTGATGGCCACGATGACCGGTATGTTTGCCGTCTGGCATGGCCCGCAGGGAATCCGCGAGATTGCGCTCAACGCCTACAAGAAGGCCCACGCCTTTGCCAACAAGCTCCGCGAAGCGGGCTACAAGCTGGCGGAAGAGAACTTCTTTGATACGATTGAGATCGTAGGCGCCGATGTAAAGGCCATCCGCACCAAAGCGCTGGCAGCCGGCTACAACTTCTTCTATACCGCTGACGGTCACATCCGTATCAGCTTCGACGAACTCTCCGACTGCGCCGAGGTGCAGGCCCTTTCCGCCATCTTCGGGTGCAAGGAGGGTTGCCCCGCCAACAAGCCGGGCGAACCGGACTGCCTGGTCCGCGAGACCCCGATCCTGACCGAGAGCGTCTTCAACAGCTACCACTCCGAGACCGAGATGATGCGCTACATCAAGAAGCTGGAGCGCAAGGATATCTCCCTGACCCACTCGATGATTCCGCTGGGCTCCTGCACCATGAAGCTCAATGCGGCCGTTGAGATGTTGCCGCTCTCCTGGAGCGAATTCGGCAATGTCCACCCGTATGCCCCGGCAGACCAGTGCCAAGGCACCCTGCAGGTCATCAGCGAACTGGAACACGACCTGGCTGTGATTACCGGATTTGACGGCTGCTCGCTCCAGCCTACCAGCGGCGCGGCAGGCGAATATGCCGGCCTGATGACCATCCGCCGCTACCTGCTGGCCAACGGTGGCAAGGAGCGCAACGTGATGATTATCCCGACCTCCGCACACGGCACCAACCCGGCATCCGCCGCGATGGCCGGCTTTGATATCGTCCTCGTGGGCTGCGACGACAACGGCAACATCGACGTGGAAGAACTCCGCGCCAAGGCCGATGAGGCCGGCGACCGTCTGGCAGGTATGATGATTACCTACCCGTCCACCCACGGTGTCTTCGAGGTCCGCATCCGCGAAATCGCAGAAATCATTCACAGCCACGGCGGCCTCCTCTACATGGACGGCGCCAATATGAACGCCCAGGTGGGCCTGACCAACCCGGGTACGATCGGCGCGGATGTCTGCCACCTCAACCTCCACAAGACCTTCGCCATGCCTCACGGCGGCGGCGGTCCTGGCGTAGGCCCTATCTGCACCAGCAAGAAACTTACCCCGTACCTGCCGGGCCATCCGGATGTACCGGAGTGCGGCGGCAAGGGCATGGATGCAGTCGGCGCAGCACCTTACGGCAGCCCGCTGCTGCTCCCCATCACCCACGCTTACATCAAGCTGCTGGGTCCCGACGGCCTGCGCAAGGTCTCCGAAATCGCTATCCTCAACGCTAACTATATGTCCGCCAAACTGCTGCCGGAGCTCAAGACGCTCTATACCGGCGCCAAGGGTCACGTGGCACACGAGTGCATCATTGACCTTCGCACCTTCAAGGCAGAGTATGGCGTGGATGCAACCGACGTGGCTAAGCGTCTCATGGACTTTGGATTCCATGCACCGACCCTCTCCTTCCCGGTTCACGAAACCCTGATGATCGAACCCACCGAGAGCGAGCCGCTCGCCGAGCTGGACCGCTTCGTGGATACGCTGAAGACCATCGTGGCAGAATGCGAAGCCATCAAGGCCGGCAAACTGGATGCAGAAGACAACCCGCTCCGGATGGCACCCCACCCGGCAGAAGAGGTCTGCGCCGACGAATGGAACCACAAGTATGGCCGCGAACAGGCCGCTTACCCGCTGCCTTGGGTTCGCGAGAACAAGTTCTGGCCGGCTTGCGCCCGCGTTGACAACGGCTTCGGTGACCGCAACCTGGTAACCGTCGTCAAATAAACGCTCCATGGAAAGACGTGACTTCATTAAACTGACGGCGGCTACCGCTGCGGCAGCCGCCATCTCTCCCGTCCTGCTTTCCTGCGCCAGCGGTGCAGGGACCGGCAAACGTGGCGGCAAGGGAGGCAGACTCTCCATGCGCTACTACCCCTATGTGGTGGAGCTGCAGCATACGTTTACCATCTCGGGATTCTCCCGCGATACGACCACGGTGCTGCTGGTGGAGATTTCGTACGATGGGGTCACGGGCTATGGCGAAGCGGCGCTGCCGCCCTATATGAGCGGCCAGACGCTGGAGACGGCAAGCGCATTCCTGGACAAGGTCGATCTCTCGCAATTTTCCGACCCGTTCGAGGCCGACGCCATCCTGGGCTATGTAGATTCGCTGGCTGAGGGGATGTCCTGTCCGAAGTGCGGTATTGACATCGCGCTGAACGACCTGATTGGCAAGCTGCTGGACAAGCCGCTGCACAAGATCTGGGGCTTTTCGGCCGACAAGACCCCCTGCACCTCCTTCACGATTGGCATGGACACCAAAGAGGTCATCATCACCAAGACGCTGGAGGCGGCACCCTACAAAATCCTGAAGGTCAAGCTCGGCTCCACCGAAAAGGAGGACAAGATGATTGTGGAGACCATCCGCAGCGTCACGGACAAACCCATCGTGGTGGATGCTAACCAGGGCTGGAAAGACAAGCACTACGCATTGGACATGATCGGCTGGCTGGCCGAACGCGACGTGAAGTTCGTGGAGCAGCCTATGCCCAAGACGGTGTTTGATGACATGGCCTGGGTGACCGAGCGCAGTCCGCTACCAACCATCGCGGATGAATCGTGCCAGCGGTGGCCCGACGTGGCCCGGCTGCACGGCGTCTTCAACGGCATCAACATCAAGTTGATCAAGTGTACCGGCCTGCGCGAGGCCCTGCGGATGATTGACACCGCCCGCGGCCTGGGCATGGGAGTCATGATCGGCTGTACCACCGAAACCAGCTGCGCCATCTCTGCGGCCGCCCAACTCGCTCCGAAGGTGGACTTCGCCGACCTGGACGGCAATCTGCTGATCTCGAACGACTGCTTCAGCGGAATGAAGATTGTGGATGGAAAAATAACCCTTAACGACCTGCCGGGTATCGGCGTCACCAAGTTATGAAAAAGCTACTCCTGATCCTGGCGGCCGCGCTGGTGCTTTGTGGCCCCACAACCGAAGCCAAGAAGAAAGCCCCCGTTTATCCTTCCGCGGAGACGGGCTGGAATAAGGTCAAACCGGAGAAATACGGCTACGCCAAGGAAGATTTTGACAAACTTACCCAGTTCCTGATTGACAGCACCCACGCTACGGGCGTGGCGGTGATCGTCGGGGGCGAGATGATCTACAGCTTCGGTGCGCTCGACCGCCTGAGCTATCTGGCATCATGCCGCAAGAGCGTTCTCTCCATGCTTTACGGCAAGTATGTGGAGAATGGAACGATCGACCTGACCAAGACCATCGAAGAGCTGGGCCTGGATGATATCGACGGCCTGCTGCCTATTGAAAAAAAGGCGACGATCTACGACCTGATTACCGCCCGTTCCGGTTGTTACCATCCGGCATCCAACCCGGGCGACACCGAAAAGAAACCCGGGCGCGGCACCAAGAAGCCCGGCGAGTACTTCCTCTATAACAACTGGGACTTCAACGTGGCCGGCTATGTGCTGGAGATGGCCACCGGCAAAAACATCTATGATGTGCTGGGCGAAGACCTCGCTATCCCCATCGGGATGCAGGACTGGGACCGCGATGCCCAGAAAAAGGGTGGCAACCTCAAGATTTCCGTCTATCCCGCCTACCATTTCTACCTCTCGGTGCGCGATATGGCCCGCCTGGGCTACCTGATGCTCCGCGAGGGCAATTGGGACGGCCAGCAACTGATCTCCAAGGATTGGATCAAGAAGATGACCTCGCCGGTCTCCACGCTCGAAGAGGTCTCCGCCACCAGTAACGTCACCCGCTATAGCTACGGCTACATGTGGTGGCTCTTCGACGAGCGCTCCAAAGACTATCTGCCGCAGTACAAAGGCGCGTACGGAGCCCGCGGCGCGATGGGCCAGTTCATCACCGTCATCCCGGAGCTGGATATGGTGGTGGCCTTCAAGACCGACGCAATTTATAAACGTAGAACGACTCACAACCAGTATCACTCCTTCCTGGACAAGCTGGTTACTCTATAATGGAAAACACTGAATCCACCCGCTCCAGAGAGGTACTGGAACTTGCATCGGAGGCCGGCCACATCCTGTTGGAAAACGGCTCCGAGATTTCCCGCGTGGATGAAACCATGAAGCGTATCGCCGCCAACTACGGCGAGAACTCCGAAAATTTCTTCACGATGGGCAACGGCATCATCACCACCGGCGACTCCTATGCCGGCGTGAAGTACATCCCCATCAAGGGGGCGCGCTTCGATAAGATTATCGCCGTGAACCAGCTCTCCTGGGATATCCAGAAGGCCGACTGTACCTTCGATGACGCCCGCAAACGGATTGCCGCCATCAAGACGATGCCAGGCAAGCCCATTTGGGAACAGTTGATCGGGGCGGCGCTGGGCAGCGGCGGCTTCTGCGCGGTCTTTGGCGGCAGCCTCTTTGACTGTGCCGCCGCAGTGGTGGCCGGTATTCTGCTCTGGATCTTTGTCCTGACGGTCAGCGTGCCATACCTCTCCAAGATGCTGGGCAATATCTTTGGCGGAATGGTCGGTACCGCACTCTGCGCCGTGTTCCACCACCTCGGATTCGGAGAGCACCTGGGCAATATGATTGCCGGCACCCTGATCCTGCTAGTGCCGGGAGTGGCTTTCACCAACGGCATCCGCGATCTGGCCAACGAGGACTATCTCTCCGGCGCCACGCGACTGCTGGATGCGCTGATGATGTTCTTCTGTATCGCGTTGGGCACCTGTGTGGCCTTCGTGATCCACAGCTATTTCATTGGCGGTATCATTCAACTGAACGGCACCTTTGCCTCCGCCCAGACGGCCACCCTGCCCCTGCAGGCCCTGGCCGCGCTGATGGGCACGGTGGCCTTCGCCATCCTCTTCAGCGTGCCGCGCCGCTACTATCTGAGCACGGGTGTCGTGGGTATGTTGGGTTGGATCACCTACCTGCTGATCTTCCGCTACGCACAGTTGGGTATCGGGGCCGCCACCTTTGCAGGCGCTTTCGTGGTAGCGCTGCTCTCCATCGTGCTGGCCATCCGGCTCAAGTGTCCGAGCACCATTTTCCTGGTCTGTGGCAACTTCCCGCTCATCCCGGGAGGCGGTATCTTCTGGAGCACCTACTACACGCTCACCGAGCAACTCCATCCCGCCATCACCGCCTGGTACACCGCCATCAAGGTGGCCATCGCCATCGTGTTGGGCATGATCCTCGTCACCTGGTATTTCCGACATAAAACGAAACAAACTAAATAGTACGATATGAAACGATCCTTTTTCTTTTGCCTGGTGCTGCTGCTGAGTACGGCGGTGCTGTGGGCACAGAAACCCGCACTGGACCACTCGGTCTATGACGGTTGGAAATCCGTCAGCCGTCCCGTCATCCAGGAGGGCAGCGAGTGGGCATCCTATTCCGTCTCTCCCCAGGAGGGCGACGGAGTGCTCTATCTCTACAATGTAAAAACCGGCAAGACCTTTACGGCAGACCGCGCCTCCCGCGCCATGATCTCCACCGACGGTATCAAGGCCGTATATCGCATCACCCCTCCGTTCCAGGAGACCCGTCAGGCCAAGATTGACAAGAAGAAACCCGACGAGCGTCCCAAGGGTTCCATCGCCGTGATGGACCTCAAGACCGGCGAGGTGAAGGAGTTTGCCCGCGTCACCAACTTCAAGAGCGGTGACGAACTCGGCGAATGGATCGCCTTCAAGGAAGAAGAGGTAAAGGCCGCTCCGGGCAAGGGCGACAAACCCGAGAAGCCTGAGAAGCCGGAAAAAGGCGAGAAGCCGGAAAAGCCCGGCAAGGGTGACAAACCCGAGAAACCGTCCGTCAAGGATAACCTTTACGTGCTGAACATCAAGACGATGGCGATTGACACGCTGAAGAGCGTGGAGTCGTTCAAGTTCGACAAGGCCGGCAGCCGTCTGGTCTATGTGACCAAGCCGGGCAAGAAGGATTCCGTGACCGTACGCGGCATCTTCCTCTACGATCCCGCCACCCGCACCTCCAAACCGATTCTCACCGGCGAGAAGAAGGCCTCCTTTGGCAACATCTTCTTTGAGAAGGAGGGCGACCGCATCGCCTTCTACGCTTCGCTGGATACCGGCAAGGATGCCTCCAAGCACCAGGATCTCTACCTCTACAACGGCGGCGAGCCCACGCTGCTGCTCACCCACAAGTCTTCCCTGCTGCCCAAGGGTTGGGAGCTCGGACAGGCTGCTGACGTTCACTTCTATGACAACTACCTGACGCTCGGCACCCGCCCCATTCCGCGTGAAAAAGACACCACGCTGGTGGACTTCGAGCAGGCTCAGCTCGACATCTGGGTCTGGAATGCCGAATATATCCAGCCTATCCAGAAGAACCGTCTCTCCCGCGACAAGAGCCGCACCTACCTGGCCAAGATTGGCTATGACGGCAAGAACTTCATCCAGCTGGCTGACGAGGAACTGGAGAATGTCGAGATTCCCGAAGGGCTGAAGGGCGATTACGTGATGGTGGCCAACGACAAACCGTATCGCATCCAGCGTCAGTGGGACTACACCTTCTACTCCGACCTGTACCAAATCGACCTCCGCACCGGCGCACGCAAGCTGCTCGAGGTCGGCTCCACCCTCTCTTATGCACAGGAATCCCCCGATGGTGCTTATGCAGCCAGCTTCGATGAGAAGGAGGGCAACTGGTATGTGCTCGACATCAATGCCGGCACCAAGCGCGAAGTCTCTTCCACTATCGGCACCGCTTTCTATGATGAAGAGGATGACCACCCGGCTTATCCGGGTGCTTACACGGGCGCCGTCTGGAGTGAAGACAGCAAATTCTTCTGGATCCGCGACCGCTACGACTGGTGGCAGATTGACCCCACCGGCGTCGCAGCTCCGGTCCGCAAGACCTTCGGTCGCGAGAACCACCTGACCTACGACGTGACCGTGCCTTATACCCGCACCGACATCCGCTTTCCGCGCGGCGGCATGATCTTCAACGACCGTCCGGTCTGGTTCACCACCTTCGATGAAATCACCAAGGAGAACGGCATCGCACGCCTCGACGTCACCAAGCGCAAAGCCAAAGTGGAGAACCTCGCGAAGGGTCCCTACGTCTATCAGGCCCTGGCTGTGAGTACCGGCCGCAAACCGGCAGCGCTCTACATCCGCGGCAACTTTGAAGAGGGCAGCGACGTCTGGATCACCCGCGACAGCTTCAAGAAACAGGAGAAACTCTCCAACACGGGCGACCAACTGAAAGCCTACAACTGGGGCACCGTGGAACTGGTCAAGTGGACCGCATGGGACGGCACCCCGGCAGAAGGCCTGCTCTTCAAGCCGGAAGACTTTGATCCCGCCAAGAAGTATCCGGTCATCTGCTACTTCTACGAGCGCAATTCCGAGACGCTCTACCGCCCGCGCATCCCGTCACCTTCCGCATCTACGGTCAACATTCCTTACTTCGTCAGCAACGGCTACATCATCTTCGTGCCGGATCTGCGCTACAAAGACGGCCATCCGGGCAAGAGCTGTATGAACTTCCTGATGCCGGGCGTGGACATGCTCTGCGAATACCCGTGGGTTGACGGTGACCATATCGGCATCCAGGGCCAGAGCTGGGGCGGCTACCAGACCGCTTACCTGATCACCCAGACCAACCTCTTCGCTGCGGCTGGTGCCGGCGCTCCGGTCAGCAACATGACTTCCGCTTACGGCGGTATCCGCTGGGAGAGCGGCGTGGCCCGCACAGCCCAGTATGAAAAGGGACAGAGCCGAATCGGCAAGGACCTCTGGGAAGGCTTCGACCTCTATGTAGAGAACTCCCCGCTCTTCTTCGTGCCGAACGTCACCACGCCGGTGCTGATCATGCACAACGACCAGGACGGCGCCGTTCCCTGGTGGCAGGGTATCGAGTTCTTCAACGCGCTGCGCCGCTGCGGCAAGCAGGCGTGGATGCTCCAGTACAACGATGAGGCACACAACCTCAAGGAGCGCCGCAACCGCAAGGACCTCAGCATCCGTCTGCAGCAGTTCTTCGACCACTTCCTGAAGGGTGCTCCGATGCCCGTCTGGATGTCCCGCGGCGTGCCCGCCACCCTCAAGGGCATTGATTACGGATTTGAATTTGATGATAACCATTAATAACCGTCATGCCCGGCGCGACCGGGCATCCATCACCATGAAAAGATTTTTATTCCTCCTCATAGCCATGGCAGCAACCCTTTCCTGCGGCCGTAAAGCCGAAGAACCCGTCCTGATTGAGAAGCACGACATCGAGGTGGTGAACGGCCAGTTCACCCCGGAAATCATGCACCAGCTGGGCAAGGTGAGCGACCCGCAGTACTGCGCCGCCACCGGCAAGATTCTGTACGGAGTGACCTATACCTCCATCGAACTGAACAAGGGCAACCGCGAGCTCTTCGTGATGAATGCAGACGGAACCGGCAGTCACCAGATTACCTGTTCGGCCGGCAGCAAATCCAACGCGCGCTGGATAGACGGCGGCAAGAAGATCGCCTTCCTGCACAAGGGCCAGATCTGGGTGGCTGACGCCGAGGGTGGCAATGCCCGCCAGGTGAGTGACGTTCCCGATGGAATCGGGGAGTTCAAGCTCTCGCCCGACGAGACCCAGGTGCTCTATGTGAGCGATTTCAAGGTGACGCCCAAGGCGGCCGACATCTATCCGGACATTCCCAAGTCCACCGCCCGTACCATCACCGGCATGATGTATCGTCACTGGGACCACTTTGTGGAGAACATTCCGCATACCTATCTAGCCTCCTTCGATGGCGAAAAGCTGGGTGAGGGCCGCGACCTGCTGGACGGCGCGCCGTTCGAACTGCCTACCGAGCCCTTCAGCGGCATCGAGCAGCTCGACTTCAGCCCGGATGGCAGCAAGATCGCCTATTCCTGCCGCAAGCTGACCGGCCGCGATTACGCCTTCTCCACCAACACCGACATCTACCTATATGATATAGCTACCGGCACCTGCGAGAATCTCACCGAAGGGATGCCGGGCTACGATACCGATCCGCTCTTCTCGCCGGATGGCAGCAAGATTGCCTGGATCAGCATGGCGCGCGACGGCTATGAGGCCGACAAGGAGCGCCTCTTCGTGATGGATCTCGCCACCCGCGTCAAGACCGAACTGACCGCAAAATTCAAATACAATGCGGGCGGAATTGTCTGGAACGCAGCTTCCACCGGCCTCTGGTTCACCTCGGCCATGGAAGGTCTCAAGGAGATCTGCTTCGCCGATCTGGCCACCGCTTCCTGCACCAAACTCACGCAGGGTGACTGGGTGGATTTCAGCAGCCTGAGCCTGCTTGGCGAGGATGCGCTGCTGGCTACCAACTGCTCGATGATGCGTCCTTCCGAGATCGTGACCGTATCCACGGCCGACGGCAGCTGGAAGCAGCTCACCCACGAAAATGACGATATCCTGGCGCAGCTCGCTCCCGTTTCGATGGAGCAGCGCTGGATCCGCACGACCGACCGCAAGCAGATGCTGACCTGGGTGGTCTATCCGCCCAAGTTCGATCCGGCCAAGAAGTATCCCGCCGTCCTGATCTGCCTCGGTGGCCCGCAGGGCGCCATCACACAGGGCTGGTCCACCCGCTGGAACTATCGCCTGATGGCATCGCAGGGCTATATCGTGGTGCTGCCCAACCGCCGCGGAACCACCGCTTTCGGACAGGAGTGGTGCGAACAGATTTCCGGCGATTACATTGGCCAGAACATGAAGGATTATCTCTCCGCAGCCGATGCGCTGCTCGCTGAGCCCTACGTAGGCAAGATGTGTGCAGCCGGTGCCAGCTACGGTGGCTATTCGGTCTATTACCTGGCCGGCATCCACCAGAACCGCTTCTCGGCCTTGATCGCCCACGCGGGCATCTTCAACCAGGAACACATGTTCATGGAGACCGAGGAGATGTGGTTCCCCAACTGGGACAACGGTGGCTGCAAGGATCCCAAGACCTATATGGCCGGCTCGCCGTGGAGCAAGACCCCGGCTGCCGTGCGCCACTACGCCAACTCCGCCCACAAGCTCGCGAAGAACTGGAACACCCCGATTCTCGTGATGCACGGCGAACTGGACTACCGCGTGCCGGTGGACCAGGGCATGGCCGCTTTCAATACCGCCCAGATGATGGGCGTTCCCTCCAAGATGGTGCTCTTCCCCGACGAGAACCACTGGATCCTGAAGCCGCAGAACTCCGTTCACTGGCACCGCGAATTTTTTGCATGGGTAGATCAATGGTGCAGGTAGTTATCGTCGTTGTCGCCGTCTTGGTGGCGGGTGTGCTGGCGTGGCTGCTGACGCGGCTCTCGCTACGGGCCCGCTATACCCGGGAACTGACCGCCGCCCATGCTGCGCTCGAGACTGAAAAGGCCCTGCGTGCCCATGAGGCCGATGTCGCTGCGGAGCGGCTGGAAGATGCCCGGAACGATTACGAACGGTCGCTGGCGGAGATGAAAGAGACTCAGGCGCAACTGATTGAAACCACCAAGAAAGAGCTGGCGCTCGCCAGCGAAAAGGCGCTCCGCGAACGGGAGGAGAATCTCAAGAAGACGGCCGGCGAGATGATGACCAACATCACCGGCGGCCTGGCACAACGCATCACCACCATGACCGAGGCCTTTGAGGCCCAGAAGAAGCAGCAGACGGAAGAATCCGCCTCGCTCAAAACCAAGATGGATGAGGCGGTACGCCACTTCGCCGAGCAAAGCAAGTCGCTGGGCGATACCGCCGAGCACCTGGCCAGCGCACTGCGTGGCGACAACAAGATGCAGGGCAACTGGGGCGAACAGATGCTGAACAACATCTTCGTGCAGGAGGGGCTCGTAGAGGGGCGTGACTACCACCGCGAGGTTTACCTCCGCGACGAGACCGGCGAGATCCTGCGCAATGAGGATTCCGGCCGGAAGATGCGTCCGGACTATGTGCTGCACTTCCCGGACAACACCGACCTGCTAATCGACGCCAAGATGAACCTGGACGCCTTCGTGGACTGGTACAACGCCGAGACCGCCGCCGAAAAGGCTGAATGCGCCAAGCGCAACCTCGCCGCCGTCAAGGCGCAGGTGGCCTCGCTCTCCGGCAAACGCTACGCGGAGTATGTCCGGGACGGCCACAAGACGCTGAACTACGTCATTATGTACGTGGCCAACTACGGCGCGCTGGCCCTGGCCCGCACGCTGGAGCCGGGCATCGTGAACGAGGCTTTCCGCCAGAACGTGCTCATCACCACGGAAGAGACCATCATGCCCTTCCTGAGGGTGCTGCACACGGCCTGGGTGAACGTGGACCAGATCCGCAACCAGGAGAAGATCATCAAGGCCGCCACCCAGATCGTGGAGCGGGTGCAGGATTACTGCGAAGCCAACGCCGCGGTGGGTGACGCCCTCCAGAAGGCGGTGGCCGCCCACGAAAAAGGGACCCGGAAACTGCAGGACGGCGGCCAGAGCATCATCCGCGCCGCCCTGGAGGTCCAGCGGCTCGGCAAGATCTCCCAGAATCCCAAGAAGGCCGCCCTTCCCGAGGTGGAAGAATAACAGAGAACGGCGATGGGAGCACGCAGGTGGTTATACGGTTTGCTGGGATGGGTCATTGGCGGACCCATCGGAGGTCTGATCGGATTCTTTCTCGGAGCCGCCTCGGACGTGCGGGGGGCGGTATCAGCGGGCCCGACAGCGGCAGGCGGCGGCTCATCTTCAACCACGGGCCACAGCTACTCCGCCCAGGAGCAGCGCAACAGCTTCCTGGTAAGTCTGCTCGTCCTCTCGTCGGCCGTCATCCGGGCCGACGGGAAGACGCTGCGCTCGGAACTGGACTATGTACGGAATTTCGTGCGGCAAAACTTCGGCTTCGCTGCGGAAGACGAAGCCATGCGCATCCTGGACGAGCTCAACCGGAAGGCGATGGATGTCCGGTCGGTGGGCGCGCAGATTTCTGCGAACATGAACTATTCCCAGCGGCTGCAACTGTTCCACTACCTGGCCCAGCTGGCGGCCGCGGACGGCGAATTCAGTGCTTCGGAAAAGAAGGTGCTCGAGACGATTGCCGCGGCGATCGGAATCTCGGCGGCGGATATGAACTCCGTGATCGCGATGTTCTACAAGGACACCCGCTCCGCCTATGACGTACTGGAAATCAAGCCCGAGGCAACCGATGACGAGGTCAAGGCCGCTTACCGCCGGATGGCCATGAAGAACCACCCCGACAAGGTCGCCACCCTCGGCCCGGACATCCAGAAAGCCGCCGCTGACAAATTCCGCCAGGTCCAGGAAGCCTACGAGGCCATCAAGCGCGACCGCGGAATGAACTAACGGCTATTTGAATTTACGGAAGAGGCGCTCGAGGCGATAGCGCTGGGCGACGGGGCTGATGGGATTGCACTCTTCCTCCATGTTGGCGGTGTTGGCGAAGTAGACAATTTCGTTCGCCTCAACGTCAACGATCATCACGTACAGTTGGGAGAGGTAGCGGAGCGGAACGGAATAGGCTGCGCCGCCGAATCCGACCAACGAGGAGACGACAGCCGTCACCACCCCCAGGAAAATGCCGCCCGCCAGGCCCTTGCGATAATTGGCCGCATCGCGGTCAAAGCCGGAGGCGTAGACCAGCATGCCGTAGCGGTAGCCGTTCTGGCGCAGCAGGTTCGTGATGGAATCGGGAACGCCCGCATTCTTCAACAGCTTGGGACGGACACCCGACAGCGCGGCGACATCCCAAGTCACGACATTGTTCTCGCCGGAGTAGTCGTAGGGAATCACAAAATCGACCGGGATTTCCATGGAATTCTGCGGCAACGGCAGGGTCATGATGATCTCCGTAAGCAACTGCGTGGAAGCGGCCGACAGTGAATCGTTGTAGGCCTGCACGCCGGCACGGTCGATATAGGAAATCTCGCTCAACGGCTGCAGCAGGGCGATGGGGCGGGCCTCCGCAGCCGGGATCTTGGAAACGTAACGGCTCGCGGCACAGCCGGAGAAGAGCAACGCGGAGAGCGCCAGCGCCAGAAGCAGGCGGCCGGCGGACCGGTGCAGAGTACGGGAGGTTTTATTGCGGGACATCTTTGTCAGTTGTTTTCCGCAAAGTTAATCATTCCGTAGGAATAGCGGAAATATTTGGTCAGTTGGAAATTAAAGCGTATCTTTGCAGCCCCGCAAAAAGTGCGGGAAATAGTTAACTTATTAATTTATACCAAATTAACAACCCAATGCCTGGATTAATTGGAAAAAAAATCGGAATGACTTCCGTTTTCGATGCCGCCGGCAAAAATCTGCCGTGCACCGTTATTGAGGCTGGTCCGTGTGTTGTTACGCAAATCCGTACAGTTGAGAAAGATGGTTATGCCGCTGTACAGCTTGCCTATGACGATATCAAGGAAAAACACGCCAGCAAGCCCCTTCAGGGCCATTTCAAAAAGGCAGAAACCACACCGAAGCGCAAGCTCGTGGAATTCAAGAATGATTTCCCTATGGAGCTGAAGCTCGGTCAGGTGATCACCCTCGCAGACCTTTCCGAAGGTGTCGAGTGGGTAGACGTCACCGGAACTTCCAAGGGTAAAGGTTTCCAGGGCGTTGTGAAACGCCACGGATTCCAGGGCGTAGGTGGTCAGACCCACGGCCAGGATGACAGACTTCGTCACCCCGGTTCCATGGGCGCATCCTCCTGGCCTTCCCGCGTTTTCAAGGGTATGCGTATGGCCGGCCACATGGGCGGCGACCGCGTCAAGGTTTTCAACCTGCAGGTCATCAAGGTCATCCCTGAAAACAATCTTCTCATTCTCAAGGGTTCCATCCCCGGAGCCAAAGGTTCTTATGTAATTGTGGAGGACTAAGCGTTATGAAACTGGACGTTTACAAAATCGACGGTACCGCAGCCGGCAAGCAGGCCGAGCTCGCTGATGACATTTTCGCCATCGAACCGAATGACAACGCTATCTACCTCGATGTGAAGCAGTATCTTGCTGCACAGCGCCAGGGAACCCACAAGACCAAAGACCGCAGCGAAGTCGCTTACTCCACCAAGAAGATGGGTCGCCAGAAAGGCGGCGGCGGCGCACGTCATGGTTCCATCAAGTCCAATATCTATGTAGGTGGCGGCACCGCTCACGGTCCGCGCCCGCGCGATTACGACTTCAAACTCAACAAGAAGGTGAAACAGTTGGCCCGCTTCTCCGCCCTTACCTATAAGGCAAAAGACGGCGCCATCACGATGGTTGAGCCCTTCTCCATGGAGAAGCCTTGCACCAAGGATTTCATCAAGATCCTCGACGCACTCAAGGTCAACGGCCGCAAGACCCTCGTCATCCTTCCCGCAAATTCCAAGAACATTTACTTATCGTCTCGCAACCTGCCGGAAGCCAAGGTTATCACCGTTGACGAAATCAACACCTACGTGCTGCTTCATGCAAACCACCTGGTGATGGTTGACGGTGTCCAGGACATTCTTGCTGACAGACGCAAATAACACGCACCGCAATGGGAATTTTAATTAAGCCAATCGTAACTGAGAAAATGACGGTTCAAGGCGATAAGTTGAACCGTTACGGTTTCATCGTCGACAAGAACGCCAACAAGATCGAGATCAAGAAGGCAGTCGAGCAGATGTACGGTGTGTCCGTCCAGGACGTCAATACCGTAAACTACCACGGCAAGCGCAAAAGCCGCTACACGAAAGCCGGTATGTTGACAGGCCGCACGAACAACTACAAGAAGGCGTTCGTGACTCTGGCCGGTGATGATAAGATTGATTTCTATAGCAACATCTAAGGACTATGGCAGTACGTAAATTCAAACCGGTAACTCCCGGTACCCGCAATAAGGTCATCAGCACCTTTGAAGAGATTACCTGCACCACCCCTGAGAAATCGTTGCTCGAACCCCGCCGCCGCAGCGGTGGACGCAACAACCAGGGCAAGATGACCGTCCGCTACATCGGCGGTGGCCACAAGAAGATGTACCGCGTGATCGACTTCCTCCGCAATAAGGATGAGTACACCGCCACGGTCAAGACCATCGAATACGACCCGAACCGCAGCGCACGCATCGCTCTCGTTGTTTACGCTGACGGTGAGAAGCGTTATATCATCGCTCCGAACGGCCTTAAGGTCGGTCAGGTGATTGCTTCCGGTAGCGGTGTCGCTCCCGAAGTGGGCAACACCCTTCCTCTTGCAGAAATTCCGCTCGGTACCCTCGTTCACAACATCGAACTGCGTCCGGGTGCAGGTGCCGTCATGGCACGCAGCGCCGGCGCATACGCACAGCTTACGGCTCGCGAAGGCAACCACGCTGTCCTCCGCCTCCCTTCGGGTGAAACCCGCATGGTGCTCGTCAGCTGCCGCGCAACCGTCGGTGTCGTCTCGAATACCGACCACAACCTCGAGTCTCATGGTAAGGCTGGTCGCCGCCGCTGGCTCGGACGCCGCCCGCACAACCGTGGTGTCGTCATGAACCCTGTGGATCACCCGATGGGTGGTGGTGAAGGCCGTGCATCCGGCGGACACCCGCGTTCACGCAAGGGTCTGCCTGCTAAGGGCTACAAGACCCGTAACCCGAAGAAGAACTCGAACAAGTTCATCATCGAAAGAAGACACAAATAACGGAATTAAATCTACAAGACTATGAGTCGTTCACTTAGAAAAGGTCCTTACATTCAGGACAGCTTGGAAAAGAAAGTCCTCGCGATGAACGAGGGCAAGATGAACAAAGAGGCCATCAAGACCTGGTCGCGTTCCAGCATGATCTCCCCTGACTTCGTAGGTCACACCATCTCTGTGCACAACGGAAACAGATTCATTCCGGTATATGTGACTGAGAATATGGTTGGCCACAAGCTCGGCGAATTCGCTCCGACCCGCACCTTCAAGGGCCATTCCGGTAATCGTTAACAGTAAAAGAAGATTACAATGGGAAAACGTAAAAGAGAAATGGCCGACAGGCTGAAAGAAATAAAGAAACAGACAGCTATCGCAAAGCTGAATGATGTTCCTACCTCTCCGCAGAAGATGCGCCTCGTGGCTGACATCATCCGTGGCGTCGAGGTCAACAAGGCGCTGGATATCCTCAAGTATTCCAAGAAAGAGGCTTCCGTCCGTCTCGAGAAACTTCTCCGCAGCGCTATCGCAAACTGGGAAGCCAAGAACGAAGACCGCCGCAAGGAACTTGAAAACGGCAACGTTATCGTCAAGACCATCATGGTTGACGAAGGCCGCACGCTGAAGCGCATCCGCACCGCCCCGCAGGGTCGTGCAGCTCGCATCCGCAAGCGTTCCAACCACGTCACCATCGTTCTGGACGTGAAACCTGCCAAAGCAGAAACCAAACCAGTAGAGGAGGCTAAGTAATATGGGACAGAAAACCAATCCTATCAGCAATCGTGTAGGTATTATCCGCGGTTGGGACTCCAACTGGTACGGTGACTACCCCACCCGGATTCTGGAAGACGCCAAGATCCGCGAGTACCTCAACGCACGTCTCGCAAAGGCTTCTTTGTCGAAGATCGTGATTGAGCGTACCCTCAAAGTTATCACGGTGACCGTCCACACTGCCCGTCCCGGTGTCATCATCGGCAAGGGCGGCCAGGAGGTCGACAAGATCAAAGAGGAATTGAAGAAGATCTGCGGTAAAGACATCCAGATCAACATCTTCGAGGTGAAGCGCCCTGAAGTTGACGCCAACATCGTGGCCAACAACATCGCACGTCAGCTCGAGGGCCGCGTTTCGTATCGCCGTGCCGTCAAGATGGCCATCGCATCCACGATGCGTATGGGCGCTGAAGGCATCAAGATTCAGATCAGCGGTCGCGTCGGCGGCGCCGAAATGGCCCGCAGCGAGATGTTCAAGGAGGGTCGCACCCCGCTCCACACCATCCGTGCAGACATCGACTACGCACTGGCAGAGGCTCACACCAAAGTCGGCGTGCTCGGCGTCAAGGTTTGGATTTGCAACGGTGAAGTGTACGGCAAGCGTGACCTCTCCCCGAATGCAGGTACTTCGGCACAGAGCCAGGCAGCTCCCCGTGGCGAGCGCGGCGGCGAACGTCGTCGTGGCGGCCGTGGCGGCGAGCGCCGTGGCGGTCGTGACCGTCGTCCCCGCCAGGATGCCGAATAATCCGGAAGGGATTTGAGCGACCGGCCGGGAGGGTTGACCTTCCGGCCGGTTTTTTTTGTTACCTTTGGGGGTATGAAGAGATTCTTTGGTATCTGGCTGTTGGTGCTGGTGCTGCTCGCGGGATGCGGACGGACGGGCGGACTGGACCTGCAGCAGATGGCGCAGGCCGACGCGGCTATCGAAGCGGCCATCGATTCAGGACAGATCCCCGGGGCGGTGCTGGCGGTGGTGCGCGGCGGACGGACCGTCTATCTCAAGGCCTACGGTAACCGCCAGGTAGTGCCCGACTCGCTTCCGATGACGAAGGACGCCATCTTCGATCTGGCCAGCGTGAGCAAGTGTGTGGGCACGACACCCGCCGTCCTGCAACTGGTGGAACAGGGCCGTATCCGGCTGGACGACAAAGTGTCGCAATACTTTCCTGACTTCGCACCCTGGCGCGATCCGAAGAGCGGCGAAGAGGTGGAGATCCGGATCGTAGACCTGCTGAATCACAGCAGCGGACTAGCCCCGTACATCGACGTGGATGCCTATCTGGACCGGTTCGGGGCGTTTACCCCGGACAGCCTGATTCGCTATATTGCGACAGAGATTCCGCGCAACTTCCGCCCCGGCACCGATGGATACCTTTACAGTTGCCTAAATTTCATTACCTTACAGCATATCGTCCAGCAAGTGACCGGCGAGCCGCTCTGCGATTACGTGTATCGCGAAGTCTTCTGCAAACTGGGGATGGACCATACCGATTACCTGCCGGAACAGCATCCGGACTGGATGGGAAAGGTGGTTCCGACCTCGATCCAGAAGAACGGCTGGCCCCTCACGGGAGCCGTGCACGACCCGACGGCCCGCCTGGTGAACGGTGGCAACAGCGGTAACGCAGGCGTGTTTGCCTCCGCGGAAGACCTGGCCCTCTTTGCCAAGGCGCTCTTTAACGGCGGCGCGTACCGCGGCCGGCGGATTCTCAAACCGGAGACCGTGTGCCTGATGACCGAATACCGCGCGCCCAACGGCCGCTCCCTTGGCTGGGATGCGGAAAGCACCTCCTCCGGCCTCAAGGGCGATGGCTTCAACCCGCATACCGTGCTCTGCCACACCGGCTATACCGGCACTTCGATGGTGCTGGATTTTGAAACCCAAACGGCAGTCATCCTGCTTACCAACCGCGTCCACCCCTATGACGAGGGCGGAATCGCGCCGCTGCGCAAAACCGTTTCCAATATCGTCGCATCTGCAATCCGATAACGCCATGGCCCTCCCCGATACCATCCTCCTCTCCTCGAATCTCCGTCAGCTGGAAGCCCGGCTGCGGGGCCGCGAAGCCTACGCCATCCTGGACGGCAACGTACGGGAACCCCGCCTGACGGGACTCTTCCGTCCGGACCGCATCTTCAGGATCGAAGCGGGCGAGAGGGCCAAACGGATGGCCACCGTGGAGGCGCTGGCAGCCAAACTGCTGGAGGCCGGAGCGGACCGCGATGCCCTGCTCGTGGGAATCGGCGGCGGCACCACCACCGACCTCACAGGACTGCTGGCCGCACTCTATCAGCGGGGCGTGGCCTGCGCTCTGGTCCCCACCACCCTGCTTGCGCAGATCGACGCCGCGGTGGGCGGCAAGAACGGAGTGAACGTGGAGGGATACAAGAACATGCTCGGCACCTTCCGCGCGCCCGAATTTATCTATATCTGCCCGCCGCTGGCCGAAACGGCCGACGACCGCGGCGGCATCGCGGAAATGCTCAAGACCTTCCTGCTGTGCGATCCGGCCGCCTACGCACACGCCGTGGTGCACTTCAGCGCACCGGAACCCCGCTGCGCAGCCGAACGGCTGGCGCTCATCCGCCGGGCCGTGGAGATCAAATCCAACATCGTTGAAGAGGACTTCCTGGACCAGGGCAACCGGCATTTGCTGAACTTGGGCCACACCTTCGGCCACGCCATTGAAAAATGCACGCAAGGTGCTGTCCCGCACGGCGATGCGGTGGCTATGGGAATGATCCTGGCCGCAGAAACGGCCGTACGGCTGGGCGAGGCGGAACCCGCGCTGACGGCACAGCTCCGGCGCGATTTCACCGCCTGCGGCCTGCCCGTGGAGAGTCCCGTGCCGCGTGAAGCGCTGGTCGAGGCGGTGGCCAAAGATAAGAAGTCGCACGAAGGCGCGATCCGTTTCGTGCTCCCTATCGCCATCGGACGCGTGATGGTTCAACCCCTGAAACCGGAGGAACTGCGATGAGCCAGCTCTGCCTGAGTGTCCATTCGGATGACTTCGAGTACTGCCGTGCACTGGTGAAGAGCTTCATGCAGGATGTCGTGGAGATCCGGCTGGAGCCGTGCGACTGGAAGGAGGAACAGCTCAAGGAACTCTTCTCCTGCGAGCGGGACGTGAAGCTGATGGCATCCTTCGTCAACCCCACGCAACTCAACCTGACGGCCGCGGTGGAACGGCTTTCCATGGCCATCCTCTCCGGCGCGGATTACGTGGACATCAGCCTGGCCATACCGGAAGCGTCGCGCGCTTGGCTGATGACCCTGGCCATGAACAAGGGTTGCAAGATTATTCTCTCCTACCATAATTTCAGCTGCACGCCTTCGGAAGAGGCGCTCCGCAAGATTGCGGAGGGGGCCTTCAAGGAGGGGGCGGACATCGTGAAGATCGTCACGACGGCGGAAGGAGCGGAAGACTGCCGGCGGATCCTCGCGCTCTACCCGCACTTCCCGGAGGGACGGCTCGAGGCTTTTGCCATGGGGGAAGCCGGAGCGCAGACCCGCATCGAAGCGGTGACGCAGCACAAGGCGCCCTTCATTTACCTGGCACCGGGCCGCGAGACGCGAACCGCCCCCGGGCAATACACCGTCTATGATTTTTGGGAGGAGGAGGACATTCCCCTGCAGGGCGATGTGGATCGGCTGCCGGCCTCCAAGAGCTTTGCGCAGCGCGCCATTATTCTGGCCGCCCTCTGCAACGGCACCACACGCCTCTACCGCTATACCCCGTGCAGCGACAGCGAAGCGGCCCTGCACGTAGCGGAGCAGATGGGCGCGGAAGTGGTTCGTGAGGGCGATACGATCATCATTACCGGCCACCAAGACATCCCGAACAAGGGTCTGGTGCTCCAGGGTGACACCCTCTTTGTGGGAGAATCGGCCCTGTTGGCACGGCTCTGCATCCCGCTGACAGGCCTGGCACAGCGGCCCATCACAATCACCGGAGAGAAGTCGCTGCTCCGCCGCTGGGTCTGCCCCTACAAGACCCTGCTGGCACAGTTCGGCCTGAAGGTGGAGGCGGAGCGGAACGGATTCCTGCCGCTGACCGTTTCGGGCACGCTTCGCCCCTCGCCGCTGACGCCCGTCAACGGCAAGCATGGCAGCCAGATGATTTCGGGCCTGCTGATCGCCCTCTCCCTCTGCCCGACCCGTCGCCAGCTGCCCACCTTCCTGCGTATCCACCACCTGACGAGCCGGTTCTACCTGGATCTGACCTGCGAGGTGATGGGTTACTTCGGGCTGGAAGTGCCTGATTTTCCGGAAGAACAGGACGAATCCACCGAGCGGACCTACTTCTTTGGAACGGGTCAGCGGGTGCGGCCGGTCGTGGGACTGGCCTGCGAGGCGGACTGGAGCGCCGCCGCACTGATGATGGCCGCCGGAGCGGCAATGGGCGACGTGACGTTGCACGGACTGAACCTCAACTCGATGCAGCCCGATGCCGAGATGTACGACCTGCTGGTGGAGCAGAACAGCGACCTGGTGCGCTATGAAAATGGCGACATCAACATCCGCAAGGGACTGACCGTTCCCTTCGACTACGATATCACGGATACCCCCGACCTGCTGGGCGCGCTGATTATCCTGGCCTTGCGGGCCAACGGTGAAAGCTGCATCAGCGGACTGGAGCGGCTGCGCAACAAGGAGAGCGACCGTGCCAAGACCTTCGTGGAGGAGTTCCGCGCCATCGGGGCGGACCTCTTCATCGCAGAGGACGGCAAACTATATATCGAGGGTTCCCCCTCCCTGCTGCTGAACGGCGGACACTGCTCCTCGCACGGCGACCACCGGCTGGCCATGGCGCTGGCCGTAGCGGAAGGAATGTCGCGGGGAAAGGTGCACATAGACGATCTCTCCTGCTCCGGCAAATCCTGGCCGGAGTTCCCGGAAGAGCTGGACAAACTATTTGGAAGAAAACGCAAATGAGCCAACTGCACAATACATTCGGAGCTCCTGAGGGACTGCGTGTCACCCTTTTTGGCGGTTCGCACGAGCCCACGGTGGGCGTAACCCTGGAAGGGCTGCCGGCCGGAATCGACCTGCACCCCGACGACTTCGAGCCCGATCTGGCCCGGCGGCGGAGCGGCGCAACCGGCACCACGGCGCGCCGGGAGGCGGACATTCCGCACTTTAGCGGCGGCATGCTGGCCTGCAAGGACGGCAGTTTCGTGACCTCCGGACAGCCGCTGACCATCACCTTTGACAACCGGGATATCCGGCCGGAAGACTATGAGCCCTTCAAGTTCCATCCGCGCCCGGGCCATGCCGATTTCACGGCGGCCGTCAAGTACGGCGTGGAAGCGGCAACCTCCGGCGGCGGCATCTTCTCGGGCCGCATGACCCTGCCCCTGGTAGCGGCGGGCGTACTGGCCAAACGGATGATCGCCCCCATCCGGGTGGAAGCCTATCTGGTAGAAGTGGGTGGAATCCCAGCCAGCGATGAAAGTGCCGTAGAGGCGGCCCTGAAGCAGGCCGAGGCGGACGGAGATTCGCTCGGCGGTATCGTGGAGTGCGTCTGCTCGGATGTGCCGGTAGGACTCGGAGAGCCTTTCTTCGATTCACTGGAATCGGTGCTTTCTCACGCGATGTTCTCGATTCCCGGCATCCGGGGCATCGAGTTCGGCGACGGTTTTGCGGCAGCTCGCAAGCGGGGATCGCAGCACAACGACCGTTTCATTGATGCACTGGGCCACACCGCCACCAACGGGGCAGGCGGCATCAACGGCGGCATCTCCAACGGCAACCCCATCGTCTTCCGGGTGGCCGTGAAGCCTACAGCCTCTATCGCGCAGCCGCAGGAGAGCTTCGACTTTGCGGCGGGCGCCATCAAGCCCCTCTCTGCCGGCGGGCGCCACGACGTCTGTTTTGCCCTTCGCGTTCCGCCCGTGGTGGAGGCGATGACGGCCCTCTGTTTGGCGCAGTAAGGGAATATTACTATATTTGTACATTATGTTGTGCAGAAGCAAAGCGCCGTTCAGGCTGGGTATTGCCGGCGGGGGCACGGATGTGTCGCCCTACGCCGATTTGTACGGTGGGGCCATCCTCAACGTAACCATCAACCGTTTCGCCCACGCCACTCTGCGTCCGACCGACGACGGGCGGGTGCGTTTTCACCATATCAACGACAACCTGGAGGCCGATCTGGCTGCGGCTGCACACCTGGAACCGGTTCACGGACTGGAACTTCAGTGCGGAGTTTACAACGCCGTGGTCCAGCGTTTCTGCGGCGGAAAACCGCTCTCGCTGGAGCTGACCACCCAGATGGACGTGCCCTCCGGCAGCGGCCTGGGAACCTCTTCCACGCTGGTGGTGGCCATCCTCGGTGCCTTTGTGGAGTGGCTGCATCTGCCGCTGGGCAAGTATGATATCGCCCGGCTGGCCTTCGATATTGAAAGAATCGACCTGGGCATGGCCGGCGGCCGTCAGGACCAGTACGCCGCCACCTTCGGCGGGGTGAACTTCATGGAGTTCAAGGACGACGAGCGCGTGGTGGTCAATCCCCTCTCGCTCCCCGAACCGCTGTTGGAAGAGTGGGCCATGAATACCGTGCTGCTCTACACCAACAAGCGCCGCGAATCTGCCCGCATCATCGAGGAGCAGGTGGCCAACGTCAAGCAGAACAAGACCGCTTCGGTGGAGGCCATGCACCGCGTCAAACAGGAGGCGTTCCGCATCAAGAACTGTCTGCTGGGCGGCGACCTGGATGCGATCGGCGACGCGCTAAACGTCAGCTGGATCAACAAGAAACAGATGGCCAAGGAGATATCGAACGACTTCATTGACCGCATCTACGATACGGCTATCGCGGCCGGCAGTACCGGTGGCAAGATCTCCGGTGCGGGCGGCGGCGGTTTTATGTTTTTCCACTGTCCGGGCAACACCCGCTACGCCGTGGTGGCAGCGCTGGAAAAGCTTGGCATCGGACAGGTTTACGATTTTGAATTCTGCAAGGAGGGACTTACCACATGGACCGTATAGAACTCGTCAAATCCCGGCTGGAGAGCCACAGCAACCTGATTGAGAAGGCGCTCTCCAACCCGCAGCTGCTTGAAACCCTGAACCGTGCGGCAACGGTGATTGAAACTTGCTTCCGCGCGGGCAACAAGGTCTATTTCTGCGGCAACGGCGGCAGTGCAGCGGATGCGCAGCATCTGGCTGCAGAGTTTTCCGGCAAGTATCTGATCAACCGGGACTGCCTGCCTGCGGAGGCCCTGCATTGCAATACCTCCTACCTCACGGCGGTTTCCAACGATTTCAGCTACGAGATCGTCTATTCCCGTCTGATTTCCGGCATCGGCCGCAAGGGGGATGTGCTGATCGGACTTTCCACCTCCGGTAACTCCACCAACATTGTCAAGGCCTTCGAGGTTTGCCGCAGCAAGGGCATCACCACGGTGGCTTTCACGGGTGAAGGGGGTGGCGCGATGGCTCCGCTGGCGGATCTGCTGCTGGCCGTGCCTTCTACCGACACGCCGCGCATCCAGGAGACCCACATCACGCTCGGCCATATCCTCTGCGAACTGGTAGAGAGCGCCATCTTCGGCAACTAGATTATGGAGTGTATCGTACTGGCCGGCGGATTGGGCACGCGCCTGCGGGGCGTCGTGGGGGAGCTCCCCAAGTGCCTGGCCCCTGTGGCCGGACGACCCTTCCTGGACTGGTTGTTGGACAATCTGGAGCTCTGCGGATTCCATCATATCATCCTTTCGCTGGGCCATCGGAGCGAGGCCGTGCAGGCTTTTGTGGCGCAGCGCACCTCCGCCGCTGAGATTACCTGCGTGGTGGAGGCCGAACCGCTGGGAACCGGCGGCGGTGTCCGCCTGGCTCTCACTCACGCACGGGAGAAACAGGTCTTTGTGCTCAACGGCGATACCTGGTTCGACGTCTCGTTCCGCGAGATGCTGGAGGCCCACTGTGAAAGCGGGGCCACTGCTACCCTGGCTCTCAAGCCCCTGCGCGATTTTGACCGCTACGGCACCGTCACGCTGGGCGAAGATGGCCGCACGCTGGAAGCTTTCCACGAAAAGGCACCCTGCGCCGAGGGGCTCATCAACGGCGGCATCTATCTGCTACAGCGCGATGCCCTGCAGGCGATGCCCGAGAAGTTCTCCATGGAGCGCGAATGGCTGGAGCCCAAGGTCTCCACGGGCTGTCTGGCCGGCTATGTGAGCGACGGCTACTTCCTGGATATCGGCATCCCGGAAGATTACGAACGGGCCCAGGCCGACTTCTTCCTGGGTGCCCACAAGCGCTACGATACCCTCTTCCTGGACCGGGACGGCGTGATTGACGTGGAACTGGAGAGCGACTATGTGAAGAAGCCGGAAGAGATGATCTTCATTCCGGGCGCACTGGAGGCCATCGCCCGCCTGCAGCCGCTCTTTGCCCGCACCCTGGTGGTGACCAACCAGCGTGGCGTGGCCAAAGGGGTAATGACGCTCGACGATCTGGAGCGGGTACACCACCACATGCTTGCCCGGATCGAAGCGGCGGGCGGCCATATCGACAAGATTTATTTCAGCACCGGCATGGATGAATCCGATCCCCGGCGCAAACCCAATAACGGCATGTTCCTGGATGCCCAGGAAGATTTCCCGATGATCGACCCTCAGCGTAGCCTGATGGTGGGCGACAAGCCTACCGACATGGCCTTCGCAGCCAACTGCGGACTACCCGGCGTGCTGGTGGGACCGGACTATGGCCTGAAGGAGTTGGCCGACGAACTCATCGCAAACCTCTAATGCCATGCGAATCGCCTTTCTCTCAACCTTTTACCCTTTCCGCGGCGGAATCGCCCAGTTCAATGCCAACCTCTATGAGGCTGCGCAGCAGGCGGGGCATGAGGTAAAGGCGTTCACCTTCACCTGCCAGTATCCCAAGATTCTTTTCCCGGGCAAGACGCAGTATGTCACGGAGCGTGACACGCCCAAAGTGATTGACAGCGAAGAGGTGCTCAACACCGCCAATCCCCTCACTTGGGGCCGCACCGCCCGGCGGATCGCCGCCTGGAAGCCGGATGTGGTGGTGATGAAATATTGGATGAGCTATATGGCTCCGTCGCTGGGCAGCGTGGCCCGCAAGTTGCGCAAACGGGGCATCAAGGTCATCGCCATCCTGGACAACGTGATCCCGCACGAGGCGCGCTTCTTTGACAAGCCCTTCTCGGGCTGGTTCCTGCAAGGCGTATCGGCCTGCGTAGCTATGAGCCGCGCCGTACTGGAAGATAAAAACCAGCTCGCGCCGGAGGTGCCGGCCATCCTGGTGCCCCACCCGCTCTACGACCATTTCGGAGCCAAACTGGAACGGGACGAATCGGCACGGATGCTCGGGCTCAATCCGAGGCTCAAAACACTGCTCTACTTTGGCCTGATCCGGGATTACAAAGGGCTGGACCTGCTGATCCAGGCCATGGATTACCTGGATGAGAGCTACCAGCTGATGGCTGCCGGCGAAAGCTACGGTGGGATTGAACGATACGAGCAGCTGGCTGCCGGAAATCACCGGATCCACCTGCAGAACCGGTATATCGGTGACGACGAAGTTCCGCTCTACTTCTCGTCGGCCGACCTTTGCGTGCTGCCATATCGCAGCGCCACCCAGAGCGGAATTACCGCCATCTCCCTCCATTTTGACCTTCCGCTGGTCGCCACCCCCGTGGGCGGACTGCCGGAGAGCATCGGGGACACCGGCGTAGGCATCATGGCCCGCGAGGTCTCGCCTGAGGCCATTGCAGAAGCGATCCGCAACTATTTCGAGGGGAAGCAACAGGGTTGCAGAGAGGCAATTACCGCCTTCAAGCAAACCGCCACATGGCAACATTTTTCAGAAGAAGTCGTTCTGCTTGCAGAACGCATCTGATTTTTTGCTAAATTTGGCGCGTATTATACCCTGAATTGAACCTGATGAAACTGGACAAATTCCTGCAACTGTTCGTCGTCAAGGAGAAGACCTTCTTCCCGCTCTTCATCCAGACTACCGCAAACATTGTCAAGGCCGCCCACCTGCTGGTGGACCTTACCCGTGAAGCTGACCCCGTCAACCGCCAGATGCTGGCCAACCGCATTAAGGAGTGCGAGACCGCGGGCGACACCTTCACCGACCACATCATCGAGAAACTGATTGATGCCTACAACACCCCGTTCGACCGGGAGGACATCCATCAGCTGGCACAGGACCTGGATACCTTCCTGGACGGCATCCGCGACTCTGCCAAGAAGTTCGCTATCTACCAGCCCGTCGGCACCGACGAGAAACTGACCGAGATGGCCCTGATGATTCTGCGCGACGCCGAACTGATGGACGAAATCACCGGCAAGTTCGAAACCATGCGGAAAGACACGGATGAGATCGGCCGCCTCTGCGACGCCATTCAAGAGACCGAGCACAGCGCCGACGACATCTTCACCGCTTATATGAGCGACCTCTTCAAGGGCAACATCGACTTCATTGAACTGGTCAAGAAGAAAAATATCATCCAGACCCTCGAGGAGACCTGCGACGACGGTAAGGACGTGTCCGAAACCATCCGTACGATTCTCGTTAAAATGGGATAGCCCGTGGTTGTCATTGTTATCATAGCCACCCTCATCGCACTTGCCTTCAGCTATATGAACGGCATGAACGATGCCGCCAACGCCATCGCTACCGTGGTGGCTACGCGCGCGCTCAGCCCCAAGAAGGCGGTTTGGTGGGCCGGTTTCTGGATTTTCGTCTCCTGCTTTGTCTTCTTCTTCGTGGCCCCGCACGTGGCGGAGACCATGGGACGCGGCATCGTGCAGGAGAGCGTGATTGACCACTTCGTGATTCTGGCCGCACTGCTCGGCGCCGTGCTCTGGACCTGGATCTGCACCCACTTCGGATTGCCGATTTCCGCTTCGCATGCCCTGATCGGCGGCCTGATCGGCCCGGTGTGGTTCGGATTCGGTAGCGAGCACCTGATTCTGGGCGGTATCGGACAGATCGTGCTCTTCATCGTGCTCTCGCCGCTGATCGGCATGGTACTGGGATTCTTCATGCACTGCTTCTTTATGTGGGCGCTGCGCCACACCCGCCTGCGCCGCACGGAAAAGGTGTTCCGCCGCCTGCAACTCCTCTCCTCGGCCATCTTCTCGTTCAGCTTCGGTTTGAACGACGGCCAGAAGACGATGGGTATCATCGCCGTGCTGCTTTCGGCAGCCCTGGCACAGAACCCCGACAACGGAGTGCTGCAGGTGCTTTACAATGTGGGCGAAGGCCAGTTCGTTCCCTATTGGCTGATCATCGTCTCTTATGCGCTGATCTCCTTGGGAACCATCATCGGCGGCTGGAAGGTGATCAAGACCCTCGGCGGCGGCCTGACCAAAGTGACACCCGTCACCGGCTTCTGCTCGGAAACGGCAGGCTCCTTGACGCTGATCATCACCGCGGCCCTCGGTATTCCGGTCTCCACCACCCACACGGTGACGGGCGCCATCATCGGCACCGGTATGACCAAGGGCGTCAAGAGCGTGAAATGGGTGACCGCCAAACGCATCGTCTGGGCTTGGGTGCTCACCATCCCGGCCACCATCGTCGTTTCCGGCCTCATCTACAAACTGCTGCAGCTCCTGGGGGCTTAACCCGCTCGAAATCATATATATATCTATAAACATAACCTAACTACCGTAATGAAAAAACTTGTTCTACTGCTGGCTTGCTTCTTTGCAATGGCAAGTCTTGCTTTCGGCCAGGTCACCAAGGTGAAAGGAACCGTCGTCTTCGCGGATGACGGCACCCCGGTCATTGGTGCCTCCGTTCTGGTCAAGGACTTCACGGGAATCGGTGCAACCACCGACCTCGACGGAAAATTCGTCCTCTCGGGCATTCCGAAGGAGGCCAAGGCGCTCGTCGTCTCCTTCATCGGCATGCAGACCGAGGAGGTCGCTATCCGCCCGGAAGTCACGGTCCAGATGAAGCCCTCCACGGAACTCCTGGAGGAAGCCGTGGTCACCATCGCCTACGGTGCCGCTAAGAAATCCAGCTTGACCGGTGCCGTGGCCTCGGTCAGTGCCGAAAAGATTGAGAACCGCATTACCTCCGACGTCACCTCCGCCCTCGAGGGTACGGTGGCCGGCGTCCAGGTCAACAGCACCTATGGCGCTCCGGGTGAGAGCCCGACCATCCGCATCCGCGGTATCGGTACCGTCAACGGCGACGCCACCCCGCTCTACGTGGTGGACGGTGTGCCTTACGACGGTGACAGCGCCGAACTGAACCCCGCCGATATCGAGAGCGTTTCCGTCTTGAAGGACGCTGCTTCCGCCGCCCTCTATGGTAACCGCGCTTCGAACGGTGTCGTGCTCATCACCACCAAACAGGGTACCACCAACGAGAAGGTACAGATGCGACTCGACATCCGCCAGGGTATCTACGCCCGTGGTCAGAAAGAGTACGACGTGATGACGCCGAACGACTGGATGGAGGCCGAATGGCTGAACATGAAAAACCAGTACATCGGCAACGGTTACGACCCTACGGCTGCCGGTGTCTATGCCAGCAACTACCTGATCCTGGACCGCGTAAAGCACAACATCTACAATGTGCCGGACGATCAGCTATTCAACTCGCAGGGCAAATTGGCCGACGGCGTCCAGATCCGGGAAGGCTATCTGGACGACCTGGACTGGTTCAAGGAGGCCTACCGCGTAGGTTACCGTCAGGAGTACAACCTCCGTGGCCAGGGCGGTGCCGACAAGAGCGACTACTACTTCTCCCTCGGCTACCTGAATGAGCAGGGCTATGTGGTCAATGCAGACTATTCCCGTCTGACTGCCCGCGCCGTGGTCAACACCAAGCCTTACAAGTGGATCAAGACCGGCCTGAACCTCTACGGAAGCTACCTCAACACCAACCACTCCGACGGTACGGATGAGAGCTATACCAACTACACCTACGTCTGCCGTATGATTTCCCCGGTTTATCCGGCTCACATCCACGACCTCGACACCGGTGAGTATGTGCTCGACGAGGATGGCAACAAGCAGTACAACATCGGTTACTTCACCGACAAAGACGGCTACGTGCAGAACACCCGTCTCCAGTACGAAGACCGCAACGTCATCTGGGAGAATATCGTAAACTCGAACAACTCCAAGAAGATCGTGCTGCAGGGTACCGCTTACGTAGATCTCTACTGGAAGGACTTCACCCTTACCGTCAAGGGTAACCTCAACCTCCGCGACAACACCCAGAAGCGTTACTACAGCTCCGAACTCGGTGCCAACCGTTCGATCGGTGCCGCTACCCGTACGGAGAACGCTTACACCAAACTGACCCTCCAGCAGCAGCTGCGCTGGACCAAGCAGTTCGGTGCGCACTCCGTGAACGTCCTGGCAGCCCACGAGACCTACGACTACAACCGTGACTACTACTACGGCAAGAAGAACAACGAGCTTTACCCGGACGTATCGTCGTTTGTAAATTTCACGCAGATTGAATCGCTGACCAGCTACAACTACCTCTATCGTACGGAGAGCTACTTCGGCCGCGTCCGCTACAACTACGAGAACAAGTACAACCTGGAAGGTTCCTTCCGCCGCGACGGTTCCTCCCGTTTTGCAAAGGGTGCCCGCTGGGGTAACTTCTGGTCTATCGGTGCCAACTGGATGATCAGCCACGAAGATTTCATGCGCCGCGTGAAATGGGTCAACTCCCTGAAACTCCGTGCTGACTACGGTGAGGTGGGTAACGATGCCGGTGCCGGTTACTTCTCCGGTTACGACCTCTACACCATCTCCCAGAACGCCAACCAGCCGGCTATCTACTTCTCGCAGATCGGTAACCCCGACCTCAAATGGGAGACCGGTGCATCCTGGGGTATCGGTATCGAGGCACGCCTCTTCAAGCGTTGGAACCTCAATGTCGAGTACTACGACAGGGTGAACAAAGACCTGCTCTTTGACGTGTACAACCCGCTATCCGCCGGTGCAACTTCCACGAGTTCCGCCGTTTCGGTCATCACCAAGAACCTGGGTAACGTGGCCAACCGTGGTGTGGAAATCGAAACCGATATCGACATCATCAAGCACCGCAAGTGGAAATTCAACCTGGCTGCCAACGCCACCTTCCTCAAGAATATCGTCACCAAACTGCCGGAAGGCAACAAGGACGGTATCACCACCTACGCCGGTGGTAAGGCTATCCAGCGTGTGCAGGAAGGCCACCCGCTCTATTCGTACTATCTGTATGACTGGGTAGGTATCGACCTGATGAACGGCCGTTCCCTCTACCGCCCGAACCTGACGGACTACTGTATCACCGACAACAAGGCTGCTGACGGTGAAGTCCTCTACGGAACCCCGGTCTATGATGAGGACGGTCTGATCACGAACCTCTTCCCGAAGACCTACACCATCATCAACGGTGAGCCCTACTGCTACCATTACGCTTATTCGGCTCGCAACTATTGCTATCATGCACACCCGACGGTATTCGGTAGCCTGACGGCAACCCTGAGCTACAAGCAGTGGTCGCTCTCCTCGCTCTTCACCTATTCGCTCGGCGGTTACACCTACGACGGTGCTTACCAGAGCCTGATGAGCAACTCCTCCATCTCCATGCACCAGTTCCACAACGACCTGAAAAACACGGCATGGAACGGCATCCCCGACGGTATCACGGAAGATTCCCCGGACCGTATCGCTACCAGCGGCGTAACCCCGCTCAACAGCTCCTACTACACGGGTAACAGCAACGCCAACTCCAACCAGTGGCTTACCCCTTCGCACTACTTCATCATCAAGAATGTCAAGCTCGGCTACGCAGTTCCCAAGAAGGTGCTCCGCAAGCTGGGTGGCATCCGCGGTGTGAACTGCAGCCTGAGCGGCGAGAACCTTCTCACCTTCAGTGCCCGCAGGGGTATGAACCCGCAGCAGTCCCTCAACGGTTACCACGGACACGTATTCGTGGCGCCGCGTATCGTTACGCTTGATTTCAGCCTCAAGTTCTAAAAAATAAGGAGAATTGCGTTATGAAAAATACCATCAATTATTTCGCACTGGCTCTGGCACTCCTCCTCTCCTTCGGTTGCAGCAAGGAGTACCTCGACACCTATCCTGAGAACTCGATCCTCAAGGCGGATGCCTTCGCCACCACCAAGACCGCAGCCTGGGCTGTCAACGGACTTTGCCGCCTGCAGAGTACCTCTCACCCCAACTCCGGACAGAACGGTGAAGCTACCATCATGCTCTACTACGGCAACTACCCGGGCCAGCACTTCCAGAAGTGCAACCGTACCGGTCTGTCGTACCTGATGAACCAGACCTATCACCTGCTGCTCGACAACAGCTACGATATCTACCCCTGGTACTACTACTACAAACTGATCCTCAACGCCAACCTGATCCTCGAGAACGTGGACGGCGCCAAGGGTCCCGACAACGAGAAGGATTTCATCAAGGCACAGGCCCTGACCTTCCGCGCGTGGTCGTTCTTCCGCCTGAGCGAGCTCTACTGCTGGCGCTGGCAGGATTCCAAGGGTGACTACAAGTACAAGGACGCCAATGGCGACGTCCAGACCCTGACCGGTGTCTATGGCGCTATCCAGGGTATTCCGCTCCGTCTGGAATCCTCCACGGGCGACCTTGCCTGCGCTTACCTGCGCGAGGTTCGCGACCGGGTTTATGCCGACCTTGACCAGGCTATCGCCTACTACAAGTCCTGCGGCATTGACCGTGAGCGCAACGAGTACTACAAGCCGAACCTGGATGTAGCGTATGCCATCTATGCCCGCGCAGCCCTCACCTACTCTTTCAGCGGCGACCCCGAGTCCCGTTGGGACGACATCATCAACTTTGCTCGGCTGGCCCGCGCGAACTATCCGTTGATGAGCAACACCGAGTATCTGGAGAGCGGCTTCAACAAGGCTAACGATGAGTGGATCTGGGGTACCTACGACGCTCCGGACGAGAACATCAGCACCAACAGTTTCTATGGCTACATGGCCAGCAACGGTACCACCTCCAACACGGTGACCTACCCGTCCGCCATCAGCAAGGAGCTCTTCGACAAGATTCCCTCTTCCGATGTCCGCCGCAAGTGCTATCTGGAGCCGCACCCGGGTGAGATTGACATTCTCTACTACCCGACCACCGGCCGTAGCGTGGGTCCGCTCGCAGAGCGTGCAAAACGCGAATATGGTCACAAGCTCTACCTGGACAAGAACGGCCAGCTGATCTCCTCCATCTACATCTACATGCAGTTCAAGTTCCAGGCAGCCCAACTGCCTGCAGTCGGCTGCGTCTGCATCATGCGCGCCGCTGAGATGTACTACATCGAGATGGAAGCCCTCTATCGCAAGGGTAGCAGTGAAGATCAGATCCGCGCGTTGCTCAACGAGGTCAACCAGGACCGCGACCCGTCTTACAACTGCACCCTGGCCGGCAGCAAGCTGCTGGATGAGATCAAGCTCTACCGCGCATTCGATCTCTGGGGCGAAGGCCTTGACTGGTTCGACATGAAGCGCTGGCGTTCCTCCATCTCCCGCAAGAGTCTGGCCAACGGCGGAAGCTTCCACGCTTCCTTCGCAAAGACGATTGGCCCGACCGCTGCAAACCGTTGGACCTGGATCATCCCGCGCCGCGAGACTGACTTCAACAAGGCAATCACCGTGGTCGGTGGCGAGATTGAATCCGACGACTAGTCCGCTGCCATGAAGACGGAACACTATCTCGTTGCCGGAAACCGGTTCGCCCTGACGATGGCGGACGACTGTCCCCTCTGGGACCGGCTGGGCAATTATGCCCCCTTCCGGACGGATAACGGCGGAGAGCCGCTATTCAGCCTGGAATTCATCGACAAGATGGATCCGGTGGAGAAGGTGCCCGTCTATACGGAAAAGTCCGAAGAGGAGGATCAGCCCCGCATCGAGATTTATAGAAACGGCAACCCCGAAGACCCGCGCGACTTTGCGTGGGTCTTCGAGATGGCGCCGGTACAGCGGATGAACATCTGCGCCCGCGTGATTGTGTCGGAAGACTTCTCCCGCGCCCAGTTGGCAGTGGCCAGCGTGGAGGCGGTGGGCGAGTTTGCCGTCAACAACGCGCTGATGCTGCTCTATGCCTTCCGCACCGCCCCGCTGAATACCCTGGAACTCCACGCCTCCGTGATTCTGCACCAAGGCAAGGGTTACCTGTTCCTGGGCAAGAGCGGCACCGGCAAGAGCACCCATTCGCAACTGTGGCTCAAGTATATTCCGGAATGCGAACTGCTCAACGACGACAACCCGATTGTCCGCGTGGGCGAGGATGGCGTGATCCGGGTTTACGGCTCCCCGTGGAGCGGCAAGACCCCGTGCTACCGCAATCTGGAAGCCCCCGTGGGTGCCATCGTCCGCCTCAACCAGTATCCGGAGAACCGCATCCGTCGCTGCAGCGTGTTCGAGGCCTATGCCTCGGTCTATCCCTCCTGCTCCGGCCTGCGCGCCATTCCCACCATCGGAGACGGCATGCACGCCTCCATTGAGAAAGTGGCGCTCGAGATTCCCTGCTATGTGCTGGACTGCCTGCCCGACGAAGGGGCGGCGCGGCTCAGCCACGACACCATCGTCCGCTAACCCATGGAGAAGCGCATCCTACCCAACGAGATTCTGCTCGCCGAGGCTGGGGCGCTGCTCGCCGAAGGGCGGGACGTGGAACTGCTGGTAAAGGGCAACAGCATGCTGCCCTTTCTGCATGATGAGCAGGACAGTGTGCGGCTCCGCAAACTGGAAACGGTGGAAAAGGGAGATATCGTGCTGGCCTTCATCG
>JBGUJZ010000046.1:0-50140 GCA_045114175.1 Bacteroidales bacterium | reverse complement strand
CTCCCCTGCAGCGCCCGCTCAATCCGGCTTACTCGGGATGCCAGCTGCGATTCGTAGCTGCGGGAGTGGAACGACCCGACAAAGATGAGAATGGCCAGCACCCCCAGCAGTTCTACCAGGTAGCGGGAGAGTACATTTCCCAGTCGCTTAAAGAAGGGTTTTGCCGATTTCATCTATTCGTGGTGATAGGGTTCTCCCCGGATAATCGTGAAGGCGCGGTAGAGCTGCTCCACGAATACCAGGCGCACCAGCTGATGGGAGAAGGTCATCTCGGAGAGCGAGAGCATTTCGTTGGCACGGTCATAGATGGATTTTGAAAAACCATACGCTCCGCCCACCACGAAAACCAGGTCCCGCGAGCCGTGCAGCAGCTTCTGCTCCAAATCCCGTGCCCAAGCTAGCGAGGTGAAGCGGCGGCCGTGTTCATCCAACAGGATCACGTGGTCTGAATCCTTGAGCCGGGCGGCAATCAGGGCCCCTTCGCGCTCCTTGATCTGATCCCGCGAGAGGGCGGAAGCCTGCTTTAACTCAGGGATTTCCTCAATGGAAAAGGTCGTGTAGTGCTTCAGGCGACCGGCGTAGTCGGCAATCCCCTCTTTGAGCGGGGAACCGACCGTTTTTCCGACGAGGATGAGCTTCAGCTTCATTGGGTGTGAACAATTAACTTGTAAAGGTAAGGTTTTTTGTCCGTTTTTCAACGTATCCCATGGCTTGATTTTTGCATGGTTTCCCTCCGCGTTCCCGCTATTATGAAACTGAAACGATTTCTTCCACTCATTGTACTGCTGCTCGCAGCGGTCCCCGCAACGGCTCAGAACACGGTTCCGGTCAGCCTCACCTCGGGGGTATCACAGGATGTCTTCACCCCCATCGGCAAGTATTTCCAGGCAGGCGATTACAACAAACTCTCTGCGTGGTTTGCAGACAACCTGGAACTGGATCTGCTGGGTTCGGTCAGCACCTGTTCCCGCAACCAGGCCCGCCGTATCATGAAGGATTTCTTTGCGGATTACACGCCGAAATCGTTTGAGATTGTCCATAAAAGCGGAAAGGCCCCGATGCGCTATGCCATCGGAGTCCTTCACGCGGGTGGCGAGACCTTCCAGGTCACGCTTTATGTCCGGACCGGCGAGGGAAAGAGCGACATTCAGCAGCTCAAAATCGAACGCCAGTAAACTTCCTTATCGCTTGAGATAATAGGTGACCGAGGTCACGACGCGAACCTTCTTGGTCTGCGGCGTGTTGCTGTCGCGTGCCTCAATGCTGAAGGTGCCCTGCGAAGCGGTGCGGATCTTGCCCAGCGAGCTGCCGCTGTCTTTCGCGAACTTTTCAGCCACCTGGCGGGCATTCTTGGTAGCCACTTCAATCATCTCGGGTTTGATGTCGTTCAAGCCCTCGAAGAGGAACTGCGGAGTTGCCTCCCAACCACTCTCCAGAATGATGTCCTTGCTGAGCAACTGGCTTTGAGCGGCCATCAGGGCCAGCACTTTGTCAACTTCCGCAGAGCAGACGGTGATGGTGCAGGTAGCCACGTAGCGATAGAGACGGGTGTTGCCGCCATATTCCTGTGCATCCTTGTCGGAGAGCGAAGGGACGGAAACGGAGATGTCTTTCTCTTCAATACCGCCCTTTTTCAGGAAGTTGAAAATGATCTCCTTTTTGCTTTCAATAGCACGATAAACGGAGCTCAGATCGTTACCGACTACTTTGTATACCACCGGCCAGATGACCTTGTCGGCAGGAACTTCGCGTTCGCAGAGTCCCTTCACGCTGACGGTGCGTTCAAAGGAGCGGAATTCGCGTGCGGTTCGGGGAAGCATTAAACCCAGAAAAATCAGACCGACCATAATGGCCAGGCCCAGGTAGAGTTTGCCTTTATTTTCCATAGTCGTAGAATTATTGTATTACAAATATAAGTATTTTTGTAGTTCGAACTTGTATTTATACTGAATATGTTGCAGTGCAAAAACATTACCAAACGGTTCGGCAACTTCACCGCCATTCAGGATATCAATCTGGAAATTCCTGAAGGTAAGATATTTGGGTTGCTCGGGCCGAACGGTGCCGGCAAAACCACGCTGATCCGCATCATCAACCGGATCACCATCCCCACTTCGGGTAGCGTCTGGTACAACGGCGCCCCCATGACCGACGAAATCGTCCGCACCATCGGCTATCTGCCCGAGGAGCGCGGTCTCTATAAGAAAATGAAGGTGGGCGAACAGTGCCTTTACCTCGCGCGCCTGCGCGGACTGAGCACGGCCGAAGCCACCGATGAACTCAAGAAGTGGTTTGTCCGGTTCGGCATCCAGAACTGGTGGAACAAAAAGGTGGAGGAACTCTCCAAGGGTATGGCCCAGAAGGTACAGTTCATCACCACCGTCCTGCACCGCCCGAAATTGCTGATCCTTGACGAACCTTTCTCCGGATTCGATCCCGTCAACGCGCAGTTGATCCGCAATGAAATCCTGCGCCTGCGAGATGAGGGTGCCACCATCATCCTCTCCACCCACAACATGGAGTCGGTAGAGGAGCTTTGCGATGAGATTGCCCTCATCAACCGCTCCAAGGTGGTGGTTACCGGACAGACCGACGCCATCCGCCGGGAATACGGCGACAGCCGCGTAGAACTCGTTTACAGCGATGCAGAAGGCCGCCACACCGAGGTTCTCACCATTGAGGGAGATCCCAATGCCGCCCTGCGCGAAGTCTTGGACCGTGGCGTCACCATCCACTCCTGGCGGGAGCTGGTGCCGCGCATGAACGACATTTTCATCAAACTGGTCACCGAAAAAGAATAGGAGGAGCATCGTATGAATCTTTCAAAAATCGGTCTGGTCATCAGCCATGAATATTCAGTCCGCGTCCGCAAGAAATCCTTTATTCTCACCACCCTCCTCACCCCGCTCCTCTTTGGTGCGCTCATCTGTGTGCCTACACTCATCATGCTCTGGGGCGGCGGAAGCGAACAGAAGGTCAAGATCATAGACGGAACCGGTGAAATCGCCGCCCTTTTTGAAGACAGCGGCAATACCCACTACGAACTGGCCGCCGAGGGAGAAACCCTGGACCTGATGAAGGATCTTTTCAAGGAGATGGGGCTCTACGCCATCGTAGATATCTCTGATTACAACGACAAAGACGAAGTCTCCGTCACCACCTACTCCAAGGAACCGCTCAACATCGAGGTCAAGGCGGCCGTGGGGCGCACCGTCAACAAGGCGGTGGAAGAGCGCAAGCTGGCCCACTACAAGATAGGCAACCTGCAGGAAATCCTGGCCGACGTCAAGACGGATATCAAGCTGAATACCCTCACGCTGAAGGAAGACGGCAAGGCGGAGGAGGACTCCGTGGAGATCTACATGATTATCTCCTACGTCATGAGCTTCCTCATCTATCTCTTTGTCTTCATGTTCGGTACGATGGTGATGCGCAGCGTGATCGACGAAAAGAGCAGCCGCGTGGTGGAGGTGATCGTCTCCTCCGTGAACAGCGTTGACCTGATGATTGGCAAGATCGTGGGCGTTGCGTTGGTGGCCCTCACACAGTTCGCCATCTGGATCGGCCTGACCGCCGCCATTGCCGGTGGCGTGATGGGTGCTGCAGGCCCGAAAATGCTGGGTTCGCTCGGCAATACGGAGCAACTCGCCCAGATGGCCTCGGACCCGTCGGTCGGCATCCATCCGGGCAACCTGGACCAGCTGACCCAGGTCGCAGCGGATGAAAACGCGCCGGAAGCGTTGAAGATCGTCTCCCAGATCCGCGGCCTCAATTGGGGTTATATAGTGGGATGCTTCCTGCTGTACTTCCTGCTGGGCTACCTGCTTTATGCGGCCATGTTCGCCGCCATTGGGTCTGCCGTGGACAATGAGGCCGATACGCAACAGCTGCAACTACCGCTGACCTTACCGCTGATTATCGGACTCTTTATCATGCTGCATACCTTTGAGCATCCGAGCAGCCCGCTCTCCGTCTGGGCCTCCATCATCCCCTGGACCTCCCCGATGGTGATGCTGGCCCGCATCCCCTTCGATGTGGTGCCGGCATGGCAGCTGATTCTGTCGCTGGTGCTACTGCTGCTGACCTTCCTGGGTACCGCCTGGGTATCGGCAAAGATTTACAAGGCGGGTATCCTGATGTACGGCAAGAAGTCGTCGTTCAAGGATTTGTGGCACTGGATTCGCATGAAAGAATAATCAAACCTTTTCCTATATGAACCTCAAACGTTTTACCCTCCTGTTTGTGCTGCTGGCGCTGCTTCCTGCAACGGTTTCAGCCCAGCTCAAGTACAAATGGAGCTATGAGCGGATGGACAGCCGGTACGATACCGGTACCGACCAGACCGCTGCCAAGATTATTGACAAATACAGCCCGATGGTCGCTCCGCTGCAGGAGATCATCGGCTACAGTGAGGATGAGTACCGCAGTTCGCGTCCCGAAAGCGGTCTTTCCAACTTTGCGGCCGACGTCATTCGGGAAACCGCGGAAAAGGCGGTGGGCAAACGCGTGGATCTGGCACTGACCAATTTCGGCGGCATCCGCACCAGCCTCCCCAAGGGCGCTGTCCGCGTCTATGACATCTTCTCCATCTTCCCCTTTGAAAACCATATCGTGGTCTTCGACATCAAGGGCCGCGATTTGCTGAGGTTTTTCAACCAGATGGCAAAGCGGCCGGAAGCGCTCAGCAATGTCTATATGGTTGCCAAGAAGGGAGAGATCGTCACCCTGCGCATTGGGGACAAGCCTTTCGACATTGACCACACCTATCGCATGGCCACCATTGACTTCCTGATGGAAGGCGGCGACGGGGTCAACTTCACCAAGATCGCCAGGAACAAGGTGGAAACCGGTATTCTCATCCGGGACGCCATCGTGGATTATATCCGGGAGATGAACGCGGAGGGCAAAACCATCCGCCTGTTCAAGGATAGCCGTGTAACCATTGACTAAGGGAGGAGCAACCATGAAACGATTCTTTATTTTCATCGCACTGCTCGCCGCTACCGCATCCCTCGCAGATGCCCAGCGGCTTGTTATCCTGCATACCAACGACTCCCACAGCCAGATTGAGCCGCTTCGCGTGGGCCGCGACAAAGGTTTCGGAGGCGTGGAGCGCCGGATGGAATATATTCGTCAGGTACGCGAACAGTATGGCAAGGACAAAGTCCTGCTGCTCGATGCCGGTGACTACAACCAGGGTACCCCCTATTTCACCGTGGCCAAAGGCGACCTGGAGATTGAACTGGTCAATGCCATGAAGTACGACGTGGCTACCCTCGGCAACCACGAATTCGACAACGGCAAGGAGGAGCTGGCCCGCCGACTCAAGAAGGCCCGCTTCACCACCCTCACCTGCAACTATGACTTCTCGAACACCTGCCTCCGCAAACTGGTGAAACCCTGGACGATTGTCAAGCGCGGCGGCATGAAGATCGGCATCGTAGGCGCCACCTCCTATCTGGAGGGCAACGTGATGCATTCGCACCTCGACGGCATGAAGCGCCTCAACACCATCGCTGAAGTGAACCATTGGGCAGAATTCCTCAAGAAGGAGAAGAAGTGTGACCTGGTCATCTTCCTCTCGCACCTTGGCTATCGGGGCGGCACCCCGGACCGTCCTTCCGACGAAGTGCTGGTGGCCGCTTCGCGCAACATCGACCTCGTGGTGGGCGGACACAGCCACACCTTCATCAAAGAGCCGCTCATTGTGAAAGACCTGGACGGCAAGGATGTTCCCATCGTGCAGGCTGGCTGCCAGGGCGTACAGGTCGGTAAATTTGAAATCTATTAGAATCATGAAACGACTCATAGCTATTTCCTTAACTTTTGCAGGGCTGCTGCTGGTTGCCGGTTGCGGCAAAACGGACGACAGCGAAGTCCACGTAGATGCGATCTGCTATTGTGATTATTACGGGAACGGAACCACCAACTACGTTCTGACCATCCAGTACGGACGTCTCAAAAGCGACGGCTCCTACCGCAAGGTCGGTGAAACCCTCACGCTAGATTTGATTGCACCGGGCGATGCGGACCGAAAAACCCTGCCCGAAGGCACTTATACGCTTGACACGGACAACACGCTCGTTCCGGGAGAACTGGTTCCTTCATCCGCCTATACCCTGATGGAGTATCTGCAGGCATGGATTGATGCCGGCTACTCGATTGACCTGAAAGAGTACAGCGATCTGGATTTGAACTCGATCGCCGGCTATTACGGAACGGCTTACTACAAGCAGACCAACAAGAAAGACGGCGAGGCTTTCCCGGTAAGCCAGGCAACGGCTACCGTCACCCGCAACGGAAAGAATTACCTGGTGAGCGCCGCCATCACCGTGAATGGCGAATCCAAGGAGTTCACCTACGAAGGTCCCCTCGAGATGGTGATTCAGGAGCCTGCAGAACCGCTTACGGCAGGGTTTACCGCTTACTACTACGGTGATTTCTACAATGTCAGCGCCGATAACTGGACCATCCGCGTCCTCATGGAAGAGAGCGAAGCGCTCTACCTGGAACTTCTTAAAACGAAGGGCAGCGTGAACGATATCCCGGAAGGCAACTTCACCGTCAGCCGCGGCATGGTTCCGGGCGACCTGATTTCCGGTGTGATTGACCAAGCGGAAGGAATTGTCGACGGCTCCTGTGTGGCCACCTGGAAAGGCCAGCTCAAAGTGCTGATTGATGACGGCGGTATCGAACTGACCAAGGTCGAGGAGGAGAAGATGCGACTGAACTACACAGTCCGCGGCAGCGATCCCATCTACGGCGGTGAACGCGAAGGAACCTTTACGGGCCCCTTGAAGGTGGTTGACTGCACCGTTGAACTCTCTTCGATGCTCGCTCCCAACTCTGACGACAACTTAAAATTTGCACAATATGGCAGTAAAAAAACTTTACAGAAAGCAACAAGGGCGCATGATCGGCGGCGTCTGTAACGGCATTGCCGATTACTTTGAGATTGACCCCACCATCGTTCGGCTGGCCTGGCTGATCTGCATTTTTGCAGCGGGCGGCGGTCTGCTGGCTTACTTGATTGCACTGATCGTCATCCCTTCGGATGGCACCTACATCTCTAAACAATAAAGAATTATGACTATCACGATTATTATTCTCGCCGTTGTTCTGGTGATCGTTCTCTGGCTGATCGCCGCACAGCGCAAACTGGTTTCCGCAGAGGAATTATGCAAGAATTCGCTGAGTCAGATCGGCGTTCAGCAGAACAGCCGCTGGGATGCCCTGACGGCCCTGGTAGAACTGACCAAGGGTTATGACGAACACGAATACAAAACCTTGATGGACATCATTGCCCAGCGCACCGCGGTTGGCCGCAACGCTACCGCAGCCGATGTGCAGGGCAACGAGGAGAAGATGGCTGAAGTGCTCCGTCAGATCAACGTAGTGGCTGAGCAGTATCCGAACCTCAAGGCCAACGAAATGTACGGCAAGACGATGGATAGCGTCAACACCTATGAAAATCAGGTTCGTACGAGCCGCATGGTGTACAACGACACCGTCACCAAGTACAACCGGTTGGTCCGCCAGTTCCCGGATTCGATCGCCGCATCCATCTTCCGTTTTGCTGAGCGGGAGTATCTCGCTGAGCCTAAGGGCAAGACTGAAATGCCCTCGATGCGCTGATGAAACGACTGCTCTGCCTGCTGGTTCTGCTCGGAGGCTTCCTGACGGAGGCCGGCGCCACGCGTGTCCGCGACCTGAGGATTGTCGTAACGCTCAACCGTGACGGCTCCGCACTTGTTTCGGAAACCTGGGACTTGCATGCAGACCACGGCACCGAGTGGTATCTGGTCAAGGATAACCTGGATCATATCGTCCTGTCCGATTTCACCGTCTCGGAGGAGGGACAGCCGTTTACGAACATCGGATCCTGGGATATCAACCGCAGTCTGGCGCAGAAAACCGGCAAATGCGGATTGGTCCGCAAATCGAACGGCTACGAGCTCTGCTGGGGCCTCGGTTCGATGGGCGACCATCGCTTTACAGCCTCCTACCGCCTCTCCGGACTGGTGGAATCGTTCCACGAAGCAGACGGACTGCACTTCCAGTTCGTTTCGCAGGGGCTCTCCGCTCCGCCGGATCAGATAGAAGTTGATCTGGTTCCAGGCCCGGGTGTAGAGGGCTTCTCCAGCGAAAATGCGCGTATCTGGGCCTTCGGTTATGCGGGAACCAGTGCCTTTACAAACGGCACCATCACGGCCCGTACCGACGCCCGTTTCACCGACCGCAGCTCCGTGATTCTGCTGGCCCGCTTCGACAAGGGGGTCTTCGCCCCGACCCACGTCACGGATAAAGCGTTCTCCGACGTTCTGGAGAAGGCGTTGGAGGGTTCAAACTTCGGCGATGATGACAAACTGCCCTGGTTCGCCAAGATCTTAACGGTTCTGTTCACCATCGTAATCCCCTTCCTGGGCGCCATCGCAGTGGCGGCAGCCATCCGCAAGCGCAACCGGAAGCTTTTCGGGGTAACACGGTTGAGCCAGATTGACTGGTGCCGGGACGTTCCGTATGGCGGAGATGTCCTCCAGAGCGACTATATTCTCCGAAAGGTGAATGCCGTTGCCGGGGGCAGCTCGATCGCTTCGGCCATGATTCTCAGAATGATTGAGCGCGGCCAGCTCAGCGTGCTTCACAATGGCAAAGAGGGCAAACGCGTAGAGCTTGCCTTCAACGATGCGGCTTCACAGGAAGCCCTTTCAGAGAGCGAGCGGATGCTGTACCGGATGATGAAAGAGGCCTCCGGCAGCGACCAGATTCTCCAGAAACACGAATTCTCCCGCTGGAGCCTCCGAAACGGCAAACAGATTGAGCGCTGGGTCTCCAACGTGGAGACCGAATCCCGGAACCGGATTGCCCAGAACGGTTATGACGGCGAGGGCGGACAGACAGAGGCCCGCAAAGTGATTGGCCTCAAGAAGTTCCTGAAAGACTTCACCTTGATCCAGGAGCGCGGCTCCGCGGAGGTGGCGTTGTGGAACGATTATCTGGTCTTTGGTGCCCTCTACGGCATTGCCGACAAGGTGGCCAAAGAACTCGCCGAAATCAACCCCAAGGTCTTTGAGCAGACCGTCTATAGCGATCCTTACACGGCCCGCCAGTTGGTCTGGATGAGCCGCGATCTTTCCAACAGCATTACCAACGCTTCAGCCCGTTCCGCAGCAGCAGCCGCTCGAAGCGGTTTTGGTGGCAGAGCCTCCTTTGGCGGAGGCGGTGGCTTCCACGGCGGCGGATTTGGCGGTGGCGCAAGATAACAGAGCAATCCCATGGCAGCAGTAACCAAGAACTTCTACCGGTTTGGCGTGCAGGTCTGGCACTTTGTCGGACTTCCCATCTTCTTTTTCGCCGTATCGATGGTGTACCATCCCTTTGATATCCTCGAATTTTTGGATATGGGAGGCGGCATGCTGGACTTCAATTTAACGATTGTCACCAGCATCCTTTTCGGGGTGCTTCTATCCTCCCGACTAATCTTCTTTTTTGCCCGTAAGTCACTGAACCTCAACCTTCCGCTCTATATTGCATGGTGTACGGCAGAAGTCTTTATTGCCAGTGCCTTTGCCGCACTCTTCGTTACGTTGATTTCGCACGGAACGATCACCTTCTTCCGCGCCTGGGGCAAATTATTCGCCTATTCCTTCTCTGTGCTGGTTTTCCCGTACGCGATTCTCACCTTGCTGATGATTATCCGCGGGATGCGTGAGGCGGCCGTAGTGGATACGGAAGACCTCATCCGCTTCCGCGATTCGAACGGCAAACTCCGGCTGACCATCGCGCCCAAGGCGGTGCTTTACGTTGAGTCCAAGGAAAACTATGTGAACATCTGCTACCAGGACGGGGCCCATATCCGCGACTATCTGCTGCGCAACTCCATGAAGCGGACGGAGGAACTGCTCGCCCACCACGGCATGGTTCGCTGCCACCGCACCTGCATTGTCAACCCTGCGCACGTCAATATCCTGCGACGCGACCGCGAGGGACTCATCCTGGCCGATCTGGATGTGGAGGGTTGCCCTTCCATCCCGGTCTCCAAACCGAATTACGATAAGCTCTCTTCCCTGCTTTAAATCACCGCGTATGACTGTAGAAAGATTTGTCACGGCACTCGGCCTCACGGTCTCCGTCTATTGCATCAACCACGGCTCGCTGGCCCTCGCCATCCAGTGGCCCGATTCCGACCGCAGCTACACCGTCTGGGTAGATCCGGTGGCCAATTATTACGGCAACACCGTAGATTTCAGCGGGGTTCCCGCTCCGGACGCCCTACTCTTCACCCACGGTCACAGTGATCACCTGGACACCACGCTGGCTGCCTCGGCGATTCGTGCCGGCGCGACCTGCATCGGCTCGCCGGATGTCTGCGAGCACTTCCCGAAGGCCACCCTGCTGCGTCTCGGCAAGAGCCTTACGTTGACCGACGGCATCACGGTTACGGCCGTCCCAGCCTACAACAACTCACCGGGCCACACCAAGTTCCATCCCAAGGCGCGGGAAGACAACGGTTACGTGATTGATATCGCAGGATTCAAGGTTTACGTGGCCGGCGACACCGAGGTAATCCCCGAGATGAAAGAACTCGCCGGACAGATTGACCTGGCATTCCTGCCGGTGAACCAACCCTATACGATGACCGTTGAGCAGGCCGTGGAAGCAGCCAAGATCATTGCGCCCAAGGCCCTGATGCCTTATCATCTGACGGACACTTCCCTGGAAGAGCTATCCACCGCGCTCAACCGTGCTCTCCCCGAGTGTGACATTCGAATCCGGAAAGATTTTCGATAATTATTCATTTATTTATATATTTGTGGTATCATCTATTTAAACGACAACACCATGGGAAAATTTGAAGTTTCTGTAAGAAAGAACGGTGAGTTCCAGTTCAATCTCAAAGCTACCAACGGCCAGGTAATCCTTGCCAGCGAAGGTTACAACACGAAGGCTGCTTGCCTCAACGGTATCGAATCCGTTAAGAAGAATGCTGTAGAAATCAAGCGCTTCGAGAAGAAGGTCGCTAAGAATGGCAAACCTTTCTTCTGCCTCAAGGCTACCAATGGCCAGGTCATCGGACAGAGCCAGATGTACGCTAGCGAGAAGACCTGCGACAATGGCATCGCTTCCGTAATGAAGAACGCTCCTGAAGCTCCCGTTGTAGAGATCTAATCTTACAGCAAACATTTTCGGATGGCCGGCCTTGTGACCGGCCATTTTTTTTACGATATTTGCAGATTGATCCAACCGCAATGACACTCGATACCTTGAAACCCGGTGATTCCGCCCGCATTCTTGCGGTAGGCGGAACTGGGCAGTTGCGTCAGCATTTTCTTGACATGGGCCTCATCCCAGGAGCCGTTGTCAAAGTTACCAAGCTGGCACCGCTGGGCGACCCGATGGAACTGCTCGTCGGGGGGTACTCCCTTTCGCTCCGTCGGGCCGATGCTAAGAGTCTTACCGTAGAGCCGGCTGTCTATGAAGCGCCCGCCGAGCCTGAGGAGCCCGAAACAGAATCGAATCTGCTTCACCCGGGACTCGGTGAAGGTGGCAAATACCACCAAAAAGAGCACGAACAGGCACTGCCCAAAGATACCGTGCTCTCCTTTGCCCTGGTCGGCAATCAGAATTGCGGCAAAACCACCCTCTTCAACCAGCTGACCGGATCGAACCAGCACGTGGGTAACTTCCCGGGCGTTACCGTGGACCGCAAGGACGGCATCATCCGGCGCCATCCGGAGACCCGCATCACCGACCTTCCGGGCATCTATTCCCTGGCGCCCTACACGGCGGAAGAACGCGTGGCGCGCGATTTTATCCTCAAGGAGAAGCCTCACTGCATCATCAATATCCTGGATGCCAGCAATATCGAGCGCAACTTTTATCTGACCATGCAACTCATGGAGCTGGAAGTCCCGATGGTGCTCGCGCTCAATATGATGGATGAAGTTCAGGGAAATGGCGGCTCCATCCGCGTCAATGAGATGGAGGCTATTCTGGGGCTGCCGGTTGTCCCCATCTCGGCCGTCAGGAACGAGGGCGTGGAGGAGTTGGTGGATCACGCCATCCACATCGCCCGCTATCAGGAGAAGCCTGCCCGTCAGGACTTCTGCGACAAAGAAGATTACGGCGGAGCCGTCCACCGCTGCCTGCACGGCATCATGCACCTGATTGAAGACCACGCTGTGCAAGCCGGTCTACCGGTGCGTTATGCGGCCAGCCGGCTGATTGACGGCGATCCGCAAGTAGAACAGGGGCTGAAACTCGAACAGAACGAGAAGGAGATGATTGACCACATCATCCTTCAGATGGAAGAGGAGCGCGGGTTGGACCGCAACGCGGCCATGGCCGATATGCGATTCTCTTTCATCCGCAAACTCTGCGGTAAAACGGTCGTCAAGCCCCGCGAGAGCAAGGAGTACCGCCGCAGCCGCCGGATTGACAAGGTCCTCACCGGCAAATGGACGGCCCTCCCCATCTTCCTGGCCGTTATCTCTGCCATTATCTGGTTAACCATCGACGTCATTGGCGCTCCGCTCCAGGAATTGCTGGCCCGCGCCATTGGCCATCTGGGCGAAGTGACCGCTGCCGCTATGACGCGCTGGGAGGTTGCTCCCGCCGTCCGCTCACTGGTTGTTGACGGAATCTTTGGCGGCGTGGGTACCGTCATCAGTTTCGTACCCATTATCATCCTGCTGTTCTTCTTTCTCTCGCTGCTGGAAGACAGCGGTTATATGGCCCGCGTGGCCTTCGTATCTGACAAGTTGCTCCGTCACTTGGGACTCAGCGGCCACAGCATCGTGCCGCTGCTCATAGGATTCGGCTGCTCCGTGCCGGCCGTGATGGCGGCCCGCACCCTGCCCTCCGCTCATGACCGCCGGCTGACTATCCTGCTCACCCCCTACATGAGTTGTTCGGCTAAGATTCCGATCTACGCCTTCTTTACAGCCGCCTTCTTCCCGGGTCACGGTGGCCTGGTGCTCGTCATCCTTTATCTCTCCGCTATTCTGGTGGGTATCCTGCTGGCCTTACTGGCCAAGTGGATCCACCCGCAGCGGGAACCGGCCCCCTTCGTAATGGAGTTGCCCAACTACCGCCTGCCGGGCCTCAAGAATGTTTGCCATCTGCTGTGGGACAAGACCAAAGACTTCCTGCAGCGTGCCTTTACGGTCATCTTCGTAGCTTCCATCATCATCTGGTTCCTGCAGTCCTTCAACTTCCGCCTGCAGTTCGTTCAGGGCGAGGGCAGTATGCTGGCATGGATTGCCGGAATGCTCGAACCGCTCTTCCAGCCGATTGGACTCGGTGACTGGCGGATTGTCACGGCGCTCATCTCCGGCTTCATGGCCAAGGAGAGCGTGATCTCTACGATGCAGGTGCTGGGCGTCACCTCCTTCCTGACTCCCGCTACCGCCATCCCGATGCTGGCTTTCTGCCTGCTTTACACCCCTTGCGTTGCCGCTATCGCCGCCGTCAAACGTGAACTGGGAGGCCGTCTGGCGCTCTGGATGATTGTTTTCCAGTGTGCCGTGGCTTGGGTTGCGGCCTGGCTGGCCTTTCTGATTACCGGAGCCGTGATGGGCTAACGCGATGAACCTGCCCACCCTACTTATTCTGATTGCTATCGCCGCCGCTTTCGTGGCGGTGCTCTTCATCCTCATCCGCCGTCGGCGCCGTTGCGCCCCCGGCTGCGCCAACTGCCCCTTTGCAGAGGGCTGTCAGCGACGCAAATAATCTCAGTGCTTGCGGGCTATCTCACGCTGGGCGCGGCGGAAGGCTTTCTGCCAGGCGCGGTCAGCGGAGAGGCGGGCGTAGGCAGCACTGGCGGCCAGACGGGCCGCGTCGATATCGGACTGGAAGTGGAAGCCCACGATGGTGCGGCTCTGGCCCAGCTCATATCCCACCTTCAGAATCTCGTCCTGATGCTCCGGATCAAGGGCGGCCAGCACGAGGGCAGCCATCCAGAACCGGATGGTGTGGCCTGAGGGATAGGATGTAAAGTCATCTTTGGCCTCTTTTTCCGGAACGGGCGTAGGCTCATTAAAATACTGGTAGGGGCGCATCCGGTGGAACTTGTCTTTGGCGGTGGTGACGGTCAGGCGCGCCGTGGTGATGCTCCGGAAGAGGAAATCCGCCGTGACGGGATAGTTCTCGGGAGTCAGGTCCCGCTCCATCACCGCACCGAAGCGGCGCATCACGTAATCAATCTTGGTCTTTGCATCGCGCACAGCCTCCTCGCCGCGCGGCGTGCCGCGCAATGCCTTGCCCTGCTCATAAACCACACTGTCCAGGCAGAAGGCCTCGGAGCCGTTGATTGGCGGATCGGGCAGGAAACGGGAAGCATCCGGCATCTGTTCAACGCTCAGGAAATAGCGGGCTTTCTCAACGACGTTGGAGGATTGGGCGGAGAGTGAAGCACCGGTGAGCAACAGTGCCAAGGCGGCCAGTAACAGGCAGCGATTGAGGGCGAAGAAGTTCTTCATACGGATGTTTTTTGTTTTGCACAAAGATAACGATTGCGCCGCAAACAAAAAAGGTTAACTTTGTTGCATTGTAAACGTAAAGCAAGAATCATGAAGCACACTTCCCTGCTCAAGCGAACCGCGGTTGTAGCCGCTGTCGCGCTGATGCTGCTGCCGGTGGGAATGCCGGAAGCCGCTGCCCGCAAGAAACCCAAAAAAGATGCAGAACCGGTCCCTGTGAAGGTTCAGACCAACGACAAGGGCTATTACAAGGATATCTGGATGGATAGCGGAATTGGCGTTTCTTCCCGCAAAGACCTGCCATCCGCGCGCTATCTGGGACTGGAGATTGAAGCCCTCGTGACGGCTCCGACCAAAGAACTTTCCTACATTGATACGGTCGTGCAGAACGAAGTGCTGCTGGGCAATCCGCTCGACGAAAACGGCATCCTGCTCTATCCGGACGGAGCTCCGCGCTTCCGCTGCATCTTTATGAACGGAGGTAATGCGCAGGCGCTCTCCCGCCCGTTGGGTGACCGTGGACGGCAGATTTTCAAGGATTATATCCACGCAGGCGGCAGTTATGTCGGCTGCTGCGCGGGTGCGTTCTTCGTCACCCAGTATAAACTGATGGACGACGGCGTCAAGGATTACGGTCCCAACTACATCGGCATCTGGCCGGGCGTGGTGCGCAATACCAACGTGAGCCAGAAGCGCCACGGTGTCCGCATCGAACCGGGTTCTCCCCTGCTCAAGTATTATGATTTCGGTGGCGATATGTATATCGACAGCGTTTTCCACAACGGTGGCTGCTATGGCATCGTGGATACCCTCTGGCCGGCCGCCGGTGAGGTGCTGGCCCGCTATGACATCTCGATGCTCGACCCGCAACCCAAGCGCAAATTCGACGGCACCCCCGTCATCTGGTCTGTTAAGGAGAAGGAAGAGTGGGGCCGCGTTATCTCTTGCGGTTCGCATCCTGAAGGCGCTGCATCCGGTGATCGCTTGCACTTGATGAGCGCGATGTTGCTCTACGCGATGGAGGGCAATGCCCCCGCCCATACCAAGGGGGCGCTGGTATTCGGGGAGCCTCGCCTGATGGACAAGGCTACCCACGACAATGATCCGGCTTATACCCGCGTGGGTGACCGTCAGTATCACCACTTTACGGTAGAGGTACCCGAAGGGGTGGATACCCTGCGGATCCAGCTCAAGAGCGTAGTGGCCGAGAGCGACTACAACCTTTATCTCTTTGCCAACCCGGACGACTTCGCGTTCCGCGAGAATGCCCGCTACCAGAATATTTCACTCGGCATGAACAAGACGCTGACAGTCCCCGCACCGAAGGCCGGAACCTATTACATCTCTGTCTTTTGCGCCACCACTGTGACCGCTATCAAGACCGACAAGGGCACCCGGTACATCGGCCGCGTGGATGTTCTCAACGGCGTCCCTTATGAGATTAGCGTATGGCACTGATCAAATCCTACTGCGGCAAGGCTCCCAAGTGGGGAAAAGGTTGCTACTTCAGCGAGAACGCCACGATTGTGGGCGACGTCGAACTGGGTGACGACTGTTCGGTTTGGTTCAACGCCGTGGTTCGCGGCGACGTGGCCCCCATTCGCATCGGAGACCGCACCAACATCCAGGACTGCAGCTGTGTGCATGTCACGCTGGATGTAGGACCTACCTATATCGGCAATGACGTCACTATCGGACACAACGTGACTGTCCATGCCTGCACCATCCACGATGGTGCGCTGATCGGTATGGGCGCCACCCTGCTGGATTTCTGCGAAGTCGGTGAAAACGCCATCGTGGCCGCAGGCGCGCTGGTCCTGCAACATACCAAAATCGGCCCCGGAGAACTCTGGGGCGGTGTTCCCGCCAAGTTTATCAAAATGGCCGGCGAAGGGATGTCCCGCATCAATGCCGCCCATTATGTAGAATACTCCAAAAACTATCTGGATCAATGAAAAAACTGACCATTCTTTTGGCTATCTGCGCCCTGCTGGTTGCCTCCTGCAAATCGGGCGACGGCGTGATGAGCTGCAAAAAAGGCATTTATACCATTAACACCACCGAAATCGGTAAGGCCATCGAGGGGTACAACGGTGCCACTCCGTTGCTGATTACCGTTCAGAACGACAAGGTTACCGCCATCGAAGTCCTTGAGAACGATGAGACGCCCCGCTACCTCCAGCGTGCGGAAGACGGAATCCTCCCTGCTCTGATCGGTCGCACGGTAGAAGAGGTGCTGGGTGAACAGATTGATGGCGTATCCGGCGCTACCTATAGCTCAGACGCGCTGATTGCCAACCTCAACCTGGGGTTGCGCTATTATCTGGAGCACAAGAAGTAATCTATCGCAGCAGCGCCAGCAGGCCTGCAATCATTAGGAAAGCGTATATGACGCGCCGAAGTTCTTCGGTGCGAATACGCTTGTACACCTTGGCGCCGAGGAAGAGCCCCAGAAAGACGCCGGGGATGGCCACGCACCAGAGCTTCAGCACCTCCACCGTAACGAATCCGGTACCGGCACGGAAGAAAGCCATAAAGATATTGCCAATCAGGAAATACCACTGTGTCAGCGCGATATACTGATCTTTGGAATCGGCAGCCGCCAGAAAGTAGATGACGGCAGGCGGGCCCTGCATGGCAAAGAGGCCACCCATCAATCCGGAGAGCGTACCCATGCCCGCCTGAACCGGCCAGGTCGGCGCCATCCGAATCCGGCCGCCCGTGATAAAGAACCAGAGGCTGACCGCCATCAGGACTGCGCCCACGACATGTTTCAGCAAGTTGCTATCCATCCGGGCCACCAGCCATACCCCCATCCAGGAGGTAATCAAGAAGACAATCAGGATGGGCAGGAGTTTTTTCCAGTCCAGATATTTGCGCGTCTGGATGGCCGGCACCAGTGCCGTAAAGATGGCCAGAAGGCCGCTCAACGCCGTGGCCTCACCATAGGTGGGCATCAGTGCCGGCAAGAGCGTCATCATCAGGATGCCGAAACCGAATCCGGTCACCCGCTGCGTGAAACTCGACGCCATTGTCAGCGCGAACAGTCCTATGCAGAGCCAAACGTCCATATCTTCTGCGAATGTAATCAAAAAAGGGTATTATTCCTATCTTTGCAGCATGAAAAAGATGATTCTAGCGCTGGCCCTCAGCGCACTGGCATTGCTCTCGGCGTCTTGCGGTCCCCAGTCGGAAAAACCCTCTATCCAAGGTGAGTGGGCGATGACTTCCGGCTCCACCAAAATCAACGGCACCTTCACGGTACTGGACGTCCATTCAGATGGAACCCCCTACAAGACGATGACCTTCTATGGAAACGGCATCTTTACCGTAACGGCGGATGGCTTTGCCACTACCGGAACCTATAAGGTCGTTTCTTCTTCCTCCATCCGTTTTACCTACGACGCGATACCGGAAGGCGCACCGGAATGGTTTGCATTCCGCAAAAGCGGCACCTGGAATTATACTTTCATTTCTGACGACGTTTTCTGGTTCTATGATTATGGCACTTCTACTGAAGTGGCCATGACCATGGAGCGGGTTAAGTAACCTTTCCGGCGGTGGATCTCAGCAGCTTGGGCCTTCTTGGGCTTTTTCTGGGCACCTTTCTGGCGGCCACGGTAGTGCCATTCAGCTCGGATGCGCTCTACATCGCCGTGATGATTGCCACCAAACAGCCGCTCGTCTGCCTGCTGGTGGGATCGGTGGGCAACTGGCTCGGCAGCGTAACCACCTATTTCCTGGGACGCCTCTGCAAGTGGGAATGGCTCGAGAAGACCTTCAAAGTCAAGCGGGAAACGCTGGAAAAGCAAAAGGCCAAGATTGACAAATACGGCGTCTGGATGGCGCTCATCAGCTGGGTGCCTATTATTGGCGATGCCATCTCAATCGGTCTGGGATTCTACAAGACCCCGGCTTTCTGGACGCTGCTGATGCTGCTGATCGGAAAAGTGCTCCGTTTCGGGGTATGGACCCTGATCTACTTGTATTTTTAATTCATATCTTTGTTGTATGAATCTGTCAGAACTCACATTGGATCGGGAAGGACTGGCCGCTGCCATCGCCTGCGAGGATGCTGCTTTTGAGGCAGCGCTTCGCGAGGAGGCGTATCGCGTCAAGGTGGCCACCATCGGCCCGGAGGTCTATCTGCGAGGGCTGATTGAAATCTCGAATATCTGCGCCAAGAACTGCCTGTATTGCGGCATCCGCCGGGATATCCGCTGCCAGCGCTACGAGCTCTCTGAAGAGGAGGCGCTTGCCACGGCACGGATCGCCGCCAAGCGTCGTTTCGGTTCCGTGGTGATCCAGGGTGGCGAGCGGACGGATGCGGCGTTTATCCGCAAAATCACCCGCCTGCTGAAGGCCATCAAGGCCATCGATACGGGGGATGATCCGCCCCTGGGAGTTACCCTTTCCCTCGGCGAACAGGCGCGTGAGGTATATGAAGAATGGTACGATGCAGGAGCCCACCGTTACCTGCTCCGCATTGAGGCCACCAATCCCGATTTGTACCACAAGATTCATCCCAACGATCCCCTGCACTCCTACGACCGCAGGCTGCAAGCCCTGTACGATTTGAAGGAGGTCGGCTATCAGGCCGGTACGGGCGCAATGATCGGGATGCCGTTCCAGACGGCGGAGGATATGGCAGACGACCTTCTGTTCTATAAGAAGTTCGATGCGCCGATGGTGGGCATGGGCCCCTACAACCCGCATCCGGAGACCCCGCTCACGTTGACAGGCGCACCTTACCCTTCCGCTGAGCGGCGGTTCGCCCTCGGGCTCAAGATGATTGCGCTGCTGCGCCTGCTGATGCCGGACATCAATATCGCTGCAGCCACAGCCCTGGAGGTCCTGGATCCCCGCGGCCGCGAAAAGGGCATTCTTTCGGGCGCCAATGTCATCATGCCCAATATCACGCCGGAAGAGCAGATGGTCAAGTATAATCTGTACGACCGCAAGACCCTGCTCCGTGACTGCCCTTCATCCGTTGAGCCTTCGAAACGTGACACGCACATTTGCCGTAATTGCGTGTTTCCCTTCTGCTCGTTGGGGGATGATCTCACCGGCCAAAAGATCGTTATCGGCTATGGCCGCTGGGGCGACTCCAAGCACTTTTCATCTGCGCTTCGCCCAGGTGTTGGCAAGCACGATGACCACGATGGCCAACACCGTTAGGCTTGAAAAGAAGATAGTCGCAGCCAAATCTGAGTTCTTCAGAAAAAACAGGAAGAACAGCGCCGCAATCCCAAAGTGAAAGATAGCGACCAGCAATCGGAGCCGCTCAATAATGACTCTCCGTTTCTGTTCCGGAGATGCCGTATTGTATCCAGCAATGAAACCGTCTCCCTTGCCGCGGAGATAAACGATGCCCATCAAGGCCGTTAACACTGCAATAATAGGAATCCAGATCATATCAATTCATCTTTTGTTCAATCCGGTTGAGGGTATCGAAGAACCGGCCGGTTGCAATCGCAGGGCCAAATAGCAGCACGCCGAAGGTGTTCCATCCGAACATATGCCACCAAGAGGTGTAGGGACCTTCAAGTCCCATCTCTATGGCCTTCACTTTCAGCTCTTCTGCAATCCGAGCCATCCAAACGAGTGGATAGATAAACAGCGTAGGAATGCCTAGCAGATACGCTACCCAATACCGTTGCGTCCTGCGGCCGAGAATCTCGTCCAGTTCATCCTGTAAGCCGCTCAGCGGCATGTACAACAGAAAGAACCATCCGGCCGTACAGAAATCGATTAAGCCGAACCAGAATCCAGGTCTATGTGTGTGCTGGAACTTCAATAGTTACAGTTATTTCGACGTGAAGGTAGATACAATCCGGAATATATCCAAAAATGGAAGGGAGGATTATTAAAACTAAAAGTGAGCACCGCGGAGCGGTGAGGCTTTTTTCTATTTCCAGCCTGGCCGAAAGCTAGCTTTCGCGCAGGCTGGAAATAGAAAAAGCAGGACTTGCGTCCTGCTCATTTTTGGTTTTGGTAGAACAGGTATTAGAAATTTCGAACGAGTTCATCAGCGGCTTCAAAGCCGTGATAGAGTTTAATCTTCCTCAGTGTAAGGAGTGAATTTAATGTCATATCCGTAGGGATTATCTCGTGGCGGTTCTTCAGGAGCGGTATCATAGACAAGGATGCTGTCATGTGATTGTCTGACTTTGAAACCAATATCTTCACCGATGACTCGAGCCATATCCATGGCCATACCGCAATCTATAGCCCAAACCTTAATGCCCATCCAAGCGGGCCCTTGTGGGCAGTCAAATCCGTCCATTTCTTTTATAACATCTCCATTAGCCAACACCGTGAAATGAGAAAATGGAGTTTTTATTTTTCCATACCGGAGCTTTAATTTCCAATCGGATATACCCATACTGTTGCCGTTAATACAATTGATACAAATGTACTACTTTTCGGCGGAATACCCTGTTTTCTAACTCAAAAAGAGTCTTTTATGAAGGTGTAGGCATAAAAATAGGACATTTCCGAAGAAATGTCCTATTTGGTAGACTACGCAGAAAAAATCTCGAACTGTCTGGATGAATTTATGGAACTCGACAGATTCACTAAAGAACTTGAGGTCGAAAAGCTAGAGGACCCACATTAATCACTATCTTTCAATATTTTACTATCAATTTCTCTTGGAAGAGCAGAGGCATTCAATCCTCTGCTCTTTTTTTTCGTCGCCAACTTGAAAAAACGCCGCCCAGAACCCCCATAATACTAATAGATGTAAGAACCTACGATAATCCTATGAATATGAATGCAGTAGTTAAACACATACCCAGTGGCGCGGTGTATGAGAATCGAAAAGAAGCCAAAACGATGATGGGCCATAGCAACTATAACAAAGAGCTTTTGTGGGCTCTTTCTTTTTTTTTGCTCTACGCTCTCTGCTTCTGCTTCTTTTTTATAGTTTCCCGAGGATTCATATTCTGACTCTAAAAATAAAGTTTCATAAGATTCTATACAATCATGTGTGATATGCGGCAAAGGTAAACAGTATATGCCTAAACAGTTAGGACATAACCGAATTATTTACCTTTAGTAAACGCTCTCTTTACTACATAACCTGCACTTATAACGATTGACGAAAGGCACATGAAGCATAACAGATCGCATATGATAATCTATAGCGGCCGTGGCTTATCAATATTCACTATATATTCAAGCGGAACAAAGGTTTTCACCAATACTTCTGCTTGCCAATACTTCTTGGAACCGCCAATTGTCAAATAATCCTCTGGTTCTCTGTTTGTTTCGTATAGCTTCACATTCTTCAAATGCTTGAGGCTATCCCCATGAGTGTGCCCTTTATCAGCCGCGTTCATATCAGAGAACATCGTATATTTTAATAAAGCCACTTCTGCCTTGATAACGAGTAAAACCATTCTATAGCGCTCTTCCGTCTTCAATCTATAGACCATAGGATGATTTCTCGTGAAACTCAAGCGCACGTAATCTTCTAACCCATATAATTCGTCTAACTCACGAGATAGACAAGAGCCTCCCGGTTTGGGAACAACTATATCATGCTCCTCAGAGTACTTCCACGAGAATAGTCCACCATTAGTACGAATAGATTCCAAATTACTCCTTTCGGTAAAATGGTACAAGTACTTCACGTTTCTTCTATCGAGGTACTTTTGATACTCTTCAAAGTTCTCCTTTTTCTCATGCGACAACTCGTATAGGTACCGTTTCTCTTCTTCATCAATAACCGTTTTAACAAAAGATGGTCTTTCTTTTATTTCACTCTCTATGCGAAGTAATTCAGCGTTCGGAATCGATAATAAATAATCGACCTTATCCGGATTCTTATACAAGACATCGTTGATAGAAAAACGGCCAGCATTCAATAACGAGGCAACTGCTAGTGGGTATTGTCTGCCCAATATGCGAGCCTTGTCAAGTTTTATGGCAGATTCAACAATCTCTCCCTCTTTCAATGCCCATTCGGCAACAGGAATACTAAGTAAATCTTCTAAACGATTATTTTCAAAACGGATGGAATCGGATCTACTTACTTCTCTCATATAGTATGCATAAGCGAAGGGGTACTTATTGCGCAATTCATCTAATCGCCTTTGTTTTTCAAAATTAACTTGCTCCTCTGCAATGACCTTTTCTTCAATCTGGCTCAACTCATGTTCGCTCACTATTAACAAATCGTCCAGTTGCTCTTCGGAAAGACGATATATGCTATCGCTGTTCCACTTATCTTTTATAATCCGTGGAATCGCTCTTTTGTATTTATTCTCTATCTGTGATACTCTTTTCCGTTTCTTGTTAAGCCTGCGTTTTCGACGGTTGAAAAAATCCCGTAGAAATGCCCCGAGAAACGATCCCAGCTCTATTATAGCTTTAAACAATAATCTCAATAGGCAAATAGCGACAAAGATTATTGGTATTAGTATGATTATTTTAACTACAATGTCCATAAACCCTACTGGTTATATCTCTTTGCCTTTTCATTTGGCGATGCTGGAATGAGTACGGCCGCAAGGTTCTCTTTCAATATACCATGCAGCTCTTCGTATGGTATCACGGCACAATACTGACCATCACAACCAAACCCGATGTTATAAGCATAGTAGTAGATGATAAGACCTTCAGCGATGAGAGCACAACCATTGGCTTTATCAAGTATCTCCCTATAATGTTCTGGCTTAATATCCGCCTGCCTAATGTAATACTCCTTCTTATCATTTATGAGCCGAGGCATCATCAGAGTAGCAAGACTATCAAACTTGTCGGGAAGAATGAAATCTGAAATGCTCAAAGACGCTCCTGTTAAGGCGTCTATCGTCAAGAAAGATTCCCGATTGTTGTAACCATTACCCATAAGATCGTTCCATTCGGCGAGATAGAAGGTGTAAAGATTCCTGGAATTCCAGCAATCAGAAATGAGAAGGCCGGCCTGGTAATTAAGAACGTCATGATCATGGTCATCTCCGCCAGTGCATTGCCAGCCATCGTATACGTGCTGCAACTGGTCAATATAGTAATCACAGATCGCCTTATCGGATTTCAGGTGCTTCTTGGGGATGTCCAGTTGTTTGCCGGTAGCCAGGTCTAATCTGTGCCCAATGGGAAACCAATCAATATAAGTGCGAACTGTATCCGATAACCAATTCAGCAATGGTTTAATGGGTGGACATCGAAGTGCGAGGGCTACGTATTCAGAAAAGCAAGTGTCCGTAGGGCACATTGCATAAGCTATTCGATGTACCAATCCTGGTATAGGTGGGAAAACAAGCGTATCTTCTTTGAATGAGCGATCGAAATAACCGATGCGGCCGAAGTAGACATATTTGAAATCAGTCGCTATCATTCCGATAGCCGGATAAACCAAATCCTCTTTGACCGGAGCTATAGTATGTTGCTGTACTTGAGATCCGTTGGAAGGTGATGGGGAGGAATCAAGTCTACTAGTATGCGAACTCTTGGCATTTCGTTGGCCACAGCCAAGTAGGCAGAGAACAACTATCAAATAGAAGCAGACTCTTTTCATGAGTTAGAGTTTTTACAAAGGTAGAGAATTATCGGCGGTGCCCTGGTAAAGAATAAGTTGATTAGCGTCCATTATTAACTATTACTTAGGTGCTAACTCTACCACGCCTACTGTAGTTTGAATAACCGACTCCTTGAATAACCATGATATAGACGCATCACCTTCTACCAGATGATGAGGATTTCGATGAACGCGTGTTTTTCTCATATGCGCGAACGGGATGTATCGGTTATTACCACAAAGGTAAGCAGTATTTGTCACTTCACAATGTATCTGGAAAAGAAAAAAAACACCCCGGCATTCTAGCTAAGGTGGTGTTTGTTACGTAATCTGCAGGTCAATGTCGTAGTCCTTCTTTAGATGTTGAATGAGACCTTGATACGATTTCTTCTTAATATGCTCTCTTTCACATATTTCCGCCAGATCGTTTAGTGAGAAAGTAATCTACTCTCCTCTAAAGGCGTTCAGTGGCATCCCGAGCTCTACCTCCAGATCCACAATGTCATCTATATATTTCCTTTGCAGCCGGGAGTACTTTATGACCATTGTAATCCACAAGTAGTCCTAACAATTTTGAACGATACCCTGATAAAAATACTGAAAGAGCGAAGTGTTTCTGTGGTAGGTGAGATTGCCGAGTTAAGGAAAAGAGTATCCTGTCTTAACAACCAGCGGAAAGCCGTTATGAAGCGTTTTGGACTGGGCGATATCCCTCGAGAGGTTTATGATTTGACCAAAGCAGAATTAGATCAGCAAATCGATGAACTAGAAGCCGAAATATCAAGACTCCATAATAATTCCTCGAACCTCCCCTCAGATATGAAGGGAGCGCTACTAACATCCTGTAAATTAGGAACTTTATGGAAGACCGGGGATTTTCAAAAACGTCAAAAAATACAAAATCTAGCCTTTCCCAAGGGAGTAATCTGGGACCGCGAAATTGGAGAATATCTAACCACAACAGAGAACGAGGCGCTCCGTGTAATCCGATCAATATCAAGTATTTACAAATCTTCCGAAAAAGAAAAAACCGGAAAAACGACGAGTTTTTCCGGCCTTGTAGACTACGCAGAAAGAATCTCGAACCATCTGGAGGATCTTATAGAACTCGACCTGTTCGCTAAAGAACTTGACAACACGATACCAGAGAAAGCACATTAACACTCTTTTCATTATCTTTGTAGAGTTATGAAAAAGATTTGTCCACGCTGCGGAGCGGAGTTCGAGTGCCTACACGGTGAGCGGATGCAGGACTGCCACTGTGCCCACGTGCGACTTTCCAGAGAGCAACTCGACTGGCTGGGCACCCACTATGACGATTGCCTCTGCCACGACTGCCTTCTTACGATTCAGCAAAATATCAAATAAACAATCCTTATCATGAAACGATTAACTACAGTCTTGGCTATAACGACGTTTCTTGCTTTTACTGGATGTTGCCGACAAGCACCTCTTGTCAGCTATCACGGCGGATATCATTCATGTGATTGGATAGACATCTATCTATATCCTGAATCCAGCATCCATGCCATCATCAGCAGTACTGATGCTGTCGGTTGGTTTATTCATTCATTGAGGGGTTCGTATTATTTCTGCGATGAAGATTCTTCGATAGCGATTGTAAAATGGCGGCCATCCCGTGTCTACCGCAAACATTACAAGAACGCGATAGACACCCTTGAGATTATTGATGCGAAACATGCAATCATCCGCGGCGATGAAGGAGCGTACCCTTTGACAGACACAACGCTATCACAAAGAAGAGAGAAGTACAATGAGTATTGCAGACGCTATTATCACATCAATTTATTTGATACGACCAAACACGACTCTCTACCCTATACCCAGATTGGAATTGGGTATCGATATGATTCTAGAGGGAACGAAATCGATTCTTTGTTTGGGCCCGGTGGCGTTCCATTATTATCCATAAATGATATCTGGAATTCGCAAAAACTTCTATTCCCATCAGAGATACCCGATGAAGTAGCTGCTTTGAACTTAGCAAAGATGGTTCAAAATGAACTATTTAAGTACGAGAATGACTCTTTGATATTATATTTCATGAAAGTGCATTTCATATACGATCGGGATGAACACCATTTAAAACTAGGCAGCGTGATTTGTAACGAGGCCTTCGATAAACGACTTCCCAAATGACGAGGAAGGACGAGGATGTGTTCTTCCATAGGAATAACGAATAGTGTTGATAGTTCTAATTATTACGACGCCAAGAAGTAGGGAGAAAAACCTCCGATTACTCAAAGGCCAAAAGTAAACACCGCGGAGGCAGAGGATTGCTCGCGGAGCTCGCGATCCGTGAGGGGGAGGCTTTACAAAGAGCAAAAGTGAGCGCACCGCGAGCGGTGCAAGCTTTTTTCTTTTTCCCCAGCCAGGCCGAGTGCTAGCATTCGGCTGGCTGGAAAAAAGAAAAAGCAGGACTTGCGTCCTGCTCACTTTTGATCTTTGTAGCGGGGGGAGGATTCGAACCTCCGACCTCCGGGTTATGAGCCCGACAAGCTACCACTGCTCTACCCCGCGATGAATTGAGGGCGCAAAGATATGGTCTTTTCGGGAAACTTCCAAATTTTATAGGTTCCCCTCCTCCTGGAGACGGTTGAAGCAAGCGCGGCAGATAGGCTCGTAGATGTCTTTTTCGCCGAGTTCCACCAGTTTGTCACTCTTGGAGAGGCGGTGCGAGTACATAGCCAGGTCACCGCAGCGGACGCAGATGGCGTGGACCTTGGTGACATCGTCGGCAACGGCCATCAGGGCGGGCATCGGGCCGAAGGGCTTGCCCAGGTAGTCCATGTCGAGACCGGCTACGATAACGCGCACACCACGACGGGCCAATTCGACGGCAACGTCAACGATCCCCAGATCAAAGAACTGGGCCTCGTCTATGCCAACAACGCGCGCGTCGCCCACCTGTGCGAGAATGTCAGCCGAGGTGGCAACGGGGGTGGAGGCAATGGCCTTTGCATCGTGCGAGACAACATCGCTAGCCGAGTAACGGATATCGATCTGCGGCTTGAATATCTTGATGTTCAGGTTGGCAAAGACGGCGCGCCGCATTCGACGGATGAGTTCTTCAGTCTTTCCGGAGAACATCGAACCACAGACAACTTCAATGCGACCGGTATTTTTTGCGCTTTCGATAAACATTTTTGACTACTTTTGTGGAGTGACAGTTAACAGGTCACAAAGATAGAAAAAATGTCGAAACTCTACATCGTCCCGACTCCGGTGGGCAACCTCGAAGATATCACCCTCCGCGCCATCCGTATCCTGAAGGAAGCGGACCTGATTCTTGCGGAAGATACCCGGACGAGTTCGGTACTGCTCAAGCGCTTTGAAATCGGCACCCACATGGAGGCGCACCACAAGTTCAATGAGCACAAGACGGTAGAAGGTTTGCGCGACCGCATTCTGGCCGGCAGCACCGTGGCGCTCATCAGCGATGCCGGCACGCCGGGCATTTCCGATCCGGGGTTCTTGCTCGTGCGAACCTGTGTAGAGGCCGGCATCGAAGTGGAAACCCTCCCCGGCCCCACTGCCCTGATTCCGGCGCTGGTCAATTCGGGTTTTCCCTGCGACCGCTTCTGCTTTGAAGGCTTCCTGCCTGTCAAAAAAGGACGCCAGACGCGGCTCAAGGCACTTGCCGACGAAGAGCGGACTATGATCTTCTATGAATCCCCGTTCCGGCTGGTCAAGACGCTGGGACAATTCATTGAAGTATTCGGGCCGGAGCGACCTGCCTCCGTCTCGCGGGAGATCTCCAAACTCCACGACACCACGCACCGTGGCACTTTGCAGGAACTGTTTAACTACTTTACACAACACGAACCCAAAGGCGAAATCGTACTGACCGTCAAAGGAGGGAAGACAAATGAAACAGAAAGAGAACGGCGGGAGGAAGAAACGCGCGACTGAGGGTGCCGCCAACGGGGCCGTAGCCCTGATTTTCCTGATTATCGGTTTTCAACTGGCGATCTTCGTAACGAAGGTCGTAGAGCGGCCTGCGACAAGCGAAAGATGCCCGGTCGAAGCCGGGCATGACGAGCGTGTCGAAGCCGGGCATGACAGGATGGCCGCGGCAGAGCCGCAGCCGAGTGTCGCTTACGAAGCGAGGACTTTTTCGTCCGAGCGGAGTAAGGCGCCCGAGGCTGGGCGAAGCCAGCCGCAGAAAAGTAAACTTGGCGGCTACAAGACGCCCGCAACGGCCGGAACAACGGCGGCCGTGGTGGAATCGCGCAAGCCGCGCCAGGTGGAATCATTTCGTTTCAATCCCAACACGGTCACCCGCGAGGAACTCGTCCGGCTTGGCCTGAGCGAACGGCAGGCGGAAGTTATTGAACATTATCGCGAAAAGGGCGGCCAATTCCGTTCAAAGTCCGATTTTGCAAAGATGTACGTAGTCTCCGACAGCCTCTATGAGCGACTGGAATCCTTCATCGATATCCCGCAGCTTGAGCTGAACTCGGCCGACAGCGCCGCGCTCGTAGAACTGCGCGGAATCGGGCCCTATTATGCCCGACGAATTCTGGGCTACCGCGACTCGCTGGGCGGTTACTATGCCACCGAACAACTGTTGGAAATCCGGGGCATTGACAGCAGCCGCTACGCCGGGTTGGCCGAGAGCATTCGGGCGGATTCTACCCGGATTCATCCCCTCCGCATCTGGGAACTGCCCGAAGACAGCCTGGCCCGACATCCCTATCTGGGACGGCAGACTGCCCACAGCATCGCGCGCTACCGAAGGGTCTATGCCATGGAGCCGCTGAAGAAAGAGCGGTTTACACTCGAGGCCCTCGTGGAAGAAAATATCCTCACGCCGGAACGCGCGAAAAAGCTAAGACCCTATTACTGTGAATAATACTTGCTCGCTTCAATTATTCTTTTTACATTTGCGAGCATATGAAACGTTTTCCAGTGTTTCTTGCTCTGCTGGCTATTTTATTTGCCGGCTGCGCAGAGATAGGACCGGAGCAACCCGGGCTGTCGGATCGCACGTTGGTGCGCGCATCCATTGAATCGACAGACGCTTCGCGCGCCACATTCGACCGCGTTACCTACTGCCAACTGTGGCGCGAAGGCGACCGGATTTCCATCTTTGACCAATCGGGCAATACCCCCTTCAACCTGCAGAGCGGTGCCGGCACGGCGAGCGGTACCTTCCTGTCGGAGATCAACCTTGAAGAGAACTCCGTCTATTATGCCCTTTACCCCTACTCCGAATACGCGAGCCTCAAGGGCACGCTGATCAAAACCCGTTATCCGGATACGCTTCGCTACGATCCCGCTACGGGCTGCGCGCTCGGCTGCAACTTGATGGTAGCCAAGAGCAGCGGCACCGACTTCACGTTCTATAACGCAGCCACCTTCATTGAGCTGCAGATTACCGGATCGGATGTCATCACGGGCATCTCGGTGACCGGCAACAGCGGAGAAACCGTAGCCGGCAATGCCTCCATCGCCCTTTCCAGCAGTGGAATCTCATCGCTCGCCATTGACAAAGCCGATGGCTCCACCTCCCTGTATGTGGATTGCGGAGAAGGAATCGCCCTCTCGGAGACCCCGTCCATCATCAATATTGCGGTAGCCCCTGTTTTCAAGAACGGTTTTACGCTGCATTTCAACACCCGCAGCCAGCGCGTGATGACCAAGCGCAGCAGCAACCCCACCGTACTCAACACGGTGCTTCAGATGCCGCTCTTCCAGTATAAAGGCACCTCCTACGCCAACCTGACAACCGGGTCCAACTTCAACGCACGTATCAAAAACGTGGCGAACGGCACGACCAACGCCACCACCAGTACCGATAATACCTCTATCATCCGTGTCGCTTTTGAAACCGGTGCCGACCTGAGCGGCATCACGAACGGGGCGGATGTGAGTGCCGACGGTGACGGTTCAATCCTGGCGGTTTTCGATAAGGGGACCCTAACGGTCAAGACCTCCCACGATTACATCAAGACCGGCACGAACGGCAGCTACCTCTTCTCCCGCTTGAAGGCGCTCACCACGCTGGAGCATCCGGAGAAACTCCTGACCAACGAGGCGACCACGCTGCGGAACATGTTCCACTACTGCGTGGAACTGAAAACGGTGGACGTCAGCTGGGTCAATTTGGACAATGCTACCAACATCACCAGTTTCTTCAACCACTGCGAAGGGCTGACTGCCGTTGACATCAGCACATGGAATCCCGCAAAGGTGACCGAGCTCAGCTACCTGTTCAATGCCTGCACCAAGTGCCAGTCCATCACGCTGGGCGAAAACTTCAAGCAGATCAAGGCACCCTCCTATTACTGTCTGTTCCTCAAGTGCACGTCGCTCACGACATTGGACGAAGAGAATATCAACTTCTCCGCCACCACCAATATCAACAAGTTGTTCAGTGATTGCTCCGCCCTTACGGAACTGGATTTCAGTGCAGCCAATGCGTCTTCGCTGACCAAAGCCGATTCGACTTTCTACAACTGCGGCAAACTGGAGCGATTGAATCTCAACGGCTTCAACACCAAGAGCGTTACCAACCTGCGCCACTTCCTCAATGGCTGCAACCGCCTCTCCCAGGTTACCCTCGGAGAGAACTTCCTGCTGACGGCCACCAGCCGGACCAACTTCTTCCCGGCACTGAGCGCGATCCAACCCTCCGCCCCCAGTTGCTGGAAGCTTCCTCTCGCCGCCGCCCAGACGCTTATCAAAGAATACGACAACGCCGCTGCCGCCCTGCTGGCGGGCAAACTGATGCTGCAAAACGCCGCAGGCAATAACTACCTCTACAAGAATTCCTCCGGCGAGTTTGTCACCCCCACTGAACTCGATTCTGCCAATTCAATCATGGCCTTAACCGTTTGTGAACCATAATCCTGAATGATTTGGCAATATCATATTGAAAAAAAACGTACTTTTGCACCTATATACAATCCTTCGAACAAATAGTTTTTGCGATGAAACAAATCTATTTACGTCCTGAAACCGAGCTTCAATTCCTGGCTATGGAGTCGAATGCTTGCACTACCACCAGTGGTGGAAATGAGAACTATACGCCGATTGGCGGTACCTGGGATTCCATTATTTTTTAATAATGCAACGAGCCATGAAAAAAGTATTGTTTGCATTGATGGCCCTTCTTCTGATAGCAGTTGGCTGCCAAAAAGAGAATGGAAAGATTCTGACTGACAACAACGGTATCACGACGATTCAGGCTGTTATCTCTGATCTCGATCAAACCCGCGCCCACATTGACGGCGCTGCTTACAAGCAGGTTTGGGAAGAAGGCGACGAGATTTCCGTCTTCGACGGTGTTTCAAATGTGAAGTTCACCCTTACCTCCGGTGCGGGAACCGCAATCGGTTCGTTTGCCAGCGAAGCAACCCTCGCTACCGCAGACGCTTATTATGCAGCTTATCCTTACGATGCTGCTACTACCCTGGATAAAGACTCCCTGAGTGTAGTCTTCCCGTATGAGCTCACCCTCGATCCCACGACCGGTTACACGACTGGCGGCGGCAATATCATGCTGGCCAAAAGCACCGGAAGCACGTTCGAATTCAAGAACGCGGGCTCTTTCCTCAAACTGGAACTGACCGGTAACGAACTGCTCGAATCCATCTCCATCGTTTGCAAGGATATCGAATCCCTTGCCGGCACGGGTAAATTTGTTGTCAAGGATACGGGAGTCGGTGGCAAATTCACCCGCTCCGCTACCTGCCTGAAAGTTGACTGTGGCGCCGGACTTCAACTCCCGGCTACCGTTTATATCCCGGTACCCCCGACCGTAACGAATGGTTTTATCGTCTATGCCACCAACAAGAGCGGCCTCAGCGCCCGCGCCGTGGCAACGGCTTCCGAATCCGTAGGTTTCAACAAGGTGGTTGAAATGCCCGCCCTCAACCTGGTTTGCGACAAGGCTTATATCGATGGTGTAAACTTCAATAAGACGGTCAAGTCCGCCATCTCTGGCACCTTCGTGACCAGCACCTCCGCATACGACTCTACCATTACCAAGATCGTGTTCCTTGCCAACCAGAACATGGAGAGCGTCACCGGTATCCCAGTAGGTGCCGGCAATGACAACTGCGTGCTTGCATCCTTGGACGGCAACACCCTGACGGTCCGCACGGCAGCACCCAAGTACAACGTGGAGCTCCGCTACCTCTTCAGCTACTTCGCCGGTCTGGAGCAGATTGAAGGTCTGGACCTGTTCGATACGGGCATCTCCACCTCCATGCACTCCACCTTCGGCCACTGCCACAACCTGCAGAGCGTTGATCTTTCCCACTTCAATACGGAGAATGTCACTTCGATGCAGTACGTCTTCAATGCATGCTGGAAACTTGGTTCGATTGACTGCAGCTCCTTCAACACGTCGAAGGTAACCTCCATGAACCAGATGTTCCGCCAGTGCTATGTTGCTGACCCCATCAACATCAGCAGCTTTACCTCTGAAGCGCTGGAGGACACCTACTATATGTTCCAGGCTTGTGAGAATGTTAAGGAACTGAACTTCAATGAGAACTTCAAGGGCGAGGAGATTATTCGTTCCTCCTATATGTTCTACCACTGCAGTTCCGTCTCCGAACTGGATCTCTCCAACTTCACGCTGGCTAAGGACACGACCCTGTTCCATATGTTCGATAGCTGCATGGCCCTCACGAGCCTCAAGCAGAACTTTGATACCCGCAAGGTAACCACGGTGGGCAGTATGTTCCGTCGTTGCGAAAGCCTCACGGAGCTCGACCTTTCCAACTTCAATACGGAGAGTGTCAAGGTTATGTCCTATATGTTCCGTGCCGCCGGTAAACTGCGGAAGATCAATCTTTCCAATGCAACTACCCAGAACGTGACGGGCTCTGTCTCTTATATGTTCGGCACCTACGCCAATACCACGGGACAATCCACCGACCTGCGCGAAATCATTCTCGGCCCCAACTTTGACTGGTTCTCGAAAGCATCCAGCACCAGCAACTTGTGGTCAAGTCCTACCCGCCTGACGGCAACTGCTGAAGACCCGCTTGTTATCAAGTGCACGCTGAACTTTGCCCAAGGCGCCGTTGCTGCCGGTCATACCAACTTGTTGACCCCGCTCAAAGATGGCCGCATCGTGCTGCAGAACCTCAATGGTAAGGAGTTCCTCTACAACTGTGACAAGAGCGCCATTACCAAGAATACCATCCTGACCGACCCGGATGCTTAATCGATCACTTTTTGTTTAACCAACCAATAAAATCAAACAACATGAAAAAACTTACTGTTATCGTGATGATGGCCTGCATGGCTATGTTCGCTGTCTCCTGCAAGAACCAGCCGAAGGCTGCTGCTGAAGAAGCTAAATGCGAAAAATGCGCTACCGAGTGCAAAGGTGAGTGCAAAGGCGAATGCAGCGGCGAATGCAAGACCGTTGAAGACGCTGCTAAGGACGCTGCTAACGACGTAGCAAAGACCGCTATCGAGAAAGCTGCTAACGAAGCTAAGGCTGCTATCAACAAATAATTGAAGCGCTGATTAAGCAAATAAGCGATTTGACTACCAAGTCAAATCGCTTATTTTTTGTGCCTCTTCGCTGCGCTGCTCGCCGGTGGAGAGGTTCTTGAGTGTGACCCTGCCTGAGGCGACTTCATCCCCGCCTACGATGGCCAGATAACGGATGCCCTTGCGGTCTGCATACTCAAACTGCTTGCGAAGTTTGGATGCATCGGGATAGATCTCGCAACGGATACCCCGCTTGCGAAGCGCTGCCACAACCGGGAGCGACCAAGCCACCTCCGCCTCCCCCATATTGGTAAAGAGGACGTCGGCCGAGCCCGTCATTCCCTGCGGGAAGAGGTTCAAACCGGAGAGCACATCATAGATGCGATCGGCACCGAAGGAGATGCCCACGCCGGACATGTCGGAGAGGCCGAAGATGCCGGTCAGGTCGTCGTAACGACCACCGCCGCAGATACTACCAATCTGGAAATCGAGCGCTTTAACCTCGAAGATGGCACCCGTATAATAGTTGAGCCCGCGCGCGAGCGAAAGATCCAGTTCCACATTGATGGCGACGCCCGCCTTCGTGATCAGGCCAAAGAGTTCCGAGACTTCATCCAGACCCTTGCAGCCAATTTCAGAGGCAGCAAGTACCGTGCGCATCTTGGCAATCTTCTCTTCCGTGGAGCCTGCAAGCGTCAGCACCGGCTCAATTACAGCAATCGCCTCCTGCGTCAACCCCTTCTCCACGAGTTCCTCTTTGACCGCTTCCAGACCTATCTTATCTATTTTGTCGATAGCCACCGTGATGTCGATCAGTTTGTCCGGGGCACCGCAAACCTCAGCCAAACCGGCCAGAATCTTGCGGTTGTTGATTTTCAGACAGACGCGGATACCCAGCTTACCGAATACCTCATCTACGATCTGCACCAGCTCAAGTTCGTTCAGCAGCGAACGGCTGCCGATCACGTCCACATCACACTGATAAAACTCGCGATAGCGGCCCTTCTGGGGGCGGTCAGCGCGCCAGACCGGCTGGATCTGGTAGCGTTTGAACGGGAAGGAAATCTCACCCTGATGCTGCACTACATAGCGGGCAAAGGGAACCGTCAGGTCGTAGCGGAGCCCCTTTTCGGGTGCCAAATCCGCCTTCTCGCCGCTGTTCTGGATGCGGAAGAGGAGTTTGTCTCCCTCTTCGCCGTACTTGCCGAGCAGGGTGCTGAGGTTTTCCATCGAGGGGGTTTCGATTCCCTGATAGCCATACTTGACGAAGACCGATTTGATCGTGTCGAAAATGTAGTTGCGGCCGACCATTTCGGCGGTGCCGAAATCTCGCGTGCCTTTCGGAATTGAGGGCTTCTGAGCCATTGTATCTGTGGTTTAAGCTTTGTTCTTGATATAGTTGTCGATAGCTTCCGCTGCGCGGCGGCCGGCACCCATCGCCAGAATAACCGTGGCTGCGCCGGTTACGGCATCTCCGCCCGCAAAGACACCCGGACGGGTAGTAGCGCCCCACTCATCGGCCACCAGGCAGCCGCGACGGGTTACATCCAACCCGGCCGTCGTGCCGGCAATCAGCGGATTCGGGGAGGTTCCAAGGGCCATGATGACCACATCCGCCTCCACCTCGAATTCAGATCCTTCTACCGGAATCGGACTGCGGCGTCCGCTCTCGTCGGGCTCGCCCAGTTCCATCCGGATGCAGCGCAGAGCACGGACGGCGCCCTTCTCATCACCGAGAATCGCCACCGGATTGGTGAGCATCCGGAATTCAATGCCCTCCTCCTTTGCGTGGTGAACCTCCTCAACACGGGCAGGCAGTTCCTTTTCCGTACGGCGATAAACGATGGTAACCTCCGACCCGAGACGCAGAGCTGTGCGGGCCGCATCCATCGCCACATTGCCGCCGCCGACCACCGCGGTGCGGCGGCCAATCCGGATCGGGGTATCGCTCTCGGGCGACCAAGCCCCCATCAGGTTGCTGCGGGTGAGATATTCATTGGCGGAGAAGACCCCATTGAGGTTCTCTCCGGGAATGTCCATAAATTTGGGAAGTCCGGCACCGGAGCCGATAAAGACGGCCTCGAAGCCCTCCCTGTCCAGCAGATCATCCACCGTCAGCGTGCGACCGATCACCACATTGGTCTCAATCTTGACGCCGAGTGCGCGGACGTTGCCAATCTCGTGTGCTACCACCTTCTCTTTGGGAAGACGGAACTCAGGGATGCCATATTGCAACACGCCGCCGGCTTTGTGGAGCATCTCGAAGATGGTCACGTCATAGCCGGCGCGGGCCAGGTCACTGGCGCAGGCCAATCCGGCGGGGCCACTGCCGATTATGGCCACGCGGTGGCCGTTCGGAGCGGCTTTTTCTGCCACCGAAACGCCGTTCTCGCGGCTCCAGTCCGCCACAAAACGCTCCAGTCGGCCAATTGCCAGCGGTTCTCCCTTCACGCCAAGGATACAGCCACCCTCGCACTGGGTTTCTTGCGGGCAGACGCGACCACAGATAGCGGGCAATGAGCTGTCGCGCGCAATGATACGGGCCGCAGCCGCAAAATCGCCCTTGGCCACCTGCTCCACAAAAGCGGGAATCTGCAGGTTGACCGGACAGTTGGCCACGCAGCGCGAGTTCTTGCAATTTAGGCAACGGGAGGCCTCTGCAATGGCTTCTTCAGCGGTGTAGCCGAGGCAAACCTCTTCAAAGTTGCGGGCACGCACCTGCGGATCCTGTTCGCGAACCGGAATTCGTTTCATTCTGTCCATTATGCGTCCCTCCCTATTTTGCACTGGTGATCTTTCTCCTGTTCCAAGTCGCGGTACATTCCTTGGCGACGCATGGCTTCATCAAAGTCCACTTCATAAGCGTTGAACTCGGGGCCATCCACGCAGGCAAAGCGGGTCTTTCCACCCACCGTCACGCGGCAGGCACCGCACATGCCCGTACCATCTACCATCAGTGTATTCAAGCTGACGGTCAAAGGGATACCGGTTTCCTTGAGCGTAAGGGCAGTAAACTTCATCATGATCATGGGGCCGATGGCCACCGCCTGATCGTAATGGTTACCTTCTGCCAAAAGGCGGGTTATCACACTGGTTACAAGCCCTTTCTCACCACGCGACCCGTCGTCCGTGCAGACATATAGGTTATCGCAGACCGCACGCAGCTCCTCTTCGAGGATAATCAACTCCGCGTTTTTGGCACCGGCAATGAGGTCGATATGTGCACCTTTCCCATGCAGATACTTGACCTGCGGATAGACCGGAGCGGCACCGAGGCCACCCGCCACAAAGAGGAAACGGGTGCCACGAAGCTGTTCGTCGGTCCATTCGACGAACGCTGAAGGGCGACCGAGCGGGCCTACAAAGTCGGTGAAGCAATCGCCCTCCTGCAAGCTGTTGATCAGTCGCGTAGAGGCGCCAATAGCCTGCGTGCAGATGGTAACGGTTCCTTTAACTCGATCATAATCGCAAATAGTCAGCGGGATGCGCTCCCCCTGCTCGCGGGCACGGACAATCAGAAACTGTCCGGGCTGTGCCGCAGCGGCAAGGCGCGGTGCCTCCACCACCATTAAGGTGATGGTCGGCGTCAGGACGCGTTTGGAGAGGATACGGAACATGGGCTACTCTTTGGCGGGTGCGGGTTCCTTGACCTTGGCGTCGTATCCCAGTTTGTTGATAGCAGCAATCAGTTTATCGATATCCGTCTTTTCCGGATTGTATTTAATCCAGACGGTCTGGTCGGAAAGGGTGACCTTCATATCCAGGATACCTTTCTCATACGGCAGATTGGCCTCCACCTTCTTGACGCAGTTCTTGCAATCAATGGTGGTTACGAAGGTGACTTCTGCTTTCTTGGCTTTCTTGCCAGCTGCATCAGCCTGCAGGGCCACTGCGAAGAGCAGGACCGCCATCAGGCAAAGGGTAAGAATCTTTTTCATATTCGGTTTATATTTTTGTTACTTGTTACATTTTCCAAAGTGTATAGCGCAGGCCAGCGTAAACCATCGTGCCCATTATCGGGCCCCATACGCAATTTGCGCTGAAATCCGGATTCACAATACGGCTCAGGCCCGAAATTGAACTGGGGGTTGGTTGAGGATTAAGGATGACCTGTTTCTGGCGGAACCCGGTCAGATTCTCGCCCCCTACGTAGATATCCAGACCACGGAATTTGCGGGTCACCTGCGCATAGAGCACCGGATAGACGGGCGAAGTCTCCATGCCCCAGGCATCGGCGGCGAAGCGCGGCAGGCGCATCGGACCGTTCAACTGTGCCGTGAAATCGAAGATCCACTTGTTCATGGGCAGGGTATACTGCATATTCAGGACCGCTTTGAAGCGGCTGGTCATGGGACGCTCCACCAGCCCCTGGCCGTTGAGCGTCACACGGGCGTCGGTGTAACGGAAGGTAGCCGTCACGTTGAAACGCTCGAAAGGATCGGTCGTGAAATCCAGCTGATAGGTATCCGTAAAGGACTGACCGTCCAGATTGTAGATTTCCGTAATCTTGTCCGTACACTCCTGGTCTACGATGACCTGGTTGTTGAAAGAGTTATGGAAGTAGTCGAAACTCAGGTAGGTATTCTCCGGATCGTAACCGAAGGGCAGATAGAAGGTAAGGTTTCCGCCGAAGGTCCAGGCATCTTCCATCGTGTTTAAATCGTCGGCAATGCGGATCATTCTTCCCGAAGAGAACATGCCCAGGTTGTCGGCAAAGATATCTGAGCAACGGTAACCCCGGCCACCGAGGGCGCGGAAGATGATTGCATCCGTAAAGGAGTACTTGAAGTTGGCACGCGGGGCGAAGAGCCAGCCGTGACGCCAGTTATACTCAAGGTTCAAACCGCCCACGAAGGTCAGTTTGTCGGTCGTATAGGAGTACTCGCCGAAGGTCGCCAGCGCAACTTCATTCCGGTCGCGATTCAAATTATACTCGTATGGCGGGTAACCCAGACCGCCTGTCATGGGCTGTGTCACAGTTTCTTTGAAGCCGTCATCCGTAAAGGTGGCACCGAATTCCAGACGGTGCCGCTCCGTCAACTCTGTATTGAAAAGCAGATTGGCAAAGAGGGAGTTCTGCTTTCCTGCAAACGTTTTCATCCCGAAGAAAGAATCAAAGAGGTGATTGTTAACATCCACCACCAGGGCGATATTGGTATTGTGCTCCTCATTGATGGGAACGCCAACTTTGAGATATCCGTTTACGCCGCGGTTCAGGATGCCTGATCCCCAATAAGAGGGGCTTGGGGATTCAGCAATGTTATCCGCGTAATTTCGCTTGGCCCCCATTTCTCCGCCCAGGCGGTCTTCATTGATGAAGCGGAAGCCAAAGCGAACCTGCACACCGCTGGGATCATAGTAGAGCCAGCGGTTGGCCACATTGAACTGCAGGTTCTCCGGCGCATCGCGGAAACCGTCGTTGTTCATATCCATAGACATCGCCGTACCGCCCACATGGGTCAGCAGGATGGTGCTCCACTTGGGACTGAACTGGATGGCAGAAGCCACATTGGCCTCGAACATCGCATCGCTGCTGCCGTAGAGCTGCACAAAGAGCGGCGTCTCGTCGGTCGGTTTGCGGTGCTCCATATTGATCTGGCCCGTGATGGCTTCCAGACCATTGATGACGGAGGAGGGTCCCTTGGCAATCTGGATGCTCTCCAGCCACTGCCCGGGCACGTAAGACATGCCGAAGGGACTCAACAGGCCGCGCATCACCGGACGGTTCTCATCCAGCATCTGGGTATAGGTACCGGAGAGACCGAGCAGTTTGATCTGCTTGGCACCCGTAACGGCATCGGAGTACCCCACCGTGACGCTGGCTGAATTCTCAAAGCTCTCTGCCAACGCGCAGCAGGCCATCTTACAGAGGCCGGCGGCCGTGATGACCTCCGTTTTGACGGGTTTCAGTTTGGAAATGCCTGCCTGACGGCTTGTAATCACCGATTGCTCCACTTCGTTTTCTCCAGTCAGGAAGAAATCAGCGGAAGCGGTACCGGGCGCTACGACCACCGTGTCGCGGGAATACCCCACATAGGTGGCAATCAGCGTGGCGGCATCCGTAAGATTCAGGTGGAAAACGCCATCGCCATCGGTTTCAATAATCTTCTTCTGTTCCAAATAATAGACTTGCGCAAAGGGCAGCGGCTCGCTTTGGCCGTTGCTCTTGCGGGCATACACCGTTCCCTTGAAATCCAAGGCGAGAAGCGGTGTAGCGACCGTCATCAGCAGGAACAATATGGTAAGTTTCCTAAACACTCTATGCATTTTGAATCAATCTACAAAATTAAAAATTAGTGGCTATATTTGCAAAGCAAACGCGCACGTAGGAAAACAAATATCAAGCCATACATGAAAACTTTCTGGAAAATCTTCTTCGGCTCGTTACTCGCCTTTCTGGTGGCCTCCATTCTGACGATGATTATCTTCTTCAGCGTGCTTGGCGCCATGATCGGCAGCAGTTCCAAGAGTCCCGAACCGCTCACCCGTGAATCCATTCTCAAACTGGACTTCCTCACCCCGGTTTCGGAGCAAAGCCAAGAATCCTTCACCTGGAACCAGTTGGCAGGGCCCAACTTTGCCAGCAGCATTTCGCTTTACAACTATGTACGGGCCATTGACCAGGCAGCGGAAGATCCGGCCATCAAGTTCATCTATATGACGCCCGATCAGCCGGCCCTCTCGCAGAGCCAGTTGGAAGAAATCCGTGCGGCACTGTTGCGCTTCCGCGCCTCCGGCAAGGCGATTATCTCTTACAGCAATCAGATGACGGATGGCGGCTACTACCTGGCTTCGGTAGCCGACAAGATTTTCATGAACAGCTACGGCGATGCCGTCATGGCCGGTATGAGCAGCTCCATGATCTTCTTCAAGGATGCGCTGGACCGCTTGGGAATCAACGTACAACTGATTCGTCACGGCAAGTACAAATCGGCCGGCGAAACCTTCGTCAAGAATGATATCAGCCCGGAAAACCGCGAACAGAATGAGGTGATGCTCCGCTCCATGTGGAATGCGATGGCTACGGATATCTGCGCTTCGCGCGATCTGGATCCGGAGGAGTTCAACCGCTGGATTGACCGGCTCGAACTGACGGACGGCCCGAGCCTGCTCGCCCGTGGAATGGTGGATGAACTGCTTTATGAAACTGATGTAGAGGAGTACCTCTGCTCTCTGATGGGGGTCAAGAAGGCCAAGGATCTGCGCTTCGTGGATATTGCCCGCTACGCTGGCACCCTCACACAGAAAACGGTGCGCGGTGTCCGCGACAAGATTGCCGTGGTTTACTGCGCCGGTGAAATTGTCGTGAACGGTCCCGACGGAACGCTTGCCGGAGAACAGATGGCCCGCACGCTGGCGGAAATCCGCAACGACGACAATATCAAGGCTGTGGTTCTGCGCGTTAACTCCCCGGGCGGCTCCGCCCAGGGTGCGGAGATGATCAACCACGAACTTGGCCTGCTCAAGGAGGCCAAACCGGTGATTGCCAGCTATGGCGATTACGCCGCTTCGGGCGGCTACTGGATCTCGGCCCGCGCCGATAAGATCTACACCAACCGCAGCACCCTGACCGGATCGATCGGCGTCTTCTCGCTGATTCCAAACTTCGGGAATGCGCTCCGCAAGAAGGTGGGCGTCAATATCGTCAGCATCAATACGCATCGCCACAGCGGCATGCTTTCGCTGATGGAACCGCTGGACGCTACCGAACAGGCCTATCTGACCCAGATGACCGAACGGGTTTATTCCGATTTCACCGCACTGGTGGCAGAAGGCCGCCGGATGCCGGTGGAGAGAGTCGATGAACTCGGACAGGGCCGCGTCTGGACGGGCAGTGACGCCGTAGAACGTGGTCTGGCAGATGAAATCGGCACGCTGGTGGATGCCATCGATTATGCCGCCGTGGCTGCCGGTCTGGAAAGCGACGGCTATCTAGTGGTAGAGTATCCGGCCGTCAAGAGCATGATGGAGCGCCTGAAGGAGGGCTTCTCTAAAACCCGCGCCTCGCTTGAAGCAGCTTCCGATCCCCTCTCAGCCATCGAAAAGAGCTACGCCAAACTCCGCAAAGAGAACCGCGCACAGGTTTATGCGCGTCTTCCCTGGATCTATTCGTTCAACTAGGAATTAGCGGGTTGGTTCAATCCATACCAGCGTCCGGGTGGCTTCGGTTACCCGGACGCGGTCGTCCAGGCGCATCCCGGCAATCGCGACGATGCGCTCCCGGTTCTCCGGGGTCCGGGTGGTAACCACCTGCTGGCGAGCCTTCTGCTCCCTGTCCAGCTTCTGGTCAATAAAGAAATCGCTGAGCTTCCGGAAGCCCTGCATACCCAGCGGGCGGAAGCGGTCGCCGGGCTGCCAGCTGCGGAAATGAAGCGGCAATGAGAGGCAATCCGCATCGGCACACAACGTTCCGGCAGGCACGGTGCGCGGATCAAAACCGGCCGGACATTCGGTCACCCGAACCTGATACTGTGGATCTGCAGTTTCCATCTGGGCGACCGGATAGATTTTCAGCCCCATTCGATCGCGCAAAGCCACGTGGGATGCGCTGTAAAACCGGCTGCCGCAACGGCCGTTCTGAAGCGACGCTTCAATGGCTTCTAACTGCGTCTGATTGAAGCCATAAGGCTCCAGCAAACGATAGAGCCAATAGTGGTGGAACGATTCGTGAAACAGCGCCTTGCGGTCGATTACCAGGGCATCCAGCTCCCAATGGGCAATCGCCGGTGCTCTCTGCGCAAAAACCGTATCCAGAATAGCCTGCGCCTCTGCCAAATGCGTCATGGTACCGGCCAGATTCTGCAGGAAAGCGGGATTGATTTGGGCTAATTCGGGGAAGACCCGCTGGCGGATTCGGTTGCGCGCAAAGTGGCAATCCGCATTGGTTGCGTCCTCCCGGAAAGCGATTTGATGTGTTTGGGCATAGGCCAGAATCTCCTCGCGAGAGAAAGAAAGCATGGGACGAATCACGGCGCCGTTCACGGGCCGGATACCGGTCATCCCGCGCAGGCCAGTTCCACGCAACAGATTGAGGAACAGCGTCTCTGAGCTGTCGTTCAAGTGATGGGCCACCGCCACATATCCCAACTGCTCCGATTGCAGCAGTTCGGCAAACCAGGCGTAGCGCAAGTCCCGCGCAGCCATTTCGATGGAGCAACCGCGGGAGGCCGCTTCCGCCACCGTATCAAAGCGGCGCACCCGAATCGGCAGGCCGTGGGCCGCAGCCCAGTCGCGCACCAGCGCTTCATCCGCGTCGCTCTCCGCACCCCGCAGGGAAAAGTTCACGTGCGCCACCACCATCCGGAGCCCCTGTGTCAGCGGGCTGTTGAGAAAGAGGTGGGCCATCGTCATCGAATCGACACCGCCGCTGAGGGCGAGCAATAAGCCGGACCGCCTCCCCTGCGAGGAGGTGAGGCGGTCCAACTGCGTGTCGAAACGATATTGCATCCAGACTATTTCTTCTTACCGATCGTGTAGGAGAAGCCTACGCTGAAGATCTCTTTGAACTGGACACCGGCCACCATGATGTTGTTACCTTCACCATCGAGGACCGGAACACCGGAAGCATCACGCTTGATAGCGCTCTTGATCTTGCTGTCGTAGATCAAGCTGGTACGGAGCGTAACCGAGAAATACTTGGAAATCTTAGCATCCACATTGACATCCCAGTTGACCTTGACATCCAGCGGATTATCCAGGTAATCGGAGAACAACTGGAGGTTGGAGACCACCGTAAAGTCCTTGACGGCCAGTTTGGCATCTACCTTGACCTGCGCACCAAGCTCAAAACGGCAGAACTGATCGTCGGCGTTACCATACTTGGAGCGGAGCTCCGGAATAGCTACCATCACCGTCTTACCGGTCAACGGAGCAAAGTTGATGGAGAGGTTCTTGGCCGGCTGGTAGTCAATACCAAGACCGAGGGACATGTAGGCAGGCGCCATCAACGCGGAGGTGAGGGTCGTACCCGTGTAACCGTCGGCGAACTGGGAACGGAAGTTATAAACGGCGGAGAGGTAGAGTTTCTCGGTAGCCTTATAACCGAATTTGCTGTCCAGAATCAGGCGGTCATCGCTCTTCTTGTAGCCGTCCTCAAAGTTCTGGATGAAGCCGTATCCCATCTGCAACTCGTTGTTCCAGAGGAATTTGTCTTTCTTATAGTTGGTATAGCCATCCAGATAGGTATTGAGGGAGATGGAGCCCACACCACCGGCTGCCCAGTTCGTCAGGGAAAGCTGGGAGAAACCAATCTGGGTAAGGAGTCCTTTGGTCCAGTTGGAAGGGAGCTTGGCGGGAGCGGCCGCGGTATCAGCAGCCGGCTGTTCCTGTGCAAAGGCGGGAACTGCCGCCAGGCAGAAAAGGGTCGCAAGCGTAAAAAGAATCTTCTTCATAATTATCCTTGATTTTTGATTGTCAATTGGTTAGTAAGCACGTGCGAAAACCACGCGACGGTGGGAAGGTTTGCCGGAATAGACACAAGTACCCTCCTCTTCGCAGATGCAGGTATCCATCGGGATGCAACGGATGGTTGCCTTGGTCTCTTCCTTAATCTTCTCTTCGGTCTCGGTGGTACCGTCCCAGTGGCATAGCAGGAAGCGGCCTTTTTCGATTTCGGTCTTGAACTCTTCCCAGGTATCCACTTTGACGATATTCTCTGCACGGAAGGCAGCGGCCTTGTCGTAGAGGTTCTGCTGAATCTTGCCCATCAGATCGGCAGCGTAATCGGCCAGGCCTGCCTGCGGCATGGACTCTTTCTCCATCGTGTCTCGGCGCGCCAGCTCCACTACCCCGTTCTCGAGGTCGCGCGGACCAATCACGACGCGAACCGGAACGCCCTTGAGTTCCCACTCGGCAAACTTAAAGCCCGGGCGGAGGTTGTCGCGGTCATCAATCTTGACCGAAAGCCCCTTGGCCGCGAGTTCAGCCTTGAGCTGGCCCATGCGCGCCAGGATGGCGTCTCGCTCTTCGTCGGTCTTGAAGATCGGCACCATCACCACCTGGATCGGAGCCAGAGCGGGCGGAAGTACCAGACCGTTGTTGTCCGAATGGGTCATGATGAGGGCGCCCATCAGACGGGTGGAAACGCCCCACGAGGTAGCCCAGACATATTCGAGCTTGCCCTCCTTGTTGGCGAACTGCACATCGAATGCCTTGGCGAAGTTCTGGCCCAGGAAGTGCGAGGTGCCGGCCTGCAGCGCCTTGCCATCCTGCATCATAGCCTCGATGGTGTAGGTATCCAGTGCGCCGGCGAAACGCTCATTCTCGCTCTTGCAGCCTACAATGACCGGCATGGCCATGAATTCGCGGGCAAAACGGGCATAGACATCCACCATCCGGCGTGCCTCCTCAACGGCCTCCTCACGGGTAGCATGGGCCGTGTGGCCCTCCTGCCAGAGGAATTCCGCGGTACGAAGGAAGAGGCGCGTGCGCATCTCCCAGCGAACCACGTTGGCCCACTGGTTGCAGAGCAGCGGCAGGTCGCGCCACGATTTGATCCAATTCTTATAGGTACTCCAGATAATGGTCTCGGAAGTCGGGCGGACAATCAGTTCCTCCTCCAGCTTGGCTTCGGGATCTACCACCACGCCCTTTCCGTCGGGCGCCACCTTCAGGCGGTGATGCGTGACGACGGCACATTCTTTGGCAAAACCTTCGACGTGCTCCGCTTCGCGGCTCAGGAAGGATTTGGGGATGAAGAGCGGGAAATAGGCGTTGACGTGGCCCGTCTCCTTGAACATCTTATCCAGCTGCTCGTGCATCTTTTCCCAGATGGCGTAACCGTAGGGTTTGATGACCATACAACCGCGCACAGCCGACTGCTCAGCCAGATCTGCCTTGACCACGAGATTATTGTACCATTTGGAATAATCTTCCTCCCTGTTGACGACCTCCTTGTTATCTACCTCTTTTGCCATTTTGTTTGATTTTGGTATAAATGTTGATATATTTGCAATAGAAAACTTGAGACGCAAAATTACAAAAAAACTAACATAGGAGGTAAAAATGAGACGCAAACTGTTATACTGCCTGACCCTCACGGTAATGGCACTGTCGATGAGCTCCTGCGGAGTCTATTACACGACAAGTTACTCGACTTCCCCCCGTGTTGACGGAATCTACTACCGGCCTACGACAGCCTCCCGGATTGCCGTGGTCGAGTCCACAGTCCCTCAATATAACGAGACCCCGGTAGAAGCTTACTTTGAAACCGACCCTGAAACCGGCCGCATCTATCTGGCCGAGGGCATTTCCTACGAAGAGCTTCTCCGTAAATTTGACAGCCCGACCTACACGGTCAACATCAACTACGGCGGCTGGTACGATCCCTGGTACAATCCCTGGTGGGGTTCCTGGCGTTACCGCTCACGCTACCACTACTACAGTCCTTACTACAGCGGCTACTGGTACTCGAGCTGGTACGATCCCTGGTACTACGACAGCTACTGCTGGAGCCGCGGTTACTACTACGGCGGCTGGTACAGCTCCTACAGCTGGTACGATCCCTGGTATTGGGGCTCCCCTTACTACCACCACTATTACTACCATCCGCACCACTATCATCACAATCACCACTACAGCCATCACCACAGTGATCCGGGCCATTACGGCGGATATCACCACAGCAACTACCGCCCGGGCACCGTTTACGGACACCGCTCCGCATCCAACTCCACGATGGCAACCCCGGTCAGCGGCCGTTCGGCCTCCATGGGCAGCGGCAGCAGCACCAGCAGCACCGTCAAGAACAACGGCGGACACCGCTCCGTTACCAGCTACGGCGGTCTGACCACCCCGACCCCTAAGAGCGGCTCTTCCAGCGGCACCTCTACGGTCCGCAACGAAGGCGGCAGACGCACCAGCACTTCGGGCACCGTCTCCGGCGGCAATCGCTCCACCTCGGGCTCCAGCACCGTACGCAATACATCTTCCGGCGGATCTCGCACCACCTCCAGTGGATCGCGCAACACCTCTTCCGGTGGCAGCCGCAGCACCAAGAGTTCCTACTCTTCCGGCAGCAGCGGATCCTCGAGTTCCGGTGGATCGCGCAGCAGCTCTTCGAGCTCCGGTTCCAGCCGAACCAGTTCTTCCAGCCGTAGCAGCAGCTCCTCTTCCGGCAGCAGCTATAGCGGCGGCGGAAGCAGAAGCAGCGGTGGCAGCAGTAGCGGTGGTGGAAGCCACAGCAGCAGTAGCAGCCACAGCGGTGGCGGCGGCGGACGTCGGTAATCCGCACTTCCCTTTCGGTTCTACCTTAAATAGATAAAGATATGAAACGCCTTATATCCCTTGTCGGAACCCTGCTGATTGGCGTTACCGCCCTTGCACAGGGACCTGCCGACGCACTGCGCTTCGCGCAATTCAACTATGAGGGGTCCGCCCGTACCCTGGCAATGGGTAACGCGTTTACCGCACTCGGCGGCGATCTCGGCGCCCTCTCCATCAACCCGGCCTCCTCTGGCGTTTACCGTTACGGTGAAGCAGCCCTCTCGCTGGGCTACAACAACGCCAGCATGAGCAGCTCCAGTCGGGATGACTTGTTGAACTCGAGCTATTCTGGCCGCATGGGCCGCATCAACGTTCCCAACGCCGGTGCGATTGCTACTATGGAAACGGGCAACGTCAGCGGACTGTTCAACTTCAGTTTCGGCTTCGGCCTGAACCGGATTGCCAGCTTCAACAGCGTTTCCTGCGGCTCCTGCCGGACCAACCAATCCTCTATGCTGGGTGCCCTTGCTGCAGCCGCTTCCGGAATTGATGAATCGGTGATTGCTTTCGACGAAGATGCCGGCTACAATCCTTACAGCGGCTCCAACGTTCCCTGGGCTGTCATTCAGGCCTATGACGCATACGCTATCAGCCCGCTTGCCGGTTCCACTACCGCTTATATCGGTTCCACGGAGAATATTGACGAGTTCGACGTAATCACCATCGGTGGCCCTATCGACCAGCTCTATTTCTGCAAGAACCAGGGCGGTATTTACGAATTCGAGATGAACATCGGCGGCAACTTCAACGACAAACTCTACCTGGGCGCCAATCTGAACCTTCATATCGTTGATTACAAGGTTGTTGAGTTCTATTCTGAAACACCTGTCAACTCCATGGACTTCCAGGATGGCCTCACCTATTTCGCCACCCAGTATGACCAGCGTACGGAGGGTACCGGCGTCAACTTGAAACTCGGCGCCATCTACAACCCGTTCCCCGGGCTGCGTCTTGGTGCCACCTTCCAGACCCCGACCTTCTATTCGCTTACCGATGTCTGGAATCGCGCTATGAAGACCGAATTCGACAACGGCAACGAGTATTATCGCGAGAGTCCGGATGGTGCTTATGAGTATCAGCTTACCACGCCGCTGCGTTGGAGCATCGGTGCTGCCTACACCGGCAACAGAGGCCTGATCAGCGTTGACTACGAGAGTGTTAACTACTCCAGCACGCGACTTGACGTGGCCAATAAAAAGTTCAACATCGACCCGGTTTTCAACACGGACAACCGCAAGATGAGTGAAGGATTCACCACGTCGCACCTGCTCCGCGTAGGTGCCGAGTATTGGGCTACCGATCGAATCGCCGCCCGTGCCGGTTACAACCTCTATACGACGCCGGGCAGCCTGTTGGACGATAACCTGAACGTGGTTTACACCTATCCCGCTACCCAGTTCGTTTCCGCAGGTCTCGGCTTCAAGCTGGACGATGAAGGTGACTTTTCGTTCGATATCGCTTATCAGCGGATGCTGCCGCAGTACGACTACTTCTCCGTCTATAGCGACTACGACACCTTCAAAGCTCCGGTTTATTCCGGCAACCACACTACCGACAAACTGATTTTGTCACTCGTTTTACGGTTCTAGTGAAACTTTTTTGCGATTTCTGCGTATAATTAAATGTTATATCGCAATATCGCACTACATGAAGCTTTCACAATTTAAATTCGAGCTCGAAGACAAGTACATTGCCAAAGAGCCCTCGACCTACCGTGACGAATGCAAGCTGATGGTGCTCCACAAGGACACCGGAGCGGTTGAATACCTTAAAAAAGATGCGGACGGCAAAGTGCTGAAAGATGCCAAGGGGCATCGTCAGTTCCTGCAGTTCAAGGATATTCTGGATTACATGAACCCGCATGACCTTTTCGTCTTCAACGACGTAAAGGTCTTTCCGGCACGTCTCCACGGCAACAAGGAGAAGACCGGCGCGGAGATTGAAGTGTTCCTGCTCCGCGAATTGAATCCGGACCAGCACCTGTGGGACGTTCTGGTAGATCCGGCCCGTAAGATCCGAATCGGCAACAAGCTCTATTTCGGCGAGAACGATGCCCTTGTGGCAGAGGTGATTGACAACACCACCTCCCGCGGCCGTACCCTGAGGTTCCTCTTCGACGGCACTCCGGAAGAGTTCCGCCAGACCCTCTATCAGCTGGGCGAACTTCCCATCCCGAAATGGATTCGCGAGCACGCCAACGAAGCGGACAAAGAGCGTTTCCAGACCATCTACGCCAACCCGGATCACGAGGGTGCAGTAGCTTGCCCGGCTGCCGGCCTCCACTTCAGCAAGACGCTCTTCAAGCGCATGGAAATCGCGGACATCGACAGCACCTTCCTGACACTCTATATGGGCAATGCCCACTTCCATAAAGTAGATGTAGAGGATCTCTCCAAGCACAAGATGGATTCCGAGGAACTCATCATCACCGAGGATACCGCCGATGCCGTTAACCGCGCCAAGCGTGGCGGACACAAGGTCGTAGCCGTGGGCATCACTGTGATGCGCGCACTCGAGACCTACGTGACCACCACCCACGAAATCCGGCCGTTCAAGGGATGGACCAACAAGTTCATCTTCCCGCCTTACCACTTCTCGATTGCAGACGCCTTCATCACCAATTTCCACCTGCCGCTCTCCACGATGCTGATGACAACCGCAGCTTTCGGCGGCTATGAGAACGTAATGAAAGCCTACGAAATCGCTAAGAAAGAAGGGTTCAAATTCGGCACCTACGGCGACGCTATGCTGATTATTTAGCCTTTTTTTAAAAAGTGCGTTTGACCAAAAGACATTTTTTGTTCCATTTGGTCACCGCCGAGACAATCAGACTCCTATCTTGCCGACGATATGGAGTCTGATTTTTATATATACGCCATTGCGTTGAGCAAGGTATTCGCCTTCCAGTGTGCCACCGGAAGAGCGCTGATTGAAGAGTTTGGCAGCCCGGAGGCTGTCTTTTCCGCCGGAGCGCACAAACTCCGTGAAGTACTTGGAACCGGGAGCGGCGACTGGATTGACAAACTGCTGGACCGGAATCTTTTGAACTGGGCGCAGGAGGAGTGGCAGTGGAACTGCCGCTACGGCATCCGCCCGCTCTATTACGCACACGCCGATTATCCCCGACGCCTGAAAGAATGTCCAGACGCGCCCATCATACTGTTTGTCAAGGGCGAAGCCAACCTGGACGCCGAGCGGATGCTGGCGGTGGTCGGCACCCGGCGCGCCTCCTATTATGGGCGCACGACCTGCCAGCGGATCGTGGCCGACCTGGCCCGCAATCCCAAACCACCCGTAATTGTCAGCGGACTGGCCTACGGAATCGATGCAGCCGCCCACGAAGCCGCGCTGGAGGCGGAGATTCCCACGATAGCAGCCATCCCCGGCTCGC
>JBGUJZ010000045.1:0-51211 GCA_045114175.1 Bacteroidales bacterium | reverse complement strand
CATGTCATTATAGCCCATATTTCCGGGAAAATGCGTATGCACTACATCCGGATCCTGCCGGGCGACAAGGTCAGGGTTGAGATGTCGCCGTACGATTTGACGAAAGGTCGCATTTCTTTCAGATACAAATAAAAAAACATAAACCATGAAAGTTAAAACATCCATTAAAAAGCGTAGTGAGGATTGCAAAATCGTGAAGCGCAAAGGCCGCTTGTATGTCATCTGCAAGAAGAATCCGAAATTCAAGATGCGCCAAGGTTGATTTTTTAATTTTGTAAACATTAAAAAGTAAAAAATAGATTATGGCACGTATAGCCGGTGTTGATTTACCCAACAACAAGCGTGGAGAAGTAGGTCTGACCTACATCTTCGGAATCGGTCGCAGCTCTGCACGGAAAATCCTTAACGAACTGAATATCGACGTCAATACGAAAGTCAAGGATTGGACTGACGATCAGATTACCGCAATCCGCAGCAAGATTGCAAACGAATACAAGATTGAAGGCGAACTCCGTTCCAGCGTTCAATTGAACATCAAGCGACTGATGGATATCGGCTGCTACCGCGGCATCCGTCACCGTCTCGGCCTGCCCGTCCGTGGCCAGAGCACCAAGAACAATGCTCGTACCCGTAAAGGCAAGAAGAAGACCGTCGCCAACAAGAAGAAAGCAACTAAATAAGGGTTAGATTATGGCAAAGAAAACTACAACAAGCAAAAAGAGGGTTGTCAAGGTTGACGCTTATGGTCAGGCCCATATTTCGTCGACTTTCAACAATGTCATCGTTACGCTGACCAATAGCGAAGGTCAGGTCATCAGCTGGTCTTCTGCCGGCAAGATGGGCTTCCGCGGTTCCAAGAAGAACACGCCGTATGCCGCTCAGGTCGCCGCACAGGATTGTGCAAAGATCGCCTATGACCTCGGTCTCCGTAAGATCAAAGCGTATGTCAAAGGTCCCGGCCAGGGCCGCGAGTCCGCAATCCGCGCACTGCACGGAGCAGGTATCGAGGTCACCGAGATCGTCGACGTTACGCCGCTTCCGCACAATGGCTGCCGTCCCAAGGGCCGCCGCAGAGTCTAATTATTCGTTCATTTTAAAGTTCTAACAATATGGCAAGATACACAGGTCCTAAGACCAAAATCGCCCGCAAGTTCGGCGAGCCTATCTATGGTGCGGATAAGTATTTTGAGAAGAAGAACTATCCTCCGGGACAGCACGGCCTCGCAAAGAAGCGCAAGAAGACTTCCGAGTACGGAATCCAGCTTGCTGAGAAGCAGAAGGTCAAATACATGTACGGTATCCTTGAGCGTCAGTTCCGCAGATTCTATGCTGAGGCTAACCGCATGAAAGGCCGTACCGGCGAGAACCTGATTCTCCTCCTCGAATCCCGTATCGACAACATCGTTTACCGTCTCGGTATCGCTCCGAGCCGTGCCGCTGCACGCCAGCTGGTGTCGCACTGCCACATCACCCTCAACGGTGAGGTTTGCAATGTGCCGTCCGCAATCGTGAAGCCGGGTGATACGGTCGCCGTCCGCGAGCGCTCCAAGAGCCTTGAAGTAATTCAGGACAGCCTTTCCCGCAGCGCGGGCAAGTACTCCTGGTTGGAATGGGACGCAGCTAAATGCGAAGGCAAGTTTGCCAACATGCCGGTTCGCGCTGAGATCCCTGAGACCATCAATGAGCAGCTGATTGTCGAGTTGTACTCCAAGTAATAAACAAAACTGAATTGATATGGCAATTTTAGCATTTCAGAAACCGGAAAAGGTGATCATGCTCGACTCCACCGATACCTTCGGTCGTTTCGAATTCCGCCCGCTCGAACCGGGTTACGGTACGACCATTGGTAACGCTATGCGTCGCATCCTGCTCTCCTCCCTGGAAGGTTTCGCCATCACTTCGATCAAGATCGACGGTGTCCGCCACGAGTTCGACACCATCCCGGGCGTGATCGAGAGTGTTGTTGACATCATCCTGAATCTCAAGCAGATCCGCTTCAAGAGAATGATTGAGGATGCTGACAGCGAGGTGGCAACTGTAACCATCGCAGGTAAACAGGAGTTTACGGCTGGCGATCTCTCCAAGAGTCTCTCCAACTTCACCGTTCTCAATCCGGAACTTCACATCTGCTCCATGGAGCCGAGTGTGGAGATCCGCATGGATTTCCGGATCGGCAAAGGCCGCGGCTATGTGCCCGCAGACGAAAACAAGGTGGAAAATGCACCGGTGGACACCATCGCCATTGACTCCATCTACACGCCGATCAAGAACGTGAATTACAAGGTGGAAGACTACCGCGTGGAGCAGAAGACCGACTACGACAAGCTCGTCTTTGAGATCACAACCGATGGCTCTATCAGCCCGGCTGATGCGCTCAAGGAAGCTGCTCGTATCCTGATCTATCACTTCATGCTGTTCTCCGACGAAAAGATCACGCTTGAGTCCACGGCAGACGTGGAGAGCAACGAGATCACCGAAGAGGACCTTCGGATGCGTCATCTCCTGCTCACCAAGCTTTCCGATATGGAGCTTTCCGTCCGCGCACTCAACTGCCTCAAGGCAGCCAACATCGAAACCTTCGCTGACCTGGTTTCCCACCAGCGGGGTGAACTGATGAAGTTCCGCAACTTCGGTAAGAAGTCCCTCAGCGAAATCGATGCCCTCGTGGATCGTCTGAAACTCTCTTTCGGCATGGACATCAGCAAGTATAACATCGAATCTAAAGAACAACAGTAAATATGAGACACAATAAAGCAATCAACCACCTTGGTCGTAAGAGCGGTCACCGCAAAGCGATGCTCGCCAACATGGCTTGCTCGCTGATCCTCAACAAGCGTATTGAAACCACCGTCGAAAAGGCGAAGGCTCTCAAGATGTATGTTGAACCGCTGATCACCAAGTCCAAAGAAGATACGACCCACTCCCGTCGCGTCGTCTTCAGCTACCTCAAGCAGAAAGAGGCTGTCTCCGAACTGTTCCGCGTGGTCGCTCCGAAGATCGCTGACCGTCCGGGCGGATACACCCGTATCCTCAAGACCGGTTTCCGCGTAGGTGACGCCGCTGACATGGCTCTGATGGAACTCGTGGACTTCAACGAGATCGCTACGGCTCCGAAGGAGGCTCCCAAGAAGGCTACCCGTCGTAGTGGTGCCAAGAAGGCTGTCGAGGCTCCCGCTGCAGAGGTCGCAGATGCTCCGGCTGCTGAGGCTCCCGCAAAGAAGCCCGCTGCAAAGAAGGCTGCTCCCAAGGCTGCAGCTCCCAAGAAAGCTGCAGCTCCGAAGACCACCGGCAAAGCAACCGCGAAGGCTGCTCCTGTCAAGAAGGTCGCAGCTCCGCGCAAAGCAGGCGGCAAATAGTCGTCTTCCTTACGAAAAGCGAACCGGACCCCTTGGGGCCCGGTTTGTTTTTTTTATAGAATCTTCTTGAATCGTTCTGCGATCAAATCCACCGCCTCCGGCGAAGGATGGGTGCCGTTCTCGGCATACCAGCGCGGTTCCCGCAGTTCGTCTGTCATGATTTCATAGGATGGGAAGTACTCGACGTTCGGGAACCGTTCGACCAAGGCGTCGGCCGCCAGCACAAGGGTTGCTTTGCTGACCTGGTTGCCGTGCAGGCCGTCGGCCAGGTGCCGGACAGGACTGACGGTCAGGATCCAGCGCTTGTCCGGGTGGCGTTCGATGATAGACGCGAGCAGCGCCTCGGTTTCATCGACGCTGAGCCGCTCGCGGGAGAACTCCCTGGCGGGAACCTTGTGGCAGTTGGAGACAATCAGGTTCCGCGCGATATGACGGAACACCCAGGCAGTACCCAGGGTGAGTACCACAACCTGCGCCGCATCAAAGGCATCAGCACCTGCCTTCAGGGCGGCGTTGGCGTTCAGCAGAAAGGCCTCCGGCGTCTCCCGGCGGAAGCAGCCGTGGTGATGGAACGAGCAGAACTGTCCTTCACGCGGGATGACATCGCCCGGGACAAAGGGTTTCCGGCTCTCCAGCCGCTCCAGCGAGTTTGCGATGGAGGCCGGATTGAAGAGGATGCCAAAGGGGTTGAGCGTCACGTTGTAGCCCTCTTCCTGGAGGCGACGCCCCACTTCGGTGGAGAAGCAGGAGCCCATCATCAGAATCGGTGTGGTCTTATCGGGCATTGTCCTTGATTTTATCGAGGCCGGCGCGAGTGAGCGAGGAGGTGCCGAACGATTCGTCGAAGGCCGCCTCGTCCAGTTGCTTCCAGTCTTCGCGGGTCATCGTTTCCAGTTGCTCGTGGTGGGAACGGAATTCCGGCCATGCCGGAATCTCCTTGTTCCACGGGCACGCCTCCAGGCAGCGGTCGCAACCGAAGAGGCTACCGTCCCGATTCAGGTTCTCGGGGAGGGTGTCGTGCGATTCTACGGTGTGGTAGGAGATGCATTTCCGGGCATCCAGCCGGTAGGGTTGCAGGGCGCCGGTAGGGCAGGCTGCCGTGCACTTGCCGCAGTCGCCGCAAGAGGTGACTTTCAAGGGCGGATGGGGAACGAAAGCCTCCGCCGGGATATTGCAGACGATTGCCCCGATCAGCGTGCGGAGTCCGTATTCCGGTGAAATCAAAAAGCAGTTGCGCCCGATAAAGCCCAGGCCGGCGCGGGCGGCCCAGGCGCGCTCCGCCAGGGGCGCGCTGTCCGTGAACGGACGCCCGCTGAAAGCGGGCAGCCCCCGCGCCGCTGCCTCATCCGCGAGGCGGGCCATCACACCGTAGAGCCGGTCCTTGATGACCTTGTGATAGTCCTCGCCCTGAGCGAACCCACAGATGCGACTGCCGTCGGGCGCCTGGCTTCCGTGGCCGTAGGGGGCCAGGAAACAGAGCACGGACCGGGCGCCGGGAACCAGTTTTGCCGGGTCTTCCCGCTTGTCCAGGTTCCGCTCCAGATAGCTCATTCCGGCCTGGCATCCGTCGGCGAGATATTTCTCAAAAAACGAACAATAATCGCCCAGACTTGCTATCTTTGCAACGCCTGAATCGACAAAGCCGAACTGGCTGCCGATTTGGCGGATATCAATCAGGACATTGTTCATTTTAAACCTCTATGAAAAGAATATTGGTCGTTGGAGCAGGCGGACAGATCGGTACCGAACTGGTTCCCCATCTCCAGAAATTGTACGGTAAAGATAATGTAATCAGCGCAGACCTCAAAGACGAGCAGGTAGAAAAGATGCGTGGCTTTGGTGTGGCCGAGAAACTGGATGCCACCGATGCGCAGGCTTTTGCCGCAGCTGTCAAGAAATACAAGGTAGATGCCATCTTCAACCTGGTGGCGCTGCTGAGCGCAACGGGTGAAAAGATGCCGCAGGTAGCGTGGAACATCAATATCGGCGCCCTGCTCAACTCCCTGAACATCGCCAAGGAGTTCGGTTGCTCGGTCTTCACCCCGAGTTCCATCGGCGCCTTCGGCACCAGTACGCCGCACGACATGACCCCGCAGGATACCATCATGCGTCCGAACACCATCTACGGCGTTTGCAAGGTCACCGGTGAACTGCTCAGCGACTACTACTTCACCCGTTTCGGCGTGGACACCCGCAGCGTCCGCTTCCCGGGCATCATCTCCAACGGCGCCCTCCCCGGCGGCGGCACCACGGACTATGCCGTAGAGGTCTTCTACGAGATCATCAAACCCGGCCATCACTACACCTGCGAGGTGCCGCACGACAGCTACATGGACATGATGTACATGCCGGACGCTCTTAAGGCTGTGACCGACCTGATGGAAGCTGACCCGGCCAAACTGAAACACCGCAACAGTTTCAACATCGCCTCCATGAGCTTCACTCCGGAGATTCTCTTCGAGGCCATCAAGAAGCGCATCCCGGATGCTACTTTCGACTACAACGTAGATCCGGTCAAGGCTGCTATCGCCGACTCCTGGCCCAATATGATGGACGACTCCTGTGCTCGCAAAGAGTGGGGCTGGAAGCCCGAATGGGACATGGAAGCCGTCATCGACGACATGCTCGCCGCCTGCCGCCGCAAAGCCGGTTTGTAGGAACGTCTGCAGAAATAAAAAGAGAGCGACCCTTTGGGCCGCTCTCTTTTGTATGAAGATGTTTTTACAGGCTCTCGAAGACCTCTTTGATGATGGCGATACCTTCGCGGAGCTCGGCCTCGGTGATGACCAACGGCGGAGCAAAGCGAATGATGTGGCGGTGGGTCGGTTTAGCGAGCAGACCCTTTTCAGCCATCTTCAGGCAGATGTCCCATGCCTCGATACCATCCTGCGGTTCGGTAATGACTGCGTTGAGCAGACCTTTACCGCGAACCGATTTGATGAAGCGGGAGTTGATCTTCATAACCTCTTCGCGGAAGATCTCACCCAGGCGGGCTGCATTCTCCGTGAGGTGTTCGTCACGAATCACTTCCAGTGCGGCCACAGCTACCTTGGCTGCCAGCGGGAAGCCACCGAAGGTGGAGCCGTGTTCACCCGGAAGGATGGTCAGCATGATTTCGTCGTCTGCCAGCACGGCGGAGACGGGGAGGGTACCGCCCGAGAGGGCCTTACCGATGGTGATCATATCCGGACGGACGCCTTCGTGATCGCAGGCGAACATCTTACCCGTACGGCCAATACCGGTCTGAACCTCGTCAGCCACGAAGAGTACATTGTGCGCGTGGCAGAGGTCGTAGCATTTCTTGATGTAACCCTCGTCCGGAACATAGACACCGGCTTCGCCCTGAATCGGTTCCACGATCATGGCGCAGATGCGGTCAGCCTTCTCGTCCAACACTTTGGCCAGCGCCTCGGTGTCGTTGTAGGGAATCTGGATGAAGCCCGGGGTGAACGGACCGTACTGGCTATAGCTGTCCGGGTCGGAAGACATGGTGACGATGGTGATGGTGCGGCCATGGAAGTTGCCGTTGCAAACCACGATCAGCGCTTCATTCTCCGGAATGCCTTTGACCTTGTAACCCCAGCGGCGAGCCAGCTTCAATGCGGTCTCCACAGCCTCTGCGCCCGAGTTCATAGGCAGCAGTTTGTCATAGCCGAAGAACTCCGTAGCGAACTTCTCGTACGGACCCAGGCAGTCGTTGTAGAAAGCACGCGAGGTGAGGCAGAGTTCCTGTGCCTGGTCGCAGAGCGCCTTCACAATCTTGGGGTGGCAGTGACCCTGGTTGACTGCAGAATAAGCGGAAAGGAAATCGAAGTAGCGTTTTCCGTCCACATCCCATACGAAGGGACCCTTACCCTTGGCGAGCACCACGGGAAGCGGATGGTAGTTGTGAGCACCGTATTGGTTTTCCAGATCGATAAACTTCTGGGCGTTAGGTGTGATATTCATAGCAAATCGGAATATTTGGTTAATGGTTTCTCAAAAGTACGGATATTCAGTTGAAATAACAAATCAAACCACGGGAAAAAACTAATTGGCAGCCCAGGTGACGGAAAGCGGATTTCCGGTCTGATCGTCCACGAAGTTGATCTTGATGGGCGTAGTGGATTTATAACCGCTGTGGAGCCAGCGCAGGTTGGTCCGCGCTAGCCAGTCGGCTGAATTCTGGGTGCACCGGATGGTCAATACGCCGGGATTCGAGGCGGTGCGAACGCCCACCGTTTCCGTATTGATCGTAAAAAAGTTGGTGGGCACCGAAGTTCCGGGCCGGCGGAAACCGTCACCGACATTGAGTTCCGTCAGGTTCGGACATCCCTGGAGGAAATAGGTGATGTTCGTGGAGGAGCGGTTGACGTCCATGCCGCGGATGGAGAGCTTCTTCAGGCTGTTCATTCTGTAGAACATGTAGCTCATCAGCTCGCCGCTGTCGGTATTGAAGTTATCCAGATCGAGCTCTTCGAGCGATTCGCACCGGTTGAAGAAGCTTCGGAAGGTGGCCACGTTCTTTGTGTCAAAGGAGGATAAGTTCAGGTTCTTGAGCTTATAGCAGTGGGCGAACATATTGTCCATATTCACGACGGACGAGGTCTCGAAGCTGCGCAGATCCAGCGTCTCTACGCTCTCGCAGTGCTGGAACATCCGGTAGAAGATCTTGACGTTGGGCGTCCGCATGGCGCTGAGGTTCACGACCAGTCGGGGAGCCCGGCTTCCTGCGTAGATGAACATATTGCCCATATCCTCGGCCGGCGTAGTGTCCACCGACTTGAAGTTGACAATCTCCTCCAGCATATGGAGATAGGAGAACATGTAGCAGCACACCGCATTGGAGCGGAAACTGCCGGCTGGAGTTGAGACGGTAATCGTGCTGTCAGCCTTGTTCCAGTTCATGTAGATGGGCCAGGGGGAGTCGTAGGAATCTACCCGCAGCCCATCCCGGACTTTGCTTCCGGTCTCGAACACCACGCGCTTGACGGCGGTATCGGCCGTGCTGACCCCGCGCTTCGTGCCGCTCAGCAGCTTGACGGTATGGTTGAAATCGTTGCCGGGACGCAGATATGCTGGTTCAAAATGATTCGTTTCAAAGTCGCCGGCCACCAGCGAAATCTCGCAGACTTCGTTGCGCTTCACGCTGTAGGAGGCGTCCTCTTTGAGGGAAATCTGCTGACTCTTTCCGTCCGGGGTGTATAGCGTAATGGTGAGTCCCGTATAGGTGTTGGCCGGAACACTGATGTAGAAGGAGACGGGGTTCGTGCCCAGCGCTACGCCGCCGCAATCGAGCCGGACGCCGTCGTTGCCGGGAACGACCGCCAGGTTACCGCTGCGGAAGAACTGTCCGCTGAGGCCTTGATCCGCTTTCAGCACAATCCGGTCTATCTTGATACCCGTCAGTGCGGTGGTTACATCCAACCGGATAAAACCGCCGAGGTTGCTGAAAGCAAAGGTCAGGTCTTCTGAGGTGGCGCACATCGGCACTTCTGCCACGCCGTCAGCCTGGTAGGTCTGGATGGAGGGCAGGATGCCTTCGGCCAGGGATGCCGGGTACCATGCGGTGTAGGGGCCGGAAGAGAGGCTCGGTGTCCCTTCGGGAGCGAAGGTGGCGGTGGCAGCGCCGCCGGATTCAGCCGTATAGTGTGCGGTAACGGCTCCGTCCGTGACGGCAATCCGGTCACCGGTACGCCAAACTACTTGGTAGAGATTGTCTTCCGGCAGCAACTGGGTGCGGGTCATCGCCTCCAAGGAAGCGGTCACCTTGCCGTCACTCGGGACGCAGGGACCATTCAGGGAGCAAGCCGTCAGGCAGAGGGCCGCGGCCAGGAGAATCATCTGTAATGCAACATTCTTTTTCATAACAAGCTCCTCCATTAATACTCCCAGGTAACGCCGATGGTGTAGGGCACGCCATTCAGAACGCCGGTATCGCTATACACGGTTCCGAAAGGTCCGTGATTGGTGGTAACGGTTACAACGGATTCACACTGCACGCCCACATACCAGGTGCCGGCGGGCAGCGTGGGGAAGGTCAGCTCCTTGACCGTCTCCGTTCCTGTCTTGCTGTACTGGGCATCCTCCTCGAATGCGAAGGTGCCTTGCGCGAGCCGCAGGCTCAGCTCATAGTTCTCTTTAGCTTCCAGGTGCACCCGCACGTTGCGGGCACCGTCGGGCAGGGCAAACACGAAGTGGTGGCACTGTCGGTCACCAATCCGGGTGTAGGCCGGTTTCTGGTCTTCCGTGGTGCAGGTCATCGCGCGGGTCTCCCCGTTATGCAGGATGCCCTTCACTTTGGCTACGCCTACGCCGTCAAAGCAGTAACGCACCATGGCGGCCATCAACAACAGATTCTCGCCGTCAGGCACCTGCTCGGGATGCGAGCCGCACGGAATCACACGTCCGGTCCACTTGTCCTGTTTCCAGGCGATGATGGCCGGATGGCCGTGCATCTTGGTGGAGTCGGGAATGTCGAACCGGGTGAGAACCTCCGTGCCGGGAACAAGGTCGTAGTTGATGAAACAGGGGCCGTTGTGGTGGCGGACAGAATCGATATAGTAGTCGCCGCCGAAATCGTAGTACTGCAGCAGCGGGCTGTCGGCTGGAAGCACGTGGCCGGGATAGATCTGCAGCGTGCTGAGGGAGTTGCAAGTGCCCGGCCAGATTCCCATATAGTTGCCGGAAGTAGCGCCGTTGAGGGTGGTACCCCTCGTAGCGACATAGGCGCCGGCACAGGATCCCAGATATGAGCCGCCGTTCGCCACGAAGGCGCGGAAGCGGTCGCGTCCGTCAGGCCCCAGCGAATAACCGTGGTCGCTCGAGCCGCCGCCGCGCACGTAGACCATCCGGTAGCGCGGTTCCCCGTCGGGATAGAGCAGGCGGCCGTTGGTATCCTCCTCCGATCCGGCCACCATGGCTGTCTGTGCGGCATAATCTGCTGCCGTAGGGTTGTTGCGCGCAATCATCATGTGCTCAATATCAAGTCCCAGGAAGTCGGAAACGGGTAGCGTATCGTTGGTTGTAAGGAACATACCGCTGTTGAGGAACAGATCTTTGTAGAAGGCTTTGTTCAGCACATCCTCGCGGATCGTAACCTCTTCCGAGGCATCCTTGTAGGTTACGGGATCAAAGGCAACGTAGCGTGCGCGTCCGGCTCCGGGCGCCGCCTCTTCCTGTTGCATATAGCCGAATCCTTCATCCAGAATGGTCAGCACGAATCCAGCCCCTAACGCGTCCGGCGGTACGATAAAGCAGCAGGTCTTGCGTCCCGGCAGCTGGCTTCCGTTCAGGATGCCGCTGGTCACGGTGGAGTTGCTCCCCGTCACGAAAGGTTCTGCACCCGGCACGCCCGCCTCATCGTCGCGCAGCCGCAGAATCAAGGTGTTGCGGCTTTCAGCGGTGTTTTCGCAGATAACCTGCGTGGGCACGCCGGTGTCAGAAAGCGTGACGATAGCATCACCCCACAGCGCCTCATCTTTCTTGGAGCGGAGCTGGATCTCGCGAATGGGCCGCGCTGCATCATAGCTGATCTCTACCACGTTGCAAAGGTGATGGAAGTCCAGCCGTGCATCCGCGCCACCCAGCGCAATCATCGGCATATCCTTCAGGTTGAAACCTCCCTCTTCGTTATACCGGATTTGCGGCAGTCCCACCTTCAAGTTGCCGCCGTCGCGGATTACCGTCAGTTCCTCCGGCCAGAGGGCCAGGCAGGCTTTCTCGTAATCCTCAAAATTGTCGGCTCGGAACGAAGCGAGGGAGCCGTCCACAGCCAGGGATCCGGCAAAGGAGGCGCGAACATCCTGACCGGCACCATCCGGAATGATCCGGATTACGGCCTCTTTGGGCCAGGCGGGTTTGCCATATCCTTCAAGCGCTTCCAGAGATGCCTCGAAATGGTCCGCCGACTCGGGTTCGATGGGTGGCGTGTCCGGACATCCGGTGGCCAGCAAGAGCGTTGCCAGCAAAGCCGGCAGAGCTAAAATACGTCTATTCATGCTTATCTGTGTAGAGAAGAGGTTGGAGTGCTCGTTTATAAATGCCCGTAAGCCAGGCTATTGCCATACCGTAGTTGACCACCGGAACACCGGCATCAATCACGGCTTGCAGGCGGTTCTGCAACTGGCGCGCGGTGACCATGCAACCGCCGCACTGGATGGCCAGAGCGTAGCGCGACAAATCGCCCGGATCATCCAGTCCGCTCACCATCTCGAACTCGAGTTGCTTTCCGCTGTGCTTGCGGATGAGAGCCGGCAGCTTCACACGGCCGATATCTTCGCAGTTTGCGTGGTGGGTGCAGGATTCCAGCATCAGGATGCGGTCGCCGTCTTTCAGGCTGTCCAGCGTTGCTACGCCGGCCTTGTAAGCTTCAAAGCTGCCCCGACTCCGCGCCAGCAACATGCTGAAAGAGGTGAGGGGGATGGCCTCCGGCACGATGGCTGCCACGCGGGCAAAGACCTGGCTGTCGGTGACCACCAGATCTACCAGCCCGGCGGCTTTGGCGAGATAACCGCCAAGTTGTTCGGGTTGCAGCACGGTAGCGATTCCGCCTCCATCCAGGATGGCGCGGATGGCATTGACCTGTGGCAGGATCAATCGGCCCTGCGGGGCCTCGCTGTCGATCGGGCAAACGAGCACAATCTGTTTGCCTTCGGCCACCAGTCCCTCGAACATTGGACGTTCGATGGCTGCGGCACCGGTAAGGGCGTCGCGGATTGCGGCGGTCAGCCGGTCGCGGGCAACGGTATCCTGCGCGACGCTCGAATACTCCACCGGCTCGGTTTTGTATTCGGCATTCAGTCGCTTGCGAAGGTCATCCTTCAGCGGTTCCAGATCGCTCTTGTTATGCACAAGGACCAGCGGGACATTCAATTTTTGCAGCAGTTCGGCCACCCGTACGGCCCCTTCCGGAAAACGGTTGCCGGCAAAGACCAGGATGCCCAGATCCACCTGCTGTGCGGCGGCCAGACTCTTGGCCACCCGTTCGCGTCCCAGCGCACCGCCATCGTCGTCCAGTCCGGCGGTGTCTATCACCGTGCAGATGCCGATTCCCGGCAGTTCAATGCGCTTGCGGACAGGGTCGGTCGTAGTGCCGGCCACATCGGATACGATGGCCACCTCCTGACCGGTCAATGCATTGATCAGTGAGCTTTTACCTACGTTTCGGTCTCCGAAAATTCCGATTACTTTGGACTGCGACATGGCGGGATTCTGCGTTTTTTGCGATAATCGTCAAAGATAACAAAAATCTCGCGTATCTTTGTAGATAAGAAATTAAAAATGAAGGCAATGAAAAAGTCCGTTTTTGTATTCCTGCTGTTGATGGCAACCAGCATTGTTTCTTCCGCTGCCGGCCGACTCGTGGCTGACTCGCTGGAGAGCCGCATCCTGGGCGCCACTGTCCACTGCAACGTCTATCTCCCGGAGGGGTTTGACAAATCCTCCGACCATTACCCGGTGATTTATCTGCTTCACGGTCTGACTGATACCTGGGACGGTTGGCAGAAGCGCGGACACATGAAGGGCATCGCGGACGAACTGATGTCCTCGGGCGAATCAGCAAAGGCCGTGATTATTATGCCCAACGCAGGCCATCCCGACATGCACAACGAATGGAACGGCTATTTCAATATGCCCGGCTGGAATTACGAAGACTTTTTCTTCCAGGAACTGATGCCGACGCTGGAGGCCCGCTATCGCTGTGGCGGTTCCAAAGGCCAGCGTGCCGTGATGGGGCTCTCGATGGGCGGTGGTGGCAGCGTGGTTTACTGCCAGCGCCATCCCGATCTTTTCTCCAGCTGCTACGCGATGAGCGCCTGGCTGGACAACAAGTTCTCAGAGGTGGTGGATTCCGCTGCCCGGAAGGCCAATGAAGGCTCCAAAGATAAGTTTGCACTGGTCTGCGAAGCCGTCCGCAACCACTCTGCGCTGGATTTCGTAGATAACGCTTCGCAGGAAACGCTCGACGCCCTGCGGACCGTGGCCTGGTTCATCGACTGCGGCGACGACGACTTCCTGCTGAACCTCTCCATTGACCTCTACTACAAGATGCGCGCCCGTGGCGTGAAGGCAGAATTCCGTGTCCGAAACGGTGGCCACACCTGGGAATACTGGCACCAGGCTCTGCGCCTGTCCCTTCCCTTCGCCTCCCGCAACTTTAATTGACTGGGGCACTGCCCCAGACCCCTCGCTCCCGGCCTATAAGTCCTCGGGTCAAGCCCTCGGACACGGCCTCCGCTAGACCGCTGATGCGGTCTTTTTTTTTACGGGGGTTCCCCCCGAGCCCCCGCCGCTCCCGGCCTATAAGTCCTCGGGTCAAGCCCTCGGACCCGGCCTCCGCTAGACCGCTGATGCGGTCTTTTTCCTTTTCTGCCGTGCCCGGTGTCCCAAAAAATGGGGATTGGGCATCTCCCCCCGTGGTATCCTTGCAATGTAACCAGTTGATACACTGAAAGATGCTTAAAGCCCTACCCCTCTCAGAAGGGGGTAGGACTTTGCTTTATCGACTGAAGGACAGTGAGTTGTATTGCAAGGTGCTGGGGATGGCGCGGACTCAGTCGGCCCAGTAGACGAGGAGCGGGGCGGGGTGAGAGAGGGTGAGGGTGAAAGTAGAAGCCTCGGCCACGTTGAGGGTGGCTTTCCAGAGGGTATTGAAGACGACCTCGTCGGTGGGGTAGCGTAGGCCGTCGGCGTGAACCTTCAGTGTGGGATCAAAGCTAAAGAGCGAGATCTCCTGGCCCGGAATGGCCGGCAGTGTAGCTGAATCTATAATAGCTTCAAAATGACCGTAATCTGACCACATTTCAACGGGGCAGCCGGATGCGGCATACTCCGCCAGCAGCGATATGTTGCCCAGCGAGTGGTCTTCGCGGCGGCCGGTGGCTCCAAGGATAATGATCTTTGAAGGATGATAGGTCAGCGCCCGGCGAAAGGCCTTGGTCTGGTCGTTGCACTCCTGGTCGCGGTCCTGAAAGAGTATGGAAGAGTAGCGCTCCCGGAAATCGGCATCCAAGGAGTCCAAATCCCCGACAATTTCGTCCGGTTCAAATCCGTTGACCACAGCCTTGGCGGCAGCACCGTCGCAGCAAATCAGCCGGTCGGCTTCCCACATCATCTGCAGGCAGCGTTCGGAGGTGGGGAAGTCCCCCTGGGCCAGGATGGCGATGGTTTTCTGAGACATCGGGTGGCGACTGGTTTAGATGAATCGACTGCCCTCGGCCTCGCGGAACCCCAGCAGGAAGCTGGCGACGTCCATCCGCTTCTTGCCGGCGACTTGGAGTTCGAGAATGCGGAGCGAATCGCGTCCGCAGCGGACCTGGAGCCAGGACTTGCCGTCGGTCGTGACGGTGCCCGGACCCGGCAGGCCGAGTGGCGCTTGCGCGCTGGCGGTAGCGGCCGGTGCGGCATCGCGTACCACATACGCCTCGTAGATCTTCACCGGAATCTCCTCGCCGGCGGCGGTCACGAGCGTAGACCAGGCAGCGGGGTAGGGGCTCAGGCCGCGGATGAGGTTGTTGATCTCGCGGGCGCTGCGGCTCCAGTCAATCCGGCCCAGTTCCTTGGTGAGCTTCGGAGCCGGACGCAGGGTGACGTGGTCCACATCCTGATCCTGCGGTTTGGTGCGGTGGTCACGGATCTCCTCTACGGTCTGGACGACGAGTTTCGAACCCATCTGCATCAGCGTATCGTGAAGCGATCCGGCATTATCGTAATCCTCAATCAGATAGCTCTGCTGCTTCAGGATACGGCCGGTATCGATCTGTTCGTCAATCATAAAGGTGGTTACGCCCGTCTGCCGTTCCCCGTTGATCAGCGCCCAGTTGATAGGCGCGGCACCGCGATACTGTGGCAGCAGCGAAGCGTGCAGATTGAAGGTGCCCAGGCGCGGCATGGACCAAACTTCGCGCGGCAGCATGCGGAAGGCCACCACTACAAAGAGGTTGGCCTTGTAAGAGCGCAGCTGTTCCAGGAACTCCGGATCACGCAGTTTCTCCGGTTGCAGCACCGGCAGGCCGTGCTCCAGGGCATAGCGCTTGACGGCGCTCTCGTTCATCTTCTGTCCCCGTCCGCTCGGCTTGTCGGGTACGGTCACCACGGCGCGTACGTCGAACCCAGCCTTCAGCAGGGCATCCAGCGGCCCGCAGGCGAATTCCGGCGTACCCATATAGACAATGCGGATGCGGCCGAAATCCTTGCGCAGGAGGTTGCGGACCTTGTAGTAGCCACGCTTGATCCAGACGCCCAAGTTCTTGAAGAAGACCTTGTAACTGTCAAAGTTGACCAGCGAGGAGTCCTTCGTGGAGCGGTAGGTCAGGTAAATACCGATTGGTAGCAAGATGGCTGTGGAGATGAAGGTGCCTTCAAACGGGGTGATGGTGCCTTCGCGCGCCAGCTTCTTGCCGGTGATATCGATGATGTAATAGATCAGGAAGAAGAAAATCGATATGATGACCGGTGTGCCGAATCCACCCTTTCGGATAATTGCACCCAGCGGTCCTCCGATAAAGAAGAAGATGAAGCAGGCGATACTGAGGGTGAACTTGCGGTACCATTCGATATTGGTGCGGCGCAGCGGGTCCACGTAGTGGTAATCCTCTCGGACACAGTTTTCTATCTGATCCACCATCAGCGGAATATTGCCGGCTGCATTGCGCATGGCCTCCAGCTTCGTATCGAAAGGAATGTCCACGAGAAGCGAGTCGATCGCCAGGTTGCCGCGCATCTTGTCGGCCTGCCAGAGGGAATCGAGCTGGAAGTTGTATTCGAGCGCGGAGGTGCGCATCACGCGCAACATTTGGTAGTGGCGCAGCGAATCGTATTTGGCAGAGATCGAATCGCGGTCGTGACTGAGCGCCCGGAGCCCCTTGGCCATCACCTCGTCGCTGAACCGGTCGTCGTCTGAGCGGGTGAAGGTGTAGTTGTCCAGGCAGATGATCAGCTCCTGCTCCTTGAACTGCAATCGGTTCAGATCCAGCGTGGTGTCGCGATAGCTCATGCGGTTGGTCTCCTGGTAGGAGCAGCCGTCGTAGAGGTGGAACACCAGGTTCTGCTTGTCGGGCGAGATGACCATTCGGCCCGAGTCGGCCAGTGTGACGCAGGTGTTGCCGTTGTGTGCCGTGTGGTCGTAGATGATGAGTTTGTGCATCATCTTGGTGCGGTCGTTGCGGCTGTCAATCCGGAGGATATAGCCGTCGATGCCGTCGTAGAAAGTACCCGTCGGAATCTTGATCTCTTCCTTGGTTTTGCGAATATCGTCGCGGAGCGTGTAGATCTTGCTGTAGGAGACCGGGATGAGGTTGTTGGCCGCGAAAAACGCACCGATACTGATCACCACGGATACCCAGATAAGCGGGGTGAGGATGCGCGGCAGCGAGATGCCGGCCGCCTTCATGGCGAGCAGTTCATTCTTCTCGCCCATGCCGCCCAGGGTCATGATGGAGGCTAGCAGCGTAGCCAGCGGCAACGCCATGGGAATCAGCGTGCAGGCCGCCCAGCCCAGGAATTCGAAGATAACGCCCAAACCGAGTCCCTTACCTACCAACTCGTCGATATAAACCCATAGGAACTGGAGTGCCAGGGTAAATATGACCAGAAAGAAGGTGACGAAGAACGGTCCTATAAAGGACTTGATCAGGAACCGGTCGAGTTTCTTCATGCAAGTTCTATCAGTTTGCGCTCAGCGTCGGCGAGTCCGTCAGGGTTCTTGCCGCCCGCCGTGGCCAAGAACTTCTGGCCGCCGCCACCGCCCTGGATGAGCTTGGCGGCTTCACGGACATGGGCTGCTGCATCGGCACCGGCAGCCACCAGGTCGTCGGTGTACATCAGCGTCAGGCAGGCCTTGCCGTCCGGGGTGCGGAACGCCGCTGCAAAAACGGTGTTCGTTGCCTCGTTGTGAATCATGAAGGCCATGTTGCGGATGTCGTCGGGGTTATAGACGCCCTGCGGCAGGACTACGACCTTGTGGCCGTTCACCTCGCGGGCTTCGTGCATCAGTTTGTCTTTCAGTTCAGCGAGTTTCTTGCGTTCGACCTCGGCCAGCGTGACGCGCATGGATTCGTTCTCCGCGAGCATCTTTTCAATGGCGGGCACCACGTTCGGCACGTTGTTGAAGAGGCCGCGCACCGCTGCATAGGCATCTGCATCGGCTTCCGCCAGTTCGCAGGCCTTTGCGCCGGTTACGGCTTCAATGCGGCGCACACCGGCTGCCACGGCACTTTCAGCCACGATACGGAAGTATCCGATCCGGCCGGTGGCCGAAGCGTGGGTACCACCGCAAAGCTCTACCGAATCACCGAAACGGATGACGCGGACCGAATCGCCATATTTCTCTCCGAAGAGAGCCATAGCGCCCAGTTTGCGCGCCTCTTCAATCGGCGTGCCGCGACGCTCGTCGCGCGGCAGGTCGGCGCGGATCAGTTCGTTGACGCGGCGCTCCACCTGGCGCAGCACTTCCGGTGCAATCTTCTCATAGTGAGAGAAGTCAAAACGCAGGTAATCCGGGCAGACAAAGGAACCCTTCTGTTCGATGTGGGTCCCCACGATCTCGCGCAGCGCGAACTGCAGCAAGTGGGTGGCCGAGTGGTTGGCTGCGGTGGCATCGCGACGCGCGACGTCAACCTCGGCCGTATAGCGGGCCTCCGGCTGTGCGGGGATACGCTCCGCGATATGGATGGGCAGGCCGTTCTCCTTGATGGTGCCGGTGATGCGGATGGTATCGCCGGATTCCGAGCGGATGAGGCCCGAGTCGCCCACCTGGCCGCCGCTCTCTCCGTAGAACGGGGTGCGGTCGAATACCAGCTGGATCATCTCCTTGTTCTTGGCCTTGACGGTGCGGTATTTCATGATGCGGACCTCGGTGGTCGTCTCATCGTATCCCACGAATTCGGTGGAGGTGAAGGGAGCGAGTTCTACCCAGTCGCCCGACTCGATGGCCGTGGCGTTGCGGGCACGCTCTTTCTGCTTGCCGAGTTCCACCTCGAAGGCGGGCATGTCGATGGTATATCCGTTTTCGCGGGCAATCAGCTCGCTCAGGTCGATCGGGAATCCGAAGGTATCGTAGAGGGTGAAGGCATCCACACCGGAAATCACCTTGGTGGCTGCCGATTTGGCCATGATGTCGTCCATCAGGCGGATACCCTTGTCCAGGGTGCGGAGGAATGCCTCCTCCTCTTCGCGGATGACCTTTTCAATCAACGGCTGCTGCGCCTTGATCTCCGGGAAGGCTTCGCCCATATCTTCTACCAGCTGCGGCACGAGACGGCAGAGGAACGGCTGCTTGAAATCCAGGAAGGTGTAGCCGTAGCGGACGGCACGGCGCAGGATGCGACGAATCACGTAACCTGCCTTGACGTTGGAAGGAAGCTGGCCGTCGGCAATCGAGAAGCTGATGGCGCGGATGTGGTCGGCAATCACACGCATGGCGACACCCACCTCTGTCTGCGGCTCGTAAGCCCGGCCGCTCAGCCGTGAGATGGCGGCGATCATCGGGGTGAAAATATCGGTGTCGTAGTTGCTCTTCTTGCCCTGCAGGGCCATGCAGAGGCGCTCGAAGCCCATACCGGTGTCCACGTGTTTCTTGGGCAGAGGTTCCAGGCTTCCGTTGGCCTTGCGGTTGAACTGGATGAAGACGAGGTTCCAGATCTCGATCACGAGCGGGTTGTCTTTGTTGACGAGTGATGCTCCGCTGACGGCGTTGCGGTCCGCTTCGTCCCGCAGGTCAATGTGAATCTCGCTGCAGGGGCCGCAGGGACCGGTGTCGCCCATCTCCCAGAAGTTATCGTGCTTGTTGCCGAGCAGGATGTGGTCTTCCGGCAGGAAGCGGCGCCAGATGTTGCGGGCCTCGCTGTCCTCCGGCACGCCGTCGGCTTCGTAGCCTTCAAAGACGGTAGCGTAGAGGCGGTTCTTGTCCAGGCCGAATACGCCGGTAAGCAGTTCCCATGCCCAGGAGATGGCTTCCTCCTTGAAGTAGTCGCCAAAGCTCCAGTTGCCGAGCATTTCAAACAGGGTATGATGGTATGTGTCGTGGCCAACCTCCTCGAGATCGTTATGCTTTCCGCTGACCCTGAGGCATTTCTGGGAGTCGGTCACCCGGAAATATTTGGCGGGAGCGTTGCCCAGGAACCAATCTTTGAACTGGTTCATGCCGGCGTTGGTAAACATCAGGGTAGGGTCGTTCTTCACCACGACCGGGGCGGAGGGAACCACAGTGTGTCCCTTGGAACGGAAAAACTCAAGGAATGTCTTGCGAATTTCTTTGGATGTCATAGCTCTTTGCACGATATTTGTCTATAAAGAAACAAAAGACAAAAGTAGTTCTTTTTATGCAAAATTCGTACTTTTGTCGTTAATATCGTATGTCCTCTCGCAAGCGCTATATAATCAATCCAGATACCCTCTCCTACGAGTTGGCGCGGGAATCGGTCTCGGCAAGACTGCTCAAATTTCTGGCCTGGCTGGGGATTGGGCTGGTGTGCTTCCTGGTGTATGGCTGGCTCTATACCCGGGTGCTCGGATTGCCCCTGCCCAAGACGCGCTATTTGGAGAGCCGCAATGCCGAACTGGTCTCCAGCTACCGGATGCTCGACGAGCGGTTGGATGAACAGGGTAAGGTGCTCTACGACATCCAGATGCGTGACAATTCCGTGTACCGGCCTATCTTCGGTATGGAGCAGATTCCCTCCGAAATTCGCAACGCCGGATTCGGCGGGGTGGATCGCTACTCCTATCTGCGGGAATACGATAACGCTCCGCTGCTCATCTCTTCCGCCATGAAGATGGACATCCTCTCCAAGAAGGCTTTCGTCCAGTCCAAATCGTTCGATGAAGTGGCGCTCCTGGCACAGCGGGCAGGCGATATGGCCACTTGCGTGCCGAACATCAATCCGGTGGACATGTCCGGTCCCGGGGTGCGGCTCGTCAGCTCCTTCGGCTACCGTTTCCACCCGGTTTATCACCGTCCCATCCTGCACCGGGGTATCGATATCACCGGACCTTCCGGCTACCCGATCTTCGCCACGGGCGACGGTGTCGTAGAGTCGGTCTCCGTCAGTTTCTATGGCTATGGCAACTGCGTGGTGATTGACCACGGCTTCGGCTACAAGACCCGTTACGCCCACCTGCGTTCCGCCCTCGTGGCGCCCGGCCAGAAGGTTTCGCGAGGCGACCAGATCGCCCGCATGGGTAACTCGGGCCTCTCGACGGGTACGCACCTCCATTATGAGGTCATCTATCGCGGCAACCCGGTGAACCCCTGGAACTACCTGACCGACGACCTGTCGGTGGAAGAATATTCGGAACTGGTCCGACCGGCCGACAAATAATACAGCCATGCGGAAACTTGAATTTGACGATAAGGACTTCAATGTGCGGGTCAGCCGGAATTCGGTGGCACGGGTCATTGGCATCATCTTCAAGTATCTCTTCCTGAGTATCCTGCTGGCCGCGCTCTACTACCTCGTTTTCGCCTTCTTCCACGATACCCGCCGCGAGCGAAAACTCAAGGCGGAAAACCAGTACATTTCGGAGGCTTTTGAGAGTATGCAGAACCGCATGGACCTGCTGGATGGCGTGATTGAAAACCTGCGCTCGGAAGACCGTTCCATCTACCACGACGTGTTCAACTCGGCATTGCCCGATTATGTGTTGGAACGCGTTCACAAGCAGGAAATCGACTATTCCCGCATCTATGCGATGAGCGAGTCGGAGCTGGTGGCGCTGGCGGCTGAGAAGGCCGCCCGGTGCGAATTGATGGCCGATGAGGTCTCCGCCAATCTGCGGGTGACGGCCGACGAACTGGCCCTTGGCCCCACCTCCCCGCGCGGCATTCCCTCCATCGTCCCGCTCCGTCACTTTGCGATCGGCCAGACCGGTGCCTCTACCGGCAACAAATACAACCCGTTCTACAAGACCCTCCGTTTCCACGAAGGTGTGGACCTGCTGGCCCACGTGGGAACCGAAGTGCTGGCCCCGGCAGATGGTACCGTACTCGAGGCCAAGCGTGGCAAGCGTGGCGTAGGTAACGTGGTGGTGCTCGGCCATCCGGGCGGCGTCAAGACGGTCTATAAGCATCTGGGCGAGATCATGGTCCAGAATGGGCAGACGGTCCGCCGCGGAATGGTAATCGCCCGTGTGGGCTCTTCGGGCCGCTCTTTTGCACCGCATCTCCACTACGAAGTCTTCAAAGACAACGTTTGTCAGGAGCCCGTTCACTATTTCTTTGCCGACCTCAACTGCGTGGGCTACCGGGAGACCTTGCTGCTCGCGCTGACCACCGGCCAGTCCCTTGATTAAGCATCCCTCAGATATGGAATCCCAGCAATCCGAAAAACTATTCTACACGATTGGTGAAGTGGCGACCGAACTCGGAGAGGCCACCTCGCTCGTCCGCTTCTGGTCGGACAGCTTTCCGAAGGTGGTCAAACCGCGCCGCACCGCCAATAAGAACAACCGCATATACACGGCGGCTGACATCCGTGCCCTCAAGGTGATCCACTACCTGGTCAAGGAGAAGGGAATGACGCTGGACGGCGCCCGTCGCAAGATGGAGCAGGAGGGGATGGAGGTGCTGGACAGAAGGGCGCAGATGCTGGAAACGCTAAAGGATCTCCGCAGCGAATTGCAAACCATTCACGACAACATTTAAAGCTATGAAAGCTAAAGATATAGCAGCCGTTATCGAGCGCTTTGCGCCGCTCGCGACCCAAGAGGAATGGGATAACGCCGGATTCTGTATCGGCTCTCCGGAACAGGAGGTGCACGGGGTGCTGGTCGGATTCGACTGCACGCCGGAACTGGTGGACGAGGCGGTTGCCAAAAGGGCTGACATGATTGTCACGCACCACCCGCTCATCTTCGGTGGCCTCAAGAAGATTGACCCGGCCGATTTTGTGGGAGAGACGGTCATCAAGGCCATCCGTGCCGGGATCGTGGTTTATGCCGCCCATACCAATGCCGACAAGGCCGATGGCGGAGTCACCGCCCTGATGGCTGAGCGGCTGGGGCTGCGCAACGTGCGCCCGCTGGTAGAATCGAATCTCGCCCAGATCGGCGAACTCCCCGAACCGATGGCTCCGGCCGATTTCATCGCCTTCGTGAAGCGCGCCTTTGGCCTGCAGATGGTGCGGGTCAGCGGAACGGGCGGCGACCGGATTTCCCGTGTGGGACTCTGCGGCGGAAGCGGTTCTGAATTCATCCCGGATGCCCGCAAATCCGGGGCTGACGCCTTCCTGACGGGGGATATCTCTTACCACCGCTTTTTCGGCGATAAATCCCTTCTGGTGATGGATATAGGCCACTACGAAAGTGAAGTGGCTATTGTGGATAAATTTTTATCCTTACTTAAGGATAATTTCCCTACCTTTGCCCTCCACGCATCAACGAATACAAACAACAATCCCATACACTACTACTAGGCAGATTATGACAGCAAAAAAGAAAGTTGCAGCGGCTCCGGTAGATCAGGAAGAGACTTTCGTCTCCCTGGCGATGGCCAAGAACCTCGGTGATTCCGAGGCTTCCGTAGAAGAGAAACTCCGCGCCCTTTACAAGATTCAGCAGACCGACACCGCAATCGACAAAATCTATCTCCTCCGCGGCGAACTCCCGCTCGAGGTCAAGGATATTGAAGACGAGATTGAAGGACTCAACACCCGTATCGCCAACGCAAAGGCAGACATCGACGCTGCCGGCGAGAAGATCACGGCATGTGAGCACCGGATTGCCGAGGCAGAAGAGGCGCTGGCCAAATACAACGAGCAGCGTGACAACGTGAAGAACAACCGCGAGTTCGAATCCATCTCCAAGGAGATCGAATACCAGGAACTCGAAATCACCGCAGCCCGCAAGCATATTGGCGAGGCCAAACTGCTGATTGATGCACGGAACGGTCTGGTGGAGGATACCCAGGCAATCCTGGCTCTCCGCAACGACGACCTCGCTGCAAAGCGCAAGGAACTCGACAGCATCGTGGCCGAGACCGCCAAAGATGAGGAGCGCCTGAACGCACAGCGTGAAGAACTCATCACCAAGATCGACCAGCGCATGCTCAACGCTTACGAGCGCGTTCGCAAGAACACCCACAACAAGCTGGCTGTCGTCACCGTTCAGCGTGACGCTTGCGGCGGTTGCTTCAACAAGATTCCCCCGCAGCGCCGGCTCGACATCGAGGCCAGCAAGCGCATCATCGTATGCGAATACTGCGGCCGCATCCTCGTCAGCTCTTCCTTCGGCAAGGAGGAATAATACCTGCAAGCCATGGCCAAGACGGAACGAACGGATTACAGCAAGAAGGTCGACCTCGACCGACTCGGAGAGGACCTCGGTGGCCTGAAACCGCCGCAGGCGCTCGACATTGAAGAGGCCGTACTGGGTGCGCTGCTGCTCGAACCGGACGTGGTTCCGGACGTGCTTGACCAGCTCTCCGCAGAGTGCTTCTACAAAGAGGCGCACCGCAAGATCTTCGAGGCTATCGTCACCCTGTCGCGGGAGAATTCCCCCATCGACATCTACACGGTGGCGGAGGAACTTGAAAAGCGCAAGGATAAGAAATCCACCCGCACCCATCTGGAAGAGGTGGGCGGCATGGCGTATCTCAGCCGCTTGAGCCTGAAGATCGGTGCGGCGGCCCACGTGGACTATCACACCAAACTCCTGCTGCAGAAGTGGATCCAGCGCGAGCTGATTACCATTTCGCAGGAGACCCAGAAGAACGCCTATACGGACTCAATGCCGGTAGATGAACTGATCGACTCCGCCCAGAACAAGATCTTCACCCTCGCGGAGAAGAACATGAAGCGCGAGACGACCCCGATCCAGTCGGTCATCAATGCCGCTATCTCGGAAATCGAGGAGAACCAGAAGCGCGAGGACAACCTCAGCGGCGTTCCCTCCGGTTACCGCGGTATCGACGAAGTCACCTACGGTTGGCAGCGTTCCGACCTCATCATCCTGGCAGCCCGTCCGTCAGTCGGTAAGACCGCGTTCGTGCTGACGATGGCCCGCAACATGGCGGTTGACCACAAAATCCCGGTGGCGATGTTCTCCCTTGAGATGAGCTCCACCCAGCTGATCAAGCGTGTGATGGTCTCCGAAACGGGCATCACCCCCGATAAGATGAGCGGTAACAAGAAGATGACCCAGGCCGAGTGGAACCAGCTCAATGCCGGTGTGGCAGCGCTGGAACGTGCACCGCTCTGGATTGACGATACCCCGTCGCTCTCCATCTTTGAATTCCGTTCCAAGGCCCGTCGCCTGGTTCGCAACAACCACGTCAAGATTATCATCATCGACTACCTGCAGCTGATGACCGGTCCGCCCGAGCTGCGCGGTATGCGTGAGCAGGAGGTCTCTACGATCTCCCGTTCCCTGAAGGCTATCGCCAAAGAGCTGGATATTCCGATCATCGCCCTCTCGCAGCTGAACCGAAGCGTAGAGAGCCGAGGCGGCAGCAAGCGTCCGCAGTTGAGCGACCTTCGTGAGTCCGGTGCAATCGAGCAGGATGCCGATATCGTGATGTTTATTCACCGTCCCGAGGTGCTGGGTGTGGCAGATGAGAATGCCTACCCCGGTTATACCGAACTCATCATCGCCAAGCACCGTAACGGTGAGGTGAAGGATGTCAAGATGCGCTTCCTCTCCTCCGAGGTTCGCTTCGTGGACGAGAACGACGGCGCATCCTTCCCGGAGGCCGATTACAAGTACAACTATGTGGACAGCGGCATCGCTCCCGCAAGAGAATTGGAAGATGACACGTTCTAGCCGCATAGCCCTCCTTCTGCTGCTGGTGCTTGCGCCCATCTGTTCGCAGGCCCAGGAGCTTCCCTTCCGGGCGGGTGAATGTGCAGACCTGATTATCAATTACCGCTACGGCATCAAGGCCGATATTATCAAGGCTCGGATGGAACTCTCTGAAGAAGAGGGAGATTTCCGGGCCTGCATTGTGGCTAATACCACCAAGTTCTGGGATTCGGTCTATCGGGTGCGCGACACCTTCTCCTGCAGGTTTACGCCTGCCGGAAAACCGGTCAGCTACCTGCGCCACGTCAATGAAGGCGATTATTGGGCTAAGGCCCTCTGCACCTGGAATGCAGATGCTTCCGGACTTCGGTTGGTGGGTGACAAGCGCAACCGGCCGCATCGCGATACGACCTATACCGATCCGCTGATGGTGCGCGACATCATCAATTTGATCTACCATCTCCGCACGCTGGATCCGGAAAGCATGTCCCAGCCGGTGCCCTATCTGCTGATTGTAGATAAGGACCTGATTGACGCCCGCATCCGGTTCGTAGGCCGCGAGGAGAAGAAGATTGCCGGACTGGGTGTGGTCCATACGCTCAAGTATGCCGCTACGATGCATACCCGCAAGGGCTACTCCGTGGAAGAGGATACCCAGTACACCATCGATGCTACGGACGCCGATACCAAGGAGAAGATGTTCTTCTGGTTCTCGGACGACGAAAACCGCCTGCCGGTCTTTTTCACGCTGCCCCTCTCCGTGGGTTCCATCAACGGACGCACGGTGGGATTCGGCGGTCTGCTCTATCCGCTTAGCGCACTGAAGGAGGATTGACGATGGCCAGCAACAAGGATATCCGCATTGCGCACGAAGGAAAGGTCATCGGTATCTTCGACAACTATATCCGGGTGGAAATCGTCAATAAGTCGGCCTGTGCGGCCTGCCACGCCAAGAGTGTCTGCGCCGCCTCCGACGAGAGCATCAAATACGTAGATGTTCCCATCACCATCGGCACCATGAACCGCACCTACGAGGAGGGCGAGAAGGTTGTTGTCCTGCTCAAATCCTCGCTGGCGCCCCGGGCGGTGCTGCTGGCCTACGGTGTGCCGCTCGTGATTCTGCTCGTAGCCATGCTTGTCGCATCGGCCTGCCATCTCTCCGAACTCTTCGTGGGGTTGACGGGCATCGCGGCCGTGGCGCTCTACTATGTAGGTCTGGCCTTTTTCAAGGACCGGCTTTCCCGCGTATTCACTTTTTCTATAGAAAAATCCTATTGATATGACTATCGTTTACACCATTGCCGCTCTGGTGGCTCTCGGCCTCTTCTTCGCGATTGTCCTCTATTTCGTCGCGCAGAAGTTCAAGGTTCACGAGGATCCCCGCATCGGAGAGGTTGAATCGTTGCTGCCCGGCGCCAACTGCGGCGGATGCGGCAACGCTGGCTGCCGTGCCTTTGCAGAAAAGGTGGTGGCGGCGGACGATATGGCTGCCTTCTTCTGCCCCGTCGGCGGAAATGAGGTGATGGCCAAAATCGCCGCTGCCCTCGGTAAGGAGGCCGTTGAAAAGGCCCCGATGGTAGCCGTTGTCCGTTGCCAGGGCTCTCCGGACAAGTGTCAGAAAATCAATCAATACGACGGCGCTTCCTCTTGCCGGGTTGCGGCTTCGCTCTATGCCGGTGATACCGGTTGCAAGTGGGGTTGCATCGGCCTGGGCGACTGCGTGAACGCCTGCGAATTTGGCGGCGTCAGCCTCGATCCGGTCACCCGTCAGGTCTCGATCGATTACAGTATGTGTACCGGTTGCGGCGGTTGCGCGCGCTCCTGCCCGCACCACGTGATCGAGCTTCGTCCGCGCGGTCCGCGTGGCCGTCGCGTCTATGTCTCCTGCGTCAACCAGGACAAGGGCGCTGTGACGCGCAAGGCCTGTACGGTGGGTTGCATCGGCTGCGGCAAGTGCGCCAAGGTTTGCCCGTTCGAGGCCATCACCGTAGAGAACAATCTCGCCTATATCGATTATACCAAGTGCAAGGGTTGTGGTAAATGCGCAACGGAATGTCCGGTGCAGGCCATCGTCGCCACACCCATCGAAAAATGAGTCGTGCTATGAAGAAAACCTTTGCAATGGGGGGTGTCCACCCCAATGACAGTAAGCTGGCGCGCAAGTCAGCCATCGAGGATCTTCCGCTTCCCTCTACGGTCGCCATCTCCATGGCGCAGCACCTGGGTGCTCCCGCTACGCCGGTCGTAGCCGTGGGCGACAAGGTGAAGGTCGGCCAGGTGATTGCTGAGCCCTCCGGTTTCGTTTCCGCCCGTGTCCACTCTTCGGTATCGGGTACCGTCAAAGCCATTGAGCCGCGTACGGATCTGGCAGGCAACCTGGTTCCCCACGTCGTCATTGACGTGGAGGGAGACGAGTGGCTGCCGGAAATTGACCGTACACCGGATTTCAAGGGTGATTTGACCCTTTCAGCCGAGCAAATTCTGGCCCGTATCAAGGATGCCGGCATCGTCGGATTGGGCGGTGCGGCTTTCCCCACCCATATCAAACTCTCCCCGCCGCCGGGCAAAACGGCGGAGGTGCTGATTCTCAACGGCACCGAGTGCGAACCCTACATCACTTCGGACGACCGCATCATGCGGGAGCATCCGGATGAGATTGCCATGGGTGCCAAGATCATGATGAAAGCCCTTGGCGTAGGTCGCTGCTATATCGGCATCGAGGAGAACAAGCCCGAGGCCATCTCGGCTATGCGTATCGCCACCATCCGCTTTGGCGGTCTGGAGGTGGTTCCGCTCAAGAAGAAATATCCGCAGGGCGGTGAGAAACAGTTGATCGACGCCATCATCGGCCGTCGCGTTCCTTCGATGGGCCTGCCTATCGATACCGGCGCCGTGGTGCAGAACGTATGTACCTCGCTGGCTGTCTATGAGGCGGTCCAGAAGAACAAGCCGTTGATTGACAACATCGTTACCGTCACCGGTAAATGCCTGCCCGCACAGAAGAACTTCCGCGTGCGCGTGGGCGTACCTTACTCTTATTTACTGGAAGCGGTTGGCGGTGCTCCCGCGGAGGCTTCCAAATTCATCAGTGGCGGCCCCATGATGGGTAAAGCCATCCGCAACCTGGAGGCCACCACCCAGAAGGCAACCTCGTCGTTGCTCGTCCTGACCGAGGCTGAGACCAAGCGTCGGTCGGAAGGCCCCTGCATCCGTTGCGGCAAATGTGCCGACGCCTGCCCGATGGGCCTCCAGCCGTTCCTGCTCAACAAACTGATGCGCCTCAACCGCACCGACGAAATGGAGCAGGAGAAGATCTTCGACTGCATCGAGTGCGGTTGTTGTCTCTACACCTGCCCGGCCAACATTCCGTTGCTGGACTGCATCCGTGTCGGCAAAGCCGATGTCATGAAAATTATGCGTAGCAGAAAAAAATAATCCGAGCATATGTCCTCTGAAAAACCTATCGTATCGCCCTCGCCCCACCTGCACGGTCCCGAAAGTACCCGTCGGGTGATGGGGGATGTGCTGATTGCCCTGCTGCCGGTCACGCTGGTCGCCCTCCTCTGTTATGGATGGTCGGTGCTGATCCTGCTGCTGAGCGGCGTAGCAACCTGCGTCCTGTGCGAGTATCTGATCAACCGTTTTCTGTTGCACCGTCCCTGTACGATCGGTGACCTGTCGGCCATCGTGACGGGGGTGCTGCTCGTGTTAAACCTGCCGCCGGCTGCCCCGTGGTGGATTGCTGTCGTGGGTGCCGTGGTGGCAATCGGCATTGCCAAGATGACCTTTGGCGGCCTGGGCCAGAACCTGTTCAACCCGGCGCTGGTGGGACGTGTTTTCCTGCTCGTCTCCTTCCCGGTGCTGATGACCAAATGGACCCTGCCGCACGGCTTCCTGCAGGATTGCCTTCCGATGCTCTCTTCCCAGGTGGACGCCTTTACGGGCGCCACGCCGCTGGGTGTGGTGAAGGAAGGGCTGATCACCGGAGGCGTGGCTTCCGATCTGGCCGGCTCCTATACCTGGCGGCAGCTGCTCTTCATCCGCCCCGGCGGATCGATCGGTGAGATCTCTTCCGTGGCGCTCCTGCTGGGCTGCGTCTATCTGCTCTGCCGCCGTGTGATCAAGGTCACCATCCCGGTCACTATCGTGGCTACGGTGGCGATTCTTTCCACCATCTTCTGGTCGGGAGATCCCGCCCGCTTCACGGGTCCCTTCTTCAACGTCTTCACCGGCGGTCTGCTGCTCGGCGGTATCTTTATGGCTACCGACTATGTGACTTCGCCGATGACGACCCTCGGACAGATTATCTATGGTGTAGGCATCGGCGTGATTGCCCTCTGCATCCGCTACTTCGGTTCCTATCCGGAAGGAGTTTCCTTCTCCATCCTGATTATGAACTGCGTGGTGCCGATCCTCAACAAATACTGTAAACCCCGCCGGTTCGGGAAGGAGGCAAAGTAATGGCAGCACGTCCTTCCACCTTCGGTAACATGGTCCTTGCGCTGACAGTTATCTGTCTGGTCTGCGCCGCCCTGCTGGGTCTGGTGCAGCACGTGACGGCCGGTCCTATCGCGCGCACCGACCTGCAGAAAGAGAATGCGGCTATCGCAGCCGTGGTTCCCACTTTTGATAACGAACCTTCCCAGGAGAGAACTCCGGTGGGTGAGAGCGTCGTTTTCACCGCCCGTCAGGGTGAGAATCCGGTCGGCTATGCCGTCAAGGTCCGCACCGGCGGATTCGGCGGCACGCTCGTGATGATGGTCGGTTTTACTCCCGATGGAACCATCTACAATACCTCGGTCATCTCCCACGCGGAGACCCCGGGTCTGGGTGCCAAGATCACCGATCCGAATTGCCCGCCTCGTTCGCAGGTAGTTGGCAAGAATCCCGCCACCACAGTGATGGATGCCAAGAAGTATCATGGCGATATCGATGCCATCACGGCTTCCACCATCACCTCTCGTGCCTTCCTCAAGGGCATCACCATTGCCTACGATGTGTTCCGCACGCTGAATCCCCTTCCTGTTCAAGAACCTGAAAACACTGAGAACAATGAGCAGCAACCGCAGTAAATGGTCCCTGGTGATCGACGGTATCATCAAGAACAACCCGACGTTTGTCCTGGTGCTCGGTATGTGCCCGACGCTGGGTACCACTTCGTCCGCACTGAACGGACTGGGCATGGGTGTGGCCACGATGTTCGTGCTGATTCTCTCCAACATCTGCATCTCCGCCGTGGCGCGTTTCATTCCCGACAAGGTCCGCATTCCTTCCTATATCGTAATCATCGCCACCTTCGTGACGCTGGTGGAATTCCTGATGAAGGCCTATGTGCCTGCCCTTTACGAGACCCTCGGTCTCTTCATCCCGCTGATTGTGGTGAACTGTATCGTGCTGGGGCGCGCAGAAGCATTTGCCAATAAGAACTCCGTGCTCGATTCCGCTTGCGACGGCCTGGGCGTAGGTCTGGGCTTCACGATTGCCCTGACGGTGCTCGGCCTCTGCCGCGAACTGCTCGGCAACGGTTCCCTCTTCGGCTGGAAGTTCGTCCAGGGCGACGGCATGCTGGCATTCGTGCTGGCGCCGGGTGCATTCCTGGTACTGGGCTACCTGATGGTTCTTTTCCGTAAAATCACCCGTAAAGCAGCTTAGGATATGGTCTATTTTCTCATACTGATATCGGCGGTATTCGTCAACAATGTCGTCCTCGCTCAGTTCCTGGGCATCTGCCCGTTCCTGGGCGTATCCAAGCGTGTTTCTACGGCAGTCGGCATGTCCGCAGCCGTGATGTTCGTGATGGCGCTCGCCACTCTGGTCACCTACTTGCTGCAGCAGTACGTGCTGGTGCCCTTGCACATCGAGTTCATGCAGACCATCAGCTTCATCCTGGTGATCGCCGCCCTCGTCCAGATGGTGGAGATCGTCATCAAGAAGATCAGCCCGCCGCTCTACCAGGCGCTGGGTATCTTCCTGCCGCTGATCACCACCAACTGCGTGGTGCTCGGCGTGGCTATCCAGGTGGTGTCCAACGAATTCGGATTCGTCAACAATGTAGATGCGCTGGGGAATGTCTCCCACATGATGAACCTCGGCCAGAGTGTGGTCTTCGCGGTCTGCTCCGCACTGGGCTACGGTATTGCACTGATTCTCTTCTCCGGTATGCGTGAGCAGTTGGAGATGAACGACGTTCCCAAGTCCTTCCAGGGCGTTCCCATCGCCCTGATCACCGCCGGCATCATGGCCATGGCCTTCATGGGCTTCTCCGGCCTGGTGTAGCGGTTACGGATGGAGGAGGCTCCAGAGGACCACGCCGACTGAGACGGAGACGTTGAGGGAGTGTTTGGTGCCGGACTGGGGAATCTCCAGACAAAGGTCGCTGGCGTTCACGACATCCTGTCGGACGCCGGCGACTTCGTTTCCAAAGACGAGCGCATAGCGTGCGGCAGGGTCGAGTGAGAAATCCTGCAACTGTACAGCTCCTTCGGCCTGCTCTACACTTATGATGGTATAACCCTCGCGGCGGAGTTGCTCCACCACGGCCAGGGTGTCCTGGCCATATTCCCACGCTACGCTGAACTCGGCGCCGAGGGCCGATTTGTGAATCTCCGGGGTAGGGGGCACCGCGCAGATGCCGCAGAGCCAGATCTTTTCCACGGCAAAGGCGTCGGCGCTCCGGAAGGCGGAGCCGATATTGTGCTGGCTGCGGATGCCGTCGAGCACCAGCACCACGGGACGCTTGGGCGCTGCCTTGAAGGTTTCCAGGTCGGGACGGTTCAGTTCGCTGTTGGAAAGTTTGCGGAACATGGGGGATATTTTGCCAAAAAAGATTAAATTTGCTGCTTAATGCAGCACAAAAATAACAAATAATAAATCATCATCCATCGTATGAAACAGGATATCGAGATTTTGGATCTCATCAAGAAAGAAAAGGAACGTCAGGAATGTGGTATTGAACTGATTGCTTCTGAAAACTTTGTCAGCGACCAGGTGCTTGAGGCACTCGGCAGCGTCTGTACCAACAAATATGCGGAAGGTTATCCCGGCGCCCGCTACTATGGCGGATGCGAGGTGGTGGACCAGATCGAACAGCTGGCCATCGACCGCATCAAGCAACTCTTCGACGCAGAGTTCGCCAACGTGCAGCCCCACTCCGGCGCCCAGGCAAACATGGCCGTTTTTCAGGCATGCCTCAAACCGGGCGATACCTTCATGGGTCTCGACCTCGCGCACGGCGGTCACCTGACTCACGGCTCCCCGGTCAACGTTTCCGGTATCCTTTACCATGCGGTGGCCTATCAGCTGAACCCGGAAACCGGTTTGGTGGATTATGACGATATGGAGCGCAAGGCATTGGAATACAAGCCGAAGCTCATTGTCGGCGGTGCATCCGCTTACTCCCGTGAATGGGATTGGGAGCGCATGCGCGCCATTGCCGACAAGATCGGCGCCATCTTCATGGTGGATATGGCTCACCCTGCCGGCCTCATCGCAGCAGGCCTGCTGAAGAACCCGGTGAAGTACGCGCACATCGTGACCTCCACCACTCACAAGACCCTCCGCGGTCCGCGCGGCGGTATCATCCTCATCGGCAAGGACTTCGACAATCCGTGGGGCATCACTACCCCGAAGGGCGAAATCAAGAAGATGTCCGCGATGATCAACTCCGCCGTCTTCCCCGGCATCCAGGGCGGTCCGCTTGAGCACTGCATCGCTGCCAAGGCTGTCTCGTTCTACGAGGCACTGCAGCCTGAATTCAAGGCATACCAGACCCAGGTCAAGAAGAATGCAGCCGCTATGGCCGAGGCCTTCGTGGCCAAGGGATACAAAGTGGTTTCCGGCGGTACCGACAACCACCTGATGCTGATTGACCTTCGCACCAAGTTCCCCGATCTGACCGGTAAGGTGGCAGAGAAGGCGCTCGTGCGTGCAGGCATCACCGTCAACAAGAACATGGTTCCGTTCGACAGCCGTTCCCCGTTCCAGACCTCCGGTATCCGCGTCGGAACCCCGGCCGTCACCTCTCGTGGCCTCGTGGAGAAGGATATGCCCGAAATCGTGGAACTGATTGACAAGGTCCTGCTCAACGTTGAGGACGAGCAGGTCATCGCTCAGGTTCACGACCTGGTTCGCCAGAAGATGAGTGGCCTTCCCCTGAACCGCTGGTAATTGATTATTTATGGAAAAAGAACCCCTGATTGATCCCATCCCCGTCGAAGTTCTCAAATCGGAACTGACGCCGGCGCGCAAACTCCGTGACACCAACAAGGGTCACAATGAAATCTATGTCGTAGATTGGCGCAACGCTCCCAACACGCTGCGTGAAATTGGCCGTCTTCGCGAGCTGACCTTCCGTACGGCAGGCGGCGGCGCGGGCGTGGCCTGCGATATCGACGACATGGACCTCATGGAGAAGCCCTACCAGCAGATTATTGTCTGGGATCCCGACGCAGAGGCGATCATCGGCGGTTACTGCTATATCCTCGGTCCGGACGTTACCTTCGATGAGAACGGTCACGCCCGGACCGCGGTGGGCCACATGTTCCACATGTCCAAGAAGTACATTGAGGAATATATGCCCCACACGATGGAACTCCGCCGCGCTTTCGTGGTGCCGGATTACCAGAGCAGCAAGGCGGGCGCCAAGGCCCTCTTCGCGCTGGACAACCTCTGGGACGGCATTGCAGCGGTGATGCTGCAGCACCCGGACATCATGTACTTCGTGGGCAAGATGTCCTTCTATAAAGATTATCCCGCTCCGGCCCGCGACCTGCTGCTCTACTTCATCCGCAAGCATTTCCCCGATCCGGACAACCTGCTGACCCCGATGGACCCGGTCCAGATTGAGACGGCGCCGGCACTGCTGGACGTGATTCTCAAGGATGACGATTTCAAAGACGATTACCGCAACCTCAAGGAGGCGCTCAAGAAGATGGGTGCCGGCATTCCGCCGATGATCAATACCTACATCAACGCTTCGCCTACGATGCGCACCTTCGGTACCGGTATCTTCCGCGAGTTCGGCGATGTCTACGATTCCTGCATCATGATTGCGGTGGATGAGATGTCGGAAGACAAACGCGTGCGTCACATTGATTCCTACATCCGTGAGACGGCCGTCAAGTTGCTGGGACGTTTCCCCTGGCTCTCCAAGTCCCAGAGTGATCTGGAAATGCGAATCGCCGCCCACTGGCGTCTGCGCCGTCTGAGACGGGTTGAGGCGCGCAATCGACGGATTTTTTCCAAAAAAAAGCAAAAAGGGCGTAAAGGTTAAAAACTTTTCCTATCTTTGCAGCCCAATTCGGGAAGTGGCGCAGTTGGCTAGCGCGCTGCGTTCGGGACGCAGAGGTCGGGTGTTCGAGTCACCTCTTCCCGACAAACGGGGTCTAGGCCCCGCTTATTTACTTAATTATTAACCTTTTTGCAATTATGTCAGAGTATTTATCCGCAGACAAAAAGCAAGAGATTTTCGGACAATACGGAAAGTCTAATGTTGACACCGGTTCCCCCGAGAGCCAGGTTGCTTTGTTTTCCTACCGTATCGCTCATCTGACCGAACACCTCAAGAACAACAAGAAGGACCACAACACCCAGCGTGCTCTTCTTCGTCTCGTAGGTAAGCGTCGTCAACTTCTCGACTACCTCAAGTCGAAAGATATCGAGAGATACCGTGAAATCGTGAAGGCGCTGAACCTTCGCAAGTAACATACGGAAGGAAACTTCAAACGGGCAGTCCCAACGGGCTGCCCGTTTTTTATGTTGTAAATTCAAAATGAAAATGCGAAATTTGCGCGATTTTAAGAAAGAGTATGAATATCATTAAGAAAACCATTCCGTTGTCCGATGGTCGGACAATCGAGATCGAGACCGGTAAACTGGCCAAGCAGGCCGACGGCTCGGCTGTGGTCAAGATGGGTGGCACGATGCTGCTGGCCACCGTCTGCGCAGCAAAAGAGGTGAAAGAGGGCACCGATTTCATGCCCCTCACCGTAGATTATCGTGAAAAGTATTATTCAGCAGGCCGTTTCCCCGGCGGTTTCCTCAAGAGAGAGAGCCGTCCGTCGGACTACGAAGTCCTGATTGCACGCCTGGTAGACCGCCCCATCCGTCCGCTCTGGCCGGATGATTTCCACCTGGAGGTCTTCGTCAACGTGACCCTGATCAGTGCTGAGAAAGACATCCAGCCCGACGCCCTCGCCGGCCTGGCTGCCTCCGCTGCTCTGGCTACTTCCGACCTGCCTTTCGGTGGTCCGATTTCCGAGGTTCGCGTTGCCCGTATCGATGGCCAGTTCGTCATCAACCCGGGATTCGAGGACAACAAGCGCGCCGATCTGGAACTGATGGTGGCCGCTACGGAAGAGAATATCATGATGGTGGAGGGTGAAATGAATGAGGTCAGCGAACACGACATGCTCGAGGCCATCAAGTTCGCCCACGAAGAGATCAAGAAGCACTGCCGTATCCAGAAAGAGCTGATGCACGAACTCGGCACCGACGGCGAGAAGCGCGATTATCCCCACGATGTGGAAGACGAAGAGCTTCGCAAGGCTGTGGAGACCGCTTGCTACGACAAGTGCTACGCCCTGGCAAAGAGCGCAAAGCCCAAGCACGAGCGTGAAGACGGTTTTGCTGCCATCAAAGAGGAATTCCTCGCTACCATTCCGGAAGAGGAACTTGAAGAGAAGACCCCGCTCGTAGAGCGTTACTATCATAACGTTGAGAAAGAAGCTATGCGCAACATGATTCTCGACGAAGGCATCCGTCTGGACGGCCGCGTTTGCAACGAGGTTCGCCCTATCTGGTGCGAAGTCGATTACCTGCCGTGCGCACACGGTTCCGCTATCTTCACCCGTGGTGAAACCCAGTCCCTGGCTTCTGTAACCCTGGGTACCAAGATGGATATGAAAGAGATGGACGAGGTGCTGATCCAGGACGACCAGCAGTTCGTACTCCACTATAACTTCCCGCCGTTTGCAACGGGTGAGGCAAAGCCGCAGCGCGGTACCGGCCGTCGTGAGATCGGTCACGGTAACCTCGCTATGCGCGCCCTCAAGCCGGTGATTCCGATGGCTCCCGAGAACCCGTACGCTGTCCGCATCGTGTCGGATATCCTCGAGTCCAACGGTTCCTCTTCAATGGCTTCGGTTTGCGGCGGCTGTCTCGCACTGATGGATGCCGGCGTGAAGATCAAGAAGCCGGTAGCCGGTGTGGCCATGGGCCTGATCACCGATGCAGAGCGTCCGAACGACCGTTACGCCATCCTGACCGATATCCTCGGTGACGAGGACCACCTCGGCGATATGGACTTCAAGGTTACCGGTACCGCAGACGGTATCACCGCTACCCAGATGGATATCAAGGTGGACGGCCTCTCCTACGATGTGCTCGAAAAGGCACTGGAGCAGGCACGCCAGGGCCGTATGCACATCATGGGCGAGATGATGAAGACCATCAGCGAGCCGCGTGAGGATTACAAGCCGTTCGTGCCTCGTATCCAGCAGCTTGTCGTTCCCTCCGAGTTCATCGGTGCCATCATCGGCAAGGGCGGCGAGACCATTCAGCGCATCCAGAAGGAGACCGGGGCCGTCATCAATATCGACGAAGAACCCAACCCGAACGGAGAAGGTACCGTCGGTGTCGTGGACATCGCTTCCAACGATGCAGAGGCTATGCAGAAAGCCCTCGACTGGATCAAGGGTATCTGCGCTGTTCCTGAGGTCGGTGAGGTTTACCACGGTAAGGTCGTCTCCATCCTGGAGTTCGGTGCTTTCGTGGAGATTCTCCCGGGCAAGGAAGGTCTGCTGCATATCTCCGAGCTCGACTGGGCCAAGACCGAGAAGGTGGAGGATATCCTCAATGTCGGCGACGAGGTGGATGTCAAGCTGCTTGAGATCGATTCCAAGACCGGCAAGATGCGCCTTTCCCGCCGTGCCCTCATCGAGAAGCCGGAAGGTTATGTGGAGCCCGTCCGTCGTCCGCGTCCGAGCGGCGACAAGCCCGCAGGCCCGCGCGGTGACCGCAACGATCGTGGCCACGGCCGTGGACATGGCGACCACAAAGGCCCCCGTGGACCGCGTCCGGAGAAGAAATCCGAATAAGGTTCAGGCCTGAAAAGTAAAATGCCCGGCGGAATTCCGTCGGGCATTTTTCGTAGGCAGAAGGAAGAATTACTTCTTTGCGAGGGCGGAAAGGCGGTCGCAGAGGCCGTCGAGGCCCTGGATCAGGTCTACGCCGATAGCCTTGTAGTGTGCCTTCACGGCCTTCTTGTCCGGGTGGTTCACGCGGTCAAAGAGGTTGTTGGCAAGTTCGCAGGCTTCATCCATCAGCTTCTCGGCTTCAGCAGCCTTCTTGTCGTCCGGATGGACCATCATAAAGAGGTAGCAGTCGTCGATGAAATCGCTGATAAGGAATTCAATATCCTTCTTGATAACTCTGAGGTTCATATCGTTCAGTATTTATTTGCGACAAAGATATAAAAAATCACTGAATAATCGCCTAACTTTGCAGGTGATGGAAAAACGCTACAATCCCTTTGTGGACTATCTGCGGAAGCAGTATGGCGGCCGGTTGCAGAAAATCGTGATCGATGCGGGCTTCACCTGCCCGAACCGGGATGGAAAGCTGGCCACTGGCGGCTGTTCCTACTGTGATAACCGAGCCTTCCATCCGAACTACAGCACCCCCGAAAAATCCATTGCGCAGCAGATAGAGGAGGGGATTGAATTCCACCGCGGACGCTACCGGGGGACTTCGCGCTATCTGGCTTATTTTCAGCCTTATTCCAACACTTACGCACCCTTGGAGAAGTTGCGCTCGCTCTATGGCGAGGCGCTCTCCCATCCGGCCGTGGAGGGGATTGTGATCGGCACCCGCCCGGACTGTGTGGACGAGGCCAAGCTGGACTACCTGGCGGAGCTGTCGCGCAGCCATATCGTGCTGCTGGAGTTCGGAATAGAATCGTGTTACGACACGACCCTGCAACGCATCAACCGTGGGCATACCTTTGCGCAGGCTGAGGCGGCTGTGCGAGCTGCGGCGGAGCGGGGCCTGACGGTCGGCGCCCATTTCATCCTTGGCCTTCCCGGAGAATCGCGCGAGGCCATGCTGGCTGCTGCAGATAAGATCAACGCGCTGCCGCTCACCTCGGTGAAGTTCCATCAGTTGCAGTTCATCAAGGGCACGCGGATGGCCGCAGAATATGCTGCCCACCCGGAAGAGTTCGTCACCTTCTCGCTGGATGAATACCTCGACTTTTTCGTGGAACTGCTGGAAAAGCTCCGTCCGGACCTCTGTATCGAACGCTTTGCAGGGGAGGTTCCGCCCCGATTTGTGGAGCGCACGCCCTGGGGCCTGATCCGCAATGTCGAACTGCTCCGGATGCTCGACGCCCGCCTGGAATCCCGCGACACTTTCCAGGGGAGATACTATCAACGATAGTATTTTTCGGTCGGCTCGAATTTTTTTCCTAATTTTGGCGGTTATATAATAAGTTGCCGTACTATAAACTTTAATATAACCGCGATATGTCCAATAGAATCATCAAGGAAGGTCTCACCTACGACGATGTCCTCCTGATCCCCGCCCACAGCGACGTCCTGCCGCGAGAAGTGGATATCACCTCCCACTTTACGCGTGAAATTACCCTGCGTCTCCCGATGGTCTCCTCCGCAATGGATACGGTGACCGATGCCCGCGTGGCGGAAGCTTTCGCCCGGCTGGGAGGTATCGGTGTGATTCACAAGAATATGCCGCTCGACCAGCAGACGGCTCAAGTGGCACAGGTCAAATCCAAGACGGACGACGAGGGTCACGCATTGCTCGTAGCTGCCGCCGTGGGTATCAACGCCCATAGCCTGGACAGCATTGATGCGCTGATCGCTGTCGGAGCCGACGCTGTAGTGCTCGACACCGCACACGGCCATTCCCAGATGGTGCTCGACACCATCCGCAAAGCGCGTAAGGCATTCCCCAAGATTCAGATTGTGGCCGGCAATATCGCCACCCCGGAGGCAGCCCTCGCCCTGAAAGATTGCGGCGTGGATGCCGTCAAGGTGGGTATCGGTCCGGGCTCCATCTGCACCACGCGCATCATCGCGGGTATCGGTGTGCCGCAGCTGACCGCCATCATGGATACCGCGGAAGCGTTGGAGGGCAGTGGCATTCCCATCATTGCAGACGGTGGCATCCGCTATTCGGGCGATATCGTCAAGGCCCTGGCGGCCGGTGCCTCCACCATCATGGCGGGTTCGCTCTTTGCCGGTACCGACGAGACCCCCGGCACCGTGATTGAGGTGAATGGCAAGAAATACAAGGCATACCGCGGCATGGGTTCGCTGGAAGCGATGCAGAAAGGCTCCAAGGACCGCTATTTCCAGGATATGGAGGCCGACATCAAGAAGCTGGTGCCGGAAGGCGTGACGGCGCATGTGCCGTACCGCGGCCCGCTGGCCGATGTGGTTTACCAGCTGGTGGGCGGTATCCGCTCCGGTATGGGTTATTGCGGTGCACGCACCATCCCCGAGCTGCGCAAGGCCAAGTTCGTGAAGATTACGGCTGCCGGTATGGTGGAAAGCCACCCGCACGACCTGGCCGCTTTCTGTGAAGCCCCGAATTACAGAAAATAACCGATGAAAACACTCCTCCGTATCTGCACCGTTCTCTGCCTGCTGGCCGCACTGCCTGCCTGCAACTTCGTGGAACGCATCTTCCACGATGCGGGCGACGACGCCGTGGCGCGGGTAGGCAAAGATGTGCTCTACCGGAGTGATATTCGCAAGCTGATTCCGCAGGGCGTTCAGGCGGAAGACAGCGTCCGGATGGCGCAGCAGTACATCAACACTTGGGCAAAAGGCAAGTTGCTGATGCTCCAGGCGGAGGCTAACCTCACCAAGGAGGCCAAGGATGTGACCGAAGAGCTGGCGGAGTTCCGTCAGAACCTGCTCACCTTCCGTTATGAGAAGCTCTACATCGAATCCCGGCTCGATACGCTGGTGACCGACGAGGAGGCGCGCGCTTACTATGAGTCTCACAAGGCCAGTTTTACCTTCCCCTATTCATTGGTCAAGGCGCGCATCATCCGCATCTCCAAGAAGTCGCCGTACTATGACATGATCAAGGACAACCACCAGGCCGAAACCGAATCGGACGTGGCTGACCTGGAGGAGATGTGCTACGCTTCTGCAGAAAAGTATGTAGACTTCGGCAAGAGCTGGGTGCCGGTGGCCACCTTCGCCAAAGAATTGGGAATGGAGACCGCGGCCTGTGAGGCGGAATTCGCACGGGGACGTTCTTTCGAGCGGGAAATCGACGGCCAGAACCATCTGGTCTATCTGCTCAGCCGGATCGCCCCGAACCAGCCTTCTCCCTTTGAGTACAACGCAGAAAAGATCCGCGAACTGCTGTTGAGCAAGAGAAAACAGGAGCTGCTCGCATCTTTGGAACAAGAGTTGTTTGAAGATGCCAAAGTCAATGGAAAACTGATTATTTACGATCAAGATGAATAGAATGTTCCGCACCCTGATGCTGGCGGCGCTGCTTTGCCTGCCGTTTCTGCCGGCCCGTGCCCAGAAATATACCGATGGCCTCGTTGACAAATCCGTGGCAGTGATCGGCAACGATATGATCATGCTCTCCCAGCTGGAATCTGAAGTCCAGATGATGCGGATGCGCGGTCAGGCCGCCGACCAGAAGGCCCGTTGCGAGATTCTGGAAAATATGCTCATCAACAAGCTGTTCTACGTGCAGGCCAAGAAAGATTCCCTGCAGGTCAACGATGCCAACGTGGAGCAGGTCCTGACCCAGCGGCTGGATGAGGCCTATTCCGCACTAGGCGGCGAGAAAGGCGTGACGGAATACTTCCACAAACCGCTCTACAAACTGCGTATGGAGTGGAAGGAACAGCTCACCGAACAGTCCCTGATCCAGCAGAAACAGCAGGAGGTGGCCACCGGTGCCGCACGTGTAACCCCGGCCGATGTGGCGGATTATTACCACGCTACGGCAAAAGAGGATCTGCCCGTCATCTCCACCCAGTACCGGCTTCGCCAGATTCTGATTTATCCGGATCGCGAATCGGCCAACCTGGCTGTCAAGGAGAAACTGCTGAGCCTGCGTGAGCGCGTGCTGAATGGCGAAAAGTTCGCCACCCTGGCGCGCATGTATTCGCAGGACCCGGGCAGCGTGAGCAAGGGCGGCGAGTTGGGTATGCTCTCGAAGACTGTCTTCTGGCCCGCCTTTTCGGATGCCGCCATGGCCCTCAAGGTAGGGCAGGTTTCGCAGATCGTGGAGACCCCGGACGGATTTCACATCATCCAGCTGATTGCCCGCGACGGCGACATGTTCAATGCCCGCCACATCCTGATCAAGCCCACCTATACCACGCAGGACCGTATTCAGGCATTTGACCGTCTCGACAGCATCCGCACGCTGATCGTCAGAGATTCTCTTGCTTTCCAGGATGCGGCCAAAACCTATTCGCAGGACAAGTCCACGGCCGTTTCCGGCGGTCTGCTGGCCGACCCATACAGTGGTTCATCCTACTTTGAGAAGGATCAGCTGAAGCCGGCTGACTATGCTGTAATCCGCAATATGAGGGAGGGTGAAGTTTCCGAGCCGTTCGAGTCGCTGGACAACGAAGGCCGCAACGGAAACACGGTTTACAAGATCATCTATCTGGAAAAGATCATTCCTTCGCATACCGCCACGTTGGAGACCGACTACAACCAGTTGCTGGAGACGGTGAACAGCCAGCAGGCGGAAGAGGCCATCGACAACTTCATCAAGACCAAGCAGAAGGTGACCCATATCTTCATAGACCCGATGTTCCGGGGCTGTGACTTCAAGTACGAAGGCTGGGTCCGCTAATCCGCCATGACCGCTCCCAAGTGTATCGCCACCCTGTTGCTGGCGGCCGTCCTTTCCGGTACGGCCCTCGCGCAGCCTCGCAAGCAACAGCAGCAGACCGCTACACCGCCGGAGGATTCGATTGTTCGCCTCATCAGCGCTGAGAAAGCCTGGCAGATCACCGAGAACGGCGTGAATTACCGTCGCGTGCAGGGTGACGCCCGCTTCCTCCACAACGACACCTATCTGCTCTGTGATTCTGCCTCCTGGAACGTGGACGCCGAGGTGATTGAGGCCTACGGCAACGTTCGCCTGATGCAGGATGAGACGATGCTCACCAGCGACGAACTGACCTACCTGATTTCTGAAAGTCTGGCTCAGTTCAAGGGTTCGGTGGTGGAACTGCTCGATAAAGACGGTAACAAGCTCCGCACCCGCCAGCTCGAATACAACACCAAAGACAGCCTCGCCTTCTTCCACGAGGGTGGCGCCATGAAGTCCAAGGAGGGCAATGTGATTGAAGGCCTGCACGGCACCTACGATTCCCGCACCAAGGTCTTCACATTTGAAGAGAATGTCAAGCTCTTCATGGATTCCATCCTGATGCGGACCGAGCGGCTGACCTACAACTCCAACGAGGAGAAGGCCTGCTTCGGTACCGAGACCCATACCTGGCTGGATGAGACCTTTATCCGGGCGGATGGCGGCTGGTACACCCGCAAGGACAGCACCCTCTGCTACCAGGACAACGTCTATGCGATGGATGAAACCCGCGAAGTCTGGTGTGCGGAAGGCTACCGTCACGGACCGACCCACGAAGTGGAACTGGTGCGCCAGGTGCGGGTGCTCGATCCGGAGCACAGCACGGCCATCTACGGCAACCGTTTGCGCTACCTGCCCGACTCCGCCAAGTGCTATGTGCTGGAAGAGCCCGCGGTGGCCTATTACGGCGAGAATGAGAACCACGAGATCGATACGCTCTTTATCGCTTCGGATACGATGATCTTCCGCGCGGTACCGCGCTACGAATTCTCGGAAGAGGAGGTAGAGGCGGCCAAGAAGCGGCGTGAAGATGCCCTCTTTGATGCCCTGGCCGAGTTTCGCGCCAAGCAGGCGGCCGAGCGTCAGAAGAAGATAGAAGAGGCGCAGCGGGCTGCCGGCAAACTACCGCCGCTGCCCAAAGATTCAACGGCCGCTCCAGCTCCGGCGGCTTCGGCCCCTGCAACTACAAATCCGGCACAGCCGCAACTGCCCACGCTTGGAGGCAAGCCTTCCAAGGCAACCCAAACCGCCGCCTCCACAGAAGAGACGACGAGCGACGATGAGGAACCGCCGACCGACGAGGATGTCCCCGGCAGCCGCAAGGCAGCCTCTGACTCCACCACCGTCACCTCTGACTCCACCACCGTCATCCCCGGCTTGACCGGGGATCTCGACTCCACCTCCGTCAACTGCATCTGGGCCTTCCACAACGTCCGGATGTATCGCACCGACCTGCAGGCAGCGGCGGATAGCGTGACCTTCACTACGCTGGATTCCATCGCTATGCTGCTGGGCCGTCCCGTGATGTGGAACAAAGTGAAGAATCAGCTGACCAGCGAAACCATGCACCTCTTCATCAAGGATGGCAGCGTCTATCGCGGCAGCATGATTACCGATGCCCGCATCACCACGCGGGAAGACGGCGAGCACTTCAACCAGATCAAGAGTACGGAGATGATGGGCTTCTTCCGCAACAACGAACTCTATCGCTACGATGCGTTGGGCAACGTGGCGGCCATCTTCTATATGGAAGAGAACGGCTCCCTGACCAACGTCAACATCAAGGAATCAAAGTCACTCACCGCCATGATTAAAGATGCGGCGGCCACCCGTCTGCTCTATCTGGAAGATATCAAGAGCGACGCGTATCCCATCCCGGATCTTGAGAGTGAAAAGCAGAAATTCAAGGGATTTGAGTGGAGGGGAGATGAGCGCCCCATTTCACGCTACGACGTCACCTTTATGCCCATTCCCACCTCCTGGCGCCAGATGTTCGACGGCATGGAGAAGCCCGTCTTCAACGAGACGGACGACTATTTCAAGGGTTACATGACCGGTGTCTATGAGCAGTTAGCCCTTCGGGCTGAAGCCCGTCGCTGGCAGAAGATCGAAAAGAACCTGGAAAAATCCACCCGGGAGATGCGTGCCCAGTGGGCGCGGGAAGATGCAGCCGAGATCGATTCCCTCTCTGCCGCGCTCGACTCCCTGACGCTGAAGATGCTGGATTCGCTTGATACCTTCAAGGTAGCCGATGCGGAAAAGATAGACATCTTCCCGAACGATCATCCGGCCAAGGAGGTGAAGCCCGCCGCCCAGCCGGAGGTTCAGCCTGCCAAAAAGCTCACGTGGAAAGAGCGCCGCGCCCTCCGGCGCGAGGCTCGGAAGGCGCGGAGAGCCGCCAGAAAGGCGGCGCGCGAAGCGCGAAAATCTACTCTATAAATCCCAGGACCTGGCCTTTAGCCACGCGGTCGCCATGTTTGGCGTTGATGGAGACCAGGCGGCCGGAAGCGAGCGCCTTGACGGGCTCGATGCCGTAGTAAGCCTGCACGTGGCAGACGGTCTGGCCTTCGGCGATCTTTTCGCCGATCTGGGGAGCGACACTCTCCTGGGCGGGATCCACCGTCCAGATGAGCTGGCCTTCCGCAGTTGACTGGATGGGTTTGGCAGCGGGATGCTGCTCGAGCACCTTCTCCACGTCAAATGCGGGAACCTCCACCACCGGACGGGTGACAATCTTGGGAGCGCCGGCCTTGGCGCGGGCATCTTCGAGGGCGTCGTTGAAACGCTTCTCGGCAATACCGCTCTTGTAGTCGCGGTACTGGCGCTCGTGCATGGCCAGTTCGAAGAGTTCTTCGTCGTCTTCTCCGCGGTCCCAGCCTTCCTCTTCCATCATCTTCTCGAACTTCGGCAGTTCGTCGGGGAAGGCATCCTGCGGGTTGCCGGTGTAGAACTCGAGGCCCTTGGCCTTGACAATCTCCACGATCTCCGGAGCGAGCGGGCCGGGGAGTTTGCCGGTCTTGCCGATGATCATGTTCATCGTGTCTGGGTCGATCGTGCTCCAGCGCGGTTCGCCCTTGAGGGTATGCATCAGGTTCATCAGCGCGGTGTTCTTCACGTACTGGCTGAACGGGGTGACCAGCGGCGGATAACCGAGGCGCGGCCACACATATTCAACCTCCTGGAAGAGTTTGACGCACATCTGGTCCAGCGTCAGTTCAGGTTTGCCCTGGTTGCGCTGCGACATGTTGATGGCGCCCATGAAACCCTTGAGGTCGGCCATCATGGAACCCATCATGCCGCCCGGCAGGCCGCAGCCCACGAGGAGCGACGAGCAGTGCTTGTTGGTGGGCTCGATAAAGTAGCCCAGGAAGTCGTCCATGAACTTCTGGGTGAGGGAACGGGCCTCCATGTAGGCCTCCATGTTGATGTCCTTCACGAGGAAGCCGGCATCCTTGAACATGGCCTGCAGGGAGATGACGTCCGGATGGATCTTGCCCCAGGAGAGCGGCTCGATGGCGGCGTCTACGTAGTCGGCGCCGGCACGTGCCACCTCCAGCATCGAAGCCATCGAGAAACCGGGGCCGGTGTGGCCGTGGTACTGTACCTTGATGTGGGGGTATTTATCTTTGATGCTCTTGACGAGGCGGCCCAGGGTGGCGGGGCGTCCGACGCCGGCCATGTCCTTGAGGCAGATCTCGTCGCAGCCGTATTCTACGAGGTGGTCAACGACGTCCATATAGTATTCGACCGTATGGACCGGGGAGTGGGTGATGCTCAGCGCAGCCTGGGAGATCATGCCGGCAGCCTTGGCACCCAGAACGGAAGCCTTGAGGTTGCGGTGGTCGTTGAGGCCGCAGAAGGAACGGGCGATGTCTACGCCCTGCGCCTTCTTGACTTTGTACATCAGGTAGCGGACATCTTCCGGAACCGGATTCATGCGAAGGCCGTTGAGGGCCCTTTCGAGCATGTGGGTCTGGATGCCGGCCTTGCGCAGGGGAGCGGTCCATGCGCGGACGGCCTTGTTGGGGTTCTGTCCGTAGAGGAGCTGAACCTGTTCAAAGGCGCCGCCGTTGGTTTCCACGCGGTCAAAACAGCCCATCTTCACGATAACCGGGGCGATTTCTTCCAGTTGGTCGATCCGGGCGGTGTATTTGCCGGACGACTGCCACATATCGCGGTAAACCAGAGAGAATTTAATTTCTCGACTCATATAGGGATTGGGGTTAATAGTTAACGAAAAAAGTGGTACGCCCGTGGGGAATCGAACCCCAACCTAAGGAACCGGAATCCTCAATTCTATCCATTAAACTACGGGCGCGGTTGAGGATGCAAAGATAAAGTAATTTTGGATGATAGAACTTATTTTTATATCTTGCATAAGAAATAATCGATTATAGGCTATGAAAGCATACGTTTTCCCGGGACAAGGCTCCCAGTACCCCGGAATGGGACGCGAACTGTATCAGTCTGACAAGAAGGCAAAGGCCCTCTTTGACAAGGCAGACGAGATTCTCGGCTTCAAGATTACGGACATCATGTTTGAGGGTGATGCCGAGCAGCTCAAGGCCACCAAGGTGACCCAGCCGGCCGTCTTTCTCCACTCCGTGATTGCAGCCCTGTGCAGCGATATTCCTGACCCGGACATGGTGGCCGGCCATTCGCTGGGCGAATTCTCGGCGCTGGTGGCCTGCGGTGTGCTTTCTTTCGAGGATGCCCTTCAGCTCGTGTCGGTCCGTGCACAAGCTATGCAGATGGCCTGCGAGATGGTGCCCGGCACGATGGCTGCTATTATGGGTGGCACCATGACCCCCGAGATGGTGGAGCAGGTCTGCACCCAGAGCCGCGGTGTGGTGGTTCCCGCCAACTATAACAGTGATGCCCAGATCGTTATTTCGGGTGAAGTGGATGCCGTGAACGAGGCCTGCGCGGCACTGAAGGAGCTCGGTGTCAAGCGTGCCCTTCCACTGCAGGTGGGCGGTGCGTTCCACTCGCCGCTGATGGAGCCTGCGCGCCTGCAACTTGGTCAGGCTATCGAGCGGGTTAAATTCTCCCGCGCCCGCTGCCCTATCTATCAGAATGTGGATGCCCGTCCGCACGAAGATCCTTCGGAAATCAAGGACAACCTGCTGATGCAGCTCACATCCCCCGTTCGCTGGACCCAGACGGTCCGCAACATGGTGGCGGGCGGTGCGGATTCCTTCCTGGAAATCGGCCCCGGAACGGTGCTGCAAAACCTTGTGGCTAAGACTTGTCCGGAGGTTTCGGTGGCAGGTATCAATTAGTCCTTCAAATAGTCCCCTGAAAATTTCTTTTGCCCAAAAAATATATCTAAATTTGTTCCCGGTAAATTAGTGCCTTTTAAAGCGCAATTATTTATTGTACAACAATTTAGATATAAGTCATACAATGGCAAAAGAAAAGAAGTTCATCACTTGTGATGGCAATTATGCCGCAGCTCACGCTGCGTACCTGTTCAGTGAGCATGCGGCTATCTATCCTATTACCCCTTCTTCTACGATGGCCGAGTATGTCGACGAATGGGCGGCATTCGGCAAGAAGAATATGTTCGGCGAGACGGTCAAGGTGACCGAAATGCAGAGCGAAGGCGGTGCCGCAGGCGCCGTTCACGGTTCGCTTCAGGCCGGCAGCCTCACCACGACCTTTACGGCTTCGCAGGGTCTGCTGCTGATGATTCCGAACATGTACAAGATTGCCGGCGAATTGCTTCCGGCTGTCTTCCACGTATCGGCCCGCACGCTGGCTGCACACGCCCTCTCCATCTTCGGTGACCACCAGGATGTGATGAGCGTCCGCCAGACCGGTTTCGCCCTGCTCGCTTCCGCAAGCGTGCAGGAGGCCATGGACCTCGGTGCAGTGGCACACCTCTCGGCAATCAAGTCGAGCATCCCGTTCGTTCACTTCTTCGACGGTTTCCGCACTTCGCACGAAATCCAGAAGATCGAGCTCCTTGAGGCTGAGGATCTCCGCCCGCTCGTGAGCGACAAGGCGCTGGCTGCTTTCCGTGCCCGCGCTCTCAATCCGGATAAGCCCGTCACCCGCGGTACCAACCAGAACCCGGATGTCTATTTCCAGGCTCGCGAAGCTTGCAACCCGTACTACGACGCTGTTCCGGATATCGTCGCCCGCTACATGGGCGAGGTGGGTGAAATCACCGGCCGCCGCTATCTGCCGTTCGACTACTACGGCGCCAAGGATGCCGAGAACGTCATCATCGCCATGGGTTCCGTGACCGAAACCATCAAGGAAACCATCGACTACCTCCGCGAAAAAGAGAATGCCAAGATCGGTCTCGTGGTCGTTCGCCTGTACCGTCCGTTCTCCGCGAAGTATTTCCTCCGCGCACTCCCCAAGACGGTCAAGCGCATCGCCGTGCTCGACCGCACCAAAGAACCGGGCGCAGTGGGCGAACCGCTCTTCCTGGATGTCAAGAGCGTGCTGGCAGACAAGGGCGCTGCCGCTCCGCTGATCGTCGGCGGCCGCTACGGTCTCTCCTCCAAGGACACTAGCCCGGCACAGATCATCGCCGTATATGAGAACCTCAAGCGCAAGGAACCGAAGGACGGCTTCACGATCGGTATCGTGGACGACGTCACCTTCAAGTCCCTGCCCGTCAAGGAAGAGGTCTCCATCGTCAAACCGGGTACGACCGAGTGCAAATTCTACGGTCTGGGTTCCGACGGTACGGTGGGCGCCAACAAGAACACCATCAAGATTATCGGTGACCATACCCCCAAGTATTGCCAGGGCTATTTCGACTACGATTCCAAGAAGTCCGGTGGTTTCACCTGCTCGCACCTGCGTTTCGGTGACCAGCCGATCCACGCACCGTACCTGGTTTCCACCCCTGACTTCGTAGCTTGCCACGTTCCCTCTTACCTTTATAAGTATGACGTGCTCAAGGGCATCAAAGAGGGTGGCTCGCTGCTGCTCAATAGCCTTTGGGATGTAGAGGAGACCCTCGCGCACCACATTCCCGACTTCGTCAAGAAGACCATCGTGGAGAAGAAGGTGAAGCTCTACATTATCAACGCTACCAAGATTGCCGCTGAAATCGGTCTGGGTGGCCGTACCAACACCATCCTGCAGTCCGCATTCTTCAAGATCACGGGCATCATTCCGTTTGAAGAGGCTGTCGCCTATATGAAGAAGGCCATCGACAAGTCCTATGGCAAGAAGGGCGAGAACGTCGTCAAGATGAACTACGCCGCTGTGGACCGCGGTGCTGAATATGTAGAGGTAGAAATCCCTGCAGACTGGAAGAAGGCTGCCGGCAAGTTCGTGAATGCAAACCACGACCGCATGGCTCCCAAGTTCATCCGCGAAGTGGCTGACGTGATCGCTGCTCAGAACGGTAACGATCTCCCGGTCAGCACCTTCACCGGTGATATGGTAGACGGTACCATTCCCAACGGCACCGCCGCTTACGAGAAGCGTGGTATCGCCGTGGAGGTTCCTACCTGGAATCCTGACAACTGTATCCAGTGCAACCAGTGCGCGTATGTCTGCCCTCACGCTGCTATCCGTCCGTTCCTGATGACCGAAGCAGAGGCTGCAGCAGCTCCCGCATCTGTTAAACGCGTCCGTGCAAACGGTACCTTCAAGGATTATTACTTCACGATGCAGGTCTCTCCGGCCGACTGTACCGGTTGCGGCAACTGTGCCGACATCTGCCCGGCCAAGACCAAGGCTCTCACGATGGTTTCCTGCGAATCCCAGTTGGGCGAGCAGGCTAACTTCGACTATATGCACAGCAAAGTCGGTTACAAGGAGGTCGCTCCCAAGGAGCAGAATGTGAAGAACCTGCAGTTCGCACAGCCGCTCTTCGAGTTCTCCGGTGCCTGCGCTGGTTGCGGTGAAACGCCGTACATCAAGACCATCTCCCAGCTCTTCGGTGAGCGTATGATGGTGGCCAACGCAACGGGTTGCTCCTCCATTTACAGCGCCGCTTACGGCTCCACGCCGTATTGCCAGAATGCAAAGGGCCGCGGCCCGGCTTGGCAGAACTCCCTCTTCGAGGACAACGCCGAGTTCGGTCTGGGTATGCACCTGGGTTCCGAGCGCATCCGCGAGACGGTCGCTGACCTGATGCGGAAGGGTCTCGAGTGCACCTGCTGCACCGCTGAGATGAAGGAACTCTTCGAGAAGTGGCTCAACAACCGCAGCAACGGCCCTGTCACCCGCGAGATTGCCGACAAGCTCGTTCCACTGATGGAGGCGTGCGGTTGCGACACCTGCAAGAAACTGCTCGAGCTCAAGAGCTACATCCCCGTCCGCAGCCAGTGGATCTTCGGCGGCGACGGTTGGGGCTACGATATCGGCTACGGCGGACTGGACCATGTCCTGGCTTCCGGCGAGAATGTCAACGTGATGGTAATCGACACCGAGGTTTACTCGAACACGGGCGGACAGTCCTCCAAGGCTACCCCGGCCGGTGCAGTGGCCAAGTTCGCTACTTCCGGCAAGCGCATCCGCAAGAAGGACCTGGGTATGATGGCCATGAGCTACGGCTACGTCTATGTGGCCCAGATCGCAATGGGTGCAAACCACGCCCAGACGCTGAACGCGCTCAAAGAGGCTGAAGCTTACGACGGCCCGTCGCTCATCATCGCCTACGCACCGTGTATCAACCACGGCCTCAAGGCAGGTATGGGCCACAGCCAGCTGGAAGAGAAGAAGGCAGTGGAGTGCGGTTACTGGCATCTCTACCGCTACAATCCGGTTCTCGAGGCTGAAGGCAAGAACCCCTTCACGCTGGACAGCAAGGAGCCCGATTGGAGCCTCTTCCAGGATTTCCTCAAGGGTGAAGTGCGTTACGCTTCCCTGATGAAATCCTTCCCGGAGAACGCAGCAGAGCTCTTCGCCAAGACGGAGGAATTCGCTAAGTGGCGTTATAACACCTACAAACGTCTTTCCGAGCGCTAGGCAGAAAAAAAGTTTGCAAATCGCAAACATTATGTATCTTTGCAGTCCGGTTTCCACGAACCGGACTGTTTTTTACACGGTGGATGTAGCTCAGTTGGCAGAGTATCGGATTGTGGTTCCGAGTGTCGTGGGTTCGAGCCCCATCATCCACCCCAAAAATATTGCAAATAAATTTTGCGGATTGAAAAATTCGCCTTACATTTGCAGCCCGTTTCGCTAAAGAGACGGCAGTTCATTGAAAGATTGGAAGAACAAAGTACAAGCAAGTACCGATTTTAACACGATTAAAATCAAGAGCGAAGCGTTAATTCTTTTGT
>JBGUJZ010000044.1:0-10090 GCA_045114175.1 Bacteroidales bacterium | reverse complement strand
GGTCCCCAACGGCCCGCCTGTTTTTTACATGAAAAAGTACATCCCCGACTGCGTTACGCTGATGAACCTGCTCTGCGGGTCGCTGGCGTGCGCCCTGGCCATGATGGGCCAATATATCCCCGCCTGGATCTTCATCCTGGCAGCAGCCTGCTTTGATTTCCTGGACGGCTTTGCGGCCCGGCTGCTGAAGGCGGTCTCGCCGCTCGGCAAGGAGTTGGATTCGCTCAGCGACCTGGTGAGCTTCGGTCTCGCCCCCGCCCTGATGCTCTTCCACTGGTATCTCTACGCCGGCCACACCTACAGCGCCTTCGCTTACTGCGCGCTGCTCCTTGTGCTCTTTGCGGCACTTCGGCTGGCCCGCTTCAATACCGATCCGGAACAGACGGTCGATTTCAAGGGGCTTCCCGTCCCCGGCGCCGCGATGATTGCCGCTTCGGCCGCCGCCTATGCCTCGGTGTGTGCCCGCACGCAGACCGATACGCTGGTGCTGCGCCTTATGGACAGCTGCTGGTTCATCCCGGTGCTGGCGGCCCTGCTGGCCGTGCTGATGATCAGCCGGATCCCGATGTTCTCCATGAAGCATAAGAAGCTGAACTTCAAGGTATTCCCCAAAGAGAGCCTCTTCTTTGCGCTGACGCTCGCCATCCTCTTCACGCTGACCATCCTGCGGGGCCTCGGCAACACTGCGCTGAATGCTGCAGGTTGGTTGTTGACCGTAGTGCCGCTGGGCCTTTTGCTGGCCTTTACACTCTATGTATTGATGAATCTCGTGGCGCCGCGCGGCGATCAGAATTCCACGCGGTAATCGTAGTCGGCACGCAGCTGCTCGAACCGCGAAGGATCGGCCCGCAAAGCGGCATCATCCGCCCAGATATCATAACGTTTCAGGAGCATTTCGCAGATCTGCTCCTGATTTTTTTGTGCGAAATCGAGCGGCTGCACCTGGGTGGGCAGTGAGAATTCCTTCAGCGCCTCTATTCCGAAGTGGCGCCCGAAAGCGCGCACCACGGCCACCGTACCGTTGATTTTTCCCTGCTGGGAATACCCCGCAATGTGCGGCGTGGCAATATCAGCCGCAGCCAGCAGGGCGGGATTGATGGCCGGCTCGTTACGCCAGACATCCAGCACGATGGCGGAGAGCTTCTCACGCACGGCCAGCAAAGCCTCTTCCACCACTACCTCCCCGCGAGAAGCGTTGAAGAAGAGCGCGCCAGGTTTGAGGGCGTCAAAGAACCGCACACCCGCAAAGTTCAGGTTGTATTCCAGCGGAATATGGATGGTCACGATATCCGATTCGGCCAGTAGCTGCTGCAGCGGGCAGAAATAGCCGGGCTCACGCTTTTCCAGCGCTTCGCGCGGCGGGTCGTTGCGCAGCACACGAAATCCGAGCTGCTCGGCCAGATCGGCCACCCGGCTTCCCACATGGCCTACACCGATCACGCCCAATGTCTTGCCCTCCAGCGGAATACCCTTTCGCTGCGCCACCGCGTAGAGCGAGGTGAAGAAATGCTGCACCACGCCGCCGGCATTGCAGCCCGGTGCGGAGGCCGTCTCGATGCCGCGTTCGTCACAGAAGTCAAAGTCGATATGGTCAGTCCCCACCGTAGCGGTGCCGATAAACTCAACCGGAGAATCCTCCAACAGTGCTTCATCACAATGGGTTCGGCTCCGCACCAGCAGCGCGGAAGCGTCGTGCAGATCGGAACGGCGGATTTCGCTGCCTGTCAGGTAACGGACAGTGGCAAAGGGCTCCAACACACCGGAGATGTAGGGAATGTCGCGATCGACAATGACATTGACGGGTTTCAGCATAGGACAGGTTATTTACTGAAGGACAATTTTGTCCACGACGGGTTCGGGCAGAAGGGCGTTAAGCTGCGGCAGCAACTGCTCCATCTGCATCTGGAAATGCATGCGGACCATGGATGAAGCCATCTTGCAGGTCAGCGTGCGATCTTTATAAAACTTGCGGAGCGTCAGGGCGGCGGCCGCTTCCGGGGAGTTACCGGTGCGTTCGGCCACGACGGCATCCCAGGCATCGAAGATGCGGCAACGCAGCAATCCCTCGTCCAGGGGTTTCTGCGCCACGAATTCGCGCACCAGATCGCCGATGAGCACCAGATTCTGCCGTTTCATAATCAGCGGGTTTCGTAGCGGCCTCCCTCCACTGTAAAGAAAGCGCAGTCGGCCTTGAAACGATTCACGATTCCCTCCACGCGGACTTTGTTGCTGTCCGTGAGGAAAATCTGGCCAAAATCGCTGGAGGCGGTCAGCGAGAGCAAGAGCTCCACACGGTTGGTATCCAGTTTGTCGAAGACATCGTCCAGCAGGAGGATGGGATTCAGCCGGTAACGCTCGCGCATAAACTGCATCTGGGCGAGCTTGAGCGAGAGCAGGAAGGTCTTCTGCTGTCCCTGGGAGCCGCATTTGCGGAGCGGATGGCCGTCCAGCCGGAAATGGAGTTCGTCCCGCTGGACACCGCCCAAGGTGAAGCCCAATGCGTGGTCTTTTTCCGCATTGAGGGCCATCAACTCGGTGAAGGAGTGGGCCGAGAGATGCGAACGGAACTCCATGGAAACCTCCTCGGAGCCACCACAAAGTCGGTTGTAAAGCTCCTGTGTGATGGGCAACAGCTGTTCGCAGAGATTCCGGCGCGCTTCAAAGATGTACTGCGCATGGGGCGCCATCTGCTCCGAGATGGTCTCCAGCAGCAGTTCGGAATCCACGCCATCGTGCAGCAACCTGTTGCGGCGCAGCAGCAGCTGATTGTACTGCTGAATGTGCGACAGGTAGGCCTTATCTATCTGGGAAAGAATGAAATTCAAATACTTGCGACGCTCGTCACCCGAATCGTTGACCAGCGCGGAATCAGCCGGCGAAACCACCACGACCGGAATCAGGCCAATGTGGTCTGAAAGCCGTTGGTAGGGCTTCTCGCCCCGACGCACCGTCTTCTCCCCTTTCCGCAGTGAAACGGAAACCTTCTCCTCGCATCCGTTGTCCATCCGGTAGGTGCCGGCCACCACCGCCTCCTCGCATCCGTGACGGATCAGGTATTGGTCCGAAGCGGAAAAATGGCTCTTGGTCATGGAGAGGTAATAGACGGCGTCCAGCAGGTTGGTTTTGCCCGCCCCGTTGCTGCCCGAAATGCAGTTGATTCCGGGCGAAAAGGAGAGCTGCGCGTCGGCTATGTTGCGGAAGTCGTGAAGAAGAATCTTTTCCAGGTGCATACAGAGACTATTGCTTCGCAAATGTACGAATTTATTTGTACCAATTTATTCTTGCTGTTTCCCATTTTTGTAGTATATTCGCGAGATATTTCTAACGCATTATTTATAAGATTCGCATATCTATGGCACAGAACAAAAAAGCACAGGAAGAGCAGCCTGAAGTTCAGGTTTCGGCTTTCGAAAAATTCGTTAAAAAGTACCAGAATATCCTCACTTGGGGCATCATCGGTATTCTCGTCATCGTTTTCGGTATCCTCGCCATCAACCGCTGGGTGGTGAAGCCCGCGCAGGAAGAGGCTCGCGGCCAGATGTTTGCAGCTGAACAGGCATTCGCAGCCGGCGAGTATGAGACGGCGCTCAACGGAGACGGCAACAACCTCGGCTTCGCGCAGGTGGCTGACGAATACGGTGCAAAGGCAGGCAAGGCCCTCTGGCTCTATGCAGGCATCTCCGCCTACAACACGGGCGACTACGAGGCTGCCGCTTCCTACCTCAAGAAGTATAACGGCAAAGACAAGATTCTCAAGGCCCGCGCCCTCTGCTGCCTGGGTGACGCTTACGTCAACCTGGACAGGAAGGCCGCTGCACTGGATTGCTACAAGAAGGCAGCTGCACTGGAAGAGAACATCTACCGTGCAACCTACCTGCTGAAAGCCGGCATCCTCTGCGAGGAGATGGGCAACGAAGCTGCTGCTCTCAAGTACTACAAAGAGATCGAGACCCGCTACCCGCAGAGCGTAGAGGGCTATGAAATTCAGAAATACATTTCCAGGATCGAAAACAAATAGTCGCTATGGGAAGAGCATTTGAGTTCCGCAAGGAAAGAAAGTTCAAACGTTGGGGCCACATGGCCAAAACGTTCACCAAGATCGGTAAGGAAATCACCATCGCCGTCAAACAGGGCGGTCCGGATGTTACCGGCAACCCGCGTCTCCGCGCACTCCTGCAGACCGCACGCGGCGAAAACATGCCTAAGGAGAATATCGAACGTGCCATCAAGCGTGCTTCCGAGAAAGACCAGGCGGATTACAAGGAGATCGTCTATGAGGGATACGGCCCGCACGGCGTGGCAATCCTCGTAGAGACCGCTACCGACAACACCAACCGCACCGTTGCCAACCTGCGCAGCTACTTCGGCAAGTTCGGCGGCAACCTCGGTACCTCCGGCAGCGTGGCCTTCATGTTCGACCACAAGTGCGTCTTCAAGATCAAGAACGCGCCGGGTATCGACGTTGAAGAACTCGAGCTGGAGCTGATCGACTACGGTGCTGACGAAGTCTTCGTGGACGAAGTGGAGAACAAAGACGGCGACGTAGAGGAAGTGATCAACATCTACGGCGAATACACCGCCTTCAACAACATCCAGAAGTACATCGAGGAGAAAGGCTACGACATGATCTCCGCCGGTTTCGACCGATTCCCGAACGGTGAGATGAAGGCCCTCTCGGGCACCGACCGCGAAGACGTGGACAAACTGCTCGAGAAACTCGAGGAAGACGACGACGTCCAGAACGTCTATCACAACATGGAATAACCAATCAACCAATAGACACACAATATGGAACTTACACACATTGAACACCTCGGTATCGCTGTCAAGTCGCTCGAGGAATCCATTCCCTACTATGAGAAAGTGCTCGGCCTGAAATGCTACGCCATTGAAGAGGTTGTTGACCAGAAGGTTAAAACCGCATTCTTCAAAGTTGGCCAGACCAAGATCGAACTCCTTGAGCCGACCAGCCCTGAAAGCACCATCGCCGGTTTTCTTGAGAAACGGGGTGAAGGTATCCACCATATGGCATTCGCCGTCGCTGACGGTGTGGCTAACGCACTTGCAGAAGTGGAGAGCAAAGGCATCCGCACCATCGACAAGGCTCCGCGCCGCGGCGCTGAAGGTCTGGACATCGCTTTCCTGCACCCGAAGTCCACGATGGGCGTTCTGACCGAACTCTGTGAAAAAGGCAAATAATCAATTACCATAAAGCACACTTAAATGAGCCAGCAACTCGAAAAAGTAAAAGAGCTTATCGAACTTAGGGAGAAAGCTCGCATCGGTGGCGGTGAAAAGGCCATCGAGAAACAGCACGCGCAAGGCAAATATACCGCACGCGAACGCATCAACATGCTCCTCGACGAGGGCAGTTTTGAAGAATTTGACATGTTTGTCACCCACCGTTGCCACAACTTCGGTATGGATAGCAAGAGCTATCTGGGCGACGGCGTCGTTACCGGTTACGGTACCATCGCGGGCCGTCTGGTTTACGTCTTCGCACAGGACTTCACGGTGATCGGCGGTTCTCTCTCCGAGACCCTCGCTATGAAGATCTGCAAGGTGATGGATATGGCTATGCGCAACGGCGCGCCGATCATCGGTCTGAACGACTCCGGCGGAGCCCGCATCCAGGAAGGCGTCAACGCCCTCGCAGGCTATGCTGAAATCTTCCAGCGCAACATTCTCGCATCGGGCGTTGTACCGCAGATTTCCGCTATCCTCGGCCCTTGCGCCGGCGGTGCTGTGTACTCCCCCGCCCTCACCGACTTCACCATCATGGTGGAAGGCACGAGCTACATGTTCCTCACCGGTCCGGCTGTCGTGAAGCAGGTCCTCGGTGAAGATGTCACCCAGGAGCAGCTGGGCGGCGCATCGGTCCACGCTTCCAAGAGCGGTGTCGCACACTTCTGTGCAGCCAACGAGGAAGAGGCCATCGCTACCATCCGCGACCTGATGAGCTACCTCCCGCAGAACAACATGGAAGAGCCGAACTTCCTCCCGACCAACGACCCGATTGACCGTTGCGAGGATTCCCTCAACGAAATCATTCCGGACAGCCCGAACGCGCCGTACGACATGTACGAGGTGATCCACGACATCGTGGACGACGGCAAGTTCCTCGAGGTTCACAAGGACTACGCTAAGAACATCATCGTTGGTTTCGCACGCTTCGGCGGCACCGCAGTGGGTATCGTGGCTAACCAGCCTAAGGTGCTTGCAGGTGTACTCGACATCAACTCCAGCCGCAAGGGCGCACGTTTCGTCCGCTTCTGCGACGCCTTCAACATTCCGATCGTCACCCTCGTGGACGTACCGGGCTTCCTCCCGGGTACGCAGCAGGAGTACGGTGCAGTGATCCTTCACGGTGCAAAACTCCTCTACGCTTACGGCGAGGCTACCATCCCCAAGGTTACCGTTTCGCTCCGCAAGTCCTATGGCGGAAGCCACATCGTGATGAGCTGCAAGCAGCTCCGCGGCGACATCAACTACGCTTGGCCTACCGCCAACATCGCAGTGATGGGTGCAGACGGCGCTGTTTCCGTGCTCTATGCAAAGGACATCAAGGCTGTTGAAGATCCGGAAGCTAAGGCTAAACTCGCAGAGGAAAAGAAGAAAGAGTACAACGACCTCTTCTGCAACCCGTACAATGCTGCGAAGTATGGCTACATCGACGACGTGATCGAGCCGCGTAACACCCGTTTCCGCATCATCCGCGCCCTCGAGCAGCTGAGCAACAAGAAACTCGTCAACCCTGCCAAGAAGCACGACAACCTCCCGCTCTAACCGTTAACTGATTCCGCAAAATGAAACGTATCAAAATTCTTTTGACGGTTGTCTTTCTGACGGTCTCCGCAGCGGCGATGGCGCAGAGTCAGGGCCAGATGCGTCTGAACGAGTACCTGGTAATCAACGTTTCCGATTATCAGGATGACTTCGGTCAGCACAGCTCCTGGTTCGAGCTCTTCAACGCTTCCTACGGTACGGTGGATATCGGTGGTTGCTTCCTGACCGACGATCCCGACAACCTCAAGAAATACCAGATTCCCGGCGGCGACATCCAGACACAGATCAAGCCGCGCCAGCACGTCCTCTTCTGGGCTGACAATCAGCCTTTCAGAGGCACGTTCCACGTTAATTTCGATTTGGAAAACGCCAGCGAGATCATCTTCGTGAAAGGTGATGGCAAGACCATCGTGGACCGCATCCCGGTCAACCACGAACTCGGCGAGAATGTATCCTACGGCCGTCTCAGCGACGGTATCGGCTCCATCACCGGTGACGGTGAAGGTTGGGAAGTTCTCGAGCGTACCTCCCCGAGCACCAACAACTCCCTCGTCGATAAGGCTGCCAAGCCCGACAAGATGAAGGCGATTGACCCGCACGGTTGGATTCTCGCACTGACGGCAATGACCGTCGTCTTTACGGCGCTCATCATCCTCTACCTCCTCTTCAAGCTCATCGGTATCATCAATATCCGTGCTGGCAAGAAGAAATCGGCTGCAGCACAGGCTACCACCGTGAAGGAATCCTCCTATGGTGAGGTTCCTGCTGAAACTTACGCTGCCATCGCCACTGCCCTCCACCTCTATCTGGTTGAGGAAGAGGCTCATGACGACGAAAGCTTCGTAGTCACGCTGAACCCGGTCGACCGGACCTACACCCCTTGGAGCACCCATATCCAGGGCTTCCGTCAGACCCCTACCGTCATCAAAAAGAAGTAACTCCAAACGAATTAACGAATATGAAAGAATATAAACTCAAAATCAACGGCAACGACTACAACGTCACCATCGACGAAGTCGTTGAGAACACCGCCAAGGTAGAGGTCAACGGAACTCCGTTCAACGTAGAGTTCGACCAGCCTGTCGCTGTCAAGAAGAAACCCGCCGTCGTCATCAACACCGGCCGTCCCACCACGCCTGCTGCACAGACCGTCCAGGTCAGCAAACCCGCAGCTGCAGGCCCTGCAGGTGGCACGAAGGTCAATGCCCCGCTTCCGGGTGTCGTCCTCTCCCTCAATGCAAAGGAAGGCGACGCTGTCAAGAAAGGCCAGTGCATCCTGATCCTCGAGGCTATGAAGATGGAAAACAGCATCGAAGCTCCGTGCGACGGTACCCTCAAGCAGTTCATGGTCCAGAAGGGCGACTCCGTACTGGAAGGCGCAACCCTGGCAGTTATCGAATAGGACGTTATGGAAAATATTCTCTCCAACCTCCAACAGTTCTGGCAGTTTACCGGCTTTGCTAACTGCAACGGCCAGTATCTGATCATGATCTTCTTCGGCCTCCTCTTCCTGTACCTCGGTATCAAGAAAGAGTGGGAGCCGATGCTCCTGGTTCCGATTGGATTCGGTATCCTGATCGGCAACATTCCGTTGTTCCAGGGGTTGAAGGTCAGCGTCTATGAAGAGGGCTCCGTGCTCAACATCCTCTATCAGGGTGTGAAGCAGGGCTTTTACCCGCCTCTGATCTTCCTCGGCATCGGTGCGATGACCGACTTCTCCGCCTTGATTTCGAACCCGAAACTGCTCCTGATCGGTGCAGCTGCACAGTTCGGTATCTTCGGCGCATACGCAATTTCCCTGGCCTTCGGGTTCGACCCGGCACAGGCTGGTGCAATCGGTATCATCGGTGGTGCTGACGGCCCTACCGCTATCTTCCTCTCCTCGCGACTGGCTCCGGATATGATGGGTGCCATTGCGGTCTCAGCGTACTCCTATATGGCCCTAGTGCCTGTGATACAGCCGCCTATCATGCGACTGCTCACCACCAAGAAGGAGCGCCTGATCCGCATGAAACCGCCGCGTCCGGTCTCCCCGGTAGAGAAGAAGCTCTTCCCGATCATCGGCTTCTTGCTCACCGCATTCATCGTACCGTCGGGTATTCCGCTGCTCGGTATGCTCTTCTTTGGTAACCTTATCAAGGAATCCGGCGTTACCAAGCGTCTGGCCAACACCGCAAGCGGTCCGCTCATCGACGTGGTCACCATCCTGATTGGTCTCACCGTAGGTGCTTCCACCCAGGCTGACCAGTTCCTGCAGTGGCGTTCGGTTTGGATCTTCATCATCGGTGCTTGCTCCTTCGTGATCGCAACCTTCACCGGTGTGCTCTTTGTGAAGATTTTCAACCTCTTCCTCAAGGAGGGCAACAAGATCAACCCGCTCATCGGAAATGCCGGCGTATCCGCCGTGCCGGATGCAGCCCGCGTGTCCAACAATGTGGGCCGCGAGTACGACCCGAGCAACTTCCTGCTGACCCACGCTATGGGCCCGAATGTGGCCGGTGTGATTGGTTCCGCAGTGGCTGCCGGTATGCTGCTCGGCTTCCTCGGATAATCGACAGCGATTTGTTAATAAAAAGACCGCCGTTGGGCGGTCTTTTTTTGTTTTTTTTGCTTACATTCGCAGAATTGGAAACAAACTACTCTACCCTATATGGACAACAAACTACAAGCATTGACCGACAAGCTCTACAATGAGGGTCTGTCAAAGGGAAAACAGGAGGCGGAAGTGCTGATTGCCAAGGCTCGCAGCCAAGCCGACGACATCGTGGCCGGGGCTCAGGAACAGGCCGTTGAGATCTTGGAAAAGGCCCAGAGAGAGGCTGCAGCCCTGCAGGCCAAGACGGCCAACGATCTGCGCATGGCTTCCAACCAGAGCATCACCGCCACCAAGCAGTATGTCGAGCAGATGATTCTCACCCGCGGCGTAGCCGACAGCTCCGCCAAGGCACTCTCGGTCGCTTCGTTCATCAAAGAGCTGATCAAGACCATCGTAGGCGCCTTCAACGCCGCCAATCCGGAGTCCGTTCCCCTCGCTGTGATTCTTCCGGAATCCATGAAGAAAGAGCTGGACGCCGCCCTGGAGGCCGAAGTTTGCAAACAGCTGAACGCCGGCCTGGAGATTAAGTACGCCAAGAACCTGGCGAACGGTTTCAAGATCGGCCCCGCTGACGGCAGCTACCGCATCAGCTTCACGGCAGAGGATTTCAGCCGCCTGATCGGCGGTTACCTACGCCCCGCCACCCGTAAAATCCTGTTCGGAGAATAATGACCAACTATCCCTATCTGATTGCCGGACTGCCGGATT
>JBGUJZ010000043.1:0-3544 GCA_045114175.1 Bacteroidales bacterium | reverse complement strand
TACACCAGAACCCTGGGAGAGGAGAAGCTCCTGGTGGTCTGCAGCTTTTCCGGGAAGGCGGTTTCTTTCGATGTACCGGAAGCATTTGCAGCAGGAGAGGTCCTTATAGAAAACTATGATACCGCCGGGGAAGGATTCCATTGTATTCCTCCTTATGGTGCATATGTGCTGAAAGCCTGATTCTAAGCGGACTTTACAGGAAAAGATGCCGACACATGTCAGTGATTCTGCTGACATGTATCGGCATTTTGAATTGTGTCACAGTAAAAAATAAACCCCCTGCTCTGCAGGGGGAGGGAAGATCTTCAGATCAAAGTAAAACCCGTGCTAGGATAAAAGTAGGTCTGCAAACCACAAATAAACTAACACGGGAGGTGTGCCGAATGGGCACAGAAAACAGCCCATACAAAATGGGAATGCAAGTATCACATAGTATTTGCACCTAAGTATCGGAGGCAGGTGATTTATAAGGATATCCGTGCAGATGTAGGACAGATACTGGGAACATTGTGCCGCAGAAAGGGAGTAGAAATCATAGAGGCTGAAGCGTGCCCGGATCATATACATATGCTGGTAAGAATACCTCCAAAGTATTCCGTATCAGAAATAATGGGATATCTGAAGGGAAAAAGTTCGCTGATGATCTTTGAGAAGCATGCGAACCTGAAATATAAGTATGGGAATCGACATTTCTGGTGCCGGGGATACTATGTGGATACAGTAGGAAAGAATACGGCAGCAATAAAGGCGTATATACAAAATCAGCTGAAAGAAGACTTGGAGTATGAGCAGATGTCACTGGTAGAGTATATCGACCCGTTCACGGGTGAGCCGGTGAAGAAAAACAAGAAATGAGCCACTTGGAGTGGCAGTAGGAAATCAAAGCAAACCAGCAAGCCCCTTTTGGGGCTGGGCCGGAATAAGGGAGCACTGAAAAAGCCCCCCGTGAGGGGGGCAGCTGTGGCAGTGGTGCAGCAGGCAGACCTTCAGTGCGCCTTCCGGGCGCTTGCAGGCAACAAACCCTTATAGGGGTGGAGCAGGCCACCGGCTAAGCCGGTGGTCCTGACAAACGGCTTGAATAAATACGCAAATGTTTATATAATTGTTCTTAGCGTTATGCCATCTTCGGACGGCATAATGATGATTGTCCGGCAATGGACCGGCAAAGTATACTAAGGAGGTATATTTTATGAAGAAAATCTTAGCACTGGGTATGGCAGCCGTTATGGCAGCATCCCTCGGACTGGCAGGCTGCGGTTCTTCCGCTCCGTCAACCGGTGAGACACAGGCAGCCGGTGAAGCAGCTCCGGCAGAAGGCGGCATCCGCCTTGTCAACAACAAGGTTGAGATTGATGCGGCTCTGAAGGAGCTGGCAGCAAAGTATCAGGAAGAGACCGGTGTTGCGGTAACCATCGAATCCCTGGGCGGCGGTGTTGATACCCAGGCAACCCTGAAGGGTTACTATCAGGCAGGCAACATGCCCGACATCTTCGTTATCGAGGGTGACAAGGACTATCCGACATGGGAAGGCAACCTGGCAGACCTCTCCGACATGGAGTGGACCAAGGATACCGAGAACGGCTACGCAGTTGACGGCGTAATGTACGGCTTCCCGACCACAACCGAGGCTATCGGCCTTGCATACAACAAGTCCATTCTGGACGCATGCGGCGTTGATCCGGCCAGCATCACCTCCCCGGCAGCCATGAAGGCAGCATTTGAGGCAGTTGACGCGAAGAAGGACGAGCTCGGACTTCTTGCAGTTGTCGGCTACTGCGCAGAGGCTTCCCAGCTGTACTGGTCTACCGGCCAGCACCTCTTCGGTACCTATCTTGATGAAGGTCTTGCAAGAGACGACAGCACCTACATGGATCTGATGAAGGACGGCGGCAAGCTGGATGACGCGAGACTGAACGACTGGGCACAGATGGTTGCTCTGTTCAACGAGTACTCCGATCCGGATCTCCTTGTTTCCGGTACCTATGATCAGCAGGTTCTGAACTTCACCTCCGGCAAGTATGCGTTCGTTACCCAGGGTTCCTGGATCGGCGCTACCATGACCGATGTTGACCACAAGGATGCATATGCAGAGGCAGGCAACTTCGAAGTTGGTATGGCTCCCTACGCATTCCAGGACGGCCAGGACACCATCCTTACCAACACCCCGAACTGGTGGGCAGTTTACAAGGACGGCAACGTCGACGAGGCTAAGGCATTCCTTGAGTGGTGTGCAAAGAACGACGGCGGCCAGCAGATTCTCGTTGAGAAGTGCGGATTCGTTTCCCCGTACAAGAGCTGCTCTTTCGTAGCAAACGACCCGTTCGCAAAGACCATTGTTGATCATACTGCAGCAGGCAAGACTTCCGCATGGCACTGGCTGTCCATGAAGGACGGTATCGGCCAGAACGCTACCGGCGTTGTATTCCAGGATTTCGCAGCCGGTCAGTACACCACCGAAGAGTTCGTAGAGACTCTGAAGGAAGTTATCGCTGGATATTACGCAAACTAATCCCAGGATGAGTTTGTAAGATTCAAACAACCGGCGGGCGGGGCAGACGCTCCGCCCGCCTTCTGCAACTTATCAACCAAGGTATGTAGGAAAGGAGTCTATTTATGGCTGAAAGCAAAGCGGGCAGCAAGGGCCTGTCCATTGCGCTGCTGGTGATCGGTGCGGCGATGATGGGATACGCCCTGGTGCTCGACTTCTCCGGAAGCAGTGCGGCTTTCAGGGGACCGCTGCTCGTTGTGGGCGCTGTCGCAATCCTGGCAGGTCTGTACTATTTCCCGACTATTGAGCATCACCGCTCAATCATCAATTTTATTTTCCTGTTCCCGCTGCTGTTCACATTCACCGTAACGGTTATCATTCCGATGGCACTCGGTATCGGATATTCCTTTACGGACTGGAACGGCGTCAAGGTGAGCAACTTTGTCGGTCTTTCGAACTATACTTCCATGTTCCAGGATCCGGCATTCATCTGGTCCATTGTCCTGACATTCCTGTTCGTTGTGGTGAATATGATCCTGGTCAATGTCATCGGCTGCCTGCTGGCACTTCTGTGCTCCACCAAGATCAAGGGCGTTGATTTCTACCGGGCATCCTATTTCCTGCCGAACCTGATCGGCGGTATCGTACTGGGCTATATCTGGCAGTTCATCTTCAGCAACGTTTTAATCAAGCTGACCGCCAGCGCCTTTGGTATGAGAAATTCTCTGCTGTCGAATTCCAGGACCGCGTTTATCGCCATCATCATCGTTTACATCTGGCAGTACGCCGGCTACATCATGCTCATCTACATCACCGGTCTTTCCACCGTGCCGAAAGATGTGCTTGAGGCGGCTTCCATCGACGGCGCAAACGCCATGACCACCCTGTTCAAGATCAAGATCCCGATGATCGCTTCCACGATCACCATCTGCACCTTCCTGACGCTGACATCCGCGTTCAAGCAGTTCGATGTCAACATGGCGTTGACGAACGGTACCGGTTCCGTGAAGTTTATGGGAAAGACCCTTTCCAACGGTACCCAGATGCTTGCTCTGA
>JBGUJZ010000042.1:0-29629 GCA_045114175.1 Bacteroidales bacterium | reverse complement strand
TTCGGCAAGGGCACGCCCATTGGAAATGGAATCTTTGATGCCCTCAAACCTTTTTAAATCAGGAGGAACCATTATGAGAAAGATTTTCGCATTTTCGCTGATGGCAGCCCTCGTGCTCGCCTCCTGTGCATCCAATGAGCAGTTTGCTCCCACGCCCCGGCCGGATGGCAAGACCATTCGTGCAACCATCGAATCTGCCACGCGTACCACGATGGTAGAGGATGGGGATGTCTATCACATTTATTGGAAAGCTGGCGACAAGATCCGTTGTACGGACGACGGTGAGGGTACGCTGGTCATCTACGAGACTGCCGATAATGGCGTGGCTTCGGCAAACTTTACCTGGTCTGCTGAAAGCGGCACCCAGGTTCTCTCTCCCGACAGCCTCAAATTCTGGGCTTATTACCCGGCCGTCAAGAAGCGCGCGCTTCCGGCTGTGCAGCAGTATGCACCCAATGGCCTGGCGGCAGCTCCGATGCGCGGTTACTACGAGCGTACGGCTGAAGAACCGTTTGCTCCGGCCTTCGACTTCAAGCACCTTTGCGGCGCTATCAAGCTGAACCTGACCACTTCCCAGGCAGATGTCAAAGTGGTGAGCATCGTGCTCCGCGCAGACAACGGTTTGAGCGGTTCTTATGGAAGCGGTTCTACCGGTACCTACTATGATCAGGTGGTGAGCAGTGCAGACTCCCCGGCTACCCTGGATTGCCCGGAGGTGGCTATCGGTACCGACCCGGTGCCCTTCTTCATCAGCGTTCCGCCGTACACCTACAAGGCTTTCACCATCACGGTACTTGATTCCCAGGGCCGTACCCAGACCCGCAGCCTCAAGGAAGGTGAAGAGCTGGTGATCGAGCGCGCTCAGGTTCGTGAACTGGATCTGGCATTCGACAACCTCCAGAAACCCTCTGTGGGCGCAACGGCAACCTTTACGAAAGGCCCGGATATGAATGCCGCTATCAAAGCATTGGTCAACCCGGACATCTCCGCTTATACGGAAGACGACAGCACGGTGACCAAGATGGTTTTCGTGACGAACAGCGACACCTTCTCGGCTGTCAATATCGCCGATCCCGCTTCCGAGTCGCCGATCTACGTCCTCTACGATGAGGCTACGACCACCATTACGGTCACTACGCCGGCTCCCAAGTTCGTCCTCAATGCAAATACCGGTTATTTCTTCCACCGCTTCAAAGCACTGACACAGATTGAAGGCATCGAAGACTTCGATACCTCCAACGCTGAAAACTGGGCTTATTTCTGGGGCTATTCTCCGCTTACGAGCATCACGATGCCCGCTACCTGGGATTACAGTAGCCTGAACAGTGCGACCTATATGTTTGTGGGTTCTGCAGCAGAGACGGTTGACGTTTCTCACGTGAACTTCGAAAAGGTCACCACGATGGCCTTCATGTTCTCCTATATGGACAACCTCAGTCAAGTGATTTGGCCGAACGAGGTGGATACCCCCGACCTTACGGCTATGAACTCCATGTTCCGCTACAGCGCTATCTCCCGCGTGGATCTCTCCTCGTTCGTGAATACGAGCGGTGTGACGAACATGCGCTATATGTTCGCTTCCTGCCCGAACATCCAGAAGGTCATCATGGACTGCGACATGAGCGGTCTGGTGGTCACTGGCGATACCGCCGGTCTGGCCTTCCTGTTCTCTGCTGCCTGCGAGAACTCCGGCACCCTCGACCTCTCCGAAATGGTCGTCTCCTCCTCGCCGACCTTCCGCAATACCTTCCGCGAGACGCTGATCACCAGTCTGGATCTTTCGACCTGGAGTCTGGAAAGCGTTGATCCGACTGCAGCAGCAGGTCTTGTCTATATGTTCTATCGCAGCCCGCGCCTGAGTACGCTGTATCTGGGTCCGGACTTTATCTATGGCAAGAGCCCGTCCAACATGTGGGGTGGTACCAGCGATACGGTCGAGAATGGAACGGGTATCCTTGCGGGTGCCATGACCATCTACTGTACGCAGGAGACTGCAGACTGGCTGGCAGGTGTCACGATCCTCTACAAGATCCACACCGGTGCTTATTGCGGCACGCCGGTTCCGGTTACCTTCTACGACATCTTAAATCCTTCGATCGAGCTGAATGTAACCTGGAGAACGAGCTAGTCAAACGACTTTTTACACACGATTTGGAGGGGTGGCTTCGGCCACTCCTCCATTTTTTTATAAAAAATGGCAGGAGGCTCTCTCTTGAGCCCGATTTTTTACTATTTTTGCACAAATTTGCTATTACTATAATTACCTTAACCTAACCTTATGAAAACCAGTCACTACGGACATTCATCCGGAACCGGTCTCCTGAGGCGTTTTTCGCTCCTGGCCCTGCTGATGTTTTTCATCGCGGGGAACCTGGCTGCGCAGAACAATCGGGTGACCATTACCGGAACTGTCAAAGATGAAGCGGGGCAGCCGTTCCCGTTCGTCGATGTGTATGTCACGGGTACGACGCTCGGTACCACTACGGACGCTTATGGTAAATATTCCCTGTCGTTCGGTGGAGGCGAGAGCCTTACCTTCAGTTTCCTCGGTTATCAGACCCGCGTGGTCAACATCGGTAAGAAGAGCGTCATCGACGTGACCCTTACTCCGGAGGCCACCACCCTTGAGGAGACCGTGGTCATCGCATTCGGCGAGCAGAAGAAATCGGCTATGTCGTCCGCCGTTTCCACCGTGAAGGCGGACGAGATCGTCAAGTCTCCGGTTTCCAACATCTCCAACGCGGTCGCCGGCCGAATCCCGGGCCTTGTTTCCATGCAGGGCAGTGGTCAGCCTGGTGCCGACGAATCGACCCTTTACATCCGCGGTGCCGGCACCTGGAACGATGCCGAGCCGCTCTATGTGATCGACGGTGTCGAGCGTAACCAGGCGCAGTTCCTTCGTATGGACCCGAGCGAAATCGAGTCGTTCTCCATCCTGAAGGACGCAGCCGCAACCGCTGTGTACGGATCCAAAGCAGCAAACGGTGTCGTCCTTGTCACCACCAAACGTGGTGAGGAGGGTCGTCCTTCCGTCCGCTTCAACTCCTCCGTCACGCTGAACCGCCCGACCCGCTATCCGAACTATCTTGATTCTTACGAGAGCCTCGTGCTGTACAACGAAGCCCTTCAGAACGACGGTAAAGATCCGGTGTACTCGGAGGAGGACCTGATGCATTACAAACTGCAGGATGATCCCTACCGCTATCCGAACACCGACTGGTACAAGCTGATGATGAAGCCCTTCTCCGTGCAGAGCAACGAGTCGCTCAGCGTCCGTGGCGGTACGAAGAGTGTGAAATACTTCGTTTCCGGTACCTACATGTACCAGGACGGCCAGCTCAAGACCGAGCAAGGTAAAGTCTATAACCCTAAGTTCAGCTATCGTCGTTACACCATCCGTTCCAACGTGGACGTTCTGCTGACCCGGGCCTTCACCTTCTCGATCGATATCAGCGGTGGTTTCACCGACAAGCAGCAGCCTTACAGCAACCGTGACGTCTTCGAGAACATGAACCGTATTCCTTCGTGGGTGATGCCGGCTCTCAACCCGGATGGTTCCTACGCTGGTACCACGGACTTCCCGACGGCGAACCCGATGTACTTGCTGAATACCAAGGGCCGCCGCCGCGAGCGTAACAATACGGTCAACTCGTCCATCAAACTCTCGTACGACTTCAGCCAGTGGGTCAAGGGCCTCAAGCTCTCCCTCCGCGCTTCGCACGACAGTAACTTTGGTAACTACGGACAGTGGACCGAGACCCAGTCGACCTATCAGCTGATTTCCGCTCCGGGCCACGAAGACCGTTATCAGGAACTCGTCGAGAAAGCATTCGTCACCACCTCCTCCGGTTCGATTTCCTCTACCCGCAAGGTGTACGGCGAGGCCAACCTGACCTATCACCGTCAGTTCCAGCTGCACGATGTGAGCGGCCAGTTGATTGCCAACCTTTCCGACTACCGTTCCGGTACCAGTATTCCGTACAAGTCTGTCAGCTTCATCGGCCGTTTCAACTACGCCTTCTCCAACCGCTACTTCCTTGAGATGAACGGCGCGTTCCGTGGTTCCGAGAACTTTGCTCCGGGCCACCGCTTTGGTTTCTTCCCTTCGGTTTCCGCAGGCTGGAACATGCAGAATGAGCGGTTCGTCAAAGACAACGCACGTTGGATCAAGCAGTTCAAGCTCCGTGGTTCCTACGGTCTCACCGGTAACGACTACGCCAACACCCGATTCATCTTCAAAGAGGGTAAGTGGACCACCGGTACCACCGCTTACGCGCGTTTTGGTGCGCAGGATGGTTCCTCTATGGGTTACACCACCGAGCCGGTGATTGCTAACCCGCTGGCAACCTGGGAGACCGCTCATCAGGCAAACATCGGTGCCGACATGGCATTTGCTGTTACCAAGGGCGGTGTCGTGAACTTCTCCTTCGACCGCTTCCTTGAGAACCGTACCGGTGTCCTGATGACCCCGAACTCGATTCCGGGTATCATCGGTATCGGCTTCGCCGACATGAACATCGGTAAGACCAAGAAGAACGGTTGGGAGTTTGAAGGCGGCTTCTCCAAGAAGGTGAACAAGAAGTTTGACTACTACGTAAAGGGCAACTTCACCTACGTTCACAATGAGGTCGTTTACAAGGATGAACCCGAATCAACGCTTCCTTGGCAGAAAGAAGAGGGCAACCGTATCGGCCAGAACTTCGGTTATGTGGTGATCGGTTACTTCAAGGACCAGCAGGATATCGACAACTCGCCTGTACAGCAGGTGGGTTCCACCCCGATCCCTGGTGACTTCAAGTATATGGACTACAACAACGACGGCGTGGTCAACGAATACGATAAGGTGGCCATCGGTTACTCCAAGATTCCGGAGATTATCTACGGTTTCTCCTTTGGCGCAGCCTACAAGAACTTCGCGCTGGACGTTCACTTCCAGGGAGCTGCCCACAGTAGTGTGTTCATCTCCAACTACCTGATGTATGAGTTCTACAACCGTGGCCGCGTCCAGGATATCCACCTGGGCCGCTGGACGCCGGAAACTGCCGACACGGCAACCTACCCGGCACTCCACGTCGGTGCAACGAGCCAGAACCATAACCGTAACTCCTACTTCCTCAAGGAGAACGCTTATCTCCGTCTGAAGAACGTGGAGCTCTCTTACAATCTCAAGTTTGCCAAGACTGCGGCCCTCAAGAGCGCTCGCTTCCACATCAGCGGTGTCAACCTGATGACGTGGGACAAGATTGGCGTGGTGGACCCGGAGACCCCGACCGGATCGACCGGTGCTGTCTATCCGCAGACGATGGGTGTCAGTTTCGGCGCAAGCCTGTCATTCTAATTAGGAGGATCCGATTATGAAGAATACTTTTAGAATTTTCCTGATTGCAGCGGTCGCCCTCACGGGCCTGACGCTTTTCTCCTCCTGCGAAAAGTTCCTGAACCAGGCGCCGAACGGCGAGCAGACCAAGGAGTACATCTTCGAGGATTACCTGCGTTCGCAGCGTTATCTCGACATGCTCTACTACAACATGCCCAATACCTGGGTGAAGGACGGCAAGTTCTCCACCTCTTCCACGACGCGCTATGGCTTTATGGAATCGGCAACGGACATGGCCGAGTATTCCGCAACCTACGGTGCCCCGAACATGTCGTTCAATGTGGGTAACTGGCGTTCCAGCTATGTTACCGAAGAAGTTGAAAACGTATGGTACAACGCCTACAAGCAGATTCGCCGTGCGTGGATGTTCCTCGACAACTGTGACAACTTCGTGAACGAACCTGCCGGCCGCAAGCCGATGATGCAGGGTGAGTGCCACTTCATGCTGGCTTACTACTACTCTGAACTGCTCAAGCGTTACGGCGGTGTTCCCCTCGTAAAGACGGTGCTCAGCCTGGAAGACGATTACAAGATCCCCCGTTCTTCCTACGACGATGTAGCACAGTTCATTCTCTCCGAATTGGATATTGCTGAAGGCCTGGTGCCTGACGAGTGGACCACCGAGGATTTCGGTCGCGTCACCAAGGCATGGTGCAAGGCGCTCCGCGCCCGCGTGCTGCTCTACATGGCCAGCCCGCTCAACAACCCCACCAACGACGTGGAGCGTTGGAAAGCAGCCGCTGCAGCCGCTAAGGACTGTATCGACTACTGCGAAACCAACGGTTACCACGCACTTAGCCAGGATTGGCAGAACATCTTCATCCGTACCTACCCGCAGAGCAACAAGGAGGTGATCATCTTCAGCCGTGCTACTACCTACACGCACACCTTCATGAACAAGCTCATCAACTACGAGCAGGCTACCCCGGGTGACGGTTTCTGGGGCTACGGCAGCAACGGTCCTACGCAGAACTTCGTGGACCGCTTCCCGGTCATCACCTTCGATGGCGGCGGCAACGCTACCGGAACGGTTGATTTCGACTGGAGCAACTCGGACCACGTGAGCAACATCTACAAGAACCGCGACCCGCGTTTCTACTACACCGTGCTCTACAACAACCGCATGTGGATTACCCGTAAAATCGAGACCTGGCACGACGGCGCTACCTACGGCAACGATATGGACCCGAAGAACCACCTCTACACCAAGACGGGTTACTACCTCCGCAAGTTCTGGGGCCGCGAGTGCAAGAACAAGAACACGCCGGGTTCCTGCCGTGTCTTCGGATATTACCTCCGCTTCACCGAAATCTATTTCGACTATGCAGAGGCTATGAACGAAGCTTACGGACCGGATTCTGACGGCGGAATCGCTGGTGCAATGACGGCTATCGAGGCCATCAACGCAACCCGCGCCCGTCTCATCTGCCCGGCTACCGCTTCCATCGGATCGGCTTCCGACCCGTTCTACTACACCAAACTGGAACGCGATGAGAATCCGGACTTCCCGGTGCTCCCCGCAGGCCTTCCGGGTCTTCCTACCGGCCTCTCCAAAGATCAGGCCCGTGCCAAGATCCAGAACGAGCGCATCATCGAGTTTGCGTTCGAAGACCAGTATTTCTATGACATCCTCCGCTGGAAACGTGGCGAAGAGCTGATCGGCGGCGACGTTTACGGTATCGACATCATCAAGTCTGGAGACAACTTCTCCTACAGCCGCATGAAGGTTGAAGACCGTGAATTCGATCCGAAACGTATGTACCGCTATCCGATTCCGCAGAGCGAAGTTTACAACCTTGGCATTGACCAGAATGAAGGATGGTAAAAGGAGGCACTATGAAACACATATATAAATATATTGCAATCATGCTCGCCCTGGTGCTCTGCGCACCGCTTGCGTCGGCACAGGGCAAGAAGGCCAAGGAACAGCCGGTAACCATTTCCGGTAACGTGGTCAACGAAAAAGGCCTTCCGATGATGGGCGTCCGGATTACGGTCCAGGATTCCTTCATCGACACCGAATCGGACGAATACGGTGACTTCACCATCACCGTTCCGAGCATCGGCGCCGTGCTGGTCTTCAATACCGATTACTACTATGAACTGCAGCAGACGGTTACTTCAGCGGACGGTTTCTACCGTATCGTGCTGAAGGAAGCGCCGGCTGGACAGGGCACCTACGATGTGGTCCACATGCCGTATCGCGACACCAAGAAACGCGACTTGAACGCTTCCATCATGACCATCGGTTCTGAGGAACTGGACAAGAGTAAGGTTACCTCCCTGGGTAACGCCCTCTCGGGCCGCGTGTTGGGTATGACCTCCCGTCAGTATGCCGGCATGCCGGGTGCGGATGAGGCTACCTACCGTATCCGTGGCGTGCGCACCCTCTTCGGTGGCAACCAGAACGGTGTGGACTGCTACGGTGTGGCTACCCCGCTGATTATCGTGGATGGTTTCGAGCGTACGTTCGACGACCTCGATGCCAATGAGATCGAATCCTTCAGCGTCCTCAAGGATGCTGCAGCAACGGCTATCTACGGTAACCGTGGCGCGAACGGTGTGATCCTCGTGACCACCAAGCGCGGTATGACCAACAAGCGTACCATCGAGGTCAAGTACAACGAAGGTATCCTGACCCCGACGGACTGCTACCCGGACTATGTAGATGCTTATACGTATGCACAATGGTACAACGAGGCGCGCGTCAACGACGGTTATGCTCCGACTTATACCGCTGATGACCTCGAGCACTGGCGCACCGGCGACTCCCCGCTGACCCACCCGAACGTGGACTTCTACAAGGAGTTGATGAACAAGTACGCTTCCCAGCGTAAGGCTTCCATCACGATGACCGGTGGTAACCAGATCGCCCGTTACTTCGTGCTGTTGGGCTACACCTCGCAGGACGGTCTGTTCAAGTATCAGCATTTTAATCCTGATTTCCCTTCCGTAACGAACTTCTCCAAGTTCAACGCCCGTTCCAACCTGGACATCAGCCTGGCTAAATGGCTGACCCTCTCCACGACGATCGGCGGCCGTATCCTCGAGCGCAAGTACCCGTACTATGACGACGGTACCTACGGCTCCTTTGCCGGTGAGCTCTTTGACCAGTTCAAGAACCCGGCAGGTGCATATCCGCTTTACTTCACCGGTGTGGACCCTGATCTGCAGAAAGAGGTCTTCATGTTGGGCGGTAACTCCGTCTATCAGAAGAACCCGCTGGCTCTCATGGCTTACCGCGGTTACAACGAGCGGACCATGCGTTACTACCAGATCAGCGGTCGTGCAAAGGCCGACCTGAGCGACTTTGTGACGCCGGGTCTTACCGTAGAGTTCGCCGGCCACCTGGACGGCTACAACTCCTACCGTGTGGAAAAGAGCCGTACCTTCCGTGTCTGGCAGTATTCCCAGAACGCACTTGGTGAGGATGTCTATACCTCTTACGGTACGGACGGTTCCCTCTCCAGCAGCGGTGCTTACGGTACGACCCGTTACTACGGTATGGATACCGAAATCAAGTACAACCGTGTTTTCGGTGATCATGTGGTAGATGCAATGGCTCTCTGGAACCGTTATCAGGAGGTGCTCTCCGGTAACAACAAATCCGACTATCGTCGTGAGAACTTCGCGCTCTGGGGACGTTACGGCTACAAGAACCGTTACTTCTTCGACGCAACCCTCTGCCTCTCCGGCAGTGAAAAATTCTACCAGACGGAGAACCCGCGTTCTCTCTTCCCGGCAGGTGCATTCTCCTGGGTCATCTCCGGTGAGAACTTCATGAAGGAGGTCAAGGCAGTGGATTACTTGAAACTGCGTCTGTCCGCCGGTCTTTCCGGTAACAACGAGTACTCCTTCACCGATATCAACGGCGACGACGAGCGTTACCCCGCCCGCGAGCGTTGGTGGGTCTCCGGTACTTCCAGCGGCTACCTGCACTTCGGTACGGCAGCTACGGCTATGAACCTTGTGTACGAAGGCCGTATGGCCAACCCGGATGCCTGCATCGAGAAGGCCTTCATGGTCAATGCCGCCCTTGAAGGTACGCTCTTCAACCACCGCCTCGACTTTGATGTGGAAGCATTCTTCGAGCGCCGCTTTGATGCCTACACGGCAGCTATCGGCCGCTACCCGAAGGTCCTCGGTGTGTTGGATGCCCGTATGCCTATCACCAACGACGGTATCGTCAATAGCTACGGCTACGAATTGATGCTCAACTGGCACGGCCAGGCTGGCAAGTTCAAATACAACATCATGGGCCAGGTCTCCTATACCGATAACAAGATTATCGAAATGGGTGAGCCTTACCGTGAGTACGACAACCTGTGGCAGACCGGCCAGCGTACCCGTATGGACTATGGTCTGATCTTCCTCGGTTTCTTCAAAGACCAGGCAGATGTCGACAACAGTCCGGAACAGGGATTCGGTGCATACGGTGTCGGTGACATGAAGTACAAGGATGTCAATGGTGACAACCTCGTGGATGCCAACGACTACGTTCCCCTCGGCGAAGGCCGTGACCCGCGTCTCTCCGCTGGTTTGAACATCAATGTGGAATATGCCGGTATCGGTCTGGACGTCCTGTTCCAGGGTACGGCACTCCAGACGAACTACCTCTATGCAGACGCTGTCCGTGCATTCTACGACAACGGTACGGCACAGAAGTGGATGGAAGGCCGCGTGATTATCGGTCCCGACGGTTCGGCAACCAATGCTGAAACGGCAACTTATCCCCGTTTCTCCTCCGCTACGGCTTTCGACAACAACTACCGTATCTCCAGCTTCTGGATGGTAGACGCTGCTTTCCTTCGTATCAAGAACATCGCCCTGAGCTATACGCTTCCCAAGAAGTGGCTCAGCAAAGTGGCGGTTGACAATGTGAAGGTCTATCTCAACACGTATAACCCGATTACCTTCAGCAACTCCTCCCTGCGCGAGAAACACATCGATGCAGAGGACTGGCTGGCAGGTTCTATCCGTTATCCGCAGACCAAACTTTACAGTATCGGAATCGACTTAACCTTCTAAGCGTATGAAAAAGTTTATCAAAGCATTTATCATAGCTGTCGCTTTCCTGTCTCTGGCTTCCTGCGAGCGTGAGTTTATCGCCCCCTGGCCGCCGGATGCAGCTCGTCAGCCCGAAGATATCTGGACCTACTACAAGTATGTGAAGGCTGTGGTCGACGATATCTATGCTCGTTACATCTTCTGCCCGCACATCAATGAAGTGGTCGGTACCTATGGCCAGCTGGCCTGCGCAACCGACGAGGCAGAACACTCGATGGCAAATGCAGGTGTCCAGAAGTTTACCAATGGCGTCTGGACCCCGCTCAACACGCCGAACGTCTATTATGGTGGCGCTGCATTCTCCTCTTCCGGTAACAGCCGTCAGCCGTGGATCAACGCCTACCTGATCATGCGAAAGACCAATACGTTCCTGGCTAACGTAGATACCTCCATCCTGATCGATGACTTGAACGACCCGACCCGTCGCTACGACCGCACCTGGTTCAAGGGCCAGGCTTACTTCTGGCGTGCATGGGCTGAGTTCGAGCTGATGCGCCGCTACGGCCGCTTCGTTATCTCGACCCAGGTGGAAGATGTCAACGACCCGGAACTCTATCGTGATCGCAACACGTTGGACGAGTGTTTCGCACAGCTCATGAAGGACTGCGATGCAGCCATTGATTCCCTGCCGCTCCTTTGGGACGACGACAACTGGGGCCGTGTGAACCGCACCGGTGCACAGGCACTCAAGGCGCGTGCATTGCTCTACTATGCGAGCCCGCTTTACCAGGGTGACTATGACACTTGGGGAAGTCCGGCCCGTACGGTGGGTGATGTCAACCGCTGGATTGCCGCTGCCGATGCAGCTCGCGAGGCTGTCAATGACAACGAGTTCTACGGTCTGAGCCAGATCGAGGACAAGAAGACGAGCTGGTGGGAGCCTGTCAAGGGCAAACCCGGTATCAACTCCGCCGCTGGTTCGTACAACTACAACATCTCCATGACCGACGGTCTGGAGAACCACGAACAGATCTGGACCGGTGAACGTACCACCTCTTCCTCCACTTTCTGGGAGCGCTACAACCTGCCGGCCGGTGAATCCGGTTTCAACGGTTACACCAACCCGACCCAGGAAATGGTGGACGCTTTCGAAATGAAAGACGGTACGGCGTTCGACTGGAACAATCCGGTGCATGCAGCCAACCCGTATGCAAACCGCGACCCGCGTTTCTATGCTTCCATCCTTTATAATGGCTACTATTGGGGCAACAGCGCCGCAAAAGCTTATTATATCGATACCTGGAGCGAATGCGACATCGACGGTGTGCACTATGCGGATGGCAAGCACCGTGACCACACGCTGAAGAACAGCACCAAGACCGGTTACTACTACCGCAAGTTCCTCTCCGAGGCATGGTACAGATATACTTCCGGTAACTATACCTCCCAGAAGCGCGCGCGCTGCGAGTTCCGTTTCACCGAGCTGCTGCTCAACTATGCCGAGGCGCTGAACGAGGCATACGGTCCTACCACTCCCGACCCGAAGGGCGGCCTCCGCGGCCTCTTTGAGGAAGACGAGAACGAGTACGATACGGCTGTCAAGGTAATCAATGCTGTTCGCAAGAATGTGAGAATGCCGGAACTTAAGGCTGAAAAGTATGCAAATCAGGACGTGATGCGTGAAACCATTCACCACGAGCGTCAGGTTGAGCTTTGCTTCGAGGGCCACCGTTTCTACGATGTCCGTCGTTGGAAAGAGGGCGAAAAGTTCGGTCAGCCGATCCACGGTATCAAGATTACCCCGAAGGCCTTTGGCAGTGACGGCCGCCCGACCGGTTTCAACTACGAAGTCGAAAAGGTTGAAGACCGTGTTTGGGAAGACAAGTACTACTGGTGGCCGGTTCCTTACACCGAGATTGTCAAGTACAAGAGATACACTGATTTCTCACAGAATCCCGGTTGGTAATGATAACCCGTTAATGATTGAAACAGTATGAAAGCAACCAAAATCATAATTACCGCCTTTGTGGCTGTATTGGCATTGGTCTCCTGCGAGAAAAACGTCTGGATTGACAATGCTGATCCGCAAGTCTACTTTGCGCAGTACGGTTTCTCCGAGAACCAGGTTTGGGATGTTCAGCAGGGTACCTATACCGTCAATTTCGGCGTGTATTTCGGTGGCCTCCGTCCGGACAACCGCAAATCGGAAATCACGGTGGGTTTCGCCGTCAATTCTGCAGTTCTCGATGATTACAATGCTGATGTGACGCAGGAATTCTCCGGCAGTACGCTGGCGCTTCCCGCTGACTGTTACTCCATTTCGGGTACCAGTGTCGTCATTCCTGCCGGCGCGGTCTCCGCGACCATCCCGGTGGTTTTCAACCTGGCAGCCATTGCCGCTGCCGGTCTGGATGCGACCAAGCATTATGTGATTCCGCTCGAGTTGACCTCTACTTCCGAGTACAAGCTTAACGAGAATCCGGATTTCGTCCGTGCACTGCTGGGCATCAAAGTGGCGACGCCTTCGCTTTACTTCTATGCCAACCGTGCCGGCGTTACGCTGGCTTCCTGCAAGCTGGTCACCGGTTCCGACGACTTCAGCGATTCCTTCCAGATCGCCGGGTTCGGCGTACCGGCAGGCGACTATACGGTGAACGTCGGCTACGATGCTGCCGCATTCGCTGCCGCTCCGACCTCCGTCATCCCCAAGAACTCGCTGATTCTTCCGGAGGACGCAGTCACCATCAAGACCCCGACGGTCTCCTACAAGGGAGCCAACGACCGGGCAACGGTGGAGGTTGAGTACGATCCTTCCAAGTTGGAGTTCCTCCAGGCCTACTATTTGCCGCTCTCCATCACCTCGGTCTCGGCTTATGGTCCGAACGACTCGCTGAAGACCACCTTCGTGAAGGTAGAGAAGAAGAACCCTTACGAGAAGAACTACGCAAGCATCCTCTCCGTCTATTCGGAGACGACCAAGCGTACCGGTGCTTACTCGGCAAAGAAGGCTCCGACCAGTTTCGCTGACGATGTTATCGAGCTTCAGCTGGCCACCAACAACACGCTGGCCGGTGCTGCTGCCAACAAGGCTACGGCTACCACGTACAACAACAAGTACATGCGTATCCGTATTGTCCCGACTGCAGATCCCAAGAAGTTCGGTATCGAGTACATCCTCGTAACCGACAAGACTTCGCGTAACAACTCTCCTGCAACGTTAGAGGCTGATCCTGAAATGGAAAGCTACTATGATTGGGACAAGGAACAGTTTGTTCTGAACTACCGCTGGCGTCATCCTGACAAAGCCACCGGAGAGTGGGTCACCGTTTCCGAAATCATGCAGGCTAACTAACAGTCGAATGATATCTTTTGAGAAGCGCCCCCACGAAAGGGCGCTTCTCTTGGTCAATGTCAATCCTTTATACCATGAAACGCATACTCTTAATTGTTTTGGTTCTGCTGGTGGCGGCCCCGATGCTGCGCGCAGAAGACAAAGTTATCCGCAAGGTGCTCGAAATGGGCAAAACTGACAACCGCGTGATGCAGCACGACGATGTCCTTGCTAATGTGATTGGCGGACGTCCGGTTGGCTCTCACAATCTGGAAGATGCAGAACGCTGGGCCATTGAAACCTTCAAGGCTATGGGCCTCGAGGTGATGGTGCAGGAGGTGGGGGAGGCCCCCATCGGCTTCAGCCGCGGACCGTGGAGCGGCAAAATGCTCGCGGCAGACGGTATGATTCTGCATTTCGGTACGCCTTCCTATACGGCCGGAACGCACGGTGCCCAGAAGGGAATAGCTGTGCTGGAGCCTAAATCCACCCGCGATTTCGAGCGGATGAAGGGCAAGCTGAAGGGCGCTTGGGTGCTGCTCGACAGCCCGTCCACCGGTCGCGTGATTGACTGGTCGCCGGCTGCCGATTCGGCCCGCGCCGTCAAGATCGCTCAGAACGATTCCATCGAACAGCTGAACAACGAGATCCGTCGCTACAACTACACCCACCAGGACAAGAAAGAGCTCCATAAGCTCAAGAAAGACGACGCGCTCTTCTACCGCCAGATGGTGGAGGCCGGCGTGGCTGGCTTCATCCAGTCTTCGGATCTGCCGATCACCTGCCTGAGCGACCGCGCCAACTACAAGAAACTCACCTGGGAGACCCTTCCCAAGGTGTGCGACATCAAGTTGGACGAGCACCAGTTTGCCATCATCAAACAGAAGTTGCTGGAGTTCCAGGAGGTGATTCTGGAGTTCGATATCCGCAACCACTTCTTCCTGGGGCCCGTCAAGTACCACAATGTGATTGGCGTGCTCAAGGGTAGCAAATATCCCAAGGAGTATGTGATGATGGGCGGTCACCTGGATTCGTATGACATCGCTACCGGTGCGGTGGACGATGGCAACGGCGCTTCCGTGGCGATTGAGGCGGCTCGTCTGCTGACGGCTGCCGGTGCAAAACCCAAGCGTACGATGCTCTTCTGCCTCTGGACGGGCGAGGAGTACGGCCTGCTGGGCAGTAGCTATTTTGTGGACAACAAGACGGTTCCTATCGATAAGATTTCCAACTACTTCAACCGCGACGGCGGCCCGACTGCCGCTACCTCCATCACTGTTCCGCCGGCTATGTACGACGACTTTGTGAAGGTCTCCGAGCCCATCAAGGACTACACGCCGGGCATTCCGTTTACGGTGAACAAACGCGAAGGAAATCCGCGTCCGATTCCCAAGCGCGCCGGTGGTTCCGACCACGCTCCGTTCCAGATGGCCGGTGGCGCAGCGCTCTCGCTCAACTGCACCGATCCGCTGGGCTACAACTTCATTTATAACGATATCTGGCACACGGAGAACGACATCTACAACAAGGTAATTCCCATTTACATGGAACACTCCGCAGTCGTGACGGCCGTCATCGCCTACGGTATCGCCAACTTGGATCATCTGCTCTCCAAGGACGGCCTCTACGCCGACTAGTGGTGGCGCATAAGTAGCTGTCTATCAGTAAATAGTGCAAATCACTATGCTTGTTTTCAGGCATAGTGATTTGTTTATCTTGTTGAGTTTTATTGAGTTAGCCGCCACTGGCTGCAATTGAAACTTTTTTCAAAAAAGTATAGAAGAATCAAGATTTTTTATACCTTTGCAGTCCCAAAACACTGAGGTATGGTGTAATGGCAGCACAAGAGATTCTGGTCCTCTTAGTGTCGGTTCGAATCCGTCTACCTCAACAAAAGTGAGGGCGGGGTAGCTCAGTTGGTCAGAGCGCATGATTCATAATCATGAGGTCGCCAGTTCAATCCTGGCCCCCGCTACGAAGATAAGCCGCAAGAATTGCGGCTATTTTTGTACGGCACGGGCCCGGAGCGCAAGCTGGCTTGCATCCGGACCCGCGTCGCACAAAAAGCGCGGCCCGCCTGATGGCGGGCCTGCTTATCTTCGGGCTGCCCCCGCGCGGGAGCGCCCAGGAATGCGGAGCTTCGCGCAGCGAAGCGAGCAAAATCCCGGCCTATCTTCCCAGCAGAACCACCGCGTAGGCGGAGATGCCCTCCTCGCGGCCGATGGGCCCGAGCTTCTCCGTGGTGGTAGCCTTGACGGAAACGCAGGAGCAATCTACGCCCAGCAGCGGAGCGATGGTCTCGCGCATCTGCGCCACGTACGGCGCAATCTTGGGCTTCTGGGCCAACAGGGTCATATCGGCATTTACCACCTGCCAACCGGCCTGGTGTACCATCGCGACCACCCGCTCCAGCAGCAGCCGGCTATCAATCCCACGAAACTCCTCCGAGGTATCCGGAAAGTGCTTTCCGATATCGCCCAGGGCCAGGGCGCCCAGCAGGGCGTCGCAGAGGGCATGAAGCAGGACGTCGCCGTCCGAATGCGCGATACACCCTTTCGTATGGGGAATCTTCACGCCGCCCAGCACCAGCGGCAGTCCCTCGCCCAGTGCGTGAATATCGTATCCGTTGCCGATTCGCAAATCTGTCATAACCGTAAGTCTTTTCTGCAAATGTACGCTATTTATTCGTAACTTTGTACTTTGTACAAAAATCGACGGAAGTATGGCACGCATCACCTTTTTCAGCACACCGGAGCCGCGGCAGTACAACTACACGCCGCGCTATTACGATGAGCGCAAAGAGCGCCTGGAGGAACTCTACAAGAAATACGGCCGCACCCCGGAAGGGATGCGAAAGGCCGAGGCTGAAGCTGCGCTGAAAAATGCCGCCGAAGGGACCCCGGACCACTACGTGCCCGGCTCCCTGATTCACGGTGCCTATGCCCGCGCCCGCAGAAACCAGGAGGAGCCGCGCGCCAAGACACGTTCCCGTATGAAAAAGATCCTGACGGTGGTCTCCGTGGTGCTAATCATTGTCCTCGCCTGGTTCCTGGGCCAGGGATTTCTCCGTCTGATCAGATAGAATTCACCCGCCATGCTGAAAGTCCTTCCCGAAAACCTGTCGAACCTGATTGCCGCCGGTGAGGTGGTGGCCCGTCCGGCCTCTGTCGTCAAGGAATTGATGGAGAATGCCGTGGATGCCGGCGCCAAAACCGTCACGGTATCGGTGACCGATGCCGGCCGTACCCTGATTCAGGTGATCGACGATGGCTGCGGCATGACCCCGGAAGAGGCCTCGCTCTGCTTCGAGCGCCACGCCACCTCCAAAATCAGCGAAGCGGCCGATCTGGAGCACATCACCACCTTCGGTTTCCGCGGCGAGGCACTCCCTTCTATTGCAGCCGTGGCGGAGGTGACGCTCAAGACCCGCCGCCCGGAAGATACCGTGGGTACGGAGGTCGTCATGGCCGCCTCCCGACAGGTCTCCGTAGGCCCTGCTTCGGCCCCCTCGGGCACCAATATCGCCGTCCGCAACCTCTTCTATAACGTCCCGGCCCGCCGCAAGTTCCTCAAGAGCGACAATTCCGAACTGCGTGCCGTGATCCAGGAATTCCTGCGCGTGGCCCTCACCCGGCCGGAACTCGCGCTGCGCCTCATTTCCGGAGGCAAGGATATCTACAACCTGCGCGCTGTGGGCAGCCACAAGCAGCGCATCCAGGATATCTTCGGCCGCGAACTGACGGCCGAACTGGCGGAGGTGGGCGAAGAGACCTCGGTGGTCACCGTGCACGGCTATGTGGGCGCCCCGGAAGCGGCCCGCAAGACGGCCGGCAACCAGTATCTCTTCATCAACGGCCGTTATTTCCGGTCGGCCTACCTGCACAAAGCGGTCTGCCGGCCTTATGAGAAGCTGATTCCGGAGGGCTATACCCCCACCTATTTCCTTTGGCTCGAGACGGAGCCCGACAAGGTGGACGTAAACATTCATCCGGCCAAAACCGAGGTGAAGTTCGCCGAGGAGCAGATGGTTTTTGAAATGCTCGCAGCGGTGGTGCGCGAAGGGCTGGGCCGCAACGCCATGATGCCGGCCATCGACTTCGATATGAAGGGCGCCCCGGATATTCCCACGCTGCAGTCCACCACCTCGCGCGGCGGGTATGTGGCTCCGCCAAAGATTGACTTCAACCCGTTGTTCGATCCCTTCAAAGCTCCGCAGCAGCCCGATTTCCTGCAGGCAGAGGCCCCGAAGCCCTATGACCGCAGCGGCATGTCGCAGCTCTTTGAAGATGCACCGGCCTTTGCGGAAGACGAGTTTATCCTGCTGAGGGGCAAATATATCGTGACCAAGACCGAGCAGGGGCTGTTGGCAGTCCATGTTGGCCGTGCCCGCGAACGCATCTTCTACGAGCGCTACCTGGAGCGGATTGCAGAGCGCATGCCGGTGACGCAGCAGACGCTGTTCCCCGTGTCGCTGCAGCGCACGCCGGATGAGGTGCTGACTCTGGAAGAGGAGGCCGAGACCCTGGCAGATCTGGGATTCGATATCCGCTCGCTGGGCGGCGGAACCCTGGTGGTCAATGCCTTGCCGGAGGGCTATCCCACCGATCCGGAGGGTGTGGCCAAGGCTATCGACGAACTGATTGCCGCCCTGCGCGATGAAACCCTCTCCGACGATTACCGTACCTTCCTGGCTGGCAAGATGGCCCGTAGTGCAGCTGCCGCAGGCGCCACCACGCTCACCCGTCAGGGGGCACAGGATTTGCTGGTGCAGCTGTTCCAGTGCCGCCAGAGCCAGCGCACGGCCGATGGCCGCAAAGTATCCGTTTTACTTACCCTCGAAGACCTCGATAAACTGTTATGAATTTCAATACAGGCCGTCCCCGATTCCTCTCCAATCTCCCGCCCGTAGTCCGCAACCTCATCATCATCAACATCGTGGTGATGATTGCCACCTGGCTTGGCGGTGACAGGATGTACGGGACTTTCGCCCTCTTTTCCTTTGGATCGCCCCTTTTCCGCCCCTGGCAGCTGGTTACCCACATGTTCATGCACGGCGGATTCTGGCATATCTTCTTCAATATGTACACGCTGGCTATCTTCGGCCCGGTGCTGGAGAACCAGTGGGGAAGCAAGAAGTTCCTCATCTTCTACTTCGTAGTGGGCCTCGGTGCGGCGCTTTGCCATAATCTGGTGATGCACCTGCAGATTACCCAGGCCGCTGCCGCGGGCAATATGGCGCTCGCGCAGAGCTTGATGCGCGTGCCTACGATCGGTGCTTCGGGCGCCATCTACGGCGTGTTGCTGGGCTTTGCCATGCTCTTCCCGAATGCGGAGCTGCGGCTGATCTTCGTGCCCTTCTTCCCGCTGAAAGCCAAGTGGTTGATCCTGATTTTCGCGGCTATCGAGCTGCTGACCGGTGTGGTGGGCACGCAGGATGGCGTGGCGCACTTTGCACACCTGGGCGGCATGCTCTTCGCCCTGATTCTGATTCTTTACTGGAAGAAACACGGACAAATGTATAACTGATGGAAAACGAAAACGCACTTTTTGACAAGGCCGACCTCGATGAGGCGATTGCCGTCCTGAAGGTCGGCGGCGTGATTCTCTATCCCACCGATACCGTCTGGGGACTGGGTTGCGATGCCACGAACCCCGCTGCGGTGGCCAAGATCTTTGAAATCAAGCGTCGCGCGGAAAGCAAGTCGCTCGTCACCCTCGTGGCGGATGCCGATATGATCGGTCGCTACGTCAAGGAGATTCCCGAGGTGGCCATCAACCTGATTGAGGTGAACGACCGCCCCATGACCATCGTCTATCCCGGCGCGGTGAACCTGGCTGCCGGTGTGGTGGCGGAAGATGGCACGGCGGCCATCCGCATCCCCTCCGGAAGCGATTTCTGCGTGCAGCTGATCCGCCGCTTCGGCAAGGCGTTGGTCTCCACCTCGGCCAACTTCTCGGGGGAACACACGCCGGTTTGCTACGAAGAGATTCCCATCGACATCATTGAAGCGGCCGACTGGGTGGCCGATCCCTGCATTGAGGAGGGCGCCACCGGCGAACCTTCGCAGATTATCCAGGTGGGACTCCACGGTGAAATCAAAATTATCCGCGGATAGCGATGGAAAAGCCCGTCACCTGTTTTGTGCCCTACCATGACGATGCGCAGGCTGCCGATACCGTAGCGGCCCTTCGCCGTCAGGCCCCCGTAGGCGATATCTTCCTGCTGGACGAACCCATCCGCTCCACCGCGGCCATCCGGGCTATCGCGGAGCGCAGCAAGACCCCGTACACGCTGCTCTTTACCAAGTATACTTCGCTGGATTTCATCCTGTTTGCCATTGAGCGGATGATTGAGGTGCAACACTCCACCGGTGCGGCCATGGTCTATGCGGACCGCTTTTTCCGCCGCGACGGCGTGGATACCCCGGCCCCGGTGATCGACTGCCAGCTGGGCGCGTTGCGCGACGACTTCGATTTCGGTCCGGTGACCCTTTGGCGCACCGACGCGTTGCAGGAGGCCGTCTCCCGGATGACCACCGATTACCAGTACGCCGGCCTCTATGACCTGCGGCTGAAAGTCTCGCAAAAAGGGGCGCTGGAACACATCAACGAGTTCCTCTACTACGATGTGGAGACCGATACCCGCAAGAGCGGGGAGAAGCAGTTCGACTATGTGGACCCGAAGAACCGCGCCGTCCAGATCGAGATGGAGGCGGCGGTGACCGACCACCTCAAGGCTATTGGCGGCTGGCTGGCCCCGGTATTCAAGCCGGTCGATTTTGGACACGACGACTTCGCCTTCGACGCCTCCGTGGTGATTCCCTGCCGCAACCGAGTGCGGACCATCGGCGATGCCATCGCTTCGGCCCTGAACCAGAAGACCAAATACCGCTACAACGTGATTGTGGTGGACGACAACTCCACAGACGGAACGGTAGACGTAATTAAACGTTTCCTTACGGATAAAAAGCTGATCTATATCGCCCAGGATCCGAGCTATCACGCGATCGGCGGCAACTGGAACGTGGCGCTGCACCATCCTTCCTGCGGCCGTTTCGCGCTCCAGCTCGATTCGGACGACCTCTACTCCGGCCCCGACACGGTGGAGAAGTTTGTAGATGCCTTCTACGAACAGCAGTGTGCCATGGTGATTGGCACCTACCAAATGACCGATTTCCAGATGAATCCGCTGCCCCCGGGCATCATCGACCACCGCGAGTGGACCCCGGAAAACGGCCGCAACAATGCCCTGCGCATTAATGGGTTGGGTGCCCCGCGCGGCTTCTGGACGCCGTTGCTGCGCACCTTCAACTTCCCCACCACCAAGTACGGCGAAGACTACGCCGTGGGGCTCCGCATCTGTCGCGAATACCAGATCGGCCGCATCTACGAGCCTATCTACAACTGCCGCCGCTGGGAGGGAAATTCCGACGCCGCGCTCGATATCGACCGCGTGAATGCCAACAACTTCTACAAAGACCGCATCCGCACCTGGGAGCTCCAGGCGCGCATTGCGATGAATGCCGCCACCCGATGAAACCCCAGCGTCAGCTCTCGGTCGGGATCTTCTCCGCGCCACAGGTGGCTTTCCGCCTCCTGCAGCCCTGCATCGCAGCAGGCCGTCGCTACGAAGGCCGCCAGGTGGCGGAATACCGGGAGGGACGCCTCCTTTTTGACGGTGCACTTTACGATGAACTGATCTTCAGTCCCGAGCCTGCGGACGCTGCGGATGCAACCTTCGCTCCGGCTTCATTCGTCCTTTCCGACGTGACCATCGGCGTGGATTTCCACTGGCAGCGCAAAGAGGCCCAGCGCTTTGCGGGGGCGCTCAAGCTGATGGTGGAGGGCGCGCAGCTTACCGCTGTCAACCTGATAGGCATTGAGGATTACTTGCGCTGCGTGATCGCCTCCGAGATGAAGGCCACCGCTTCGCCCGAGTTCCTCAAGGCCCACGCGGTAATCTCCCGCTCCTGGCTGCTGGCGCAGATTGAGCGCCGCGGCACCGTTCCCGCCGGCCGGCCGGAATTCGTGGAAACGGAAGATACAATCATCCGCTGGGCGGACCGGGAAGACCATCTGCACTTTGACGTCTGCGCTGACGATCACTGCCAGCGTTATCAGGGGCTCTCGCGCCTCAGCTCTCCGCGAGCTGACGAGGCGGTGCTTGCCACCTGGGGGCAAGTGCTCGAATACGACGGCGCACTCTGCGACACCCGCTTCTCCAAGTGCTGCGGCGGTATGACCGAGCGCTTCAGCACCTGCTGGGAGAATCGCGATTATCCCTACCTAGCCCCGGTGAAAGACGCCCCGGCCGAAGGTGGCCCCGACTTCTGCGATACCGCCGATACCGCCGTTCTCTCCCAGGTGCTCAACGACTACGACCTGGAGACCCGGGACTTCTACCGCTGGCGGGTGGAATACGGCCGCCGCGAACTGGCGGAACTGATCCGCCGCCGCTCCGGCATCGATTTCGGTGACGAAATCTGCGCGCTGGAGCCGCTCGAAAGGGGCGCCTCCGGCCGTATCTGGCTGCTGCGCATCGTGGGCTCCGCCCGCACGATGACCGTGGGCAAAGAGCTGACCATCCGCCGCTGGCTCTCCGAAAGCCACCTCAAGAGTTCGGCCTTCGAAGTCTCCTATGCGGATGATCGCATCATCCTGGACGGCCGCGGCTGGGGCCACGGCGTAGGACTCTGTCAAATCGGCGCCGCCGTGATGGGCCATCGCGGCTATCCTTATGCCGAAATCCTGGCCCACTATTTTCCCGGAGCGAAACTGACTACCCGATGAAAGCCACCCGAACGACCTCCCCGTGGATCTGGATTCCGACCCTCTACTTTTTCGAGGGCCTGCCTTACTTCATTGTCAATACCATCTCCATCCTGATATTCAAGGATTTGGGAATGGACAACGGCAAGGTGGCCCTGCTCACGAGCCTGATTGGCCTGCCGTGGCTGATCAAGCCGCTCTGGAGCCCCTTCGTGGATATCTTCCGCAGCAAGCGGTGGTGGATCCTGGTGATGCAGTTGCTGATGGCGGTTTCCGTGGCGCTGATTGCGCTGACCCTGCCCGCCCATTCACCCTTCACGCTGACCCTCATCTTCTTCGTGATTGCCGGGTTCGCTTCAGCTACGCACGATATTTCGGCCGACGGTTTCTATATGATCGGGCTGGACGAGCGGAACCAGTCCGCCTTCGTGGGCATCCGCAACACCTTCTACCGTGTGGCGATGGTCTTCGGACAGGGGGTGCTGGTGGTGCTGGCCGGCGCGCTGGAGAAACGCACCGGTACGGCGGTCGCCGCCTGGCGTACCACCCTGCTGATAACCGCCGGCCTGCTGGCGCTGCTCACCTGGTTCCACGCGATGCTGCTGCCCCGTCCCGCGGACGACCGCACGGCCGGCAAGAAGAATCCCGGCGAAGTGCTGCGCGAATTCGGCCGCGCCTTCGGCTCGTTCTTCACCAAACCCGGTATCGGGCTGGCCATCGCCTTCATGCTGCTCTTCCGCCTGCCGGAAGCCTTTTCGGTCAAGATGCTTTATCCCTTCTTCAGCGACGGGATTGAACTCGGCGGCCTGGGGCTGGACAAGACCGCTTTCGGGCTGGTTTACGGCACCGCGGGGGTGATTGCCCTGCTGGCCGGCGGCATCCTGGGCGGCCTGGCCATCTCGCGGTTCGGCCTGCGCAAGTGCCTGCTTCCCATGGCACTCAGCCTGGCATTGCCCTGCGCCGTCTACCTGATTCTGGCGCTGCTGCAGCCCACCTCGCTTTGGCTGATCGGCAGCCTCGTGGTCTTCGACCAGTTCGGCTACGGGTTCGGCTTCACAGCCTACACGGTCTATATGATGCGGTTCGCCGACGGCCCGCTCAAAACTTCGCACTACGCCATCTGCACGGGCTTCATGGCCCTCTCGATGCTGCTGCCCGGCGCGGTGGCCGGCTATCTGCAGGAGGGACTCGGCTATACGGGCTTCTTCTGGATGGTGATGGCCTGCTGTCTGGCTACGGTCGGCATTACGCTGGCGGCCCGCAAGCGCGTCGTGGCGGTGTTGCTGGCGCTCCTGTTGGCGCCCGCCGCCTTTGCCGCTCCGCCCCAGCCGGTGGTCAAGACAGGCCTGGAGGTGCTGCGCGACATGAATTTCGAGCCGCTCCACGGCAAGCGCGTGGGGTTGGTGACCAATCCCACGGGGGTGGACCGCAATCTGGTTTCCACCGTGGATATCCTCTATAACGCCCCCGACGTGGAACTGGTGGCCCTCTTCGGCCCGGAACACGGGGTGCGGGGCGATGCCTATGCCGGCGACCGCATCACCGATTCGCGCGATCCGGCTACCGGCGTCAAGGTATGGTCCGTCTATGGCAAGACCCGCAAACCTACACCGGAGATGCTTGCGGGCATCGATGTGATGGTCTATGACATCCAGGACGTGGGTTGCCGCTCCTACACCTTTATCAGCACGCTGGGTCTGGTGATGGAGGCCTGCGCCGAGGCGGACATCGAAGTGATGGTGCTCGACCGCCCCAACCCGCTGGGCGGCGAGAAGGTGGAGGGTTGCATCGTGGAACCCGGCTGCTTCTCGTTTATCAGCCAGTTTCCGATTCCGTACGTGTATGGACTGACCGTCGGCGAACTGGCCATGCTGCTCAACGAAGAGGGGATGCTGCGCGGCCAGAAGGGCGATGCCCCGACCGCAGCCAACTGCCGCCTCACCGTCATTCCCATGACCGGATGGACGCGCGAGATGACCTACGACCAGACCGGCCTGCCCTGGGTGCTGCCTTCGCCGCATATCCCGTCGGCCGCCACTTCGTTCTATTATCCTGCCTCCGGACTGGTAGGCGAGTTGCCGGGCTGCCTCTCGGTGGGCGTTGGCTATACCATTCCTTTCCAGGCTTTTGCGGCCAGCTGGATCGACGACCCGGAAGAGTTCTGCCGCCGCCTGAATCGCCTGAACCTGCCCGGCGTGCGCTTCCGCCCCATCGTCTACAAACCCTTCTATGCCTTCGGCCAGGGCGAGACTCTTCGTGGCGTGCAGTTCTTCTTTACGGACTATGATTCAGCGGTCCTCTCCGAAACGGGTTTCTACGCCCTGCAGGTGGCCGCCGAGATGTATCCCTCCCACGCCGCCTTTGCCGACCCTTCCCGCAAGATCGGCAACTTCGATATCGCCGTGGGCTCCAAACAGATTCGCGAAGGCTTCTCCGCCCGCCACCGCTTCGAAGACATCAGCGCCTTCTGGCATAAAGACGAGGAGGCCTTTCGCAAGACCTCCTCGAAATATCAGCTCTATCGCTAGCGCCTGTTAGTAGTAGCGCGGCTCAAGGTTGGCGATCACTTCGAACCAGATGCGGCCGTCGAGCACCACCATCTGGTAGAGCGTATCCTCTACGCGGTAGCAGGTGCTGCCGTTCATCATCACGATCTCATAGTCGGAAGGAATCTGCGGAATGAGGGCGCCAATGGGCGGCTCGATCACGTAGTAATAGCGTCCGCGGAGACGGTAGAAGACACCGTCCCAGCAATAGCAGTCGTCGTAGATGTAACGGGCGTTCGGGCTGAACCAGACGGCTGCGGGAATGATGCCGAAGAGGTTCATGGCAATCTTGATCCCGAACGGCGGACGGCAGATGCAGTAGTACCCGTTGATGCGGCGGTAGTAGATGCCGTCGTAGTAGTAATACCGGATCTTGTTGTAGCGACGGCTGTGGTAACCGCGCGGCAGGGTGTTGATGAAGTGGCCGAAGTAGTGGTCGTTGTGGTGATAGTTGGGCTTCGGATGATAGACGCCGGGCTTGCGGTCGATGCGGTCGGGCATGTGGTGGCCGTAGTCGTGACCCGGGGTCGGATGGCTCTCATAGTGGCCGGTGTACTTGCCGGGCTTGTGATCCGGTTTGTGATCGGGCTTGTGACCGGGGTCGTGGCTCGGGTTATGGCTCGGATTGTGGCTTGAGCCATGGTTTGACGGCTTGGTGTTGCCCGGATTGTGGCTCGTGCCCGGTTTCGGGGTGTTGCCCTTGTGGTTATCGTTGCCGCTTACCTTCGAGCTGGGATTGTGATTTCCGCTCGGGTTGTGGCTGCCGCTGGGCTTGCTGTCCGGCTTTACGCTGGGCTGATGATTGCTGGGCTGGTTGCTCGGCTTGCTGCTCGGTTTGGTGTTGGAGTTGCCCGGGTTGTGGTTGCCGCTCGGCTTGCTGCTGGAACTGCTGCTGGGCTTGCTTTCCGGCTTTACGCTCGGCTTGGAGGAGGTACTGCTGGCCGGCTTGGAACTGCCCGTGGTCACGGTCGGTTTCTTGCTGCGGTCAGAAGCAGTGGTTCCGCTCTGCGGCTTCTTGTCCTTGCTGGTCGAACTCTGCTTGGTGGTTTGCGTCGTATTGTTCTTCGTGTTGTTGTGCGCCCGGTTCTGGGCATACGCTTCCGGTGCGACTGCCGTCAGCAGAAAAACGGTGGTCAGGGCCAGTGCGTATTGGATGAATCTTTTCATGATATTGTGTTTAAACGTTTGCTTCCGTATAAAGTCGGATCAGGTTGAGGATCACCTCGGTGGCTTTCTCCATGCTCTCGAGCGGCACGAACTCCATCTTGCCGTGGAAGTTCAATCCGCCGGCAAAAATGTTCGGGCAGGGGAGCCCCATGAAGGAGAGCCGTGCGCCGTCGGTTCCGCCGCGGATGGGCTGGACCTTGGGCTTGATGCCGGCCATTTCCATGGCCTTGATGGCCTTCTCCACCACATGGTAGTGCGGCTCCACCGCTTCGCGCATATTGTAATATTGGTCTTTCAACTCCAGCGCGACGATCTCCCCGTAGCGGCGGTTGATCTCCGCCACCGCGGCGCTCATCTGCTCCTTGCGGTGCTCGAAGCACGCGCGGTCGTGGTCGCGGATGATATAGCTCAGTTCGGCCTGCTCCACGGTGCCGCGCAGGTTGGTCAGGTGGAAGAACCCTTCGTAGCCCTCCGTATGCTCCGGCCGCTCGCCCGCGGGCAGCAGCGCATCAAGCTCGTGCGCCACGTGCAGCGCGTTGATCATCTTGTCCTTGGCATAGCCCGGATGGACGTTGCGGCCCTGGATGCGCAGCTTGGCACTGGCCGCGTTGAAGTTTTCGTACTCCAACTCGCCGATCGCACCGCCATCCATCGTGTAGGCATAATCGGCCTCGAAACGGGCCACATCGAAGTGATCCACGCCGCAACCGATCTCCTCGTCCGGCGTAAAGCCGATACATAGTTTGCCGTGCGGCACCTCCGGATGCGCCATCAGGTATTCTACGGCGCACATGATCTCGGCCACGCCGGCCTTGTCGTCGGCCCCGAGCAGGGTGGTGCCGTCGGTGGTGATCAGGGTCTGCCCCTTGTAATCGGCCAGTTCCGGGAATTCCGCCACCTTCAGCAGCAGGCCCGGCACGCCGCGCAGCGCGATGTCCTTCCCGTCATAGTCCGGAATAATCTGCGGAGCCGTGCAGGCGCCCGGCGCGTCGGGCGACGTATCCACGTGCGCAATGAACCCCACGGCCGGCACCTTCTCGCAACCCTTCGTGGCCGGGATGGAGGCCATCACGTAGCCGTTGTCATCCAGCGAAGCGTTTTGCACGCCCAGCGCGTGCAACTCCTCCACCAGCAGGCGCGAAAGGTTCAGCTCGCGCTCCGCGGAGGGTTGCTGTCCGCCCGTGAAGGATTCGTCCGACTGGGTGTCGATGGCGATATAGCGCAGGAACTTATCTAGTATCTTTTCCATAATCAGGCAGTTTTGTCAACTTTCATAGAAGAGCAGACCATATACAGGATGATGCCGATCAGCGGCAGGATGGCGATCGCCTCGCCATAAGCTGCATTCCAGGAGGTGAGGAACCAGTCCACGTTCGCAAACTTCAGGATGGCGCTCACCACACCCATCAGGGCACCGCCTGCAATAAAACCGGATGCAATCAGCGTGCCTTTTTCCTTGCGCGCCGCATTAATCTTCGCATCCTTGCTGCGGCTGCCCACGTACCAGGAGATGGCACCGCCGATCAGCAGCGGCAGGTTGAGGTCGATGGGGATGAACATACCCAGGCAGAAGGCCAGTGCCGGCACCTTGAAAACGGTGAGCAGGATGGCAATCACCGCACCGATTCCGTAGAGCAGCCAGGGAGCGTTGCCGCCGCTCATCATGGGCTGCACGATAGCCGCCATGGCGTTGGCCTGCGGCGCGACAAGTGCATTTTCACCTGTGAAACCGTATGCCTTGTTGAGAATCAGGATCACACCGGCCACCGTGACGGCTGCCACCAGCACGCCTACGAATTTCCACTTCTCCTGGTTCTTCGGGGTGGTGCCGATCCAGTATCCGATCTTCAGGTCGGTAATCAGCGCGCCGGCCACCGAGAGTGCGGTGCAGACCACGCCGCCGATCACCAGTGCCGCCACCATGCCGCCGTTGCCTTTCAATCCGCAGGCTGCCAGTACGATTGCAGTAATGATCAGGGTCATGATGGTCATGCCGCTCACCGGGTTGGTGCCTACGATGGCAATCGCGTTGGCCGCCACCGTCGTGAAGAGGAAGGCAATCACGGCCACGATCAGCAGTCCCACGAGGGCCTGCCAGACGGTATTCACCACGCCGCCGAAGGCGAAGAATGCGAAAACGGCCAGCAGCGCCACCGAAATGCCGAACACCACGGTCCGCATGGAAAGGTCTTCATCCGTGCGCTCCGGTTTGGCCTGTGCGCCACCCTTGCGGGAGAATTCGCTGACCGCGATGCCCACGGCGGACTTGATGACCTTGGAGGATTTGATGATGCCGATGATGCCGGCCGTCGCGATGCCGCCGATACCTATATGACGCGCGTAGGTCTTGAAGATCATATCCGGGCTCATGGAGGCCACGGTATCGGTGATGCCCGTGTGCATCAGGTCAAGCACCTGCGGGCCCCAGATCAGGTTGATCAGCGGGATGATCACCAGCCAGACCAGGAAGGAGCCGCAGCAGATGATGAAGGCGTATTTGAGTCCCACGATGTAGCCGAGACCGAGCACGGCTGCACCGGTATTGAGTTTCAGGACCAGTTTGGCCTTGTCGGCAATCACGGCGCCCCAGTGGGTCACGGTGGTGCTGACGGTTTCCGCCCAGGTGCCGAAGGTGGCCACCACAAAGTCGTAGAGACCGCCGATCAGGCCGCTGAGCACCAGCGTGCGGGCACTCTTGCCGCCGCTTTCGCCGCTGACCAGCACCTGCGTGGTGGCGGTAGCCTCAGGGAAGGGATACTTGCCGTGCATCTCCTTGACGAAGTATTTCCGGAAGGGGATGAGGAAGAGGATACCCAGCACGGCGCCCAGCAGCGAGGAGAGGGCCATCTGCATGAAGTTGACGTCCAGGTCCAGGATATAGATGGCCGGCAGGGTGAAGATACCGCCCGCCACCACCGCGCCCGAGCAGGCGCCGATAGACTGGATAATCACATTCTGGCTGAGGGAATCCTTCCTGCGGGCAGCGCTCGAGAGGCCGACCGCCAGAATGGCGATGGGGATGGCCGCTTCGAAGACCTGGCCCACCTTCAGTCCCAGATAGGCTGCGGCTGCCGAGAAGAGGACGGTCATCAGAAGTCCGACGGTGACCGACCATGCCGTTACCTCTTTATACTTCTTTTCAGGGGAGAGAATCGGATGATAGCTCTCGCCCTCCTTCAACTCCCGATAGGCGTTTTCCGGGAGCGATGTGGGTTTTTGTTCCTGAGGTTCCATTTTCTTTGAAAATATTTGTACAAATTTCTCGAAAAAATTTGGAGATTGCAAAAAAGTAGTTACCTTTGCAGCCCGTTTCGGAAAAGCCGTTTGAACGGAATATCTGAAACACAGTTCATTGACTTATTGAGAGAGATAACGAGGTAAAAAACTGTAAGCAAAAGATAGTCTGAAATTTTTACAAGAGTTTTTCCTGTA
>JBGUJZ010000041.1:0-18549 GCA_045114175.1 Bacteroidales bacterium | reverse complement strand
AGATTACCGTCATTCGCGAAACCCGAAGCATCGCCTTCGCAAAATAGTGCATTATGGAGAACAAAGTTGACCTTGAGTGCCGTCCGGAAGTGCTCCGCGGCCTCTATTCCAACCTGGCGGTCATTACCCACTCCGCCAATGAATTCATTCTGGATTTTGCGCAGATGCTGCCGGGTTACCCGAAGCCGACCGTGGGCAGCCGCGTCATCATGACGCCCGAGCATGCGAAGCGTCTGCTGAACGCCCTCACGGACAATCTCCAGAAGTACGAACAGCAGTTCGGCCCCATCAAACTGGAGCAGCCCTTCCCGGGCAATCTGCCCCCGATGGGATTCGGCGGCGGTGAGGCTTAACAGGCTGAATCAGCGTTACTTGGAATAGAACTGAAAGCCCTTGGCGATACCCGCCAGGACGGCTTTCCATCGGATTATGATGCCGATGATACAGATGAGACCGATCCAGATGAAAGCCTTGGTCGTGTCGCTCTGTCGCTGATACCACTCTTTGATTTTCCGGAACATCTTTTGCGCGGTTTTTCCAGGGGCAAAAGTACGCAATTATTCGCATTAAATCGCTATCTTTGTAGGAACGGCTAAAACACGGATTATGATTAAACTCGATTTAAGCGGCTGCGGTACTTTTATCACCCAGGAGGCCTTTGTAGAGAGTCTCGCCAAGGCGCGCGAAGCCTTTGGCGTGCTGGAAAGCGGAACGGGCGCAGGACACGAATTTCTAGGCTGGAACACCCTTCCTTCTCAGATCAGACAGCGTCAGATAGATGACTGCCTGGCCATCGTTGACGATTGGATTGCCAAGGAGGTCGAGATGGTGGTGGTCATTGGCATCGGTGGCTCATACCTTGGTTCACTGGCTACCATTGCCGCTTTGAATCACCTGTTTGGCTATGCGATGAGCTCTTCCAGTGGCCCGCAGGTCGTTTTTGCCGGCCAGAACCTCTCCGAGGAGTATCTGGCAGAGCTGAAGGACCAGTTGCTCGTGCGCAACTGCGCCACCGTGGTGATCTCCAAATCCGGTACCACCACCGAGCCGGCCATCGCTTTCCGGATGGTGCGCAACCTGATCCAGCGGAAATATGGCCGTGAAGAGGCGCGCAGCAGGATTGTAGCCATTACAGATGCAAACCGAGGCGCGCTGCGGACCATGGCGGACCGCGAAGGGTATCGCACCTTCGTCATTCCGGACGATATCGGTGGCCGCTTCTCCGTGCTGACTCCGGTAGGCCTGCTGCCGATTGCCCTGGCAGGATATGATATTGAAGCGCTCGTGGCGGGGGCGCGCTATATGCAGCGTCTCTGCGCGGAGGATTCGGACGAGAATCCGGCAATCCGCTACGCAGCGATGCGCTACGCGCTCTACAACAGCGGAAAGGATATCGAACTGCTGGCCAGTTTCCATCCCAAGATGCGCTTCTTTACCGAGTGGTGGAAGCAGCTCTTCGGCGAATCGGAGGGCAAAGAGGGGAAGGGACTCTTCCCGGCTTCGGCCATCTTCACCACCGATCTGCATTCGATGGGACAGTATATTCAGCAGGGCCAGCGCAAACTCTTTGAGACGGTGCTCTCTATCGAGAACAGCCGGCGCGAAGTCCTGATTGAAGAGGATCCGGACGATCTGGACGGCCTGAACTACTTGGCCGGCAAGAATGTGGAATACGTGAACCGGATGGCCCAGGAGGGCACCCGGATGGCCCATATAGACGGTGGCGTACCCAATATCTCCATCGCCATTGAACAACTGGACGAATATAATCTGGGACAGTTGTTCTATTTCTTTGAGAAAGCCTGTGGCATCAGCGCCTACATGCTGGAGGTCAATCCGTTCGACCAGCCCGGCGTAGAAGAATACAAAAAGCGGATGTTCGAATTGCTCGGCAAGCCGGGCTACCGGAAATGAGGCGTTTCCTGGAACAGATAGCCAGCCGCTTTTATCAGGAAGCGGGCAGCGTGCTGGGTGAATACTGTTTTGTGTTTCCCAACCGGCGCTCCGCACTCTTTTTCAGCAAATATCTGGGTCAGGCTGCCGGAAAGCCGGTTTTCTCACCCAAATTGCTTACCATCAACGACCTGATGACCGATCTTTCGGGACTCCGTCCGGTAGACAAGATCGGTGCACTCTATACTCTCTACCGCAACTACGCCGCACTGATGTGGCCCAACGGGGAGCCTCGCGAATCCTTCGATGAATTCGTCTACTGGGGCGACGTCCTGCTGGGCGATTTCGACGATGTGGACAAGTATCTGGTAGACGCCAAACGGCTCTTCACCAATATCAGCGACCTCAAGGAGATCGATTCCGGCTACGATTATCTTTCCGATGACCAGATTGCCGCCGTCAAGGAGTTCTGGGAGAACTTCCTGCAGCAGACCGGACGCAGGATCAACGACTCCGAGCCGCTGGACAAGAAGCAGTTGTTCCGTACCACCTGGCGCGTGCTCTATCCGCTCTATACAGCTTTCCGCGAGGAACTTGCAGCGCAAGGACTCGGCTGCGAGGGCATGATATACCGCCGTGTGGCTGAGACGCTCGCGGCCGAAGGCCCTGCAAAAGAGGCGCTCGTCGAGCAGCTGGGCCGCTACCGCAAAATCGTATTCGTGGGGCTCAACGCCCTCAATGCCTGCGAGAAGAAGCTGTTGAACATCATCCGGGACCGGTTGGATGGTGATTTCTACTGGGATTTCGAGGATTCCCGCACCACCGATCCGGACAACAAATCCTCCTTGTTCCTCCGCTCAAACGTACGCGACTATCCCTCGAAGCATCCGCTCGGCCCCTCGTTGCCGGCTGAGCAGCATTTCCGCACGGTTTCGGTTTCGTCCGGTGTGGCGCAGACCCAGGTGGCCGGCCACCTGTTGCGCGAGCTCGCCGGGGAGCAGGGCTTCGACCCGTTTGAAACCGCCGTGGTGCTGCCCGATGAACGGTTGCTGCTGCCCATGCTGGGTGCGGTGCCGGAAGCGATCCGGGATATCAACGTGACGATGGGTTTCCCGCTCGCCCAGAGCAATGCGGCCACCTTCGTATCCTTTCTGGAGCGGCTCCACCGCAACAAGCGGGAGACGGACGGCCTCTGCACATTCTACTACCGCGACGTCCTGAACCTGCTGAACCATCCCTTCCTGGCGGATGGGGAGGAGGCCCCGAAACTGATTGCCGAGATCTCCCGACAGAACATGATCTATGTAGAGGAGGCCTTCCTGGCAAAGGGCGACTTTGCGCTGGTGTTCAAGGATATACCCGATGCGGCCGGACTCCCGGGTTATCAGATTGCCATCCTGGATGCCGTGGCGGCGCGGCTTTCGCCCGTAGATCGCGAATTCGTCTATCACCTGCGCGCTGCCGTGCTGAGGCTGCAGTCTCTCACGGTGCCCATGGCTCCAAAGACCTATTACAAGTTGCTGGGTCAGTTAGTCGGAGTAATCTCCATCCCGTTCCGGGGCGAACCGCTCTCCGGGTTGCAGATCATGGGCCCGTTGGAAACACGCGCGCTGGATTTCAAGAACATCATCATCCTCTCGGTCAACGAGGGGGTCTTCCCCAAACGCTCCGTCAGCGGATCGTTCATCCCATACAACCTGCGGCTCGGATTCGGGCTGCCCAACTATGAGTTCCAGGACGCCCTCTCGTCGTACTACTTCTACCGCAGCATCGCGCGCGCGGAAAAGATTTTCCTGCTCTACGATGCCCGCACCGAGGGGCTCCAGACCGGCGAACCGAGCCGCTTCATCAAGCAATTGAAGTACCATTACAACGTGCCGCTCCATCCGTGCGACGCGCCGCTCTCCCTGAAGGCTACCGTGAGCGAGCCGGAGGCGATTGTCAAGGAGAAGAAGCCGGAGGTGGCTGCCTTCCTGCGCGAGCGTTACGTGGACGGGGATGCAACCGGACGGCGGAAAGCCTTTTCAGCATCCGCCCTCAATACCTATCTGGACTGTCCCGTGCGCTTCTACTATCAGTATGTTGAGCGCGTGGAGGAGGCCGATGAAGTGACCGAGGAGCTCGATTCCAGCCTCTTCGGATCTATCTTCCACAAGGTGATGGAGGAACTCTACAAGCCCTGTATCGGCAAAGAGTTGACCCCGGCCTTCATCCGTTCCCTCGCGGACGATGAAGCGCGCCTCAGGCGGCTGATCCTGCAGGCCTTCGCCTCGGAGGCCAAGATCCGCACGCTGCGCGGCAGGAACCTGATTCTGAACGAACTGCTGCTGACCTTCGTGAAGAAAATGCTCAGTCACGACGCGGCTGCGTCCCCCTTCGTACTCAAGGGGACGGAGGAACATGTCTATGCCTCCCTGAAGCTCGAGAGCGGAGATACCGTGGAACTGACGGGCGTTATAGACCGGCGCGATATCCGTGACGGGCGGCCTTTCATCCTGGACTATAAGACCGGTAAGCTGAAGGAGAAGATCGGAAAAAATCTCGACGAGATGTTCACGGTGGAGAGCGTCAAGCGCCCCACCATCTCCCTGCAGCTCAACCTCTACGCCCTGCTGGCGGCGGCGGAAGATCCGAAACTGGATATCAGCCATCTGACGCTGGGCATCTACGGGTTGCTCAATGCATTCGGAGAGGATTACCTGGTTACCCAAAGCATCGACAAGGCTTCGCTGGAGGCCTTCCAGTCGCGGCTTCGGGCGTTGATTGCGGAGATCCTGGATCCGCAGGTGCCCTTCACGGCAAGGAATCCCAAGTGCGATTACTGTAATTATAAAATCCTGTGCGGCAAATGAATACATTAGAGATTATCAAGGCATCCGCCGGCAGCGGAAAGACCTGGACGCTCGCACGGGAGTATATGAAACTGCTCATCCCGACCGACGGCAGTGCGTTCGATCCGCAGGCATTCCGGCATATCCTGGCGGTGACCTTTACCAACAAGGCCACCGAGGAGATGAAGAGCCGCATCATCCAGGAACTCTACAACCTGGTGCACAAGCCCGATTATCCTTTCCCCGAGCGCGAACCCGCCACGCCGCAGATGAAAGAATATGCGCAGAAGGCCCTCACGGCCATCCTGCACGACTATCTCTCCTTCTCTGTGAGCACGATCGACCGCTTCTTCCAGACGGTGATGCGCGCCTTTGCACGGGAGATTAACCAGTATGCCTCCTACAAGGTGGAGCTCGACACGGATTCCGTCTTGCAGATGGCGGTAGACCGGATGCTGGCCTCGCTCGACGAAGCCGGCAACGAGGCACTGCTGCGGTGGCTGACCGATTATTCGCTGGACCAGATCAGCGACGGCAAGAAATGGGATATTACCGCGCAGCTCAACGATATCTGCGAGCTGTTGATCAAAGAGGAATTCCTGCGCCTGAGACGCAAGTACCGCGACGGCCTCTGGGACAAAGAGAAGATTGCCGCTTTCCAGCGGAAACTCAAGGAGATGATGGCTTCCGATGACAAGGAGACAGTGGCCACCGCCAAGCTGCTGGACGGCAACATCTACCTGCTGGGCATCGTCTCGGACCTCAATGCCAACCTGACCGCGCTGCTCAAGGAGAACAACCTGGTGCTGCTCTCCGAGACCACGGACGTTCTGAGCCGCATCATCGACGGCAGCGACACGCCATTCATCTATGAGAAGGTGGGTACACGCTACGATCATTTCATGCTGGACGAATTCCAGGATACCTCCCGCCTGCAGTGGGAGAACTTCCGCCCGCTGCTCAAAGATGCGATAGACCGCGGAGAAAGTTCGCTGGTGGTGGGGGACATCAAGCAGAGTATCTACCGCTGGCGCGGTTCCGACTTGAATCTGCTGCACAGCGAGGTGGAGCAGCTGCTGGCCAATCCGGAAGACCATATCCACCACAAACAGGGCAACTGGCGCAGCGGAGAGAACATCATCCGCTTCAACAACGCCTTTTTCGTGCGGATCGGCGAGCTGCTTGGACAGATTGCCCGCTTCAAACCCGTCGCCTCCACCATCGGCGCCTACTACAGCGATGTGGCACAGTCCGTGGCCCGACCCGAGAACAAAGAGAAAGGGTTCGTGCGCGTGGAGTTCCTTCCCTATGGCGGCAATGTGGATTCGCCCGACAACTGGGCAAACCGGGTGATGGAGCGGATTCCGGAACTGATGGAGGATCTCTCGCAGCGCTACCCCAAACGCTCGGACATCGCCTTCCTGGTGCGAACCAACGACGAGGGGGCACAGGTGGCGCAGGCCCTGCTCGAACTGGGCTATCCGGTGGTGACAGAGGATTCGCTGACCTTGGGCTCCTGCGTGAGCGTCAAGCGGTTAGCGGCACTGTTGACCTATATCGTGGATCCGGGCAACTCCGTCAATTTGACCCTGATGAAGGGACTCTTCGACACCACGCCGCAGCTTTCGTCGGCGGCCGGGGATTCCGATTCGCTCTATGAGATCTGCGACACGTTGCTGCGCAACTATATGCCCGAAGTGCCCGAGGGCGACCAACCCTTCCTGCTGGCCTTCCTGGACGATGTGATTGCCTACACCGACAAGTTCGGCTCCAACCTCTCCGGCTTTGTGGAGTGGTGGCAGAAGGTGGGAGTGAAGCGGAAGATCTCCGCGCCCAAGCGGGACGACGCCGTGACGGTAATGACCATCCACAAGGCCAAAGGCCTGGATTTCCAGGTGGTTGTCCTGCCGTTCCTTTATGAGAAGCTCGCCGGCGGCAACCCCATTCTCTGGTGCGAGCCGGAGGGCGATTTCGCCGATATCCAGCTGGTTCCGCTCACCGCCAAGGAGGAGCTGACCAAGACGGTTTTCAAGGATCGGATGGAAGAGGAGAAGAAGATGCAGTGCCTGGACGCCATCAACACGGCCTATGTGGCCATGACCCGCGCCGTGCGGGAGATGTATATCTTTGCGCCCAAGCCTGTTTATAAGAAATCAGATCAGACGCTCAGTGCCTCGAACCTCTCCGTAGCTACGCTGCTCGCCCTGCATCTTTGTCCCGCCGATACGGCGGTGAACGATTCCACCGTGCTGGAATTCGGCAAGCGGATGCACGGCGATGCTCCTTCGGAGGCTGCCGTAACCGAGTTGCCGCCCGTCGTGTTCCACAGCCATCCCTACGGCGACAAGCTGCGCCTTTCGCTCAAGGGTGGGGACGACGACGAGCGGGCGGAGGGCATCCGCAAGCATGAGATTCTTTCGCGGATCGATACCGTGGAAGACCTTCCCGAGGCGGTCCAATCCGCGATTCGCGATGGTTTGCTGCCCGCTGCGGCCGAGCGGGAAACCCTGGATGAATTCGGCCGTCTGCTCGATTCGGTGGCCGGCCGCCACTGGTTCGACGGTACCTACCGCGCCCTGAATGAGATTACGATCGTGGATGCCTCCGGTGAGATCCACCGTCCGGACCGCGTGCTGGTGGAGAAGGATCAGCCGCTCGGGCAGGGGACAGCCCTGGTCATCGACTACAAGTTCGGCCAACGGAACGAAAAGTACCGCTGGCAGATCCGCCGCTATATGAAACTGCTCCGTGAGATGGGCTACCGCGACGTGCAGGGGACCATCTGGTATTGCAACGAAACTCCTGACGATGTCAAATAAACGAATCATAATCCTCCTGGCGCTGCTGCTGGCATTTGCGCCGCTCGCCCGTGCGCAGTTCTACTCCTTTGGCACGGAGCCCTCCGCTGTGGAGTGGCGCCAGATTCGCTCGGAACACTTCAAGCTGATCTATCCGGCGGAGACCGATTCGCTGGCGCGCACCTACCTGATGCGGCTCGAGCAGCTGCGTCCGCTGGCCAACGATCCAGTACGCATCGATACCAAGCCGATCCCTGTGATCCTGCACGCCTACACCACGTTGAGCAATGGTAGCGTTTCCTGGGCTCCCAAGCAGTTGAACCTGATCAGCTCGCCCAATCCCTATGACTGCACGCAGAATCCCTGGCAGGAGCAGCTGGTGATTCACGAGCTGCGCCATGTGGCCCAGACACAGCATTTTACCAAGGGCGTCTGGCGTGCATTGTTCTGGGGGCTGGGCCAGCAGTCCACCGGAATCGGCATGGGCCTCTTTGCCTCCACCAAATATCTGGAGGGCGACGCCGTGGTGGCTGAAACGGAGTTCACCCGTTCCGGTCGCGGCCGCAGCGCTGAGTTTCTGATGCCGCTGCGTACCGACTACCTGCAGGGCAAGTATCTCAACTGGGAGCGCTCCGCCCTGGGCTCCTTCTTCAAAAATACCTATGATCCCTATGCGCTTGGTTATCTGCTTGTTACGTCGGAGCGTATGCGCACGGGCGATGCCGACTTCATCGGTCGCTTCTACCAAAACAAGGCGGCGCTTTCGGACGTCACGGGCATCTTCCAGGGCAAGGAGAAACAGTATTATCTCGGGCGCTCGAAGAACCTGGCCGACGCCCAGCAGCGCTACACACAAATCTGGAGCGAAGATGCCGAGCGGCGCGGCACCCCCACCGAAGGGTGGCGTCTCTCCAGGCCCCAGCGCCGCTATTGCGATTATTGGGGCGCGGTGCAGGTGACCGATTCCCTCTCGCCCTTGTTCGGATCGCTCGTCGTGCTTCGTAAGGGACTGGATTTCACCGAAGAACTTGTGCAGATTGATACCCTCGGCCGCGAGCGGCACATCCGCTTCCACGCGCCTTACAGCTCCAAGCTGAGCGAGGCCGTCAACGGCAGGATTTACTGGTCCGAATCGGTGATGCACGACCCTTCGTCGCTCGAGAATTTCTCGGAGATCAAGTATTACGACACCCGCAGGGACGTTCTGGAAACCCTTACCCGCAGCACCAAGTACTTCAATCCGGCCGTTTCGGACGACGGGCGTCTGCTGGCGGTGGCCGAGTACCCGGTGGGCGAACCCTCGCACGTGGTGTTGCTGGATGCTGCCGACGGCCGTGTCATGACGCGGGTCGAGGCACCCGACAAGGGCCAGGTCTTTGAGCTGATGTTCGAAGGACAGTGGCTCTACATGACCCTGGGCACCTCTGAGGGCATCTCGCTGCTCCGCATCCGCCACGGAGAGCTGGAAGAGGGGCGGTGGCAGACCGTCATCCCCGCCCAGCAGGCCAGCCTCTCCGGCTTGCGCCACCTCAAGGGACAGTGGATCTGCTTCGCATCGGACCATGACGGCGTGCTGAACATCTACGGCCTGCATCCTGTCAACAACCAGATCTTCCGGTTGACCAACTCCCGCTACGGCGCGAACTATCCCTTCCTGGACGAGAATCACCAGGTGCTCTATTTCAGTGAGTACGACAGCGACGGGTATCACCTGGTATCCATGGATTTCCGTGAGCTTTGCTGGGAAAAGGCCGACTTCTCGCAGCACAAAGACGACCCCGTCGTCCGGCAGATCCTGGCGCAGGACGCCGAGGCCGGCTATGCTCCCGCTGCGGAGAATCCGGACTATCTGGATGCCGAAAAATACCCCTCTCGCCACTATAGTAAGTTGCTGAGTGCCTTCAACTTCCACTCCTGGGCGCCCTTCTATTACAATGTGGATAGGATCATGAGCTTCTCGCCGGATACCTGGTATGAAGCGGTGCTTCCCGGTGCCACGGTCTACTCCCAGAACGAGTTGGGCGACGCCGTGACCATGCTCGGCTGGTCGTGGTGGGGCCGCCATGCCGCCCACGCCAAGGTGAACGCAACGATCGCCGACTTCGACGTGGAAATCTACGGCGACCTGAACAACGTGAACCAGGAGCCGGACGGCACCTGGAGCTACCACCACGACGTGGGTCTTAATCTGGACTATCCCTTCAACCTGTATGGCGGCGGCTGGTACCGGATGCTGATTCCTTCCGTTGGTATCTCCCTGGAAAAGGAGAACGTTCCGACCGGAGAGTGGCAGCGCAACCTCAGTTTCGGGCTGCGCTACTACCGGATGCTGCCCGTGGCCAAGTCGGCCATCTATCCCCGCTGGGGATTCAGCGTCTCTTCCGGCGTGCAGCTCGTCACGCAGAACCAGAGCGAGTTCGCGGAGGCGCTGCTCTCCTGCTATACCTATCTTCCCGGTTTCACCCGCAGTCAGGGCTTGCGCCTTTCGATGGTGGGGCAGAGCCGGCTCACGGACAAGGGCACCCCTTCGCTGGCAAGCGGCCTTTCGCTGCCGCGCGGCTACAGTTATCTTTCGGGCGGAAAGCAGTACGTCAAGGGGATGGCCGATTACGCGATCCCCATTCCGCTGGGCGACGTCGCCATTCCGGGATTCCTCTATTTCAAGCGTTTGCAGTTGATTCCGTTCGGCGATTACGCGTTGGATTTCCTGCCGTCGGGCATGCAGACCTACTGGTCGGCCGGCATTTCGGCCATGATTGACTTCCACCTGATCCGCATGGCACCCAACCTGACGGCCGGTGCTCGGTGGGCCTACACCGGACCGCAGGCGGGCGGCGCGAACCGCAACCGTATCGACGTGCTTTTCAATATCGGGTTATGACGAACTCCATCACATTCCTCGGCACCGGTACTTCCCAGGGCGTTCCCGTGATCGGGTGCGACTGCCCGGTGTGTCGCTCCACCGATCCGCGCGACAAGCGGTTGCGGACGGCGGCTCTGGTGCGCTACGAGGGATTGGAACTGGTGATTGATGCGGGGCCTGACTTCCGCCAGCAGATGCTGCGCGAAGGAATTGTATGCCCCGACGCCATTTTGCTGACGCATCAGCACAAAGACCATACGGCCGGACTGGACGACATCCGCGCCTTCAACTATACCCCGCGCGACGGCTACCGGGAGGCCCATCCTTTTCCGGTTTATTGCGAAAAGCGGGTAGAGGAGTCGCTGAAGCTGGAGTTTCCCTACGCCTTTACGGAGGAGCGCTACCCCGGCATTCCCATTTTTGACCTGCATACCATCACCGAGGCACCCTTTACCATCCGCGGCGTGGAGATTGTTCCCATCCGCGTGATGCACTACCAGCTGCCGGTGCTGGGATTCAGATTCGGGAAGCTGGCCTACATCACGGATGCCAACCGTATTCCCGAGGAGGAGATGCCCAAGCTGGAAGGGGTGGAGCTGCTGGTTCTCAACACGGTACGCCGCGGCCACCACATCTCGCACTTCTCGCTGGAAGAGGCGGTGGCCATGGCGCAGCGCATCGGTGCGCGTGAGACCCGCCTGACGCACCTTTCGCACCAACTGCCCTGTCATGCTGAACTCTCCGCCGAACTTCCCGATAACATTCAACCCGCCTACGACGGCCTAACCCTCACATTCTGATGAACGGACACCTATATCTGATTCCCACGCCGCTGGGCGACTATCCGCCGCAACAGGTCCTGACGCCTGCTGTGCTGGAGCTGCTGCCCAAGATTGAAGTTTTCTTTGTGGAAGAGCTTCGCACGGCGCGCCGATTCCTCTCGGCCGCAGGCCTGAAGGGGCATGTGGATACGCTGGAGTTGCACGAACTGAACGAGCACACCGCGCCGGAAGAGGTTTCCGCGCTGGCGCAGCTGCTGGAGGGACGCGAAGCAGCCTTGATTTCCGAAGCGGGACTGCCCGCCGTGGCGGACCCCGGTGCACAATTGGTGGCCCTGGCGCACGAGAAAGGGGTGGAGGTGGTGCCCCAGGTGGGTCCCTCGTCGCTTATGATGGCCCTGATGGCCTCCGGCATGAACGGGCAGCACTTTGCCTTTGAAGGTTATCTGCCCGTCAAGCCCGACCAGCGTCGCGCAAGAATCGTAGAGTTGGAGCGCCGCTCCGGTCGCGAACATCAGAGTCAGATTATCATTGAGACGCCGTACCGCAACGATGCGCTGCTCGCGGATCTGCTGGCCGTCTGCCATCCGGAAACCCGCCTCTGCATTGCGGCCGATATCACGCTGCCCACCCAGTTCATCCGAACCCTTACCGTGGCCCGCTGGCGCAAATCCGTCCCTGTGATTGGGAAGCGCCCGTGCGTCTTTGTTATTCAAGGTTAAACAGTTATGTCCCGTCAACCCCGTATAGCCTTCGTCACCCTCGGTTGCAAGCTCAACTTTTCCGAGAGTTCCACTTTTGCCCGTCAGTTTGCCACGGCCGGTTACAAGATTGTCCGGCCGGTGGACCACAGCGACTGGTATGTGGTCAACACCTGCTCGGTGACCGAGCATGCCGACAAGAAGTGCCGCAATATCATCCGCAAACTGCACAAGATCTCGCCCGATGCCAAGATCGCCGTGGTGGGGTGCTACGCGCAGCTCAAACCGGATGAGATTCTGGCCATCGAGGGGGTGGATATCGTGCTGGGAGCGGGGCGCAAAGGCGATTTGTTCGAGGTCGTTACCAGTTATGAGGCGGAGAGCGGACAGGTATCTGCCTGCACGGCTATCGAGCGCGTGGAGAACATTTTCCCGGCCTACTCCTCCGGCGAACGGACCCGCTCCTTCCTGAAGGTCCAGGACGGCTGTGATTACCGTTGCACCTATTGCACGGTGCCGCTGGCCCGCGGAGCGAGCCGTAACCTGCCGATCGCCACGCTGGTGGCCCAGGCGCGTGAAATTGCCGCCACCGGCATCTGCGAGATTGTCTTGACGGGCGTCAATATCGGCGACTTTGGCCGGACCACCGGCGAATCCTTTTTTGACCTGCTCAAGGCGCTCAATGAAGTGGAGGGGATTGCGCGTTACCGGATCTCATCCATTGAGCCGAACCTGCTGACGCGAGAAATCATTGGCTGGATGGCCAGCGAACAGACCAAGTTCCTGCCGCACTTCCATATTCCGCTCCAGTCGGGGTGCGACCGCATCCTCAAGGCGATGCACCGCCGCTACACCACGCAGATGTTTGAAGACAAGATTGCGCTGGTGCGCGAGCAACTGGAGGCTCCGGAAGAGCGCGGTACGAAGGTCTTCTTCGGAATCGATGTAATCGTGGGCTTCCCCGGCGAAACGGAGGAAGACTTTGAGGAGACTTATCGGCTGCTGGAGCGCGTGAAGCCCGCTTTTCTGCACATTTTCCCCTATTCGCGGCGCGCGGGGACCCCGGCTGCCGAGCGGGAAGACCAGGTGCAGGAATCGGTCAAAACGGAACGCGTGGCACGACTGGAAAAGCTCAGCGACCGCCTGCACGCCGATTTCTGCAAGGCCAACAAGGGCCGTGAGGCCGAGGTGCTCTTTGAGAGTGCCAACAAGGGGGGAATGATGTTCGGCTATACCGACAATTACATCCGTATCGAGCGGGAATTCGATCCGGCACAGATCGGCCGTATCGTGAAGGTTACCGTGTAGGAACGGCGGCCTCTTCTTCCGTCAGCTCCTCTTCTTTCTTCTTCCGGGTGAAGACCTTCTTCCAGAGGTCAGACACCGTATCGAACTCTTCCTGATAGACGATACCGGCGCCGTTGCGTTGCGTCTGGTCCAGGTAGTTGCTGTAGCGGTCGGCGGCGTGTGAGAAGAGGTTCAGGCGGAGCCGTCCGCTCTTGTTCAGCTTGATCTCCACATCCACGTTGCCCACCACCTCGCTGGTGCTCGACGAGACATACTGCTGGTTGCCGATGTTGCCGTTGATGGTCACGCGGTTGTTGAAGAGCTGCGTGGAGATGGCCACGTCAAAGATGTCGTTCGTGCCCTGAGCGGCGCCAGGCTGGTAGTTGAGACCGAGGTCCAGCGGAATATCCAGCTGGTGGAAGATGTTGTTGATCTGGCTGGAAACGATCTCGGATGCGTTGGAGTAGAGGATGGTGCTGTTGTTCACGATACCACTCTGCTCATCCGGCACGAAGCTGCCGGAGACCAGCAGCGCCAGGGTCTGCTTGAGGTTCTTCTCGTCGGTACTGAGGGCGTTCTCCACGAGTCCCTGCGTGGTCGGGTCTAGGTCGGGGATATCGATCTTGAAGCTCAGCTGCGGGTTGGAGACCGCACCCGAGATGCCAATCGTACAGTTGACCGTACGCCGCGTGGAGACCGAGGTGTTGTCGCCGATGAGCGTCTCGATGGAGGCCTTGGTCTTGTAGAGGGCGTTCATATTGAATTCGGTCTGCAGGATGTCGCCGCCGAAGATGATGGTACCGCCCTGTTCCACGGTGAAGTCCTTGGCGGTGATGCCCATCAGGGACATCGTGTAGCTACCGTCTTCAATCACGTAGATACCCTTGATATCGAAGGACTTGGGCGCAATGTTCATCTCCACGTTGCCGTTACCGTGCGCGCGGATGATATCACCCGTGGCCTCGTTGATGTCAATGTCGATTTCAGAAGCCGGGTCGGCAGAGATCTTGATGTTCAGCGAGAGGCCCTGGCTCTTGACACGCTCCTTCTCTTTCAGCGCGGTGCCGGCTACGATCAGCGAGTCATAGACATCGATATGCGGCCGTTCGGTGCGACTGATGAAGGTCAGCAGGTCGCTCTGGCTCACCACACCGCCGCTGATGGGGATGTGGACCGTACCGGAGGAAGCATCGATGTCAATATCCATCTGAAGGGCCGTCACGGGGCCATAGAGGCGGACCGTACCGGAGCCGAAGGCCTTGCCGTAGAAGCCCTGGTCGGCCTGCGCGGATGTGGTATTGATACCGAGCATCTCATCTACCGTAAAGAGGATATCGAAGTCGAGGCTCTTGAAGTTGTTGAAGCGGATGCCGCCGCGCGCAATACCGGTGTTGCCGTATTCGTCGGCCACATCTACATCTGTAAACTCGATGCCGTCCGTGGTAACTTCGAATTCGCCGTTGCAGACATAGCGCACGTTGGTGAAGGGGATGCGGCAGCGCGTGTCGTTGAACCGCACGCCGTTGCTGCTGATATCCAGACTGTCCAGCGGGCCCTCCACGTGGATATCGCCGCTGATGGAACCGCCCATTTCGTCCAGGATGTCCACTACGAACGGATCAACCCAGCCCACGTTGAAATCCACGAGGGAAAGGTCCAGCGCCAGCCGCTTGTCGGAAGGCCGGAACCAACCCTCCAGAATGAGCGGCTCCTCCTCGCCAAGATAGTTGTCCACGACCAGGTCGAAACGCGACGCTTCCGCATTCCAGTTGCACTCCAGGTCCGCGTCGCCCAACGCAATGCCGTCGGCGGAAAGGTCACGGCCGGAGAAGACGGCTTGGATGCCCAGCTCCTTGGCCAACAGACTGGTGGCCTGCGCTTCGCCGGTAAAGACTCCCTTGAGCTGCATATCGTTGCGGAAGATGGCGTCAAACGGTTCAATATCGAACTGGTTAACAGCCAGATAGAGCGTATCCGTGGGTTTGTCGGAGATCACGCCGTCCAGGCTGATGTACTGCTCGCCATTGCTGATGTCAAACCCCTCGAGGGTGATGTTGCCTTCACGGTAGTAGAGGGTGGCGGGGGCAATATCCCACGTGCCGGCCTGCTTGATGGAGATCTCGGAGGGGAGGCAGTCCGCCACCAGGATGTAAGGCTCCGTCTTGCGGTCCGGGAAGCTGACCACGGTATTCACGTGGCCGTGGCCACCGTCGTAGTGGGTGTTGTCGTATTTCAGGGAGAGGCTGATCGTGTTGTCTTGCAGCGAGGCCGCGATGGCATCCTCGTGCAGAATGAAGTTGCCAAACTGGAGCACTTCGGTCCGGATGGCGGCATCCAGCGGGCCGTTCGTGTTGTTGGCCTTGACGTCGATTCCGCGGATGTAGTTGTCTTTGATGGCCACCAGTTCGGACTGCAGCCCGATCTCCACTTGCTCGCAGCCGTCGATATCGATCGAGAGGTTCGTGCCTTCGCTGATGAACAGGTTCGGCATCACAAAAGCGAAGAGCGGCCGCAGATCTTTGGTCTTGAAGGTCAGCGTACCCCGGCAATCGCCGCCATGCTGTTCGCCGCTGGCCGTAATGGGAATCACGTTGCCCAGCTCGGCTTTGAGCAGGTTCATCATATCCTCCACCAGATGAGTGGGGTGATCGGTGCCGCGGTAGGTGGCCTCGGCCAGTTTGGAGTTCAGCGTGACCGTATAGTCGCCTGCAGGGGCGTTTTCGGCGCGCACCACAATGTCGCCTATGTTGTAGAATTCGCTGTCAACGAAGCCGTTGACGTTGCTCAGCGTGACGTCGCCCGTGAAGACGCCCTCCTTGGAACGCACCACGTCCGCATCTGCCATCATGCTGAATCGGGCGCGCTCGCGCTTATCCAGATGCAGGGCGTGCAGATCGGCGCGTGCCAGGTCAAAGGTGATCTTGTAGGCATTCTCGGCATCCGGATTCAGGTCCAGGTCGGCGGCGGTGATGAAGTAGAGGTTCGGGTCCACGCTGGCGGCGTTGAGCAGCAGCCGGTTGTTCTCCAGCGAGCCGGTAGCCTCAATGTCGCTGTAGGTATAGCCCTTGTATTCGAGGCCGCGTACGTAGAGGTTCTTCAGGTTTACGATGGGGCTCTTGGAGAGCTTGGCGTCGAAGTGCGTGTCTATGTTGACCTTGCCCAGATCCTTCACGCCCAGGTACTTGCCGGCATCCAGGCCGAGCGTGGTAACGCTGCCGCGCACGAAGGGCACGCCGTCCGGTTCCACGCGGTAGATGGCTTCGGATACCACGCCGCCCGTCTTCCGGGAGCCGAGCCGTACCTTGGCTTCGGCCTCCTTGAGGGTGCCGTGCAGCTCGCCGCTGATGTCAATCAGGTCGGCAGGCGCTTTGGCCAGCAGGGTAGAGGCGTCAAACTTGGGGTTGATGCCGCGAATCACGTTCGCAATATCGCGTGCGCAGGTATTGGAGCGATGGAGTGTGGCATCCACGCGCGTATGGTTCATATCGGGCAGACCCTTGACGCGGGCGGAGAGCACCAGGTTCGTCAGGCGTGATTCGGACTGGAGGCGCAGGTGGTCGGCCCGCAGGTCGCCCAGCTTGCCCTTGACCTGTCCGCTGAGATAGCCCTTGGCATGCAGCTGCGAGAGATTCGGCAGGAACGGCTGCACCGAAGCGAGGTCCAGGCAGGCATCGGTGAATTCGGCATCTATCTCCACTTTCTCCAGGAACTTGGCGATATCGGCAGGGGATTCGTAGTAGAGGGCGATATGCGGCGCATCAATGTCGCTGAAAGCGTCTTTGAGCCGGAAGTTGTTCAGATAGAGCATCTTGTCCGACATCAGGATGCCCGATGCCAGGCTGTAGCGGTTATTCTGTGCGGCCTCGGTGAAGGAGAGTTCGCGCAGCTGGCCATAGACGTCGCCGCCATACTCCAGGTGCTCCGCGAGCAGGGTGAAATCCTCTATCTGCAGCCCTTTCTCGGCGTAAGTGAAGTCCAGATCGTTGACGGCAATCTTCTCAGCCTTAATGGATTTCCAAGGAAGCCCGCCGGATTTTTCCGGTTTCTCGGACTCTTTCTTGGGATTCTGGCTCTCGAGGAAGGCATCCAGGTTGGTCCGGCCATCGGGCAGGTCGCGCATCGTGGCGCGGCAGCGCTCCAGAATCACGCGCCGGACGTCCAGCGTATCGCTCCGCAACGTGCGGCTGTCCGCCTCCAGCAGGACCTTGCCCGCATAGAGGAGGGTGTCGCCCGTGGGCTCCAGCACGGTGACATCGGTCAGGATCAACGTATTGAAGAGGGCGTAGCGGATATCGCCCACCTGTACGCTGCCGCCCAGGTTCCTGGAGACGGCCTTGAGCGCCTTATTGCCTACAAAGGTCTGTATTGCAGGTATTTGAACGAGCACGGCTGCCGCCACGGGGATGAGAACCACCACCGCAAGCAGGCTGAGCAGAATCCGTTTCAATACCTTCATAATAGTGCACAGTAACCTTAATCTGCCAAAAGTAGGAATTTTTTTCGTATTTTCGCGCAACAAATGCCCTGTAGTTACGTATGAGCCTGACCATTCTAGGAATTGAATCCTCCTGTGACGACACTTCCGCTGCCGTCATCCGCGACGAATATCTGCTCTCCAACGTGATGGCCTCGCAGGAGGTGCATCGCCGTTATGGCGGCGTCGTGCCGGAGCTGGCTTCGCGTGCGCACCAGCAAAATATCGTTCCCGTGGTGTCGCAGGCGTTGGATCAGGCGGGTATCAAGATGGAGGAGGTGGATGCGCTGGCCTTCACCCGCGGCCCTGGCCTTCTGGGCTCGCTGCTGGTGGGAACTTCGTTCGCAAAAGGGCTCGCGGTGGCTTCCGGCAAACCCATCATCGAGGTCAACCACCTGCAGGGACATATCCTTTCACACTTCGTGAAGGTGCCCGGCGCGGAGAACCGCCAGCCCAAGTTTCCTTTCCTCTGCCTGCTCGTTTCGGGCGGCCATACGCAGATTGTGCGCGTAGATAATCACCTGGATTTCGAGATTCTGGGCCGCACGATCGATGACGCTGTGGGTGAGGCATTTGACAAGTGCGCCAAACTGATGGATCTGGGTTATCCGGGCGGCCCCGTGGTGGACAAACTGGCCAAGGAGGGTGACCCCAAGCGCTTCCGTTTTGCCAAGCCCAACATCCCCGGTCTGGACTACAGTTTCAGCGGCATCAAGACCTCGCTGCTCTACTTCCTGCGCGATCAGTTGAAGGAGGATCCGGAGTTTCTCAAGAACAATATGGCCGACCTCTGCGCTTCGTTCCAGAAAGACCTGATAGACATCCTGCTCAAGAAGCTGATTCTGGCGGTCAAGGAGACTGGAATCCGCGAAGTGGCCCTCTCGGGCGGCGTTTCCGCCAACTCGGGACTGCCTGCGAGGATA
>JBGUJZ010000040.1:0-18494 GCA_045114175.1 Bacteroidales bacterium | reverse complement strand
TGGCAGTGGTCCTGCTGGTTGTCTTCTTCATCACCCGCTCTCGCAGCAAGAAGTCCCGCAAACACGGTAAACGATGAAACAGAGAGGTTGGGCACTGGTAACCGGCGGCAGCGCCGGAATTGGACTGGAGGTCTCGCGTGGGCTTCTGCGCAAGGGGTATTCCCTGATTCTGGTGAGCCGTTCGCCCCAGAAGCTGAAGAACGCAAAATACGAGCTCTCCCGCGAACTCCAGAAGTCCGACGAGCGCCAGATCACGATTCATACCGCGGATCTGGCGGAACCCTCTGCTGCCGATAACCTCTACGCGTGGGTTCAGTCCCGCAAGTTCGTGGTGGAGATGCTGGTCAACGATGCGGGTATGTATATTTGTGAGGATGCGCTCGACGTGCCGCGTGAACGCGTGGAATCTATTCTCTCGCTGAATATCCGTGCGGTGACCATCCTTACGCTGCTTTTTGCCCGCGAAATGGCGGAACGGGGCAGGGGACGCATCGTAAATATCTCATCCTATTCAGTTTACATGCGCTATGCAGGCCTCTCGCTTTACGGGGCGACCAAGGCTTACGTGCGTAACTTCTCGGTGGCTCTCTCTCGTGAAGTGAGAAGCAAGGGCGTCAAGATCACCACAGTGGCTCCCAGCGGCGTGGATACCGGTTTGCTCGGTCTCTCGCAGGGCAAGTCCCGCTTGGCGCGCCTGACCGGCTTTATGATGAGCCCGGCGCGTTGCGGACGCATTATCGTGCGTGCCGCAATGCATGGCCGTCGCTATATCGTGCCGGGATGGCACAATTACCTGTTGATTCCGTTCTTGGGACTGGCGCGTCCGATCATGACCCGAGTGATGCGGAAGAATACCGCTTCGGAGCACGCAAAGCTATAGCAGCTGCTTCAGCGCTGTAAACTCATCGATTAACCACGTGGGCGATGCGGTCAAGAGCCGTTCGCGCGCGTGGTTTCCGTATGTAACGGCGCAAGTGCGGCAGTGCGCCCGGTTGCCCATCTCTATATCGAAGGTCGTATCGCCGATGACGAGGGTTTCATCGGCCCGGGCATTCAGGCGCTCCAGCAGCGCCAGCACCATATCCGGCGCGGGTTTGGAGGGGAATCCATCCGCACTGGTGGCACGGATGGGGAAGTATCGGCTGATGCCCCAGCCCGAGAGGATGTGCTCCAGCGAATTGCAGCCGCGAGAGGTGGCAATGGCCATGGGAATGCCCTGATCGGCAAACTCTTTGACGGTTTCCGCAACGCCCGGATAGAGGCGGATCTGCGAGAGCTCCAGCTGCGCGAAGAGTTCGCGGTAGATGGCAACCGCCTCGGCTTCCCGGCTCTCAGGCAGGTTGCCCGCAATGCGCAGGGAGGTGCCCAGCGGCAGGCCGATGGTGGCCCGGATGGCAGCCGGCGTAACGCCCTCCACGCCCATGCGACGCAGCGTCTCGGTGGCTGTAGCCACGATTCCGTCGGCCGTATCAGCCAGCGTGCCGTCAAAATCAAAGATGAGGTTTCGGATGGGTTTCACGATTACAAAGGTAGTGCGGCGAGGGCAATTTGTCAAACCTTTTCGTATCTTTGTCTGCTACAGAATATCAATATCCAAGATATGATCCGCACACTCAACGCCCAGGTCCGCTACATCGGTACAGACGACCACGTCAGCGACCTTTTTGAAAGCCAATATATCCTGCCCGAGGGCATGGCTTATAACTCCTATCTGATTCTTGATGAGAAGGTTGCCATTCTCGATACGACGGACGACGCCACGGCGGATGGCTGGAAAGCAAATCTCCGCGAAGGCCTTGCCGGCCGCACGCCGGACTATTTGGTGGTGCACCACATGGAGCCGGACCATTCGGCCCTGATTGCATGGACGCTGGCTGAGTATCCCGGCCTGAAACTGGTCTGCAGCGCTATGGCACTCAAGATGCTGCCGCAGTTCTTTGAGGGAATCGCGCTCGAGGGGCGCACGGTGACGGTGGGCGAGGGGGATGTCCTTGATTTGGGCGCCCACAAGCTGCGTTTTACCGCCGCGCCGATGGTCCACTGGCCGGAGGTGGTGATGAGCTTCGACGAAGCGGACGGTGCCCTCTACAGCGCCGATGCCTTCGGTAAATTCGGCGCGCTGGATACCTGCGGGTTCTATGGTCGCGACGATGATGACTGGAGCTGCGAAGCCCGTCGTTACTATTTTAATATAGTAGGAAAGTACGGCCCTCAGGTACAATCGCTGCTGGGTAAAGTGGCGGTGCTGCCCGTGAAGACCATCCGCCCGCTGCATGGCCCTATCTTGGAGGATCATCTGGGCGAATATATCGCCCTCTACGATACCTGGAGCCGCTATGCCGTAGAAACGGAGGGAATCTTCATTGCTTGTGCCTCCATTCACGGCGGTACGTTGGCCGCTGCTGAAAAGCTGGCTGAGATCCTGCGCGAGAAGGGCGCCGGTCGGGTAGAGGTGAGTGACCTTTGCCGCAGCGATTTTGCCGAGAATGTGGAAGATGCATTCCGCCATTCCACGCTCGTCCTGGCCGCTTCTTCCTACGATGCAGGCCTCTTTACCCCGATGTACGAGTTCTTGCACCGCCTGCAGATCAAAGGTTTCTGCAACCGCCGCGTAGCCCTCATCGAGAATGGTTCCTGGGCTCCCACCGCCGGCCGCGAAATGAAGCGGATGCTCGGTGAAATGTCAGGTATCACCTTGATAGAACCGATGGTCTCCATCCGCAGTAGGATGAAGACCAGCGATCTTCCGGCCCTGGAAACCCTGGCCGATGCGATTCTGAAATAGCGAGGCGTTCGCCTAGTACTCGTAGTCCAGACAGGAGCGCTGCACGGTGTAGGGCCGTACCTTGGTATTGGCCACAGCCAGGTGCTCCGGATGGTTTGCGTAAACCTTCAGCGCTTCTGCATTTTCCAGCGTGCAGTCCAACATCAGGTCTGCGTTGGAGGAGTCGATGCGGCCGTCGATCTGTACATTCACGTCAATGAGTCCCGGCACTTTGCCGACGAGCCCTTCCAGTCCGGCTTTAATGCCCTCTTTGACGGTCTTCTTTTCATTTTCCGTCAGTTCCGGATTCAGGGTCCAGAGAATAATGTGCTTTACCATATAGATTCAGATTATTATACAAGACAGAAGTCCAGGCCGCGGGTAATTGCCTCACGGTCCAGATGTTGACCAATAAAGACCAGCTTTTGCATGCGATCGCCGTAGGTGGGGTCCCAATCGCGGCGAAGGTTGGCGTCACGCTCCATCATGCCGCGCAGTTCGTCGGCCGGCATCGTGGCGAACCAGTCGCCGGCATTGCGCAGTGACATCTGACGGCCGGCCTGCTCAAAGATGTAGCAGGAGTCGTATTCATCTTCAAAATAGCAGATACCCTTGGCGCGAATGACGTTCTTGGGCCAGTTTTTCCCCACGTAGAAGTCAAATTTATTGATATCAAAAGGCCTACGGCGATAATAGACGAAGGTCTCGATGCCATATTCCAATGCTTCACCCTCGTCGTGATGGTGGTGGTGATGATGGTGACCGTGGTGCTCTTCCTCCTCGTCATCATCGTCATCATCATCGTCGTGATCGTGATGCTCAGCACTTCCTTCCACCTCCTGAATCCAGGACGCGGATGCCGCTACGGTATCGAAATCGAAAAGTTCCGTATTCAATAGCTGATCCAGGTCTACATCACAGTAATCGCAGGAAATGATTTCAGCCTTGGGCTGGAGGGCGCGGACGATAGCCCGAACCTTGCCCAACTGCTCTTCCGTGAGCTCTGATGCCTTGTTCAACAGAATGATGTTACAGAATTCGATCTGCTGGATAACAAGGTTTTCAATATCATCTTCCTCCAGATGCTGGTTCATCAGTTTGTCGCCACATTCGAACTCGTCCAGCATGCGGAGTGTATCCACCACCGTTACAATGCAGTCCAGCCGAGGAAATCCGTCTTTTACGAATTCCGGCCCCATGGAAGGTACCGAGCAGATGGTCTGAGCAATAGGGCCCGGCTCGCAGATACCGCTCGCTTCAATCACTATATAATCAAAGCGTTGCATGGCGGTGATGTCACACAACTGTTTCACCAGGTCCATCTTGAGCGTACAGCAGATACAGCCGTTCTGGAGCGCCACAAGGCTCTCGTCACCTTGTCCTACCACGCCGCCTTGCTGAATCAGGTCTGCATCGATATTCACTTCGCCGATATCATTGACAATCACGGCAAAGCGAATGCCGCGACGATTGTTCAAAATGCGATTCAGCAGCGTGGTTTTACCGCTTCCCAGGTATCCGGTCAACAGCAGAACGGGGATCTCTTTATAGGTGGTCATAGTCGTTTGTATCCGTTTATAAACGTTTCTTTACGCAAAAGTACGCTTTTTCTTGCGCGATGGTCTGATAATTGTTTAACTTTGGGACAAAATTCAATCATACGAACATGAAAAAGCATCTTATCGCAATTGCAGCGCTTGCACTTCTTGCATCCGCACCTCTTTCCGCGCAATCTGGTCTGGGTGGTCTCCTCAAGAACCTGACCAATAACGAAACGGTCAAGAACGTTCTTGAAAGTGTAACCGGCATCTCGCTGAACACCAGTATCGTTGGAAACTGGGACTTCAAAGGTTCCGCCATTGCTCTTAGCGGAGAAGACATTACCGCTAACGTAGCAGCTGCCGCTGCTTCCAACACCCTTGCTGCTCAGGTAGACCCGTATTTGGAGAAGATCGGTATCAAGGCTGGCGCTTTCCAGATGGGTTTTGCTGCCGACAGTTCCTTTGCGCTGGTTTACGGTGAAAAGCTCTATTCCGGCACCTACACCATCAATGGAAGTGACATCACCCTGACCTTCGCAAAAGGCGTGAAACTCCCTAAGATTTCCGGTACCGCATCTGTTACCAGCGATAACCTGAAGATTCTCTTTAAGGCAAACTCCCTGCTGAAACTCCTCAAGAAGCTCACCGCTGCAACGGCTGGCTCCAACCAGACCATCGCCACCATCAACACCCTCATCAAGAACTACAGTGGCATGCAGCTCGGCTTCGATTTGGTGAAGATGAAATAATCCGATAAAGACGATTAAAAAAGGCTGGCACAAACGCCAGCCTTTTTTATTGCTCATCCACGAGCAATTCCATAGATGTATACTGGGGCTTCATCCCCAGAGCGTAGTAACGGGTTTGCCAGCCGAATCATAGTTACTTCTCTTCAATGATGTGAACATCCCGCTGCGGGAAGGGGATGGTGATGCCGTTGGCGTTCAGGGCGTCGTAGATGGCCTCTTTGGCGCGGGCGGTGTAGCCGAAGCGCTCGGAAACCAGCACATACTGCTTGACGGAAATGTCCACGGAGCTGTCGCCAAAGTTCTCAAAGGTGACGTTGATACCCCGCTTGGGATCCACGATATCACGGTTGAAAGTATCCTTGGTGCAGAGCGGTTTCAGCGCCTCTGATAGCACGCTGCGCACCTTTTCTACATCGGTGCCATAACTGACGCCAACGATGATCTTAAGGAACTCGTAGGCGTTGTTGCGCGTCAGGTTCTTGAAGTTTTTGTTGAAGAGCGCAGCATTGAGGAACGACATCACGGCACCCTCAATCGTCTCAATCTGGGTACTCTGGTAGCTGATGGAAGTCACCTTGCCGCGCACGCCGTCGCATTCAACCCAGTCGCCTACGCGGAGGCGTCCGGACATCAGCTGGATACCATAGATGAAGTTGTTCAGGATATCCTTCATGGCGAGACCGAGACCGGTAGCCAGACCGGCGGCGATGATAGAAACCGCGCCCATCGGGATATTCAGCAGCAGAATGGTGAGAATCACGTAGCTGCCCCAGACCAGGATGCTGATGACGCTCTCCGAAAGGCTCAGGTTGATCTCGTTTGCCTCTACGTGATCTTTTCCGCTGGTGCGGCGGATATGGTTGAACATCAAGTCTTTGTAGATGAAGCGAAGTGCGTAGTTCAGATAGCGGAACACGAAGTAGAGCGAAGATGCCAGCACGATCATATAGAACGAAAGCTTGAAAATCTCCTTGCCCTCTGCGTTCTGGAAATCGAAGAAGGTAGTATAGAAGATTTGTTGGCTGATCTCCGTCAGGTCAAATACATCCAACGCCATATAAACGCAGAGCGGGATAGAGATGATGGCCGCAACCGGCACCAGCACCTGCGAGATAAGATCGTACCACCAGGTGACACGGATGGTGTCGCCCTTACGCTCCTTGACCTCGGTGGTGGGGTGAGCCTTGCGATATTCAGCCACCTTGCGGTCCAGATAACGCTTCTTGAATTCATCCAGGAGCACGATGATGGCCAGGATCGCTTCAATGGAGGCGGCCTGGAAGAGCCACCAGATTGCGATCTGGATGCCCAGCAGCACAAATCCGCACCACGAAAGCACAGCGGTCGCCACCAGGATGGCCAGCGTGATCCAGCCAATGATAATATCGGCATCTGCTTTGAACTTGTGGTTCTTGATGCAGAGCACCAACTGCCAGATGACAGCCACAAGCATCAGCGGCGGGAAGACGATGTTCATCATCCGGTTCGGAATAAAAACCACGCGGAAGATGATGATCAGGAAGCCCAGCAGGATGGTGGGGACGTAGAGCTTCAGACGCGGTGTGGTCTCTTCGCCCTTGTGACGGACGATGAGCGAAAGCAGCATCACCAGCAAAATCCACGCAAGCACGATCAGCAGCGAAGCGGCAACATGGAAATAGTTGTTTTCTACGACCTCTGGGATGATATACTGGCACAAACCGAATATCACGACGCCGCCCAGCAGGATGAGGGCTGGAAGACGATGCTTGAACACATCGGACTGCATGGATTTGACCTTGGGCCGCAGAATGGCCGCAGCCAGCAGGCAGAGCAGGGTGGCCAGCAGCAGAATGCCGAACTGGGTGCCCAGAAAACCGAATACCATAGGGCCGCGCCACTCGCTGGCAGCCAGCGTCTGGTCGAATGCCTTGGTGCGGCTATACTTGTTTACGCAGTCTGCATACGCCCGTTTCCAATTGCTTTTCAGGCGTTTGAGAATGGTAAAGTAGTTACCGGTACCCTTGATGAACATCCTGCGTTGGATGACCTTGTAGCGGTCTTGCGCGTAATCGTACGACTCTTTGAGCCGCTGGCTGGCATCCTGGTAGTGCTCGTTGTCCTTGATGATGCGCTCCTTGGATTCCTGATACATCTTGAGCAGCGTAGCGGCGTAGTGGATGCAGGAATCGCGGTCTTGCTGACCCTGTTCGTCCAGGAAGAAAGCCGACATGGTGCCGCGGGAATTGAGGCTGTCAAGCCGCATGCGCTGGCCGTTGAAAATCTTATCGCGCGAGCCGCGACGCGGAGCGGCGGGCATGGCATAGCTGCGGATGCTGTCGTTGGTATATTTCAGGCTGTCAGGAATCTCCTTGATATCGCGCAGCTCCGGGGGAAGACGGCGGAGCGACTCAATCAGGCGCGAATAGCGGTCAATCTCCAGATCGAGTGTAGTGACAATCTCGTCGAACGGCATCTTACGCTCGTTGAAGGCCTGATACTGCTTGGTCACCTCCTTCAGGGCGTAGGTCATATCGAATGTATAGTCCTGATTCTGAGAGTAGAGCATCAGCGCCAGCTCGTTGCACTTCTTGAGCGTCTGGACCATCGTGCCGTGCTGCGAACGGTCGCGACTGTTAATGCGGTCCTGGCGCGTTGCACGCTTGGCCACCTCCTGGCTCAACTCGTAGCGGAGCACGGAAATGGTCTGGCCCAGGTCTTTCTCGTTGAACACGGCGCCTGCCGGGACGGTGATGAGCAGGGCGGCAGCCGCGATAAGAAATCTGCGGAGTTTATTCATGGGATTCAGTTTGATCAATAGATAATGTGATGCATGCGCGCGTAATCATCGAAGAGTTCCAGGCAAGCTTCGCGATCCATCGGAATCAGGAACTCGCCCAGCTTGTCGCGGCCGGAGAAGAGGCCGTCGAACTTGTCGTCACGGAAGCCGATCCGGCCGTTGTCTTCAATCGTGCAACCGAAGTAAACGCGGCGAATATTGGCCCAGAGGCAGGCGCAGAGGCACATCGGGCAGGGTTCGCCCGTGGTGTAAAGGTCACAGTCGGAGAGGTCGTAGGTGCCCAGCCGCTTGCCGGCATCACGCATGGCGGAAACCTCTCCATGGCAGGTGGGGTCATGGTCCAGCAGCACGCGGTTGTGGCCGCGGCCCACCACGACGCCATCTTTGACAATCACGCTTCCGAAGGGGCCGCCGTGCTCTTGGGTGATGCCCGCGCGCGCCTCTTCGATAGCCATTTGCATATATTTGTTGGTAGCTTTCATCTCTTTACATTTTCCTACAAAGATAGGAAAAGTTTTTTCGTAATTTTGTACGGTTAATCAAGGAAGATGAAAGTCGTTCTGCTTCAACAAGACATTGTCTGGGCCAACCCTTCGGAGAATCTGAGGCTCAATCGTTTGCGCATGGAATCGGTGCCGGATGCGGACCTCTATCTGCTTCCCGAGATGTTCGCTACCGGCTTTGTGACGAACCTCGTGGGTGTGGCGGAGGAGCTGGTGGATGGCAGTTGCGCTTCGCTGGAGCTGATGAAGGAGTGGGCGGCGGCCAAAAATGCGGCAGTTTGCGGCAGTCTGGCTGTGCATGAGGGCAATCTCTATCGCAACCGCTTCTACTTCGTAAAACCGGATGGCTCAACCATTTTCTACAACAAGCATCACCTCTTCGCGCCCGGTGGCGAGCCGGCCTTCATTACGCCGGGCCAGGAGCGCGTGGTGGTGGAGTGGAGAGGCCTTCGCTTCCTGCTACTGGTCTGCTACGACCTCCGTTTCCCTGCCTGGTGTCGCAACCGTGGGGATTTCGATGCCATTCTGATTACGGCCAACTGGCCGGGCATTCGCCGTAGCGCGTGGGATATCCTCGCGCAGGCGCGCGCTGTTGAGAACCAGTGCTATGTGCTGGCTGTCAACCGGATCGGCAGAGACCAGACAGATGATTACAACGGTGGAACGCGCGCCATCAGCCCGTATGGCGACCTTCTTGCCGCGGCGCCGGATGGCCAGGAAGCCATCGTGGAGGCCAAACTGAGTCCCGAATTTGTGCGTCTTTTCCAGGAGAAGTTTCCTGTGAGGGAAGATGCCGACGATACCCTTCCACCTTATACTGAAGCCCGCCGATGAAACCTGTTCGAGAATCCCTTCAACGTTTTGTGCGCGAGGAGATTATTCCGCGCTATGATGCTTTTGACGCGGGCCACCGCAGAGACCATGCGGAGGCTGTGATTGAGCAGGCGCTGGAGCTTGCGGAGCACTACGACGTGGATCCCGAGATTCTCTATGTGGCAGCTGCTTACCACGATCTGGGGATTATCGAAGGCCGTGAGACGCACCATCTGGTTTCTGGTCGCATCATCCGCAGCGATGCGCGTCTGTTGCAGTGGCTTACGCCGGAAGGCGTTGAACTGGCCGCGCAGGCGGCTGAAGATCACCGCGCTTCGTCTGACCACGCTCCGCGTACCCTCTATGGCCGCATTATCGCGGAGGCAGACCGGCTGATCGATCCGGAAACCGTGATCCGTCGCACCGTGGAATATGGTTTTGCCCATTATCCCGAGATGGATCGGGAGGGCTACTGGCACCGCACGCTGGATCATCTGCACGAGAAATATGCGGAAGGCGGCTATCTCAAACTCTGGATTCCCGAATCCCGCAACGCACAGCGGCTGGCTGAATTGCGCGCCCTGATTGCCGACGAGGCGGCCCTGCGCATCCGTTTTGACAAATACTACGACTTATGCCATACATCATCCGCAACGAATCGCTCTGGAAAGACGGAGCACTGAAAATCGATTGGGTCCGCCACCACATGCCGCTGCTGCGCGGCTTGGAGGCTGAATTTACCAAAGAAAAACCCTTTGCAGGGCTGAAAATCGCCCTCTCGGTACATCTGGAGGCCAAGACTGCCTATCTGTGCAAAGTGCTGGCTGCCGGTGGTGCGGAGATGTATGTCACAGGCAGCAACCCGCTCTCCACGCAGGATGATGTGGCTGCCGCACTGGTTCACGACGGCCTGAACGTCTTTGCCTGGTATGCCGCTACGCCGGAAGAGTATGAGTCGCACATCCGCCGCGTGCTGGAGGTGGGGCCCAATGTGATTATTGATGATGGCGGCGACCTTGTGTCGCTCTTGCACGCCGAATATCCGCAGCTGATTTCCAACGTGCTGGGTGGCTGTGAAGAGACCACGACGGGCATTCTGCGCTTGCAGGCGATGGATCGCGCCGGAAAGCTCGCCTTCCCGATGATGCTGGTCAACAATGCCGACTGCAAGCACCTGTTTGACAACCGTTACGGCACCGGACAGTCGGTGTGGGACGGCATCAATCGCACCACCAACCTGATTGTAGCGGGCAAAACGGTGGTTGTGGCAGGCTACGGCTGGTGCGGTAAAGGCGTGGCTATGCGCGCCAAAGGGTTGGGTGCCAAGGTAGTGGTAACTGAGGTGAACCCCATCAAGGCGATGGAGGCCGTAATGGACGGTTTCCGCGTGATGACGATGGACGAAGCTGCGCCGCTCGGCGATCTTTTCGTGACCGTAACCGGTTGCGCCGACGTGATCACGCCCGCTCACTTTGCCGTGATGAAAGATGGCGCCATCTGCTGCAACGCCGGCCACTTTGATGTGGAGGTAGATGTGGCTGGGCTGCGTAAAATGGCGGTAGAGGCCCGCGAAGCCCGCAAGAATATCATGGGATACCGGTTGGAAGACGGCCGCCGCATCTATGTGCTGGCGGAAGGCAGACTGGTCAACCTGGCTGCCGGAGACGGCCATCCTGCTGAGATTATGGATATGTCGTTCGCCATCCAGGCCCTCAGCGCACGCTATTTGGCTTCGCATCCCGACTTGCGCAACGCACCGGGCAGCAAACTGCACGATGTCCCGGCAGAAATCGATGAAGAGGTTGCCCAGCGCAAATTAAAAGACTGGGGCCTCCGCATCGATGCGTTGACCCCAGCCCAGAAGAAATATCTCTTCGGATAATTAATTCAATCCGCGATTTTCAAGCAGACCGTCTACCTTGGGCTGACGGCCACGGAAGTTTTGGTACATCACCGAACCCTTGTCGATTCCGCCAGGTGAAAGGATGAACTTCTTGAAACGGGCAGCCACCGTCGGGTTGAAGATGTCGCCGGTCTCTTTGTAAGCTTGGAAAGCGTCGCAGTCCAGCACTTCAGCCCAGATGTAGCTGTAGTAGCCAGCGCTGTAACCGCCACCGAGGGAGTGGCTGAAGTTGGTCACGCTGTAGCGCGGCAGAATCTGCTTGGGAATGCCGCGCCCCTTGAGCTGAGCCTCCTGGAACTTCATCACGTCGAACTTCTCCGGAATAGCGGTGAGGACGTGCAGGTCCATATCCACATAGGATGCGGCCAGGTATTCTACGGTTGCAAAACCCTGACCGTACTGGCCGCTGGCCACGATCTTGTCAATCAGTTCCTGCGGCATCAGTTCACCGGTCTTGTAGTGCTTAGCATAGATCTTCAGCACTTCCGGTTCAAATGCCCAGTGCTCGTTGACCTGGGAAGGAAGCTCCACAAAGTCACGCTCCGTGCCGCTGACGCCACTGTAGTGGACATTGCGGAAGAAGGAGTGGAGGGCGTGGCCGAACTCGTGGAACATGGTGGTCACGTTGTCGATGTTCAGCAGTGCGGGCTTGTCGCCGGTCGGCATCGGGAAGTTGCAGCAGTTCACAACGATCGGCTGTACACGGCGCGTGCTGTCGTAGCTCTGGCCACGGAACGAGGTGCACCATGCGCCTGCATTCTTGCCGTCACGTGCATAATAGTCGCTGTAGAACACGGCAATTACGTTACCATCGCGGTCCACCACATCCCATGCGCGTGCGGTCTTCTCATAAACGGGATATTCGTCGGTGCGCTCCAGGAAGGTGAGGCCGTAGAGCTTTTTAGCCACGTAGAAGACACCCTGCTGGACATTGTTCATCTCAAAGTACTCGGAGACAAGCTCTTCATCGATGTCAAACTTCGCCTTTTTGGCCTTGTCCAGGTAGTAACGATAGTCCCAAGGCTGGGGCTGGCCCTTCACCTTGTCGGCCTTCATCATGGCCTTGATGTCAACGAGTTCTTCGTTGGCCTTGGCTACAGCCGGGGTCCAGATCTGGTCCAGCAGATCATAGACATTCTTAGAATTGCCGGCCATGCGATCCTGCAGCTGCATTGCTGCAAAGTCGGTGTAACCCATCAGTTTGGCGCGCTCGAGGCGGAGCTCGATGATGCGAGCGGCAATTGCCTTGTTGTCATACTGGTCGTTGTGGTTGCAACGGTTGTTGTACATTTCATAGACCTTCTGGCGGAGCTTGCGGTTGCTGCAGTACTGGAGCACCGGGTTGCAGCTCGGACGCTGCATGTTGAAGCTGTATTTGCCCTTTTCGCCGATACGCTCTGCCAGTGCGGTAGCACGCTGAATATCAGCCTCGGAAAGGCCTGCCAGCTCTTTGACATCGCTCACCGTTACATAGGTGTTGTTGGTGTCGTGCTGCAGGTTCTGGCTGAAACGCAGCTGAAGGTCGGAAAGCTCCAGGCTGATGGCAGCCAGCTGCTTCTGGGTTGCCTCGTCCAGCAGGGCGCCACCGTTCACGAAGCCGCGGTAAACCTTTTCCAACAGGCGGGCCTGCTCGCGGTTGAGCGAGAGGGTTTCACGCTTGTCATAGACGGCTTTGATCTTGGCAAAAAGCGCCTTGTTCATGCGGATGGCATTGCCGTGCTTGGAGGAGATAGGGGACATCTCGCGGGCAAGTGCCTGCAGTTCCGGCGTTGCGTTGGAGCTGCGAAGCGTGCCCCATATACCTGCTTTTGAGAGCTGTTTGCCGGTGTTGTTGTAGGCAACGATCACATTTTCAAAAGTAGGCTCATCCTTGCAATCAACAATGGCCTGGATCTCCTGATTCTCGAGCTCCATACCTTTGAGCATCGCTTCACGATAGTCGTCAATGGAGATGCGCTCGAACGGCGGGATCTCATACGGGGTTCCGTAGCGCTTCTGGAGCAACGGATTCTGTGCGAGGGCTGCGAAGCAGGCAAATGCCAGCAGGGCAGCCATAAAAGTGCGTTTAATCATATGAATAAGGATAGTTGATGATTTCTATTACCATGACAAATATCGCATTTTTCTTTTAACTTTGCAGGAAACCGATCCAAATCTCATCATTATAACTATGTTCTCATTTCTACAAGCACTTCCGGAAGCTACTGAAGCAGTGGTAAATCCGGATTCCCTCAAGACCGCAGTCGTAGGATTTGCCCAGGAGGCAGTCAAAGATCCCAGCGGCACGTTGCATCAGCTCGGACAGAGCGCTATTCAATTTGGCCTCAAGGTGTTGGCTGCACTTGCCATCTATCTCATTGGTTCGTGGCTGATCCGTCGCGTCAAGAAACTGCTCAAGAAAGTTTTTGAAAAGAAGAAGACGGAGAAGGCTCTGGCCGGCTTCGTTATGAGCCTGACCACGGTGGTTCTCACCATCCTGTTGATTGTCATCACGGTGGGTACGCTCGGCGTGAACACCAGCTCGCTGGCAGCAGTACTGGCTGCCGGTGGTGTGGCTATCGGTATGGCCCTCAGCGGTGCACTGCAGAACTTTGCAGGTGGTATCATGCTGCTGGCATTCAAGCCTTTCAAAGTTGGTGATTTCATTGAAGCACAGGGCTATATGGGTACTGTAACGGATCTGACCATCGTCAGCACGCACATCACCACGCCGGACAACCGTGCCGTGATTATCCCGAACGGCCCGCTCTCCAGCGGCAATATCAACAACTTCTCCAAGCACCCCATCCGCCGTGTGGACTGGACCGTAGCAATCGCGCCGGGCACCGATCTGGATGCTTGCCGTGCTAAGTTGGTGGAAATCCTCAGTTCAGACGCTCGTATCCTGAATTCCAAGACGGAAGGCGCTGGCGATCCGTTCGCAGCAGTCCTGGAATTCTCCGAGAGCAAAGTGGTGCTGACGGTCCGTGGCTGGGTGAATGCCGCTGACTATTGGGGAGCTTTCTTCGATATGAACGACCGCTTCTACGCAGAACTGCCCAAGGCTGGCTTTGGCTTTGCCTTCCCGCAGATGGACGTTCGTATCCGTCAGTAATTACGCGAGTTGCTCCAACAGGAGCTCAAAGAGACGCGGCTTGGCGACCTTCGCCAGGTCGCGTTCCTTTATCCAGCGGTATCCTTCAGGCAGGGAAGGACGCTGCGGGGCCTCATACAGATAGAAATCCGTAAGGAGCGTGCGGTGGGTGAGCTGGTGGCGAAAACCCTGCTTGAGCGGCTGTAAATGGTTTTTATCCATCCATTCGGGCCAGCCGTCGTTGCGCGCTGGAGACTGGTGCTCAAGGACGAGAGGCTCCCAGAGGCCCTGCCAGATATCGCCCGCGCCACGTTGGCGGATGGCCGTCATACCGCCGCAGCGGAGGTAGATATAGCTCAGGTATCGCTCTTTAACAGCTGTTTTAGCGCGTTTTACGGGCAGTTGTGCCACGCGGCCGGATGAGAGTGCCTTGCAGGTGGAGGAAAGGGGACAGGTGAGGCAATTCGGGTTGACGGGTGTGCATTGCAACGCGCCGAAGTCCATCATAGCCTGGTTAAAATCGCCCGGAGCCTGCTCCGGCAGCAGAGATTGGGCCAACTCAGTGAATGCTTTCTTGGCTGCAGTGGTTCCTATGGGCGTTTCAATGCCATAATAGCGCGCCAGCACGCGATAGACGTTACCGTCAACGACTGCTGCAGGAATATCAAAAGCAATGGAAGCAATGGCAGCGGCCGTATAGTCGCCCACTCCCTTGAGTTTGCGGATCTCTTCCAGCGTTTTCGGGAAGCCTCCAGCGGCCACAATTTGCTGCGCAGCGGCGTGAAGATTGCGGGCACGGCTGTAATAGCCCAACCCTTCCCAGAGTCGTAAAACATCATCTTCAGATGCCTCTGCAAGCGATTTTACATCTGTAAACGTCGCCATAAAGCGCTCCCAATAGGCAGTTCCCTGGGCTATCCGGGTCTGCTGAAGGATAATCTCGCTCAGCCAGATGGCATACGGATCGTGGCCGTGACGCCAGGGCAGGTCGCGACCATGCTGGGCATACCATGCAAGGAGAGTTTCAGTGAAGCGGGGATCTTTCATACGCCGGTTGCACTGCAAAGATAATGATTTGGCAAAAAATGCTATCTTCGCAATCCCAAAATCACTGCATCATGCGTCTCTACGGCCGATTCTTGCTTTTTATGCTGCTGCTAACGGGTTTCCTTCAGCCCGCTGTGGCTCAGGGCCTAGTCCCTGCAGCGGATACACTGGAAAGTGTCTCGGTGACGGGGAGTCGTATTCCGGTAGCGCTCAGGCAGAGCGCGCGCATGGTTACAGTGCTGGACAGTGTGGCAATTGCCTCTATTCCAGCAGCTACGGTGAATGACCTGCTTAAATATGCGGTAGGTGTGGATGTGCGCCAGCGGGGCGTGGAGGGGATGCAGACCGATATCAGCATGCGCGGCGGTACTTGCGACCAGATTGCCGTCTTGCTGAACGGGGTGAGCATCAGCGATCCGCAGACAGGGCACAATGCGGCCGATTTTCCGGTGGAACTCAGTGAAATCGAGCGGATTGAGATATTGGAAGGGCCGGCGGCACGTACCTATGGCACCACTTCGCTGCTGGGGGCCATCAACATCGTGACGCGGAAATATGCCACCAGCGGTGCTTCGGCCCGCCTGGAGGCTGGTTCGCACGGGCTATTCAGTGTGGGCGCCACGGGCAATCTCTCGCAGGGTGCTCTGCGCAATCAGCTCTCTGCCAGTTATATTCGGAGTGATGGCTATACTCTGAGCCAGGCAGGAACGCCCAATACCGATTTTGCCGGTACCAAGCTCTTCTATCAGGGTTCTCTCGAGCGCCAAGACTATGCGCTCCGCTGGCACAGCGGCCTCACGGTCAAGGATTTCGGCTCCAATACCTTCTATAGCGCGCGTTTCGACGACCAGTTCGAACATACGCTCAAGAGCTATACAGCCATCCAGGCAGAGACCTATGGCCGCGTTCACCTGAAACCGTCCCTCTACTGGAACCATGGTAACGACCGCTTTGAGCTCTTCCGCGGCAAACCGGAGAGTTATCCCTACAATTATCATAGAACCAATGTATTGGGTGTAAATCTCGGCGGCTGGTTCGAGAGCTCGTGGGGAAAGACGGCCTTTGGGGCGGAGGTACGCAACGAAGATATCATCAGTACCAACCTCGGGGAACCGCTGTCCCAGCCCGTTCCGGTGAAGGGAACCGAAGTAAACTATACTGTGGGGTTGAATCGCACCGATATCAGTTTCTATCTGGAACACAACGTGATCCTGCCGCGATTTACCTTCTCCGCAGGCGTGACAGCTGCCCGCAATACGGGCAATGACGAAGGGTTCAAGCTCTATCCTGGCGCTGATGCAAGTTTCAGGATCTCAGATTCTTGGAAGCTATATGCCTCGTACAACAGTTCACTCCGCATGCCCACCTTTACAGATCTATACTATTCCGTGGGTGGCCATCAGGCCGACAAGAACCTCCGGGCAGAAAAGATGCAGGCAGTGGAGGGTGGTGTCAAGTATCTCCGGCCCGGTATCCGTGCCATTGCCACGATATACTATCACCATGGAACGGATCTGATAGATTGGATCAAAGATTTGTCGGTAACCGATGCCCCGTGGACCTCGGTTAACCATGCCGAAGTGAATGCGCTTGGGCAAGAGCTGACCCTCCGCTTGGAGTTCCCGCTATTACTCGGTGAAGAGGCGTTTTTCCTGCGCGAATTAAACCTTTGTTACGCGCATATCAGCCAGGATAAAGAGCAGATTCCCGGCCACGAATCGTATTACACGCTGGAATATTTACGTAACAAATTTGTTGCACAAGCCAATATGGCTATATGGAAGTATCTGAATATCAATATTTCATATAGATTGCACGATCGTGTGGGTTCCTACCGCCTCTATGAAGATGGCGTAGATACCGGCACGAGTGTGGACTACCAGCCTTACTCGCTGGTAGATGCTAAACTCTCCTGGGATGCCCCGCAATATCGCGTCTGGCTCTCTGCCGAAAACCTTCTGAACACAACCTACATTGACCACGGCAACGTTCCCCAGCCCGGCCTCTGGCTCAAACTAGGCATCAGCTACCGCTGGGAGAAATAAATCTGTCTCCCAGAGACTTTCCTTAAAGAATTCGCATAGCAATATGCGCGCAGGCTTCCGCATCTGCCAGCGCGTGATGATGATTGACTAGATTGTATCCGCAGGCCGCTGCAACGGTCTGTAGCTGATGATTGGGCAGTCTATTGCCGAAACACCGGCGCGAAGCAGACAGCGTGTCCAGAAAGACATAATCCGGATAATCCATCTGATATACGCGAAAAACGGCCTTCAGGCAGCCTTCGTCAAAACGGGCGTTGTGTGCCACCAGCGGAAGCCCCTCAATCTTAGGCGCTATCTGCTCCCAAACGAAAGGGAAAACGGGCGCATCTTCCGTGTCTTCTTCACAAAGGCCATGCACCCGCTGGCAGAACCACTGATAATACTCCGGCTCCGGATGAATCAGACTGTAAAACGAGTCCACAATCACCCCATCCCGCACAATGACAACACCAACGCTGCACACGCTGGACGGCTGCTCATTCGCCGCTTCAAAATCGATGGCTGCAAAATCGGTCATTATCCTCGGCGCTGGAGGACCTGGGTCATGCAGTGGGCGGCACCGTAGCCTTTGATGCTGTTTTCCAGGGGGATCCAGTTGACCAGGACGCCGGCTGCAAGGAGCTGGCGTTCCAGGGCGCGAGACTGGCCGGCGACGGCCATGATGCGGCGGGGACCGATGGTCAGGAAGTTGTTGGCATAGTGCTCCTCGTCTTCCGGACCGATGGGAATAATCTTGAAGCCGCTCTCTTTCAGATAATCCACGAACGGCTTGTCTTTCTCTATCAGCTGGTAGGGCTCTGCGGCGGAAGCGCGGCGCCAGATATCGCAGGTGCCATATTCAGGGGCACCCGGGGCTGCATTCAGGCGGCTGGCCAGCATCGTGCAAAGGTCTTTGTCGATGATATTGAACCAGGTATCCAGGTGCATCTGCTTCTGCAGGAACTTGTGGTCGCGTACCACAACCACGGTGTCGTGACCGAATGCATCGGCTTCCATAATCTGGCGGATGCCTTCGTCGTTGGTGCGCATGCCGCAGCCGATCAACGAAACATTGCCGGCAGGGAAGTAGTCACCACCTTCCAAGCGGCCTTCACCCGTGATGCGGAGAATGGGAAAGATGCGCAGCTGCTCATAGCACAGCGAAATGATCTCCGTTTCAGGGGCTCTCTGCTCTGAATTCATCTGGCAGATGATCAATCCTTTGGGGGTATTGATGCTCTGGTCACGCGTGAAGTAGAGGTTCATCAGCGGCCGGTAGCTATAAACACCCTGAAGGC
>JBGUJZ010000039.1:0-77883 GCA_045114175.1 Bacteroidales bacterium | reverse complement strand
ATCTTTCTCATAATGGTTCCTCCTGATTTAAAAAGGTTTGAGGGCATCAAAGATTCCATTTCCAATGGGCGTGCCCTTGCCGAAGTCTTCCGTTCCGGTTCCGCTACCGCAGATGACGTTTTCACCGTACATCTGGGCGACTTCTACTTGCGGATTCTCATAGAAATGTTTCATATAGTTAAAAAAGAGATTGCTTTCGGGGCTATGCAAAATTAACGAAAAAAATTGGAAGACGCCAAATTACTCATAGTAGTAGGCATCCAGCGGCCCTCCGCCGCTACGACCACCGCCGCCATAGCCGCCACCGTAACCACCGCCGTAGCCTCCGCCATAACCGCCTCGTCCACCTCCGCGGCCGCCGCGCTGCCGCTGGCCGAATCGCCAGGAAATGGAGGCGATGATATAGCGTCCCAGGGTATTGGAGACCGTCTCGCGGTGCTGGTTGGAGCTGTCAGATACGCTCATGGCCTTCTCCTGTCCCAGAATATCGCGGGCAATCACGGAGAAGGTGAACTTCCTGGCGAAGGTCTTGTTGATCTCGGCATTCCAGAGGTATTCCGGATCGCGGTTGGTGGTATAGCCGGCATACCAGCGGTAGCGGAAGGTGGAGTTGCAGCCCCAGCCCGATTCGCGATGCCGCCAGGTAAAGGAGGCGCTGAGGCCGTTGTTCCAGGTGACGGGACGCGTTTCGGTGATGGTGTACCACGACTTGTTGAGCCGCGTGCTGCCGCCGATGCGCAGTTCCAGATCGTCCGCACGCCAGGTCAGCCGCAGGTTTTCGGAGATCGATGCCGTGCGGGTGGCATTCCGGAGAAAATCGGAGGAGGCGTCGATATCGCCGTAGAGTTCGTAGAACTTGTCGTAGTCGAGCGCGGCATCTTTGTAGAACTGGTCGGTCTTGACCGTGCTGCCCACATAGGAACCGCTCTCGCGCAGCGAGCCGGAGAAGGTGCTGTTCACGGAGAACTTGCTCTTGCCGATAGGGGTATTCACGGTGGAGTTGAGCCGCAGGTTCCACGAGGGCGCGCCGTTGACCGGAATGGAGTACTGCACGCCGCCATTATCGTACCAGACCGCACTCACGATGGGATCCTGCGTGATGCCGCCCGTGAGCCGGACGTTGTAGGAGGAGAAGGTTTTACGGTTGGTCTTGCGGTATTCCGCCCGCATGCTGTGCGAGAAGTAGGGTTTCAGGTTAGGGTTACCGAAGGAGATGTTCGTAGGGTTGCTCAGATCCGGCACCGGCATCAACTGCGAGGTGGAGGGCTGGCTCGAAGAACCGGAGTAGAAGATGCGCACGCTTTCGTTACGCTGTTTGTTCCACGACATGGAGAAGGTCGGCGCCCAATTGACGACGTTGTTGGTATATTCCACGTGCTTGCCCGCCTTGGTGGTGGAGTTCTCCGTGTGGGTGGGATCGATGCTGATACCGCCCTGCACGCGGAACTGCTTGTGCTGGTACTTGAGGTTGCCGCCGAAGCGCTGGTTGATGTGCATGTTGCTGATGTTGTTGGAGTAGAGATCACTCCTGACGCCTTCGGCATAAGTCTCCTTGACCGAGGTGTTCTTGCTCCAGCCAATCGAATAGTTGGCCTCCGCATAGAATCCGCCGCCAAGCGGTTCGGTATAGGAGAGGTTGCCGCGCAGGCTCACGTTGTTGGCCTGGCGGTTATAGGTCTGGTCGATCACCGAATCGCGCCAGGTCTCCCCCGCTGCATCCAGGAAAGTGCGGGTAAGGGACTGGTTGGCGCCGTCGGTTTCATTGTGGCTGTAGGAGTAGCGACCGTTGAAGGTGATGGTACGGCCGGGCAAGCCGAGCCGCTGTTTGAAGAGGAACCGCCCGCTGGTGGAGAGGTTCCGGTTGTTGCCGCTGTTGAGCGAGTTGCCCTCGTTGGTCTTGGAGAGGATATCGTCGTAACGGGAATCGGTGGTATAGTCGCGCCCGTTGGAGAAACGGCCGTAGCCGATGGTCAGCTGGGGTTCAAAGAGGATCTGTGTCTGTTCGGAAAACTTGTGGTCCAGTCGCGTAGCGAAGGTATGGCCTACGGTGCGCTCGTCCGAATAGGAGGAGTTGTCGTAGACCAGGTCGTGGTCGGTCAGGTAGGAGATGCGGTTGCTCTTGCTGCGAGAGGCGTGGTCCACCAGGTTGGCCACATAACTGGTACCGAGGTCCATCTTGTTGTCCAGCAAGCTCCAGGCGCCGTTGAAACCGCCCATGTACACCACGTTGATACCGTTGTCCGAGTTGCTGTTGCCGCCCAGGGCGCGCATCATGGCGCCGGCCTGGTCGGTGGCGCCGCGCGAGTTGGTATTATTGACGTTGGCTACCAGGCTGAGTTGGCGCTTCTTGTTGAACTTCCCGGCAAAACCGGAGGCCTGCCAGCGGAAGTCGTCGTAGTTGCCCAGTCCGCCCGGCGTGCCGGCCGCGATATCGTGTCCCAGTCCGGCATTGACATTACCGAAGGTACCGCGCATCATGTTGTCCTGCACCGAGATGTCGATGACCGTCTCCCGCTCGCCGTCGTCGATGCCGGTAAACTCGGCCTGCTCCGACTTCTTCTCCACCACCTTGACCTTCTTGACATACTTGGCCAAGATGTTGCGGGTAGCCACCGTAGGGTCGTTCAGGAAGAAGGTTTTGCCCTCGATGGTGATGCGCTTGACCTCCTCGCCGTTGGCCGTGACCTTACCGTTTTCATCCACCTCAACGCCCGGAAGTTTCTTGAGCAGATCCTCCAGCAGGTCGTTCTCGCCGATCAGGTGCGAAGAGGCGTTGTAGATGATGGTATCCTGCTTGAATTCCACCGCATTGCCCGCTGCGGAAACCTTGGCCGCCTCCAGCGTCTCCACATCCTGCTGAACGGTTATTTCCCCCAGATCCAGCGGCTTGCGGGCCACGGTCACCTCCTGCGCCCAGGGTTTATAGCCCAGAAGCTCCAGCTTTGCCTCGTAGGTGCCGGCCGCCACTTTGGTGATGGCTACCGCACCGTTCTGGTCCGTAAGGCCATAGCGGTAGGGCTTCGCCTCCCCTTTCTTGGTGAGCGAGAAGGTAGCGAAGGCTACGGGATCGCCGTTAGAGGCATCTTTAAACTTGGCGGTGATAGAGGTTTGCGCGAATAGCGGTGCAAAAGCAAACAGCAGCAGCGCAGCGAAAAAGGCGGGACGGAGGGCTCTCATAAAAAGGAAGGGCAGTCAAACGCTTGTTTGACTGCCCAAGTTACGAAAAGTTAAACGGAATCCGACTATTTTTCCGTGTAAATCGCAAATAATTTGCCGTTTAGGCCGATCTTACGGGCCAGTTTCTTGACATCCTTGGCCTTCACAGAGCGCACCACACGGGCATAATCGTAGTTGTAATCGATCCCGTACCGGCTGTAGCGTTCAAGCTGCGAGAGCTGGATGCCCGCCGAACCGGCAATGCGGGGCCGCATCTCGATTTCATGCTTGATGAGGTACTTGCGGGCCGCATTCATCTCGGCGGCCGTAGGGCCGGTGGCGGCCATCCGCGCAATCTCCTCCTCAACATCCTTCACCAGAATCTCTTCCATCTCGGGACGGGTCTGGAAGGCCACGGTAGAGACGGGATCGCGGTCCGACGCATCATAAAGTTCGGTGGAGAAGCCCACGTGGTAAGCCCCTCCCCGCTCCTCGCGGATGAGGGCCACGTAGCGGTCGGACATCACATAATCCAGGAAAGCGAAGACCATCCGGGTCTTGGTATCCTTGCGCACCGGGGTGCAGAACTGGCAGTTGATATCGGTCAGCGGAGCGGAGACCGGCGGATAGCTCTCGCGCAGCTCCTGGCGGCCGGTAAACCCTTCGCGCAGCGGATGGAGCGTGCCCTGCGGGGCGGGTTCCGTCACGGGCAGTGCAGCAATGTAACGCTCCACCCAGGTGCGGATCTGTGCCGGATCCAGGTCGCTGCAGAGGAAGAGTTCGGGGGTGCCGCTGAAACTGCGGTCAAAGACGGTGCGCAGGCGGGCCGGCGTCACGGCATTCACGGCCGCGGAATCGGTCTTGGCGCTCCAGGGATTGCCCGGATAGATGGCCTCGCGGAAGCGGTCGTCGAACTTGTCGCGGTCGCGCTGGGGCTTGGCAAAACCTTCCAGGGAATTCTTCTTGAACTTGTTCAGCTGGGCCGGCGTGCCGAACCAGGGATCCACCAGTTGCAGGCAGAGGGCCTTGAAGCCATTCTCGGCGCGGTCTGCGACAGTGCTCATGGAGAGTTCAGCGCCCTCCGAAGTGAGGTGGGTTTGCAGCGAAACGCCTAGCATTTCAGGGTAGTTGCGCTGCGATGCCTTGTCGATCTTGCGGAAGCTGAGGCTGCGGGTGATGTAGTTGGCCGCATAGCGGTCCGCCGTCACGTTATTCTCGTCGAAGACGCCGTAACCGGAGGGGTAGCGCAGCGTAAGGGCCAGGCGGGTGGCGCTCTTGTAGGGCTCGCTCTGGCGATAATAGACTTTGATGCCGTTGGAGAGGGTCCACAGGGTATTGCCCTTGGCATCCTTCGCCTCGCTGACAATGCTGCCCGGCTCCAGCGCGTAGCTCAGATCCATCTTGGGATAGCTCAGGAAGGCGGGCTCGAGCGGGGTCTCGGCAGCGCTGGCCACCATGGCGCGGAAATCAGCTTCGGGGATCGGCACGTCGGGATCGTCCACATTGTTGTAGCAGTTGGAATAGATCACCTCCGCATCGGCAATCATCTTGGCGGGATAGGCCGCCACCTCTTCCGGGGTAAGAGAGAAGAGAATGCGTTTCTTGAGGGCATCCTCGTCCACCGGGTTGAGCAGCGGATAATTTCGCAAATAGTTTTCAATCACCACTTTAACCAGGTCGCCGGAACGCACCTCTTCCAGATTGCGCTCGCGGTTCAGATGGTAGCGCTGGCAGACATTCAGCCGGGCCACCTCAAACTCCTCCGGGGAGATGCCGTGCTGCAGCAGGCGGTTCACTTCGCGCAGGGCCAGCTCGGTTGCGCCGGCCAGCTGGGTCCGTTCGCGCGGGGTGATGGTGCACATCAGCAAGTTGAAATCCGGTGCGCTGTTGGCAGATACGGCCACGGCCGATTTGGCCGGACTTCCCTCCTGCCGCGTAGCCTCGCGGAAGCGGTCGGAAAGCACGGAGGTAACGATCTGACGGGCAAAGTAATCACGATAATACTCCTCACGGTGACGGGTTTCGGCATCTGGGAAGCGGTTTTTGTAGATGAGCTTCACCGCCTGGTAACGGATCTGCGAATCGGTCTGGTCCGCAAACATCGGGACAGGCTGTGCCGGCGGGATGCAGGGATCCTTGGGGGCCGGATTGACCGCCGCGGGAATGTCTGCAAACTTGGCGCGAACGCGCGCTTCCATCTCGTCGAGGTCGATATCACCCACGATGGCGATCGCCTGCAAATCAGGACGATACCACTTGTGATAGAAGTCCAGAATTTCCTGGCGCTTGAAACCGTTGATCACCTCCAGGGTGCCGATCACGGTGCGGTTCGGGTGCTTGGCCCCTTTGTAAACCAATTCCGTCTGGCGGCACATCATCCGGTAGCGGGGCTCGTCGCGGAGACGCCACTCCTCACTGATCACGCCGCGCTCCGCATCCAGGTCGGCCTGCTCGCAGGAAATATCGCACGACCAATCGTGCAGAATAAGCAGCACGGAATCCACGAAACTCTCGCGTGCCAGCGGTACAGCAGAAATGTTATAAACCGTCTCATAGCGGCCTGTATAGGCGTTTACGTTGTAACCGAAGCGCACGCCATCCTTGGCCAGATAGTTCAGCAGCGCCTTGCCCGGATAGTGGCGGGTGCCGTTGAAAGCCATGTGCTCCAGGAAGTGGGCCAGGCCGTTCTGGTTGTCCTCCTCCTGCAGCGCACCCACGTTGTGGATGATATAGAATTCCGCCACGCCGGCAGGGTTCTCGTTGTGATAGAGGTAATAGGTCAGTCCGTTGTCCAGACGGCCTACGCGGAAGGCCGGATCGTCGGGAATGTACTGAGCGGAAGCGGTGGCGCATACAGCCACCAGCAACAGCGTCTGGAGGAGTTTTTTCATGCTTTGATAAGCGTTTTTAAACGTTTATAAACGGATAGGGACGGCTAGAACGTGCACCCCACGGTAAGGGTTGCCACGTTGCGCATGCGGCCGTCCAGATACTGCGGCGCGGTGAGCAGTGCGGTCAGGCCATCCTGCAGGCGCACATACGCCGAGAATTTTTCTGAAAAGATGCGGGTGTAGGTGCACCCGAGCGCGAGACCGGCGCGGGGCGCGGTCTCGTATTCGAACTGACGGTTGAGATAGTCGTCGAAAGACTTGGCCTTACTCGTACCGGACCCTAAAGAAGTGTCATTCTTCGGCGTTCCACCGCCGGCGCCAAACAGCAGGTCAGCAGAGCCGGTAAACCGATTGTGATTTCGGGTAATATTCCTTACTGCAGACAGCTTAAGATTCAGACGGAAAACATCCTGATAGCGAGATACGGGAAATAATATGCAGGTCTTTGCTTGATAGGAGGCATCGCCTGAGGCGGAAAGGGACCAGTCCGGGACTGCCCCGCGAACCCCACAATCCAGAACATAAGCCAAATGACCGGATAGATCATTGCGGGTGAGCGTCAGATTCTGTCCGTTGTACACCACTACGGTAGATAAACCGTCTTCCGTCTTATAGGAATAATCGTTGGTGTAGTTGGAGAGATGATGAAACGCTGCTTTCCACTCCAAACGATGCAGGTTATTTCTGCCGGGTATCAGCAGTTTCCCGTCAAGAGCTGCCTCTAAACCGCTGAACTCACAGAAAACGACGGAGGAAGAGGTTCTGGAGCCGAAATAACCCTGATTCAGGTTGAAAGATACCTGCTGATAGAGTTTAGTCCTGGCACCACTGACAATTTGGAGGGAGGCGCCATAAAAGTCATTCATCAGGGGACGGGCATTGTTCAGCGAAACGTAGCCGACATCTCCGTCGAAACGTTCCCGATTGCCCATGAAAGCGCCCTGATCCACCAATATATAATACTCCCTGTCCACAGTGCCATACAATCCGGCTGAAAGCTGTTCCAGCGAGTGACGAAACAAAAGGTTGACACCCAACGAGAATCTGTCAGAAATCCGAGAATGGAAACCAGGCAGCAGGGAGAGGTCCATCAGGACGTTCTGGAAACGGGGATCCTTGTATTTTGTCTGGTCAGCGGAGGTGTAATCCACCCGGAAGCCCAGACTGGATTTACGGTTCAGAGCATACGAAAGGGCGCCAGTAAGGAAGTAGGTCTCTCTTTTCTTCCTTCCCGCCGTGGAGAAATCCTCCTCCAGAAAATTGACAGGATTTTCGAATGGATTCATCAGCACCTGACCGCCCATTTGGTTACCCATAAAAAGGGAGTAGGACATCGCGCCGCCGAATACCAGTTTGTCGGATACCCGCAGGAACGATTCCGTCCGGACAGAGGCTGTCCAACTGTCAGGTGAGCCCTCCAGCGGAAGCAGGGCGCCGTTCTCCTTCAGGAAGGAGGCGTCTGCGCGAGAAACGCCGCCCTCACCGAACGATGATAGCGCTGCCGCATTGTCAAATCCCAGCAGGGGATTCGTATCCTTGGTGTACTGGAAATCGCGGAGATTCCCCTGCCCTGCCGCATCGGCGGCAAGGCAAAGGAACATCGCGATAATCAGCGGTTTGAAAACTCTCATCGCTACTTCTTGATAGAAGCTACTTTCCGCATGTGGAAGTCGTTTGCGGAGTTGTTGGTGTCTTTGTAGATGATGTGTGCACCTGCTGCGATGGATGCTTCTGCGTCGATGCCGGAAGGATCGGTATCATCCTCGTTAACGGCGCCCGCATAGTCGTACACCAGTTTGCCTTCGTTCTCGGGGAGTGCCTCGGTAGCGGCTTTGTCTACGTTGCGGTACATCGTGTAGCCCAATTTGTTGACCAGAACCTTGTAGCCGGTGTTGACGGTGCTCGGGAAGCGAGAGAAGAATTTGCTCTCGTCCGCAGCGGACCAGATGTCGAGTGCATCAAGAACCCAGCTGGTAGGAATCTTGCAGAAGTTTCCTGACTTGTTGGTAGCACGGTTGTCGAAATTGGTTTCAACATCGACAAATGCACGGATGTCACTCTCAGGCATAATCAGGAACGGTGCGAAGGTAAGAATCGGAGCAGGCCAAAGGGTACCCATACCGAAAACCTTGGTTTTCATATAGTTACTGGTAGGGATCGTAGAAGCCGGAGCCGTATTGCCCGTAAAGCCAGATTCGATATCGTAGGTGCAGTAGTCTGCCTTGCTCAAATCCACGGAGTTGGAGTATGTCGGGGTATGATCGATTGCGTCATAGATAGCGATGAGGATCTGAGAATACGGAGCGATCTTCACCTGAGTCCCCGTCTGGAACCACCAGATAGCGTAGGATGCGGGCGTCCAACCTGCGGTTTCATATTCGATGACACCATCGGTGATGGTGTACTTGTTGGTGGAAATCGTATTCGTGATCTGCGCCATAGCGAGGCACATGTTGCTTGCATCCACTTCCTTGTCGGAGTTATTATAAACAATTACATACTTGTCTTTCTGGAAGTTCTTAGTTCCTTCATTGTCCATGCAGCCACCGTTGTAAACCTCTTTGATAATTAACTGGCTGGATTTGGAAGCGGTCATCGGGAGATTCACAGCGGGATTTTCGCCTTCCACTACGGTAACGGAAGCCGTTCCGTTGTAATTGAAGACTTCGTTACCCTCCGATTTGCGGAAGAAAGCGGTAGCAGTGTAGGTGCCGGGGGTGGTGATAAATTCGGCAGAACCATCCGCTTCAGTCACAGACTCTGCGGTTAAATCGGCATTTGCGAGAACGACCGTGACATCTGCTTGCTGAAGCGGAGCGCCATCAACGGTCAGTTGGACTTTAACAGTGCCTGTTACAGGCGATTCCGGACCGCAGGCAGTCACGGAGACGGCCAGGACGGCGATCATGAGAAGAAGTAATTTTTTCATAATGTAGGTATTAATGAAATGAATAATAGTTAAAACTTGAAGCGGACAGTCAACCCGTAGTAGAAACGGGGAATGTAGCTGGAGGACGAGACCTTAGTGCGGGTCTTTGTAGAGTAGATCTGCGCCTTGTTGTTGAAGAAGTTATTGGCGTAGAACGATATAGAAGCCAGATTGCCGATCTCCTTGGTTACGCTGAAATTGGCGCTGAAGAAAGGAGAGAGGTAATCCTTGTTGAACATATACAGATAGTTGCTCTTGTAGGCAAGCTGCCAGAGATCATCGAACAGTTTGTTGTTGCCAGCTGCACGGGCAGCCTGAAGATCCTCCAGGTAGTTGTGCGGTGTCGGATCGTCATAAGTACAGTAATACTCTGGATACTTCACCACATAGTGTTCACCGCCGTAGATGGACTCACCCGTGGTGGAAAGGATATCGGACTTGTCGGAGATAACTCTGGCCAGTTCAGTACCATCTGTCCGCTCACTCAAGGTCCGGGAATACTTCAGCAGGCTCGCCTCGAGTTTAACGGACAGGATGAGACGGATGCGGGGAATATGCGTCGTCAGGGTTACATTGTTGCGGAGCGACTGGGTTTCAGATCCGTTTGAGTAGGCGTTATCCCCGTAATAGTAGCCGATGTACCGGTAAGGCAGTCCATCTTGGGATGAACGGTAGGATGTCGGAGAATAGGCAATGATATCCGACAGCACGGAACGATAAGAATACCAGGTTCCGTCGATCCGGATCTGCGTATGGATGGCCTTAATCTGGGCGAAATCAATCACCCATTCGATTCCGTAACGGTTGATAGGGCTTGCCGAATTCTCCGGATAGTATCTGGCAGAGAGCGCCTTATAGGTTTGAGCCGGCAGTTCCTGGGAAGGAAGCACACCGGTCTTGTCAGACACCGTGACGATACCCGTAGTCTGGTTGATGGAGAACACGCGATCGTCTGCAGCGATGGGTACGCCAGCCAGGACCGCATCCGGAGTATAGGAGTAGGAGAGCCGTTCGTAATCGTTAGCCAGACGATAAGTATCCAGCGTCTGGTTCCAGAAACCGGTCAGGGAGATGCGGTTGCCGAGAATGTCCGTCTCGATACCGATTTCACTCATCCTGTTGCGTTGCCATCTCAAGTCGGGGTTATACTCTACCGTACGCGGCTGGATGTAATACGCCCTGAATGACTCGTTGGCTGAATTGGATGTCGAAGTAAAGACCCGCTCGTCCCGGTACGTGGGCATCGGGAACAGAATCGAGAAAGAGGGAAGCTTGACCGCTTCGCCCCAACTTGCGCGGAGAGACAGGTTCCGGATCGTCTTTTTTGACCGCCCCTGAGAATCCAGAATCGTATATTTAAAATTGAATCGGGGGGAGAGGCTGGATGTCAGTCCGTAAGCCGAGCCCCGGATATAGGTATTGTCGTTTCGCAAACCGGCAATCAGGTTAATCCGGCCTTTTCCGACCGGAAACATGATGTTGTCCTCCAAATAGAGACCGACATTGTGCATCATGGGCTTATCACAGTAGCGATATTCCCGGAAAGTCGGTGCGGTGGACATATCCGGTGACCAGGTTCCGATACCAAAGTTATAGTCGGTGCTCCAATCCACTCCGGCCTTCACCCGGTTGTTCGCACGTCCAAAACGCGACGACTGGTTCGCTTTCAGCGTCAACTTCGTCGTCAATGGACGGTCATCGTCCCAAAGTTCATTGTACCAATAACCCGCGGGGATGAGTTTCACGGGAGGAACGGCTCCCTCAGTGTAGGGCTGGGCCATATAATAGCCGGCTTCACGGCCATGGAGCACCACCTCGCTGCCGGATGAGGACTTGTAGGTCCTTTCTCCCGCCGTCTTGTTGGAATAGGAGAGCGACCCTGTGAGCTCTAAATTAGTAATCCAGGATTTGCTGAGAAGCCAGTTTAAGGAGAAATTGCCGCGGATGGCATCGTCACGTCCTTTTGACCAGGTTCCCTGCACGGCATCCGGATCTGCTGTCGAATTCATTCCGCCCAAATTGCCGGTCATGCCGACGGTTACCCGCAACGGAGCTTGTGCGAAAAGGCCTTTATTCAACGTATTCGACCAGGAAACGGAGGCCTGCGAGCGGCTGTAGGCCGTATAGGGGGACATCGCCCGGGAAATGGACTGAGTATACTCGAGGCTCGTATTCAGCACGCCACGGGAAGCGCCGCTTGAGAAGGAGCCCAGACTGAAACCTTTGCTGACGGAGGTCTGTTTGGTGTTGGGGCTGGTGGAGAGGGAAACCGTCCAGGGAGTCTTTCCTTTGCGGGTATTGATCTTCACCACGCCGGAAGCCATATCGCCATACTCAACCGACGGAACGCCTGTAATGACCTCCACCGATTCCACGTTAGTCGATGCTATATTGTTGGTGTTCACGCCCTTCAGACTCTCTGAAGAAGAAGCGGAAGCAAAGGATGCATTGCTGGAAAGACGCACGCCGTCCACCTCGACAGCGGTACCGAAAGAAGCATTACCCGACTCTCCCGACGATGCACGGATATTGAATTGCTTCTCGGCCGTCAACTCGTTGGAAGTTGTGGCGCCGCCCGGCATCAGGCTGGAAATATCGGCCACGTTCATCAACTGCACATGCTCGAGGGCCGTCTTGTCGATGGTACGGGAGGTGGTGGCGGAGTTGGTGCTCTCCTGCGCGGTGACCACCGCCCCTTCCAGGGCCAGGTTGTCCAGCGGCAGGGAGAATTTCAGGTTGGTGATGTTCCGCGCCACGCTGATCTCCAGTTTCTGCTCCACGTAGCCCACGCAAGAGACCGTGACGGTGGTTTTGCCGCCCGGCACCTTGGCAATCGTGAAGGCGCCCTTGGCATCGCAGACGCCCCACTGGCCGGTGGCCAGCACCACGGTAGCAAACTCCACAGGCTCCCCGCTCCCCTTCTCGGTTACGGTACCGGAGAGGGTGAAAAGCTGCTGCGCCCGTGCCCCGAAGGGGAGGCAGAGGCAGGCGGCCAGAAGCAGGAGTGTGAGTTTGCGGGTCATAGGAATTAATCTTTATTTGAGGCCACGGGCACGGAGCAGGGCATCCGGATCGGGCTGTGCGCCGCGGAAACGGACGTAGAGGGTCATCGGGTCTTCGCTATCACCCTTTTCGAGGATGTTGTGGCGGAAACTCATGGCCGTTTCGGGATCGAAGACACCCTTCTGCTTGAAGAGCTCGAAGGCATCCTTGTCCAGTACTTCGGCCCAGAGGTAGCTGTAATAACCGGCGCTGTAGCCGCTGTTGAAGATATGGTTGAAGTAGGTGGTGCGGTAACGCGGGATAATCTCGTCAATCAAGCCCATCTCCTTGCAGGCCTTCTTCTCGAATTCCTCGATATCGATGCCCTCAACGGAGCTCAGTTCGTGCCACTTCATATCCAGGATGGAAGCCGCGCAGAGCTCGGTGGTCATGAAGCCCTGGTTGAAGTTGCCGGCTGCAATAATCTTGGCGAGCAGCTCCTCGGGAATCACCTCGCCCGTCTCATAGTGGCGGGCATAGCCTGCGAGCACTTCCGGCTCGAAAGCCCAGTTCTCGTTGATCTGCGAAGGAAGCTCCACGAAGTCGCGGGCAACGGCCGTACCGCTCACCGTCAGGTAGGTGCACTGGCTCAGCAGGCCGTGCAGCGCGTGGCCGAACTCGTGGAACATGGTCTCCACGTTGTCAATGCTCAGCAGCGAGGGTTTGTCGGCCGTAGGCTTGTTGAAGTTACCCACGTTGACGATGATGGGGCGGACATTCTCCCCTTCCGGGGTGATATACTGGTCACGAATATTGTCCATCCACGCACCGCCGCGCTTGGTGTCGCGCGGGAAGTAGTCGGTCAGCAGCACGCCGATGAGCGAACCGTCCGCATCCGAAACGCGGAAGGCCTCCATATCGGGATGATACTTGGGGGCATCCGCAATGGGTTCGAACTGCAGGCCGTAGAGGCGCGATGCGGTGGAGAAGACGCCCTCGCGGACATTTTCCATCTTGAAGTAGGGCATCACGGCATTCTCGTCCAGGTCATATTTGGCCTTGCGGACGCGCTCCGCATAGTAGAACCAGTCCCACGGCTCGATCTTGCTGCCCACGGGCAACAGACCCAGCGCCACGTCGCCGTCCATCACCTTCTGCATGTCAAATACCTCGGCCTTGGCCTGGCGGACGGCATATTTCATGATGTTGGCCAGGAAGGCATCCACCGCCTTCGGGGTCTTGGCCATCTTGTCGCTGAGGATGAATGCGGCGGGGGTGTCGTAACCCAGCAGGTTGGACTTTTCAATCTTCAGGCGGAGGATATCGAGCACGATCTGCTTGTTGTCATATTCGTTGCCGTTGTTGCCGCGTGAAGAATAGGCGCGGAACATCGCCTCGCGGCGGTCGCGGTCTTCGCAGGTGGTCATGGCCGTGGTGTATTCGGAGATAGCCACGCCAAAAGCGGCCTTGAAGGCATTGTTCTCTGCGAGCAGGTTGTTGCCGAAACGCAGCGAAAGGGTTGCCAGTTCGGTGTTGATCTCGCGCATACGGGCCTGGCCGGCCTCATCCAGGGCGATACCGTTCTTCTCAAAGTCGCGGTAGGTCTCGTCGAGCACACGCTCCTGTTCGGTGGTCAGCCCCAGTTCCGCCTTCTTGTCGTAGAGCGCCTTGACCTTGGCAAAGAGGCCGGCGTTCATGTAGATGTCATTTTCGTGGGCGGTCACGATGGGAGTCACCTCCTCCACCACCTTCTGGATACCAGGGGTGTTGGTGGACTCGGAGAGATTGAAGAGCACGTGGCCCACCTTGCTGAGCAGCGCGCCGGAACGGTCCAGGGCACCGATTACGTTCTCGAAGGTAGGCTCTTCTTCAGAAGCCACGATGGCGTCGATCTCGGCAAGCTGTTCAGCGATGCCCGCCTTGATGGCCGGAACATAGTCGGTATCGGCAATCTGCTCGAAGGGCGGAATGCCATACGGGGTGTTCCACTCAGTGAAGAAGGGGTTGGTGCGGTTGCAGGAGGTCATCAGTGCAAGGGATGCGAAGAGGACAGCAATGTATTTCAGTTTCATAAATCGTTTCTTTAAATCACCGTTTCAAACTCGCGGAGGAAACGGATGTCGTTTTCAAAATAGTGGCGGAGGTCCTTGACCTGCCATTTGAGCATAGCGATTCGCTCGATACCCATACCGAAGGCGAAGCCGCTGTAAACCTCGGGATCAATGCCGTTGGCCTTGAGGACGTTCGGGTCCACCATACCGCAGCCCAAAATCTCGAGCCAGCCAGTACCCTTGCAGATGTTGCAACCCTTGCCGTGGCAGATGTTGCAGCTCACGTCCACCTCTGCCGAAGGTTCGGTGAAGGGGAAGTAGCTCGGGCGCATACGGATCTGGGTGTCGGGACCGAACATTTCGCGGGCGAAGAGCAGGATGGCCTGCTTGAGGTCCGCGAAGGAGACATTCTTATCGATGTAGAGGCCCTCCACCTGGTGGAAGATGCAGTGTGCGCGGGCGGAAATGGCCTCGTTGCGGAAGACGCGGCCCGGGCAGACCACGCGGATCGGGGGCTGCATGCGCTCCATGGTGCGCACCTGCACGGAGGAGGTGTGGGTGCGAAGCAGGATGGGGTTCTCGCCGCCGGGGCTGACGAAGAAGGTGTCCTGCATATCGCGAGCCGGGTGCTCCGGCGGGAAGTTCAGGGCGGAGAAGACGTGCCAGTCGTCCTCAATCTCGGGGCCTTCGGCCACGCTGTAGCCGAATTTGCGGAAGATGGAGAGAATCTCCTCGCGGGTGACGGAGATCGGGTGGCGGGCACCCAGTTCCATCCGGTCGCCCGGCTTGGTCAGGTCAAAGCTGGCCTTGGAGGAATCGGCAATCTGATCCAGGGCATCGCGCAACTCGTTGATGCGGTTCTGCGCCGCGGTCTTGAGCTGGTTCAGCCGCTGGCCGAATTCACGCTTCTGTTCGGGCGAGACCGTGCGGAACTCCTCGAAGAGACGGGTGATCTCACCCTTCTTTCCGAGCCACTGAACGCGGAGCTCTTCCAGTTCCTGCATACGTGCCGCCTTGAGTTCCTGGAGGGCGGCCTGAAGTTCTTCTATTTTTTGTTGGGATATCATCGTTGGAGTATCTTATATCTTAGAGGTAACGGTTCTTTTCACGGGCGGTGAGGTCGGTGACGAAATCTTTCACGATTTTGTCGTTGCGCGGGCAGATCATCAGCACGTCTTCGGTATCGATCACGAGGAAATCTTCCAGGCCGCGCACCACGACCAGCTTACCGTCCTGCTTTTCACGGATAAGGGTGCCGTGGGTATCCTGAATGATGGATTCGCGGGTCTTGATGATGTTGCCGTTCTCATCCTTGTTGGGCGAGAGGTCGTAGACGGTGGTCCAGGTTCCGAGATCGGACCAGCCGAAGTCGGCCGGCAGGACCCACGCCTTGCGGGTCTTTTCCATCACGCCGTAGTCAATGGAGATATTGGGACTGCCCCTGTATGCGCTCAGCACGAAATCTGCCTCCGCAGGAGTGTACCAGACGGCATCGCCGGCGGCAAAGAGGGAGGCCACCTCGGGCAGGCAGCTTTCAAACTCGGCAATCAGCGAACGGATGTTGCTGATGAACATACCGGAGTTCCAGAGGAATTCCCCGGTGCTGCAGAAGACCTTGGCCGTCTCCACATCGGGCTTTTCGGTAAAGGTCTTGACCGCATAGATGGGGCGACCCTCCACCTTGCGGTGCGAAGCGCGGTTCATCTGGATATAGCCGTAGTTGGTGTCGGGCCGGGTGGGCTCGATACCGATGGTGAGAATCTGGTCGTTGTGGGCCACAAAGTCGAGCGCACGCGCAATCGAGGAGGTGAAGTTGGCTTCGCCGGTGATGTAATGGTCGGCCGGAGTAATCACCACGGATGCGTTCGGATTCTTCTTGCGCAGTTTGTAAATGGCGTAAGCGATGCAGGGAGCCGTGTTGCGTTTGAGCGGCTCGAGCAGGATGTTTTCGTCGGGAATCTGCGGCAGCTGATCCTTGATCAGGTCGCGGTACTGCTCGGTAGAAACGATCAGCACGTTCTCCGGCGGAATAATGGTGGTGAAGCGGTTGAAGGTCATCCGGAGGAAGGTCTTGCCCATATCCAGGATGTCCAGGAACTGCTTCGGCTTGGCCACGCGGCTCATGGGCCAGAAGCGGGTTCCGGATCCACCCGCCATAATGATACAGTATCGGTTTTTATCCATATCTTAACTTTCAGTCTTTCATCCTATCGCGTAGAAGGCTTCCGGAATGTACTCAACCCGCATCCCGTCATCTCCCTCCACCACCGAAACAATGTCGAAGTGCACCTCTTTTCTCACGTGCTTCTGGCGGACGTAGTGGTCTGCCGCCAGAACCAGGTTGCGCTGCTTTTCCCAATTCACCTGTTCCCAGGGTTCAATGGGCGCGGGCGCGCGAAGCGTTTTCACCTCCACAACGTGCAGCCAACGGTCACTCTCCATGATGAGGTCTATCTCCTTGTGGTTCCAGCGCCAATTCCGCTCCCTCAGCACAAAACCCCGCGCCAGCAGCCACTCCAATGCCACCTCCTCCCCTCTTTTGCCTCTATCTCCTGCGCTACTCATAGACTACACTTACGGTTAATCTACAAAGATATAAAAAAAGTGTCATTGTACATATATGTACAAAAAAAGGGAGGCCTTTCGACCTCCCTTCATAATTGACTGACCAATGATTAGTTGAACAGGTAACGCAGACCAATCTGGAAGTTCCAGCACTGGGTGTAAGCGGTCTTGCCCGGATAATCGTAGGTCTTGCTGTAGTAGTTACCACCGGAGTCCTTACCCATTTCGAAGGTCGGCTCGCCAGATGCGTTCAGGCCCTTGTAGGTCAGGATACGGCAAGCGTTGGAAGCGCTGTTGGATTTCCAAATGCCCCACTTGCTGTTGAACATGTTGCCAATGTTCATGAAGTCAACGAGGATCTGGAAGTTGTGCTTCTGGCCAGCAGCCGTGAAGGCGAGGTCCTGAGCGATACGGAAGTCGAAGCGGTTGCTCCAAGGTGCGCGTGCAGCGTAAGCTTCAGCATATTTGCCCTTGTGTGCGCTGAGATACTTGTCCTGAGCGAGGAATGCATCGTAAGCAGCTGCCTGAGCGGAAGCGGTCGTAGCGTCTGCCCAGTTGATGTCGCTACCGCTCGGGTAGATGTACATCAGGTCGTTGTTAACGCCGTCACCATTCATATCGTTGGTGTAGCAGAAGCTGTTGCTGTAGGGAGCATAACCCGTGTAGAACAGGTTCAGGTGGGTCTTGAAATCCTTGAAGATAGGAATCGTGTAGTTGATGCTTGCAATAGCCTTAGCGGGAATCACATACTGCGAACGCTGGCTGGTTGCGAAGTTCGGACCGTCAACGGTGATCAGACCCTGCCAAGTGGAGAGCGGGTCGGAACCAGGCAGACCGGAGACCTCTTTGGACTCGGTGACCGTGAAAGCAGCCATCAAATCGAGGTTCTTGAGAGGGGTAGCGTTGACGGTGATGTTGCCCGTGTAACCGTAACCCTTGGTGGTGTTGGTCAGATACGGAGCATTCTTACCAGCGTTGATGTAACCCTTGTCAGCCGGATAGATCAGACGGGTATCAGCACCCTTGAAACGAGTCCAGGAAGAAGGATCGCTCACGATGTTCACGTTGTAAACGTTGACACCGTAGAGGGTCTTGTGATACATAGCTTCGAGAGTGACGGTGAACGGGAAGTCAACCGGGAGCTGATAGTCAACAGCGAGGGAAGTCTTCCAATCCTGCGGCATCTTGAACTTGGGATCCACACCCGACATGGTGCTGCCGGCAACGTGGGAAGCGTCATCCAGCGTAGTCTGGAGACCCAGTTTCTCGATAGCCGTAGCGACATCGGTAATCATACCGCCCTGAGCGCCGGTTGCTGCGAACTGGCCCAGTTTGCCGGTGTTGATAGCGGTGAGCTCACCGTTGGTCCAGGTACTCTTGTACTGAACGGAGTTCTGAACCATACCTGCGTTGGTCGGCATGTTGGTGAAGTACACCAGCGGGAGACGGCCCTGGAAGATACCGGTACCACCGCGAACCTTCAGGCTCTTGTCGCCAAATACGTCATAAACGAAACCGATACGCGGGTTGACCTGGATCTTGGTGGTCGGCCACTTGCCGGTGTCGATCTTAACAGGAGTTCCATCGGGAGCCTCGAAATTATAAGCGTTGATAGCCTTGTTGGTAGCGATGTCGGACTCATCAAAGATGATGGTGTCGAAACGAACGCCAGCCGTGATCTTGAGGTTGTCGTTAACAGCCCACTCATCCTGTGCATAAGCACCGATCTGGTGGAAGGTAACCTGTGCATTCGGGTTGAGGTTGCCGTTCCAGCCATAGGTGATGGCGAAGGATTCCGGCGTACCGTTCAGCACGTCGATGATGTTAGACTCAGTGGTCCAAGCATAACGATAGTACATTGCACCGTTACGCATGTATGCGTTGTTAGCGAACTGATATTCGTAGTTGACACCTGCGGTGATCTTGTGAGCGCCAAGGGTGTAGATCAAGTCGTCCTTGATGGTGATGACATTGTTGTGCACACCGTTGTTCCAGGTGAAGAGCTCATAACCGAGGGACATGTACGGCTGCCATTTGCCATCGTCCGCCTTCTTGATGATATCAACGTGAGGGAACGCGGAGGAGTTGGAACCGCGGACATCGTCGATCTTGGTGTAGGTGATCAGCAACTGCTCGGAGAGGTTGTCCGAGAGACGGCTGTTGTAGTCCAGGGAGATGGTCTGCACCTTGTTGTCCTGGGAGTACATGTTGTTAGCAAAAGCCATCGAGTAGTCACCAACACGGTAGGTACCGTTCAGACGGTAACCGGTATCGGAGGAGTTGCCGTTCGGGCCATTCCAAGCCGTGTTCTTGGTGTAGTTGTAACGGAGGCTCATGCGGTGGTCACGGTTGATGTTCCAGTCGATGCGGGCGAGGAGTTTGGTGTTGGACTCGTCAGCAGGGAAATCGGTATAGGAACCCGTTTCGTAACCATATTTTTCAAGCATATACTGCTGAACAGCAGCGAGGTCAGCTTCAGTACAGCGGGAAACGCCCGTGTTGGTGTAAGCCTCACCGCCCTTGTTAGCGCGGTACTTAATCACCTGACCAGGGTTCTTTTCCTGCTCGAAGTTTGCGAAGAAGAAGAGTTTGTCCTTGATGATCGGGCCACCGAGAGTGACACCGAGCACGCGGTGCGATTCAGCCTTGCGGTCGCCGCAGTCAACGCCAGCAACGGTGTTGCCACGGAAATCCTGGTTGCGGTAGTAGCCGTAAACCGAACCCTTGAAGGTGTTGGTACCGGACTTGGTGACTGCGTTGATACCGCCGCCGATGAAGTTGGTCTGGCGAACATCGTAAGGAGCAATCACCACCTGGATCTCATCGAGAGCGTCCACGGAGATCGGGGAACCGCCACCGGGGAGCTTATCGGAAAGACCGAAGTTGTTGTTGAAGTTGGAACCGTCGACCGTGAAGTTGGTGGAACGGCCGTCACCGCCGGCAAAGCTCATACCGTTTGCATACGGGGAGACGCGGGCCAGGTCGGAGATGCTACGGTTGACCGTAGGCATCTTCTGCATCTGCTGGCTGTTGATGCTGGTGGAAGCACCCGTCTTCTCAGTAGCGAACTTGGAAGCCGAAGCAACGACGACTACCTCATCCAACTGGGTGGAAGCGGACTTCAGGGTTGCATTCTGGACATACACCTCACCGAGGTTCAGCGTAACGCCCTGATAGACGATGGTTTCGCAACCCATCATCTGAATCTTGACATCATACGGTCCGCCCGGGCGCATACCCTGGATCGCATAACGGCCTTCGGAGTTGGACACAGCATAATACTGCGTGCCAGAGGGGGTGTGGGTTGCGATGACAGCAGCACCGACAACGGCGCCCTGCTCATCCACGATCTTACCGCTCATCGAAGAGGTGGTCACCTGTGCGGACATCGCAAAGGAGATGAACAATCCGAGAGCAGCCAAAGCAAAAAGCTTGAAGGATTTTTTCATAAAAAAGGTTATAGTTAAAAAAGGTTGGTTGTATAGTCTTTTTGTCTTTAACAACTCGCAAATATAGGTATTCTTCACGGATATTTTCATAGAAAAAATCAAGATTTTTTAACAATAAAAAAACTTTTTGCGAATCCGAAAAATCGCCGTACCTTTGCCGGACACAGTGGATGGATTTGACTGCTTGCAACCACTCTAAAAAAGGCTAAAATGAACCTCTTTTTCTGCGGCTCCGGCCGACTGTCAAATCCTCGCACTGCGCAGGATTTGTTTTTTTATACAGTTGACCGATACCATGTATCTTTTCACTTCTGAATCAGTTTCCGAAGGCCACCCGGACAAGGTGGCCGACCAGATTTCCGACGCTGTTCTGGACGAATGCCTCCGCAAGGACGAGAATGCCCGCGTGGCATGCGAAACCTTTGTAACCACCGGTCTGGTGGTCGTGGGCGGTGAAGTGACCACCCGCACCTTCGCAGATGTGCAGGCTATTGCCCGCGAAACCATCCGTCGGATTGGCTATACCCGTAGCGAATACCGTTTTGACGCCGACTCGTGCGGCGTACTCACCACCATCCAGTCGCAGAGCGATGACATCGCCATGGGCGTGGACCGCAGCAATGCGGCCGACCAGGGCGCCGGCGACCAGGGCATCATGTTCGGTTATGCCACCAACGAGACCGACAACTACATGCCGCTCCCGCTGACCCTCTCGCACCACATCCTTCACGAGCTGGCGGTCATCCGCAGGGAGAACCCCTCCCCCATGCCCTATCTGCGGCCCGATGCCAAGAGCCAGTTTACCATTGAGTATGACGAAGACGGAACGCCGCAGCGCATCCACACAATCGTGCTCTCCACACAGCACGATGAGGGCATCTCGCGCGAGCAGATCGAGGCGGACGTACGCAAGATCCTCATTCCGCGCCTGGTGGCCCAGCTGCCCGAGAAGACCGCACGGCTCTTCCGCGGCGACTTCATCCTTCACGTCAATCCCACCGGCCAGTTTATCATCGGCGGGCCTCACGGGGACACCGGCCTGACGGGACGCAAGATTATCGTGGATACCTACGGCGGCAGCGCATCGCACGGCGGCGGCGCCTTTTCCGGCAAGGATCCGAGCAAGGTGGACCGCAGCGCCGCTTATGCCGCACGCCATATCGCCAAGAACCTCGTGGCAGCCGGCGTGGCAGACCGGCTCCTCATCCAGCTCTCCTATGCGATCGGAATCGCAAAGCCCGTCAGCATCTTTGTAAACACCTACGGCACTTCGCACAGCCGCCTGAGCGACAGCGAGATCGCCGTACGGATCGGAGAAAACTTCGACCTGCGTCCGGCCGCCATCATCGAGCGCTACGGACTGAAAAATCCCATCTACGAACCGACGGCCGCTTACGGCCACTTCGGCCGCGATCCCTTCACCCGCGAGGTGGAACTCATCCGCGACAAGAAACCCGTCCGAAAAACCATTCAGTTCTTCGGCTGGGAATTGCTCGATGCAGTAGAACTTTGCCGGGCGAAGTTTCTGTAGGCGCTATGCGAAAGTGAAATAGACGGCGGCGGTCGCAGCGATGGCCGCCGTTTCTATGCGCAGACGGCTGGAACCGAGCGAGACGGGTTGCCAGCCGGTGGCTACGGCCTGGGCGATTTCGCTGCGGGAGAAATCCCCCTCGGGGCCAATCATCAGAATCACCGGACGGGCCGGATCGGCCTCGCGCAGGACCTCGGTCAACGGACGTTTCTCCACGCCCAGCGAGGCGGTCTCGTCGCAATAGCAGATGCAGCGCAGGGCATCGTCGGTGGCGTGAGCCGTCAGAAAGTCACACACTTTGGCGGCGGGCTCCAGCACCGGAATCGCCCCCTTGTGAGACTGCTTGGCGGCGCTGACCAGGATGCGTTCCACCCGTTCGGGCTTGAAAACCTTGCGCTCTGAATACTCCCCAAAAAGCGGCGTGATCAGATCCACGCCAATCTCGGTGGCCTTCTCGGCGAACCACTCAAAACGGTCGATATTTTTGGGCGGGGCCACAGCCATGTGCAGGTGGTAGGGATGTGAACCGTACCCCTCCTGCCGTTCCAGAATTTTGAATTGCAACGCCTTGGGGTTGGCGTCGACGATTTCACAGCGATAGAGGCAACCCACGCCATCCACGACGTGGATTACCTCTCCGTTGCGATGGCGCAACACCCGGACGCAGTGGTTCGATTCCTCTGCGTCCAGGATGGTGCTGCCTGTTGAAATATCCCTGCTGTAAAACAGCTCCATGATTACTGTTTCGTGAGCGTGATGGGCAGATAAGCGCGGTCAAGTACGCGGGTTGAAGCCGTACCGGTGCCGCCCTTCTTGGCGCTACCGCGCAGGACAATCTGCACATACGGATACCAAACGTTGCTCACCTTTGCGTAATGGCCCATCAGGACTGCCTCCGTACCGCCGCGCTGTGCACCGAAGGCCACATTGAAGGAGGCACCGGTCTGCACCGTTGCGGTATTGTTGCGGGAATAAGCACCGAGCGAATACATGTTCGAATAGACATAATCGCCAGCCGTATAAGCGGAGGAGATGATGCTCACGGTGGAGGAGCCGGTGAGGGTGAGGCTTCCGTCGGCATTGTAAACAGCCGACATCGGAAGATCATAACCCTTCAGGCCGGAGATCGTATAGGAGGTGTTCGCCTCTTTCTGGACAATGGTCAGCGTGAAGGTGGAGCCGCGCGAATCCGTTGCCGCCCAGGTACCGATCCAGGAATTGTAGGCTGCGGCAGCCGTAGAAAGCATCGCGGAAGCGTACTTGCCGGTCGGCTCACCCTCCGTGGAGAGCCCCACGACAATCAGATACCAGTTGCCGGCAGGGTAATCCACCGTAGCCACGGTATCCGCCACGGAATCCGTATAGAGGTAGTCCGCCAGCGTGGTGCCAGGATTGGCCGTCACCTGCGCATTCAGGGCGGCGAGGGCATCGCTCCAGCCTTCGGTCTCTATATACTTGGCCATCGTAAGCCCCTTGGCATTGAACTCGGTCTGCGAGAGCATCATTGTAGTATAGGTAGCGCCTACCGATGCCGCCTCAACCGTCACGGTGAAGATATCCTGCACGAGGTCCTGATAGATGGACTTACCTACATAAGCGGGCGTCCAATCCGCATTGACCGAGAAGGTCGGGAACTGCTTGATATCGAAACTGCCCTTCAGCGTACCCAGTTCGTAGTTGACCGTACCGGTACGCACACCTGCATCATTGGCAGCGATGGAGACCGTAACGGCGCCATCTGCCTGCGCAATGGTGATCCAATCCTGCGGCGAGCTGAAATTCAGCACGCCACTATTGGAAGTGTACTGATAGTTAAGTACATGGGCACCGCCGCTCAGCAGCGTATCAGCCGGGGAGAATCCCTTGATGATGATACCGGCCTGCTGGACCGTGATACCGAGTTTCTCGTCACCGGAGGTGAGGTTCACACGGGCATAGCGGGTCTCGTTGTGCGGATTGGCGGTCACCGTCACCATCACCTCAGAACCGTTGACCGAAGCGACGCACCAGTCGCGGTCGGTAGCTGCCGTGAAGGGGTTCTCCGCCTTCACGGTAAAGGTTGCCGAACCACCGGTGGGTTCAAAAACCAGGTCGGACTGCTCCACGGACATCGTGTGGGTGGGTTCCACCCAGATGGGATCCGTCTCCCCACAGGCACTGATGCCTGCAAGGACCAGCATGGAAAAACAGATATTCAGTAATTTTTTCATGACGTCCTCCGGTTATTTCTTGGTTAACGTTTGCAGATTGTACATACGGTAATCTCCGTTGACATACCATGCCGTATTGGTCACGCGGCCGTTGGAAGCGCCGTCCTTCTCATAGTAGAGAATGAAGGAGTTGATGGGCTTTCCTGCCACCGACGGACCTGCCACCCAATTGAGGGTGAAGTGTGCGGGATCTGCCGTGTAGGAAGCCTCGTCCAGCGAGGTGCGCATACCATACTTTGTGGAACGCCAGAGAGAGTTGGATGCCGAGGTGTACCACCACGGGCAGAGCCATACGGTGTTCTCGCCATCGGTACCGATGGTCTGGCCATAGAGGTAGAGGCTGCCGGTAGCCAGGTCGTAATTGACCACCGGGGCGAAGTTGGCGTTCAATCCGGTCAGGCGGAAGGTGCGGCGGTTTTCGAGCACCTCCAGCGTGACGTTAACCGACTTGGTGTCGTTGTAGGTCAGCGTGTAGTTGCCCGGATACTCGTCGTATGCCAGCCAGCCTGCAGGCAGGTTGCCGGTCATCGTCACATCGGAGAGGGTCAGGCTCTGTGCCGTGGCATTCCAGGTAAGATCCTGGATATCCAGACCTGCAAGGTACTGGATGGTGGGATCCGTGCTTTCGGTCTTCTTGGCAAGGGCCTTCTTCAGGGTGCGGTTGGTGAAAATACCGGTCTCCGTGTAAACGAAGGGCATCTCCAGCACCGCGTTCTCCACCGCAGCGGTTTCCGTCGTAGCGGGCTCGTAGTGGTTGAAGATGATGTGGCGGTTCTCCATATCCAGCGTGACGCTCAGGTTCTTCTCAGGCGCCAGGAAGCTGGAGATATAGAATCCGTCGCGCATATTCACCACGTTCTGCATGAAGGCTGCCGGATCCTTGTCGAGCGGGAAGAGGTAATAGACCTGTCCGCCGCGTTTGCCCTTGAGCTTCACGCACTCGGCCTTGGCCTCGAGAATCAGGAACTCGAAGTCGCCGCCCAGCGCCTGATAATGGCCGGTCTGGCCATAGCCGTTCAGGCTGGTTCCGGAGGGAGTGCAATAGTAGTGAAGCACGTAGTTGTTATCGTCGAACGAGAGCACCGGACCGTCGTCGGTCGTCATCTTGTAGAGCGACGTATAGGAGGTTGCCGGGTTGCTGCACATTTCACCCCAGGCGGTTACCTGGGTGGTGGTGAAGCGGAGCGCAGCCACGTAACCGCCGTGGATGGCAGTCGTGTTCTCCTCGTTCATGAACTGGTACATAGCCCAGCCGTTCGGAGCGGCCACCAGGACGTCCTGGCACTCCTTGAGGGCCTCCTGCATTCGGACGGTAGGTTTCTTGTCGAATGCGGGCTCGCGGTCTTTTACGCAGGATGCTGCCAGGCCCAGCGTCAATGCTGCCAGCAGCAGGTAAGACAGAATTTTGGTGTGTTTCATCGTACTGTCCTCCTTTAGTAAATTTCAACGGAATGAAGATCCACCAGGCCGGCCATCACCTCCGCCTCGCGGCGCAGGATGGCATCGCGCAGTGCATCCAGGTCAATGTTGAAGGTCTCAGCCATATACGACTTGACGATACCCATCTTGGTGGAGAGCTTGGCGGAACCGTCTTTGTCGGCGCCCTTAGCCTCTGCCAACTGAGCCTCCCACCAGGCAGCGTCGTTGGTGACATACTTGGACATGCACTCGGCGAAGTCCTCACGGTCGGAGTGCTGCGCATACCGGGTGATGAAACCGCGCTGGAGGTAATCGCCCGCATAATCCGAAGCGTTCCAGCTGTCGGCCAGGTAGCCGTCTTCGCTGGCGCCCGAAACCTGCGAGAAGGTCACCGGGAAGTCCTTGGTCTGGTTGAGAATGTGGGTAAACTCGTGGTGGATGGTCTTCAAATAGTAGTAGTTGAGATTCTCCGCCGTGGTCATATACTTGGGCAGGTAGTTGATACCCATCAGGATAATCTTCTTACCGCCCTCTGCCGTACCGAGGGTAAAGACACCGTTGTTCTTGTACTCCCACTCGCCCATCAGGAAGAACTCCTTGGGGAAGTAGGTACGGGTGAAGGTCACGCCGGCCACCTCGTCGTAGGAGTCGATGCAGAGGTACTTCACGAGGTGCGCCATGACAATCGCGTTGTCATAGGAAGCCGGCACCGAATAGTAGTTCAGGTCGGTCTCGTTGTTCTCGTAGCGGTACTTGAACTCGATGTTGTAGGGATAGACGTAGTTGGCGTCCAGCCACAGGTCAAAGGCATTCTTCTCATAGTTGTCCACCGTGATGATGCTGTTCGGGTCGAGCGGCTGCTCGGCGCAGGAGAACGCAAAGGGAAGAGCAACGAGAAGGGTCAAAGCCCAATTGATATATCGTTTCATATTCATACGCTCCTTTAGTTGTTGTTACGAGGGTTGGGAGTGAATCCGCCCTGGATAACCTTATACGGAATCTGGAGGGCAAAACGGGGATCGCGGGCCTCGAGCGAGTCGGTCACAGCGACCGGCACGTAGCCTGCTTCGGTGATGTTGATCTGGCGGCGGTGGACCGTGATGCCATAGCGGCGCAGGTCCTGCCAGCGATGACCGAATCCGATGAGTTCCAGACGCTTGCAGTTGAGCAGGCACTGGAGCATCGTCTCTTTGTCACCGCCCTCTTCACCAATGTCGAAGCCAGGATGGAGGTGCTTCTTGATGGTGGCCTTGTTCCAGCCGTGGTAAGCGACGCCGTTGTAGAAGGCCTTGATGTTGGCAGGCGTCAGCGTATAGGTGCTGGTGGTGATGTTGTGCAGCCAGAGGTTGAGGTCGTCGCAGGCTTCATTGTAGTTGCCCAGCAGGATGTTGGCCTCAGCCCGGTTGAGCAGGGTCTCGTCGGTACTGAGCGAGAGGCAGATGGTGCGCACATAACCGGTACCGGCCACAGGGTCGGTGTACTGGAAGATGCGGGGCACGCGCCAGAAGATGATCTTGTCCATACTGCCGGAGTAGGTCTTCACACCGTCACGGAAGGTGGATTTACCCCACGGATAGGTGGCCTCCATGTCCTCCGTGGCAGAGAGGTAGGAACCGTGCGAGAAGCGGCTGTAGGTGGAATAATTGGCCCACACATAGCCGTGCGTGGAGTAGCAGGCCTGCAGCAGCAGGTTGGCCGGCGAGCTGGAATCGCAGTAACCCGTAGCGTGAAGCAGCGGACCGTTCGTACCGGTGGGCAGGCTGCCCAGGTAAGCCCAGTCTTTCAGCATCGTGGCGGGAGATTCGCCCAGCACGTGGTTGGCGCATTCGATGGCGCGCTCATATTTGCCGTAGAAGAGATAGAAACGGCAGGCGAAGGCGTAAGCCGCATTCTGGTTGAAGTGGTACTTCGGAACGCGGTAGCGGGAATCACCCACCAGCGGAAGGGCCCGTTCGATGTCGGCCTCGATGGCTGCATAGAGCTCTGCCACCGTACCGCGGTCGTGCTGGATGTTGAATCCATTTTCCACCGCCGTCAGGTAAGGCAGGCCGGGATCCGTTTTGCTGTGGACCGGATCGTAAGGCATGCAGAACATCGTGCCCAGCATGAAGTGGTTGTAGGCGCGGGCGATGTAGGCCTCACCGTAGATTTCCCGCAGATTCGGGTCGTCGGGCGTGCCGATTTCAGCCAGTGCCTCGAGGGTCACGTTGGTCGCAGCAATGGCGCGCCAGTGGTCCCACCAGCAGTTTTCAGGGCTTTCGTTGTCGCTTTCCGTAATTTCCTGGAACTTGTAGACCTGCTCCAGAAAGCGCTTGCTGTTGTTGAAGGAGGTCAGGCCGAAGTCGTCGATGTTGTCGCTCATCATCTCGGCCATCGAGATCATCACGTGGGTCGGATAGGCAGAGCCGAGCAGGGAACTCATCTCTTCCCGGGTATCGACCTCAGCGCGCTTGTCGGGGTTTACGTCGAGGAACTTGTCGCAGGAACTCAGAAGAAGCGCTGCGGCGGAAAATATGATGGTAATTTTAGTTGCTTTCATAATCATCCTCCTTTATAAACCGATTTTAAGAGACATGGTCACCTGCTTCGGCATCGGGACGGCCACACCGCCGGTGTTGAAGAACTCAGGATCCTGTCCGTTGAGTTTGGAGTCGGAATAGAGCAGGAACAGGTTGGTAGCCTGCAGTTTGAGAGAGAGCGAGCCCAGACGCATCGCCTTGACTACCTTCTTGGAGAAGTCGTAGCTCAGGGAGACCTCCTTCAGACGGACGAAGTCGCCCTTGGCGATTCGCTCGGTGGAGTAGTTGTAAGCGTTGTAGGCATAGCTCAGGTGGGAGTCGTTGCGGTTCTGGATACGGGAGGCGATGACCGGAATGGTCGTGTGGTTCTCGTCGCCCGGGATCACCCAGCGGTCGTTGAACTCCTTAGGCATGGAGGAAAGGTCGTTGTAGCGGGCCTTGAAGACCGGGTCCAGACGGATCACGTTGCCGAAGCTTCCGGTGAGGAAGACATTCAGGCGCAACCCTTTCCACTGGATGGTGTTACCCAGGGAGGTGACGTCAGTCGGATCGGCCGTACCGGAGTACTCCAGGAAGCCCAGCTTGTTGGGATCCGAGGTCTGGAAGTAGATGCCCGTCGTGGTGACGTTGCCATCCTGATCCAGGAAGGTCGGAAGACCCTCTTCATTCAGTCCGCGGAACGGAATGGAGAAGATACTGTGGTTGGGGTACCCCTGCATGGCGAAACCGGTTCCCGAAACGAGGTCAATCACGCGGCGCGTGGAGAGCAGCTCGGTGACGATGTTCTTCGTGTGGGAATAGATGAAGTTGGTGGTCCAGCTGAAGCTCTTCTTCTTGATGTTGGTCGTGGTGAGCGAGAGCTCGAAACCGCTCGACTTCATCGCAGCCACGTTACCATACTTGGTCACGGAACCGGTGGTACCCGTGGTGTAGGTCGGGCCGATTAGGTCGAAGTTGTTACGCATGTACCAGTCACCGGCAAAGTTGATGCGGTTGTCGAACATACCCAACTCCAGACCCACGTTCAGCTCGTGCTTCTTCTCGTAGGTCAGGTCAGGGTTGGCCGGCGAGGAGATGTAGAGGATGGTTTCGCTGTCGCTGGTGGAGTAGCGCCACGGGGTATCCGCGCGGATAATCATCAGCGAGTTGTTCACCGGGCCGCGCTCAGCGGTCAGGGAGTAGGAAGCCTTGAGTGCCAGGTGGGAGATCTTCTCGCGGTAGTCCTTCATGAAAGGTTCGTCGGAGACATTCCACTTTGCGGAGAGGTTCCAGGTAGGCAGCCAGCGTGCCTTGCGGCTCTTACCCAGCTGGTTGGAACCCTCGTAACGGATGGTGCCGTTGAGGCTGTAGCGGCCCTTGTAGGAGTAGGTGGCCGTTCCGAAGAAGGCGGCGCGACGGTCATAGGTGTGACCGATCGTGTAGTAATCGTTGCCGTCTTCCTTGCCGCGCTTGAAGATGCGGTAGTCGTAGTTGGCCTCTTCGCCCAGGTCGTACTGCAGACCCCAGCCACGGAACCAGACGGCCTCACGGTCAATGGAGTTGGTCTCCATACCGCCGTAGAGGTTGATGATATGGTCCACGGCGAAGGTATCGTTGTAGGTTGCCGTCGCGCGGAAGTCCCATCCGAACATCTTGTTGTCGTTGCGCTCGTAGATACCGCCGTAGGGCAGGATAATCTCCGGCAATGCGAACGGATCGTCCGGATCGGTATAAAGATAGGTGTTGTTGTTCTGGATGGTGGTCGTGCCGGCAGCGCGGTAGGCCATTGCCTGGTTGGAGTCGTCCTTGATGTAGTGCTGGCGGACCGAAGCGGTATATTTGGCAGCTCCCAGGACGGAAATCTCCACTTTGGAGATGGGTTTGTACTTCAATTCTCCCTGGAAGCGGAGGTTGGCCACGTCGATATCGATGTAGTTGTTCTCCAACTCGTGGAAGATGTTGAAGGGCGCATAGTTGCGGGTATAGAACTCATCCGGGTCCAGCGTACGGGAAGTGTTCAGCGCGTAGGAATACGGGTTGATATCGAAGTCACGCTTCACCTCACCGTTCACCGCATCAATCTTGGAACTCAGGGTTCCCGGCGCGCGCTGCTTACGGTAAGCGGCGTTGCTGATGATGTTGAGGGTGAGGTTGTCGTAGATGCGGTGGGTAGCGTTCAGGTTGCCCGTGAAGCGCTGCACCGAACTCTGCGTGGTCCAACCCGGGTCGTCCATCACGGAGAGGGAAGCGTAGTAGTTGCCCTTATCCGTACCACCCGTCATGGAGATGGAGTGGTTGTGCTGGATGCTGTAGGAGAAGAGACGGTCGAACCAGTCGGTGTTGCGGTACTCTGCAGCGCGCAAGTAAGCCGCCTTGGCCTCGGCCGTATTGGCCAGGCCGAACTGGCCGGAGGTCTGGTCGTACTTGGTAATGAGTTCGTACATCTTTCCGTACACACCGCTCGAGGCCGCATTCGCCGTACCCGCATAGGAGAGGTAACCCTTCTGCTGAAGCTCCTGGTAGATGGACATCTGGTCCTGGGAGTTCATGATGTTGAAGGTGGAATAGGTAGGCTTGAGGCGCATCGTGTATTCACCGGAATAGCTGATGCTGCTGTGGCCCGCCTTACCTTTCTTGGTGGTCACGACGATGACACCGGCCATTGCGCGGGCACCGTAGATGGAGGTCGCCGAACCATCCTTGAGGATGTCGAACGACTCGATATCGTCCGAGTTGAGGCCGGCGATGGCGGAAGAGATCAGGGTGTTGGCATCACCCGAGGAGAGGCTTTCGGCATCTACCTCAACGACATCTTCCATAATGACGCCGTCCACGACCCACAGCGGCTTGGAGCTACCGTAGATGGAGGTGGCGCCTCGCACGCGGATCTTCGGAGCGGTACCGAACGTACCGGAGACATTCTGGACCGACACGCCGGCGGCACGTCCCTCGAGGGAGCGCGAGATATCGGCGATACCGGCAATCTTGGCATCATCTGCCGAGACTTTCGTGGTGGAACCGGTGAAGAGGCGCTTGTCCATCTTCTGCATACCGGTGACAACGACCTCCTCCAGCATCTGGGAATCCGTGCTGAGGATGACCTTGACATTCGGCTGTACCGGAACCTCTTTGGTCTTCATACCGGTGTAGGAGATCACCAGGATTTTGACGGAAGGCGGAACTTCCAGGGTGAACTGGCCATCGATATCGGTCACGGTACCAATCTTGGTATCCTTACCGAAAACCGAAGCCGCAATCACCGGCAATCCGTCTTCCTCGGCAATCACCACACCCTTGACCACCGTGTTCTGGGCGAACGCGGCGGTTGCAAAGAGCAAAAGAGCCACCACCGGGAAAAACAATTTCAGTTTTTTCATAGGTATGGGTTAAATAATTGTCTGATACAGTGGCGCCAAGTTACAGGCGCGTATAAAACGTACAAATATATGTATTTTCTAATAATTGCTAACTTTGTATCCCTGAAACGTTTTGAGATGGCTTACGTCGGATTGATTTCGGATACGCATGGACTTTGGGACAACCGGGTCAGGGACTTCCTTGCTCCGGTGGATACCATCTGGCATGCAGGCGATTTCGGCACGGTGGAAGTGTTCGACGCCATCTCCGCCTTCAAGCCGCTGACCGCCGTTTACGGCAATTGCGACGGGGCGGAACTGCGCCGCTGCTGTCCGCCGGTGCAGGTGTTCACCCTGGGCGGAATGAAGGTGCTGATGATGCACATTGGCGGTTATCCCGGACGTTACGACAGCCGGGCCCTGCAACTGATTGCCGCACATCGGCCCAACCTTTTTGTCTGCGGCCATTCGCACATCCTCAAAGTGATGAACGACAAGCATTTCAACATGCTCACCCTGAATCCCGGCGCGGCTGGAAACTTCGGCTTCCACACCGTGCAGACGGCCCTCCGCTTCCGGATCGACGGCGGCCAGGTGACCGACATGGAGGTGGGCGAATGGAAAAAGATTATTCAAACAACCTTATAATTTATGAAAGCAAGACTGACTTTGATGCTGGCTTTCCTGCTGTGCGGCAGCGCGGCAATGGCCCAGCCCAATTATGAACTCGCCGACCAGTATTCCGCCAAGAAGGTGGGTGCCATGGTTCACTCCCTCCGTGTGGATCCCCACTGGTTCAGCAATTCAGACAAATTCTGGTACAAATGGGAGACCTCCCAGGGTGCACAATATTATATCGTAGATGCCACCCGCGGCACGCGCACGGCTGTCTTCGATATGGAAAAACTGGCGATGGAGCTCTCCGAGATCGTTAAGGATCCCTTTGATGCTCAGCACATTCCTTTCCAGAAATTCCGCCTGAAAGACGACTCCAAGTTCACCTTCGAGATCAAGAGCACGCTGATGGTGGAGAAGAAGGACAAGAAGAAAAAAGATGAGGCCGTGAAGGAAGAAGGCGCCGCTGAAGGCAAGGAGAAGAAGGATGACAAGAAGCCTGAGAAGCCCAAGAAAGAGAACAAGATCTTCCGCTTTGAATACGACATCGCGTCCAACACCCTGAAGGATGTGACCGAAGAGGATGAGGTCAAGGATTACCCGCGCTGGGCCAACATCTCCCCGGACGGAACCCGCGCTCTCTACACCAAGAACTACGACCTCTACTGGATGAGCATGGACGACGTCAAGAAGCTGATGGAAGACAAGAAGGACTCTACGGTTGTGGAGCACCGTCTGACCACCGACGCCACCCCGGAGTTCTACTATGGCGGCAGCAACTATCGCGCAGCCACTGTCAAGGATACTACCGAACGGATGAGCGCCACGGCACGCTGGTCGCCCGACGGCCGTCACTTCGCGATCGAGAAATTCGATATGCGTCCCGTGAAGGAGCTCTGGGTGATCAAATCCACCGCACAGCCCCGCCCTACCCTGCAGACCTATAAATACCAGATGCCGGGCGAGCCGGGTCCGGTGGACTACCTCTGCCTCTTCGATATCGAATCGGGGGACTGCAAGATGATTGACGTGGCGGCCTGGAAAGACCAGAGCATCGATATCCTCAACCGCCCGATCCTCCAGAAAGAGAAGAACGACGACTATATCAAGAGCATCTGGCTGGGTGACAACGAGAAATTCTACATCCAGCGCACCAGCCGCGATTTGAAGCGCGTGGATATCTGCGCCGTGAATGTGGCCGATACCGTGGCGAAGCCCGTGATTGAGGAGCGCCTCAACACCTATGTGGAGACGCAGCCCCTGCGCCTCATCAACAACGGTTCCGAACTGCTCTGGTGGAGCGAGCGCAACGGCTGGGCCAACCTCTATCTCTATGGTGCCGACGGTACCCTGAAGAACCCGGTGGCCAACGGTGCGTTCCATGTGGACCAGATCCTCTCCGTAGATGAGAAGGCCCGCGTGGTTTACTTCCTGGCAATGGGCGTGGACAAAGAGGAAAACCCCTACAACGGCCACGTTTACCGCGTCGGCCTGGACGGCAAAGGCATGAAGCGCATTGACGAAGCCGGCTACAACTCCACCGTGACCAGCTTCTGCGACGACTCCCGTTACTTTGTAAGCACCTACTCCCGCGTGGACTGCGCCCCGATGGCGACGGTCTTTGACGGAAACGGCAAGAAGGTCTGCGCCCTGGATACCGCCGACTTCTCCCAGCTCCTGGCAGCGGGTTACAAGTTCCCCGAACCCTTCAAGGTCAAGGCAGCCGACGGCGTCACCGACCTCTACGGTTATATGTACAAACCGTACGACTTTGACTCCACCAAGACCTACCCGATTATCGACTACGTCTATCCGGGACCGCAAGTGGAAGGCAACTCCGAGGCGTGGAGCAGCGGCTTCACCCGCAAGGACCGTCTGGCCCAGATCGGCTTCATCGTGGTCACCGTGGGTAACCGCGGCGGTCACCCGAACCGTTCCAAATGGTACCACAACTATGGCTACGGCAACCTCCGCGACTACGGTCTGGAGGATCAGAAGTACGCGATCCAGCAGCTGGCTGCACGCCATAACTTCATTGATATCAACCGTGTAGGTATCCACGGCCACAGCGGCGGCGGATTCATGTCAACGGCAGCTATCCTCAAGTACCCCGACTTCTTCAAGGCAGCCGTTTCCTGCGCCGGCAACCACGACAACAGCATGTACAACCGCTGGTGGAGCGAGCAGCACCACGGCATCCTGGAGGAGATCACCGCCCAGGGTGACACCACTTTCCGCTATAGCATCGACAAGAACCAGTCACTGGCCAAGAACCTCAAGGGTCACCTGCTGCTGGTGCACGGCGACATTGACGACAACGTCCATCCGGGCAACACTATCCGCGTGGTGGATGCCCTGATCCGCGCCAACAAGCGCTTCGAGATGCTGATCCTCCCGGGACAGCGTCACGGCTTCGGCGATATGAACGAGTACTTCTTCTGGCGTATGGCCGACTGGTACAGCGAGTGGCTCCTGGGCAGCTCCCGCCGCGACCAGGTGGATATCCGCGAGTTGAATAACGACTAGATCTACAGATCGAACTCTACAACGGTGATTCCGGCGCCGCCGAGCTCCAGCGATTCGTCGCGGGCAGAGGCTACGCCGGGAACCGTACGGAGGTATTTGCGAATCTCTTCGCGAAGCACTCCGTTGCCCTTTCCGTGCAGAATCTTTACCTGCCCCATGCCCAGCATCATGGCATCGTCTATGAAGCGGACCACAATCTCCATGGCGTCGTTGAGCCGCTCTCCGCGGATGTCGATGCTCGGGGAGAACTGCAGCCGGCGCTCGGAGAGTGACGAAGAGCTGTAGCTCTTGCGAACCGGGACGGTCCCTTTGGTCAGTTCGCGATACTGGGTGGCGGAGATCCGCTCCACCTTGTCGGCCTTCATCCGGCTGGTGATGCTGCCGATGGCCACGAACACATCGCGGCCGCTGATGCGGGAAATCTCGCCCGGCAGGCCGTTGGAGCGCACGATTACCTTGTCGCCCACCGCCAGCGGCGCATCGGCGGACTTTTCCCCGGCACGCACCGGCGCCACCTTGGGCTGAGCCTCTTTGATGGCCTGGGCAGCTGCCGCCTCGCGTTCGCCACGCTGTGCTTTCCGCTGCCGCTCCCGTTCCTTGCGGGCCAGGATGCGGGCCATCTTTTCTTCTATCTTGCGGTCGTTTTCGCTCAGGGTTTCCCGGTCGATTCCCTCTTTGAAGTCGGCCATCTCCTTGCGGATAAGGCGGGTCTTCTCTTTGTCGGCCTGCGCTTCGCGGATGTCGCGGATGGTGCGCTCCACCTGCTTGTTGGCCCCTGCGATGATGGCGCGCGCCTCTTCGCGCGCTTCGTCCAGCATCTGCTTCTTGAGGGCCTTGACCTCGGCCAACTCTTTCTGGTATTTGTCCGTCAACCCCTCCAGCGTCTTGTCGGTGGCCTTGATGTGGGCCAGCTTTTCATCCAGTGCCTTGCGGTTGCGGGCAATGCGGCGCAGGTTGCGCTCGATGCTGACGTATTCCGTGCCGGCGCGCTCCTCGGCATCCTTGACCAGCGGTTCGGGGAGGCCCATCTTGCGGGCCAGTTCAAAGGCGAAGGAGTTGCCCGGAAGCCCCATCTCCAGTTGGAACATGGGCTGGATGGCCGCCGCATCGAAGAGCATGGCGCCATTGATGACGCCCGTACTGCCCGAGGCGTAGAGTTTGAGGTTGGTATAGTGGGTGGTGACCACGCCATAGACGCCCCGGCGGTCCAGTTCGCTCAGCACCGCCTCGGCAATCGCACCGCCGGCGGCCGGCTCCGTACCGCTGCCGAATTCGTCGATCAGCACCAGCGTCCGCTCGGAGGCCTTCTCCAGAATCTCGCGCAGGTGCGCCAGGTGGGAGCTATAGGTGCTCAGGTCGTTTTCCAGCGACTGGTCGTCGCCGATATCAATGAAGATTTCATCGAAGATCGGAAGCTCCGAAATCTCCGAGGTGGGGATGAGCATGCCCCACTGGAACATGTATTGCAACAGGCCTACCGTCTTGAGGCAGACCGACTTACCTCCGGCATTCGGGCCGGAAATCAGCAGGATATGCTTGTCACGCGTGAGGGTGAGCGTGAGCGGAACAATCTCTTTGTGCTCGCGGCGCAGAGAGGCCTCCAGCAACGGATGGCGCGCCTTGCGCAGGGTCAGTTCGCCGGTATCCGAAAGGATGGGCATACCGGCAATCATATCCACGGCCACCATCGCCTTGGCGTGGATGAAATCCATCTCGCCCATATAGTCGGAAGCGGCCACCAGTTCGGGCAGCGCAGGACGGATGAACTCCGTGAATTCAAAGAGGATGCGCTGAATCTCGCGCTGCTCCTCGAATTGCAGTTCGCGCACCTGGTTCTCCAGCTCCACCACCTCCAGCGGCTCTATGAAGACCGTCTTGCCGCTGGCCGATTCGTCGTACACAAAGCCCGGAAGCCGCTTCTTGGAGGCCGCCGGCACGGGAATCAGCGTGCGGCCGTCGCGCACCGATGCGGAGACATCTTCCCCCACCAATCCTTCGGCCTTGGCGGCACGCAGGATGGCGGCGATGCGGGTGGCAATCACCCCGTCTTTTTCGCGCAGCGAGCGGCGGATGTTGGCCAGTTCGGGCGAGGCGCTGTCCTTGACCCCGCCATTGCGGTCCAGAATCGCTGCAATGCGCCGGGCAATCTCGGGATCGTAGGTTACATCGGCCGAAAAGGCCCGCAGGTTCGGGTAGAGATCCTCCTTGCTGCGCGCAAAGAATCCCAACAGCTGGCGGAGGGTATCGAGTGCGGTGCGCAGTTTGCCCAGCGAGGGAAGGTCGATGCTGGTACCCTCGGCATCGAGCGGCACCAGGAAGGGACGCGTGTCAACATAGCCGTTGACCGGAAAGTCGTCTTCGAACAGGCAGATGGTGCGCATCTCGTCCGTGAGGCGGAGCCGTGCGAGAATCTCCCCGCCGTCGCGTGAAATCTCCTCCTCGGCCACCTTGGCCTGCGCATAGAGGCTCTGGCAGCGGTTGTGCACCAGCCCCCTCACCCGGTCAAACCCCAACTTCTGTTCGAGCGACATCGTTCGGATCGGTTACTTGTAAGAATTTTCAATAGCCAGACGCAGCGTGGTGAGACCGATATCGTGCTGCATCTCCCCGCGCTCCACGAACGAAATCTGGCCCGTCTCTTCCGAAACCACGATTACCGATGCATCGGTAAGTTCCGTGATGCCGATTGCCGCCTTGTGGCGCATGCCGAACTGCGGCGGGATGTCCGGATTTTCCGAGATGGGCAGGGTGCAGCGGGCTGCGAGCATCGAGTCCGCACTGAGGATCATGGCCCCGTCGTGGAGCGGCGCGTTCTTGAAGAAGATATTCTCAATCAGGCGCCGGTTGATGCGGGCGTTGAGCGGATCACCCGTTTCGATATAGCGATCCAGGCGGCTGCCGTGCTGCAGCACAATCAGCGCACCGGTCTTGGTTTCCGACATCTTGCGGACGGCGGCCGTCAGCTCACCGAGGCTCGTCACATCCATGCCGTGCTGCTGCGAACCGAGCAGCCGGGAAAGGAAGGAGCGGCGCGGCGCCGACTTGATGCGGTTGCCCAAGCTGAAGAGGAAGCGCCGGATCTCCGGCTGGAAAAGGATGATGAGGGCAATCACACCCACGCCCAGAATCTGCCCCAGGATGAACGAGAGCAGTTTCATGTTGAGCGCGCGGACAATCAGCCAGGTCACGTAGATGGCCAGAATGCCCAGGAACACGCCCATCACCGAGGTCTTGCGGAAGAAGCGGATGATCTCGAAAATCAGCAACCCCACCAGGACGATGTCGAGTATATCGATAAAAGTAATGTGAATAAAGTCAAACATGTTGCAAAAGTAACAACATGCCGCCAAAGAAACAAATCCTTACAGGGCTAAAAATAGCGGAGATAGGCGGCGTTCTTCTGGCCCCCGGCCGCGGCGATGGTCTGTTTCAGGCGGGACTTGCGCGTATAGGCCGCCCCGGCGGAGGGCATATTCAGCAGCAGCGTAACGGTGGTGGCGTCGAACCCGGCAATCACGAAACTCATCAGCCGGTAATCGGTCTCAGGCCGCCCCGGGAAATCCTGACGGAAGCGGGTCATCACCCCGTCGAGTTTTTCGTTGAGCATCGCTTCGAACCGGCGGCCGTCCGCATCCTGCCGGATGATGTCGTTCACCATCCTGCGCACCGAGGCGAGGATGGCCTGGGTGCCGTTACCGTGCGTTTCTGCATAGAGAAGATTCTCGTAGAGGATACCGATCTCCTTGAAACGCGACTGGTAGAGACGGATGTACTCCTCCTGCAGCGAGGGGGCTGTGCATGAGGAGGCAGCGTCGGCGGCCGCCTTTTCCATCGCCTGCATCCGGTTGTGAATTTGTTCGGCCATCTGGGTCAGACGAAGGTTCTCCTCGCGGGTGTGTTCGTAGCGGCGTCGAATCAAGAGGAAGAGGGCAACCGCCGCTGACAGCACGGCCAGGATGGTAAGAATGAAGATGTTGCGCTGAGTGCGGTTACGGGCCTCCGCCTGTTCGCGAAGCGATTCCAACCGCTCGCGCAGCGCCTTCTGGGTGGCCTGCGTCAGGGCGACATTCAGCAGCTCGGACTGTTGCTCCACCGACCTCAACAATCTGTAGAAAGCATCGCGATACTCCCGTCGGACGCCCAGTGAGCGGGCGTACCAGCCGTCGATGGCCACATCGGCCGTGTCCAGTCGGGCATAGATGGCATCGGCCTCCGCACGTCGGCCCAGGCGGTCCTGCACGAACGCGTAGGCACCCCACATGTTGCGGGAGGGCAGATCCCCCGTCTCAAACAGCACCTGCTTGAAGAGGGAATCGGCTTCCGCCAGGTGGATATCCTTACGGGCCGCCTGTGTCAGCGCAAGGTGGGCCATCACATCCTGCCGGTTGGCCCGGTCGGGATTGCCGTTTTCCAAAATATCCCGGTAGATGGCTTCCGCTTCGGCGAAATGCCGCTGATTGTGCAGCGCAATACCCTGAAGGATAGCGGCATACTGGCGATAATCCTCATTACCGGCCTCCGCAAAACACGATACGGCCCGTTCGGCATAGAGGTATTCCTCCGAATAGTTGTGCAGTTCGGTGTAGAGAATGCTGAGGGTGGCGCAGATAAGACCTTCCGTGAAGCGATCCCCGCACTGCTGTGCCAGCCTTGCCGCCACGCCGAGTTCAATCACAGCTTCCGTGAACTCCTTGCGGTTCTGAAGGATACAGCCGGTGTAATAGGCCGTCTCCATCTTTTCGTGCGTGGAGCCGTGGCGAGCGAAATAACTTCGGGCCGGGGCTATGATTGCCAGGTCGGTCGTGTCGATGAAGTTCTTGTAAAGCAGTTTTGCGTGCAGGAGCGAATAGTGGGCCCGAAGCGCCTGGGTGGTGAGGGCTTCCCGCGGGACGGCGCGCAGCAGGACCAAAGCGCTGTCGGGATGCAACTGAGCGGAGTCGTCGATGGCTCTCAGGCGTCGGTCAGTCTCTCCCGTCCGGCAGCCCTGCAGCAGCAGGAGCGCCAGGCAGGTCAACGGTAACCAGCGAAATCGGCGTCCCATCTTGACGTCAAAGCTCAATCGAACAGACATTCGCCGGGCGGTCCGTCCGGTGTGTAGGTTTCCCTTTATCTTCATTGTTGCTGTTGGGACTTTCGCCGTCGTCGGGACCCGGGAATGGGCCGCTGCAGGAACTAATCAGGGCGCCAGCCAACAGGGCAGCACCAAGTAAAAGCAGTATTCGGAATCTTTTCATGTCAGAAAACGATGATGCGTTTTCCAAAGTTAATGGAAACTGCCTCCGATTCCAAAAATGGGGCGAAAAAATTTCTTACATCGCCGCCGGACGCCCCCTACTATCTTGCCCCGGCCGTTTTTACCCTGCAATGCTGCGCGAGTCTACCGGAGCTTGATCAGCACAGGGAGGTGGTCGCTGTAGCCGCTCTGGAAATGGTTGCCGTCGTAGCAGCGTTTGGGCTTGCCCTTCTGCATCATGAAGTTGCGGCGGAAGACTTCGCCGTAGTGGCGGGAATCGGTCTTGGCCAGATGCAGGCCGCGGACGGTCCGGCCGCCGAAGATGGTACGGACGTTAGCCGCCGTCTGGTCGAGCAGCGAATGGCTGACGATGATATTGTCGTACATAGTCCAGCGGCTGCCGTGAAGGCTGCTGCCGACTCCCTCGTCGTGCAGCTGCCAGAAGGGGTTGAAATACTCTCCGGGCTTGACCGAGAAGAGGTTGCGGCGGGCCGGAAGCAACTCGGCAAGCGAGACGTCGTCGGGGTTGTCGTTCATGTCGCCCATAATCACCACCTTGAGTCCGGGATACTTCTGGGCCAGCGCCTTGGCATGGTCGCGGGCGGTCTCGGCCCCGGCCCGGCGGAACCCGGCGGAAGATTCGATCCCGGCCCGGCGGGAGAGGAAGTGGCAGATATAAAAGGCGAACATCTCGCCATCCAGAAGACCCCACATTGCTAGAATATCGCGGCCAATGTACTCCCGGCCGCTGCGCAGCACCAGTTTGACCGGCTCACTGCCCAGCAGGGTGAACTTGTCGGGCCGGTAGAAGGCGCCGACATCTACGCCGCGGGCGTCGTTGGATTCATAGTGAAGGCATTTGTAGTGAGCGCCCTGCATCCGCTTGCGGGAGGCGAGTTCCCGCATCACGCGCATGTTCTCCACTTCGGAAACGCCAATCACGATAGGGAAACCTCCCTGGGCGCTGGCCACCGCCCCGACCACCTCGCTCAGGTTGTCGAGTTTCGTATGGTAACGCTCCAAGGTCCAGCGCTTTTCGCCGGACGGAGTGAATTCGTCGTCGTTGGTTTCCGGATCGTCTGCGGTGTCGTAGAGGTTCTCCAGATTATAGAACATCAGCGTGTATGCCATACTGCAAATGTAAGAAATTAAGGTATAATTCGTATCTTGCGGACCAAATTACCGGGAATGAGCAAGAAAATCTACGAAAAATCCCTCGGTTATTCCTCCCTTCGCTGGTGGACAGACGCCTTTATACGCGGTTCTTACCGCCGGGTCCGCTATCTCGGGATGGATAAAATTCCTACCGACGGCGCCGTTATCTACGCCCCGAACCATTGTGACGCCCTGATGGATCCGCTCGCCGTGCTGGTGATGAGCCGCCGGCGCAAGGTCTTTGTGGCGCGGGCAGACGTCTTCAAGAATCCCAAGATCGCCCGTATCCTCAACTACCTGAAAATCATGCCCATCAATCGGCGCAGGGACGGTCTGCAGAACATGCACAAGACGGAGGAGACCATTGAAAAATCCATCGAAGTGCTGGCCAACGGCTGCCACTTCTGCATTATGCCGGAAGGTACGCATCGCCCGATGCACGCCCTGCTGCCCATCGGAAAAGGGGTGGCCCGCATCGCACTGGGAACCTATCGCGCCACGGGTGGCGACCGTCCGGTCTATATCGTGCCGGTAGGCCTGGAGTATGGTGACTATTTCCGCTTCCGCGGGACCCTGCTCGCCCAGATCGGCGATCCGATCGACGCCACGGCCTATATCAACGCCCATCCGGAACTGAACGACCACGATTTGATGCAGGGGCTGCGCGCACTGCTGGCTGAAAAGCTCGCCGAAACCATCACCTGCGTGCGCGACGAGGCCAACTATGAGGCCATCTGGGAACTGACCAAGATGTCCAGCGGAAAAATTCCCGCGCTGCGGATGAAGAAGCGCCTGGAGACCAACCGGGACGCCATCGCGCGCATCGAAAAGTTTGGCGCGGAGCAACCCGAAGCAGCGGCCGGTCTGTACCGCGAGGCGCTCGAATTCCGCGACAGCCGCCGCAAGGCCCGCATCAGCCTCAATTCGCTCTGCAAGAAGCATCCCGTGCTCGCGGCGCTGTGGAACACGCTGCTCTGCCTGGTGACATTGCCCGTCTTTGCGGTGCTGGCTCTGGCTTCGCTGCCCGTCTGGTGGGTGGCCGAATCGCTCGCGGGGCGCATCAAAGACCTGGCTTTCCGCAACACGGCCCGCATGGGTACCTCCATGGTTCTCTGGACGTTACTCTACATTATCGAGGTCGTGCTGCTCTTCTGCTTCCTCCGCTGGTACTGGGCCCTGACTGCCGCATTGTTGCTGCTGCCGGCCCCGATGCTGACCTACGACTTCTTTGAGCTCTGGCGCATGACCGCCTCCCACTGGCGCACCGCTTCCGGCCGGAACGCCGCTATCCGCAAGCAGTACAACTACCTGAAATCCAAAATTGACAACCTGAAATAAGATGAAAAAACACTTTACACTTTTGTTGGCAGCGCTGCTGATGCTGAGCGCAATTCCCGGCCGTGCCGCCGACGATATCGTCAAGAAAGGGCTCTCGTTCGGCCCGCTGCCCATCGTGGCCTACGATCAGGACAAGGGTCTCCAGTACGGCGCCCTGCTGAACATCTACAACTTCGGCGACGGCAGCTGGTATCCGGTACCCAAGTCGCAGTGGTACCTGGAGGCCTCCTTCTTCACCAAGGGTTCGATGCTCTTCACCGTCAACTACGACAACCGTACCCTGATCCCGGGCGTGCGCTTCTGCATCAACGGTATGTTCCAGCACGAGAAGGCGTTGGACTTCTACGGATTCAACGGCTACGAGACCAACTACGATCCCTCCATCGCCTCCTCCTACTATCGGATTGGCCGTTCGGTTCCCTACTTCAAGGCCGACTTTACCGGTGAGATTCTGCCGCACTTCTACTGGAAGGCGGGTTATCACTTCAAATACTTTGCAATCAGCTCCTTCAAGCCGGATGGAAATACCGTCCCCACGCTGTTCGACCTCTATCTGGCCAACGGAACCATCCCGACCGACCAGGCCGACGGCGGCATCTCCAGCTCCCTGCGCGCGGGCCTGATGTATGACAGCCGCAACTTTGAAGCAGCGCCCTCCAGCGGCATCTGGGCTGAGGCCAACCTGGAATATGCGCCCGGCTGGCTCGGAACGAGCACCCCGTACGTCAAGTACTACGCCGCTTTCCGCAACTACCTGCCCATCGTGGGTGACCAGCTCGTCTTCGCATATCGTCTGAACGCTCAGGGCTTCTTTGGCGATCCGGCCTTCTATATGCTTCCCTACGAGACGGTTCTGGGCTACGGTTACGACCGTGACGGCTTCGGCGGCTACCGCACCATCCGCGGTATTGTCCGCGATCGCATCCAGGGCCGCAGCATCTGCTACTTCAATACGGAAATGCGCTACCGCTTCATCGACTTCCACCTCTTCAACCAGAATGTGGGTCTGGCCCTCAGCGGCTTCTTTGACGGTGGCCGCGTGCTGCAGGCATTCGGCGGCGGTTTGCTCCGCAATGAGAACTTCCACCTCGCAGCCGGCGGTGGATTCCGTTTCATCATGAACCGCAACTTCATCATTGCCGTAGAGTACGGCATCCCGTTCAACGCACAGGACCGCAACGGAACCAAGTTCGGTTCGCTCTATATCAATACGGGATTCTTGTTCTAAGGCGCCTTGGTGCCTTCCGTTTTGGCTTTCCAAGCGGCAATGCGTTTATCGCGTTGCCGCTTTGATTTTCCGTAGTTGGACTTGAGATAGCGGGTCCACTGTTCGGGCGTGAAGATGCACTGGAAGGTAGAGTCGGTGGTGTTGTACCAGCGGTCATAGACGGCCGTGTAGAAATCGCTGTTGGTGATGCCGGCCTTTTGCATGGAATCCAGCTCCTTCTGCAGGGCGAGCAGGTCGTGCGTCAGGGTGGAGTCTACCTGGAACACCTGATAATCCTCCAATTTGAGATACTTCATCAGTTCGTCTGCCTTGTCGGCGGCGATTTCGGGAAGCGTTTTCGGCTTCTCATCGTTGTTCTGTGCAAATAGCGCCGGGGCTATAAGCAGCAGGAGGAAGGCTGTCAGTGCGGTGCGTTTCATGGTGTTCCCTATGGGTTTGCAGATACAAAGGTACGTTTTTTTGAATTGCCCGCGGTTTTTGTTACTTTTAAGAAATTTTTTGAACCATGAAATCGATTCGAACCTTCGTCGCGGCGCTCGTCGCCCTTCTTGCTCTCACCGCACCCGACTCGCGCGCGTGCACCAATGTCATTGTCACCAAAGGCGCTTCGGCCGATGGCTCCTGTATGGTCAGCTATGCCGCTGATTCACACGGCCTCTTCGGCGAGCTTTACTTCCATCCGGCCAAAGACTGGCCGGCCGGTTCCATGCTGGAAGTTCACGACTGGGACAGCGGCCACTATCTGGGCAAGATTCCGCAGGTGGCGCACACCTACCAGACGGTGGGCAATATGAACGAGCACCAGCTCATCATCGGCGAGACGACCTATGGCGGACGTCCGGAGCTGGAGAAGCCCAACGGCATCATTGACTACGGTTCGTTGATATACATCACCTTGCAGCGTGCCCGCACCGCACGTGAGGCCATCCGCACGATTGATGCTCTGCTGCAGGAATACGGCTACGCCTCCTCCGGTGAATCCTTCTCCATCGCGGACAAGGAGGAGTGCTGGATCATGGAGATCATCGGCAAGGGTGAATACGAGAAAGGCGCCGTCTGGGTAGCCATCCGCATTCCGGACGGATACGTCTGCTCCCACGCCAACCAGAGCCGCATCCACCATTTCCCGCTGAACGATCCGGAGAACTGCCTCTATGCCAAGGACGTCATCTCCTTTGCACGCAAGGCCGGCTTCTACAGCGGCAGCGATGCGGATTTCAGCTTCTGCGATACCTACAACCCGCTGGATTTCGGCGGTATGCGCGCTTGCGAAGCCCGCGCATGGAGTGCGATGCGCCTGTTGGGCGGGGCCAACTTCGATGCCGACCGCTACCTGGATTTCGCCATGGGATACAACCCGCGCAACAAGATGCCGCTCTACGTAAAGGCCGACCATCCCATCACCGTGGCCGATGTGGCAGCCGTAATGCGTGACCATTTCGAGGGCACCCCGATGGACTTTTCGGAGGATGTGGGTGCCGGCCCGAACCGCCTGCCTTACCGCTGGCGTCCGATGAGCTGGGAAGTGGACGGACAGAGATATGTCTTTGAGCGTTCAATTGCTACCCAGCAGACCGGATTCTGGTTCGTGGCACAGGCCCGCGGCTGGCTGCCGGATGAAGTCGGTTCGGTCATCTGGTTCTCCGTGGACGATGCCGCTACCTCGCCGCTGACGCCCATCTACGCCAACATCACTACCGTTCCCCAGTGCTTCGCTGAGGGTAACGGCTCCATGCTCCGCTATTCGGAGACCTCCGCTTTCTGGCTCTTCAACCGCGTGGCCCATTTTGCATATCTCTTCTACGACCGCGTGGCTCCTGAAATCCGCACCAAGATCGACGCTTGGGAGGCCGAGAGCCTGACGCGCCTGACCGAAATGGATGCCCGCCTCTGCACGATGCTTTCCGGCGGCAACGGCCGTGCAGCCCGCATAGCGATGACCGAATTCTGCCGCGACCGCTGCGACCGGCTGATGACCGACTGGCGCCAGATGGAGAACTACCTGCTGGTCAAGTTCGTGGACGGCAACGTCAAACGCCAGAACGAAGATGGCTCCTTCCAAGACAACGGCTCCGGCAAGGACATCCCGAACCGCCCGCTCCATCCGAAGTTCCGCGAGCGCTGGCTCCGCGCCATCGTCCAGGACCACGGCGATGTGGTCCGCGAGAAACCGGTGAAATAGGCGGTCGCCGCAGCGGCTCTCCCGGCGGTCAAGCTGCGATAGCTAGGAACTCATAGCGAATATGATAAGATTGATGTTTCAACCATATAAAGAGACAGGGTTATGGCACTGATTCAAAATGAAAGGCAATACAAGGCCATGTTGGCCCGTGTTGATGAATTGTTTTTTGCTACGGATGAGGAGACCTCGCCGTATGATCCCCGTTTGGTGGAATTGGATATGCTATCTGCTCTCATTGAGGAATATGAGAAAGAAAACTTCCCTATTGTCTTGGCTCTGTAGATACATCTATCTTTACTGAAAAACGCTGGAGGAGCAAGCCATGAGGGGACGAATCAAAGCGCAGCTCTGTTATATGTGGCGTGCGCTGGGGGATCTGCTGATGCCCCGGCGGTGCCTGGTGTGCGGCGAGGTATTGGAGACGCTGCAGGATGAGAACGACGGGAGAAAGCTGACGGCGCATCTCTGTCCGGCGTGTGCGGAGGATCTGCCGGAGACGTGGTTCTGGGGATGGGAGGAGAATCCGGCGGAGCAGCACCTGTGGCATCGTGTGGGAATCGTGCATGCGGCGTCGCTCTATTTCTACCGGCAGCAGAGCGAATACACCCGACTGGTGCAGGCGGTGAAATATGACGGAAATCTTCGGCTGGGGCGCGTCCTGGGCCGGGAACTCGGGATTCGGATGCGGGCGGCGGGCCGCTTTTCGCAACCGGTGAAAGAGCCTGTGACGGGCGAAGTCATCCCCGCTATAGAGGCCATCGTTCCCGTTCCGCTTCATCCGCTCCGACGTTGGAAGCGCGGCTACAACCAGGCGGAGGTCATCGCCCGCGGCCTTGCGGAAGGGCTCGCAGGGCGAGAGTCCGGAGCCGGCGGAGCGAATAATCCGGAGCGGTCCGACTCATCCGGCGGAGACGATATCCGAATGGTCTTGCCCGTCGTGACAGACCTTTTGCAGCGGGCCCGTTATACCCGGACCCAGACAAAACTGTCGGCGGAAGGAAAACAGCGCAACGTGGCCGGGGCCTTTGTCCTGAGGCCCAAAGCTGCGGCCCGCCTGCAGGCGCAGGGCATCCGTCATCTCTTGATTGTGGACGATGTCATGACGACCGGCGCAACCCTCTCAGAGGCCATCAAGCCCCTACTGCCCCACTTCCGCGTCAGCGTCGCCACCATCGCCTTCGTGGAGTAGAATCTGAAAGCTAAGAAGCTTATTAAAGGGCATAAATGAAGTGGAGATTCAATGCGAAGGCCCAGTCATTCTCCTTCCGCTTTGAAGAAACGATATCTCCATTCAGTTCCTGAAGTTTGTAATCACTTGGGTAAACCATCGCGCCCAGGGACAGGGAGAACCTGCCCAAATGAACTCCGGCTTGTGGTTCAACGAAGAGACCTTGAGTCCTGCACCGATTATTGATGTTTTGATACCCGAAGGTCCAATCACCGTCATAACATGACAGGAGGCCCCATGCCGCTCCCAAGTCAATCGCCCCGAAGAATCGTCCGGAAGAATAACGCACCCTGTAAAACAGCATCAGGTTCGTTTCAAACTGAGTGTCTCTTTCGTTGTTTAAAGCCGGACTATCGACTATCATGTATGAGACGGTCACGAGTCCGGATCGAAGTCCGATGCCAGGTCCGTACGCCCAGCCATTTTTAAATTCACCCAGAAATACGACTTGCGGCGTAAGCGATACTACCTGCCCATAACTCAAACCGACACCGGAAACCAACTCCAACTGAGGAGCTAATCTCTCAGCCTCCTGCGCAGTAGCCTGATTAACAGGCAACAGCATTAACACGCCAACCAACAGATAAGGTAATACACTTTTCATAGTCTGGGATTTATTTATCAATCATGAACCGAATACCAAAGATAACGGAAAACATCACAGGATGTTCCGTGCGATAGGTTTTAGGAATAATATCGTCTGCCAGCGGCAGCCAGGAGAGGGTGGGCTCCAGGTAGAGGCCCGCATGCTTCGTCATCATCCACTGGGCGCCGGCGGCCCCCAGTAGCGAGAATTCTATTCCGTCACAACCATATACCCTTCTTCCATCCACAGTTCCCGCCAGGCAAAGTTCAGCCTCCAATCCGCCTCCTAGATAGATGTCATATCGGTTACCGGAGAGAATGCTCAAATCCACACGGAACGGAATTCCTAAATAATGAACTTTTTGCGTTACCCATTTGTATTGATTCTCCGCGTATACCTCTATTTGAGAAGAATACAGGGAATAGTCAAGTCCGCTCGTGATGCGCGTCCGCTCTGATATCGGATATCCTACTGAGAGTCCCGCCCTGAAAGGAAAGAAATGACGCGGAGGGGTCGTGGGTTTAGTTCCGGCATAATCCGGACCTTCATGTGGAGCAAAATCACCCGGTTCACCAGATAAGCCAGATTGTATCGTCTGTAGATGATTCGCCAACAAGGAGGTGGCAAGGAGACCAGCGGTGCCGACACCGGCGATCTTGAGGTCTTTCGTGCCGATGTGAAGAGTTCGGGAAGCACGAGTTTTGGGCTCCGGCCCGATTTCAATTGCAGGGGCAGATGCCTGGTTTTCGGGAGCAGGATTCGTCGTGGAGAGGTTCTCCGCGATGGATGGCGCTTCTGTGACGCTTACCTCCGCGGTGGATTTCACCGGCTCCATCGCTGCGTTTGGCGTTTTCACAGGCCGTGGCACTACCCGTTGAGTGGGCGGCATCTGCGGCGCAGAGGGAACTGGCAACGTGGGAGATACTTGCGGTGCGGGCTGCACCTGTGCAATGGCTTCCTCCTGAAGGGTAGGGTTCTCTTTGGTTTCTTCGGGTCCTTTCAACAAGAGGAATAAGGCGAGACCTGCCGCTACAGCAGCTGTTGTAAAGCCAAGGGCGAGGCGGAACCGACGGCTGGCGGCCGCTTTCACTGCGTGGGCTTCGCTCAGTCGGGCAAAACCGCCAGCGGGAAGCGGACTTTCGTAAGCCTCCAGTTTATCTTTGATGATCTGTTCCCACCGTTCCATTTACAACCTTTTTACCTTTAAATACTTGTTTATCTCCCGTTTCAACTGGTTCCTGGCCTTCGCCAGTATGCTCGCTGAACCTTTTTCGCTGATACCCAACATCTCGCCTATTTCCCGATGCGTGTAACAATCTAAACAGTAGAGATTGAAAACGGCTCTTCTCATCTCAGGCAGTGCGGCAATCATCTCCAGCAACTTTTCTGGAGGAACCCCTTCGAGTTCCTCTTCCTGCGGCGCCGCCACGTCGTCCTTCTCCGAATCGCGAATCAACACCGGCCACCGCCGACGCTTCCGAATTCTATCTATCGCCTGGTTGATGGCGATCCTGCAGAGCCACGCCTGCAAGGAAGTGCTCCCCCTGTAGTTGAAAGACGTTATTCGGTCAAAGGCCACCAGAAACGTATCTTGCAGGATATCTTCTGCATCAGCATCGTTATCACAGTATCGTCTGCAACACGTGAAAACCTTGGTTGCATAACGGGTATACAACTCCTCCTGCGCCGCACGTTCCCCTGCGGAACACGATTTGATCAAATCCGTTTCTTCCAACACGTTTTCTATCTCTCTGCTAATATAACGTGGATACCCACAAAGTACGTCTTACAAATTTAGGTTATTTCCTTGCAATGCAAGTTACTGATTCTCTGGCAATAACACAATGTCCTACCCCCTGCAGTGGAGGATAGGACATTGACTAACTTTCAGTGTACCAGTGATTTACATTGCAAGCCCTGTCTGCGGTCCCGGGCGGAGGAAGTACGGGCTATTTGGTAACGATATCCAGTTCTGCGAGGAGGGCGTCGGCGTGCATGTATTTGTCCAGGGTCCAGAGGACGAAGCGGATGTCCACGCTGATGCACTTGTTCATCTGCGGATCAAAGTAGGTGTCGCCGGCGAGGCCTTCCTTGTTGCCGTCGAAGGCCAGACCCACGAGTCGGCCGCGGGCATCGAAGACCGGGCTGCCGGAGTTGCCGCCGGTGATGTCGCAGTTGCTCAAGAAGTTTGCATAGAGTTTGCCCTTCTCGCCCCATCGGCCCCAGTCACCCTTTTGATAAAGGGCAAGGATCTCAGGTTTTAGGGAGAAGATGTACTCGTCCGGGTTGTACTTCTCGAGGATACCCTCCACGCTGGTGCGGGAAGCCACGGTCACAGCGTCGCGCGGGGAGATCGGGCCCACCTTGCCGTAGGTCAGACGCATCGTGGAGTTGGCGTCGGCATACTGCACCTCGCCCTTGTCCAGACGCATCTTGTAGAGCACGCGTTTGTAGCGGGTTTCGGCCTGCGAGAGTGACTGGCCGGCTTCGATTTCATTGCGTACCTTATTGAATGCCAGCATGCTTACCGAAGCAAACATCTGCTGCAGCGGATCCTGGGCATAGAACTCGGGGGTGTGGGCCTCGGCCAGCGTAGCGCGCAGCCGGGCTTCATCGCTGTAGATGGAGTTGCTCCAGAGATACTCGCCGATTGCGTCCGCATTCCCTTCGAACTGGTCGTAGAGCCCCTGGAGATATTCACCCCAGAACTGACGATCCACGTGGCGGAAATATTCGCGCAGCGAGAAATCGAAGATCTCGCGCTCCACGCGCAGGTCGATCTGGCTGTAGTTGCGTTCCACCTGGCGTATCACGGAGGCACTGTCGGCAATCACCACCTCCGGCGCGCCGGCCTTGGCGGCGGTACGCGTCACGGTGCTGCTCACCCGGCCGAGACGATATCCGTTGACGAGGGTTTCACGGTAATAGTTGATCTGCTGGTTGATCCACTCCAGATCTTTGTATTTCTTGGCGAGGTCGGGAATCAGCGTGCCCCACTGGGCCTTGCGCTCGGGATCCGCGTCGATCCAGGCCTGCAGCGGTTCCTCCTGCGTGCGGCGCTTGATGGCCGGCACATCGAACCGGTTGTAGCAGTAGATCTCGCCTTCGCGAATCTCCTGCACGTTGCTCAGCATGAAATAGCGGTCCGCATAGAGCAAGCGCACCTTGGGATCGAGGTTGGACCATTTGTCGATGATCTTCATCTGCTCCTTGCGGTAGAAGGCCTGCACGGGGTTCACCTGCGAAGCGGTATTGTGGACCGAATAGGAGGAGGCGTAGCGGTCGGTGCGGCCCGGATAGCCCATCACCATCACGAAGTCGCCATCGTGCAGACCGCCCGCATTGATGGTGAGCACCCGCTTGGGATGGAACGGCACGTTGTCCGGCGAAAACTCCGCCGGGGAGCCGTCGGGCGCGGTGTAGATGCGGTAGATGGTGAAGTCGCATTTCTGCTGCGGCCACTCCCAGTTGTCCACCTCAGCGCCGAAGGTTGCCATGCAAACCGGCGGTGCAGCCACCAGGCGCACATCCTTGTAAACCTGATAGAGGGCAATCATATAGCGCTGGCCGGACCAGTAGGAGGAGCAGATCACTTCCCCCTGACCCTCATAGATCTTCTGGTATTTGGATTCGATGACGGCATAGACGCGGCGCATGGCCATGGGGCGTTTCTCCACCTGAAACGAGTCGCGCAGATGCTGCACCTCGTCGGTAATATCCACTACCTTCTTCAGGAAGTAGATTCCCTCGCTGTGAACGGGCATCTCATCTTTGCGCTGCAGGGCGCAGAAACCGTCTTCCAGATAGTTGTGCTCCGGGGTACTCAGGGCGTGGATGTCGCCGTAGGCGCAGTGATGGTTGGTGATCATCAGACCGTCGTTGGAGATCATGCTGCCGCTGCAGCCGAAGGCCAGCGAGACCACAGCGTCGCTCAGCGAGATGTTGTTTTCATCGTAAAGCACGTTGGATTTGAGTTTCAGGCCGGCTGCTGCCATCTGCTTGTGCAGCTTGCCTTCAATCATGTTAACGAGCCACATGCCTTCATCGGCCAATGCGGGAGCGGCTGCCGCTGCCATCAGCAGGGCGGCGAAGAGAAGTTTGCGGAGTTTCATCAGTTGGATTGGGTTAAGGTGTAGGTGCTCTTGACGGAAGCGTCTTTCACGAGCGAAGCCGTAACAGTATGAACGATCGGCGCACCGGTCGTGTTGGCGGGAACGGTCAGTGCGAGCGTTTGCGTATAGGAATTGGAGGCGGGATCCACGGTGATACCCGTATTGGAGACGGTCGTGGTCCACTCTCCGTTGGACTCAAGCACGACGCGGAGGCCGCCGCCGGCAGCACCGATGGTGCCGGTTGCCGTAGGGAAGCTTAGATAGGGCTGGGCATCCTGCGTAATCACATATTTGGCCGTCGCCGTCTTTTCAGTTCCTTTGGCCGAGAAGGTCACGCGGAGGGTGCGGATCGCGCCGGTATTGTTGGCGGGGATCGTAATGCGAACCGTGGCGTCGCCTTCGCCCTCCGCCGGATCTACGGTGATGGTTTCCAGGCTGGTGGTCGTGGACCAGGTGCAGTTGCAGGTCACCTCCGTGGTGCCCGTTGCGCCATCCGGACTCAGGACGACGGCGGTTTCACTCAACGAGATTTCCGGCACGATGGTCTTCTTGCAGCCGAAAAGCATCAGAGCCGCGCAGAGAACCGCTAGATATGTGCTGTATTTCATGGTATCGGGTCTTTCTGTTTGATCAAAACGTAAAGTTATGCTTTTTTTCCTAACTTTGGGCCGAAATGAAGGTAACCCTCAAGAAATTCCGCACGCTGTTCCTTGCGCTTTGCGCATCCGGGCTGCTTCTGACGCAGTTCTGTGGGTGTGAGCGCTACGTCCTGCCGGAGATTACGCTGAACCCGGATACACTCCGCTTCACGGCAGCCGGCGGCGTGCTCCCCGTGGCTGTAGAAGCCAACGTCAAGTGGAAACTGACCATCGGCAGCGAGGGTTCCGGCTGGCTCACGGCAGGCGCCACCAATGGCGACGGCGATCTGACGGTCGGTATCGAGACCACCGCCAATGCGGACGACGAGCGCAAATGCACCGTCACCATCGCCAGCGAAACTATCCGCAAGCGACTGACGGTGATTCAAGCCTCCGGCCTGTAGGAGCCAGCGCTAGGCTTCGTTCGGGTTGTGTTTGTACTTGAATACCAGGGCGAAGAGGACTGCCAGAACCAGGGCGAAACCTGCAAAGACGTACCAGGCACCCGTCCAGCCAGCCATCAACTCAGCCCCTTCCTTGCCGGCGGTAAAGTTGTTCACCACCCACTGCGCGCAGAACGAACCCACGGTTGCACCCAGGCCGTTGGTCATCATCATGAAGACACCCTGTGCACTGCTGCGGATTTTCTCATCCGTATTCTTGTCAACGAAGAGCGAGCCGCTGATGTTGAAGAAGTCGAAAGCCACGCCGTAAACAATCATCGAGAGGACGAAGAGCACCAGGCCGAATCCGGTCGGGCTGCCGGCGCCGAGGAATCCGAAGCGCAGGAACCACGCCACGAAGGAGATGAGCATCACCTTCTTGATACCGAACTTCCGCAGGAAGAAGGGAATCAGCAGGATGCAGAGGGTCTCGGAAACCTGCGAAATGGAAGAGAGGAAGACGTTGTTCTTGACGGCGAACGCATCTGCAAACTCCGGCAGGCGGCCGAACGCATCCAGATAGGGCGTTGCAAAACCGTTGGTCACCTGGAGGCACATACCCAGCAGGAAGGAGAAGATGAAGAAGATGCACATCTTGGCGTCCTTGAAGAGGGCGAAAGCACGCAGGCCGAACGCATCCACCAGCGAAGCGCCCTTGGCAGCCTTGTTCACCGGGCAGTTCGGCAGCGTGAAGGCATAGACCGCAAGGATCAGGCCCCAACCGGCGGAAACGAAGAGCTGGTTGTAGTCGTTCTTGAATCCCGTGAAGTTCACGATCCACATGGAGAGAATGAATCCGATGGTACCGAAGACGCGGATGGGCGGATAGTCCTTGACCGTATCCATTCCGTTCTTGGTCAGCGCGTTATAGGAAACGGAGTTGCCCAGCGCGATGGTCGGCATGAAGAAAGCCACGCTCACGGCATACCAGGGGAAGATCTGGCCGAAGGTGACTTCGCTGCCATATTTGAGTCCCATGAAACCGGCTATAGCGAGGAAGACCGCTGCAATGAAGTGGCAGATACCGAGCAGTTTCTGAGCCGGAATCCAGCGGTCGGCCACGATACCCATCAGGGCCGGCATAAAGAGCGAGACGATACCCTGGATAGCAAAGAATTGTCCGATCTGGGCGCCCATGCCGATACGGCTCAGGTAGATACCCAGCGAGCAGAGATACGATCCCCACACCGCGAAGATCAGGTAGTTCATCACGATGAGGCGGAGCTTGATGTTGGTTTTCGGATTCATAACGTATGATTACTGTTTGATTATTGGCTACTTGGGGGCCATCCGGTAGAGGGCGTACGCAATGATGGCATAGAGGATGTTCGGGAGCCAGATGGCCAGCCCCGTGGGGAGCGTGCCGGTATGGACAAACATCTGCGCGAAGCGTTGGAAAAGAATGTAGGAGAAGCTCAACGCCAGGCCTACACCAATGTTCAGGCCGATTCCGCCACGGCGCTTCCGTGAGGAGAGGGCCACCGCCATCAGGGTCAGGATGAAGGCGGAGAAGGGTGTTGCGATACGGGTATGCTTCTCGATGAGGGCATACTTGACCATGTCGTCGCCGCGCATCTTCTGGATGGCGATGAGGTTTTCCAACTCGGGCTCGGAGAGCGATTCCACGATATTCTTGCGCCGGTAGAAATCCTCAACGGTCAGGTTGATGACCGTGTCTTTGTAACGGCCCGCGTGTACCACCTCCGATGCGCCGTAGAAATCCCGCTGGTAGTAGTTGCGGAGCTTCCAGCAGCAGGCCACGGTGTCCCAGGCGGCCGATTCGGCGGAGAGCTTGGATTTCAGTCCGGTCTCGTCGATGGTCTCCAGGGTGAAACGGTAGGCGGTATTCGACCAGCTGCTGAACTGTTCCACATAGACGAACTGGCCGGGGGCAATCTGGTAATGGACATTCCGGCTGTTCAGGTTGGTCTTCTGGGTCTTGATGTATTTGTTTTCGAAGTCTAACCGGTGCTGGTTGGCGGGTGGGATGATATAGAAGCCCAACACCAGATAGAGGGCGGCCAGCAACGTGGCGGAAGCCATGTAGGGCAGCAGCAACCGGCGGAAACTCACACCGCTGCTGAGCATGGCTACGATCTCGCTGTGCGAAGCCAGCTGCGAGGTGAAGAAGATGGCGGCAATGAAGACCAGCAACGGCCCGAAGCTGTTCAGAATCCACGGGATAAAGCCGCCGTAATAATCAAAGATAATCTCCTTCAGCGTCACCTCGTTGTCCACGAACTTGTCGATCTTCTCGCTTACGTCGAAGATAATCACCACCAACACCACGATGAGGATCGTGAAGAAGTAGGTGCCGATGTACTTCTTGATGATGTACCAGTCGAGCTTGTTGAAGAGGATATTCTTTTTCATGGGCTACAACCGGTTTTCAAGTTGGGGAATGACGGCGTTCTTCCAGGCGAGGAAGTCACCGGCGATGATGTGCTGACGCGCCCTGCGGACCAGTTCCAGGTAGAAGGCGAGGTTGTGCTCGCTGGCAATCTGGGCGGCGAGCATCTCCCCTGCCACGAAGAGGTGGCGCAGGTAGGCGCGGGTATAGGTGTGATCCACGAACGAGGTTCCCTCCGGATCGAGCGGCGAGAAGTCGTCCTCCCACTTCTGATTGCGCAGGTTGATCTTGCCCTGCCAAGTGAAGATCATGCCGTTGCGGCCGTTGCGCGTGGGCATCACGCAGTCGAACATATCCACGCCACGGGCAATGGCCTCCAGCAGGTTGGCCGGCGTGCCGACTCCCATCAGATAGCGGGGCTTGTCGGCCGGCAGCAGCGAGTGGAGCAGTTCGATGATCTCATACATCTTTTCCGTTGGCTCACCCACGGCCAGTCCGCCGATCGCATAGCCGGCGCGGTCCAGCTTCACGGCATGTTCTGCCGCGGCGGTGCGCAGATCCGGATAGACACAACCCTGCACGATGGGGAAGAAGACCTGCTCGTAGCCGTAGAGCGGCTCGGTCTCATCGAACCGGCGGGCAAAGCGCTCCAGCCATCCCTGCGTCAGTTTCAATGACTTGGCCGCATAGGCATGGTCGGCATCGCCCGGGCAGCACTCGTCGAGCGCCATCATGATGTCGGCGCCGATGATGCGCTGGGTATCCACGTTGTTCTCCGGCGTGAAGGTGTGGCGCGAGCCGTCGATATGGCTCTGGAAGGTGCAACCCTCTGCGGTGATCTTGCGGATCTGCGTCAGCGAAAAGACCTGAAAGCCGCCGCTGTCCGTCAGAATGGGCCTATCCCACGAGGTGAAGGCGTGCAAGCCGCCGGCTCGGCGCAGGATATCCAGACCGGGGCGGAGATAGAGATGGTAAGTATTGCCGAGGATGATCTGCGCGCCGATATCTTCCCGCAGGTCGCGATGATAGACCCCCTTCACGCTGCCGACCGTACCGACCGGCATGAAGATAGGGGTCTCGATCACTCCGTGACCGGTGGTCAGGAGCGCGGCCCTTGCGGAAGATGCGCTATCGCGTGATACAACCTCGAACTTCATTCTTCTGCTTTATTCGGTAATTCCCATCAGGCGGCGGATCTCTTTCTTGACCTCGCGCCAACGGGGAATATCAATCTTTGTGCCGATAACCTCAACCACGCGGGCTGCCAGTGCGCTGCCCACCTGGCCGCAGATTTCGAGCGGCATGTCGTTGGCCAGCGCGTAGAGGAAACCGGCCGCATAGGTATCGCCGGCACCCGTTGCATCCACCGCCTCGCCCGGCCACGGGTCAATGAAGTGATACTCGTTGCCGCTGCGGACCATCGAGCCCTTCTTGCCGACCTTCACGACCGCCACCTTGGACATTTCAGCCATGGCCTTGAGCGCCTCGTCGGGCTCCAGGCCGGTGAAAGCCTTGGCCTCGGTCTCGTTGGCAAAGACGATGTCCACGTAGTTGCGCACGATGTCGTGCAGGAAAGCGTTGTTGGATTCCACCACGTTGTAGGAGGCCATATCCAGCGAAATGGTCATGTGGTGGGCCTTACCCATCTCCACGGCGCGGCGGAAGAGACGCTGGTTCTGCACCAGATAGCCCTCCAAGTGGAGGTAGTCGTGCTCGTAACCCTCAAAGTATTCTGGCTTCAGATCCTCCGGCTCCAGCTGGAGTGCGGCACCCAGGTAGGTGGCGAAGGTGCGGTCGGCGTTAGGGGCGGTGATGAAGACCATCGCGCGGCCCGATGCGGCCGTGCCCTTGAGGATGATGCTGCGGATACCGTTCTGCTTCTGGTCGGAGTGGAAGAGCGAACCCAGTTCGTCATCGCCTACCTTGCCGATGAAGGCCGAAGGCATGCCCAGGATGGCCGTTGCCGAGATGGTGTTGGCCGCGCTGCCGCCCGCCACGTACTGCACGCCGATCTTCTTGAGATCCGCCCAGATTTTGTTGCCGGTGGGTGCATCCACGTGCTGCATGCTTCCCGGAGGAAGGTTATACTTCTTGAGGAGCGAGTCGTCCGGGAGGACGGCCAGAATGTCGGTCAGTGCGTTGCCGATACCGAGGATCGATTTCATATCTGTGGATTGGGTTGAGATTTCTTGTTTTTACGATGGCAGATGGCCCAGGAAGCCCAGGCGATAAGGCCGCAGACGAGCATCTGCACTACCTGTGACTCGTGCGAAATGGTAGCGAAGGCCAGCGCGGTGGATTCCGCAAAGCCATAGATGGGCACCAGCGTCATGGCCACGATGAAATGGTAGGCCCCGAATCCCCCCTGCACCGGCACCACCCAGCCCAGCGCACCGACCGCCATCAGGAAGAGGGCGTCGAGGCCGGTCATGGATTCCGTGCCCGGAAAGGCGTAAAGGGTCCAGAGGCAGCAGAGCCAGTAGGAGATCCAGATGAGGAGCGTGTAGCCGAAGAAGGCCCATTTGCGCTCCATGCGGAAGCCCGCTTTGATGCCCTCCACCAGGCCATGCCAGAAACGGATTAGGGCCGCACCGGCTTTGGTGGCGGCCAACTTGTGCCGGAAGGCGCGCAAGATGAAGAAAATGGCGACCAGCACGGCCAGGATAATGGCTGCGAGCCAGAACCAACCAATCTGCATGGAGTCGGCAGCCGGCAGGAACATCTTCTCAATCAGGAAGTCGCGGAAGCGCCCGAAGAAGAAGAGCGGCACGACGGCCAGCACCAGACAGACCAGATCCCACGTGCGCTCAATCACCACCGTGCCCAGCGAACCCTCGAAGGTGGCCTTTTTGGTGCCGGCGATCAGGCCGCAGCGCACCACCTCGCCCGAGCGCGGCAGCGCCAGGTTGGCCAGGTAGCAGATGGCATAGGCATCGTAGGATTCGTGGCGGGAGATCTCCTTGCTCAGGGGCCGCATCATGATGCGCCAGCGGTTGCCGCGCATCAGCGTCACCAGAGCCTGGAGCGCCATCGTGGCGAGAATCCACCAGTAGTTGCAACTGCGCAGGTTGGCCCAGAACTCGCCCCAGTCCACCTTGCGGAAGGCAAGCCAGAGGAGCACCGCCGCCAGACCCAGCAGCAGAACATACTTGAGGAAACTCTTGAAGGTGATCTTCATCCGGCGGGGACGGGATTAGACGTTCCAGAGGTTGTGCGGATAGAGGCCTGCGTCGCAGAGGCTGCGCAGCTTGTCCACCACGAAGGGACGGTCTTCCTTGTAGGTGACGCCGAACCACTTGGCATCGCAGTCAATCACCTTGAAGGTGGAGGTGCCGCTCTGGATGAGGCGGTCCACCACGTAGGGGATGAAGTATTCCGCCTTGAGGTTGGTCTTGGTGGCCGGGGCGTCGAGGAAGCCGCGGAAGAGGTTGTCCGAGTGGACGAAATAATCAGGGGTGAAGCCCCAGAAGTTCATGGAAACCGGGCAGCCGGCCGGAAGCGGAAGTTCCTGGTCGTCAACCACGTGGATAACCTTGTTACCCTTGCGCTCAATCTTGAAGCGCTCGGTGATGGTCTTCAGGAAGCCCTTTTCGTCGGTTTCGCAGACACCGCGGGAGACACCGCCGAAATCGGAGAGGGTGTTCTCCAGACGGTAGCCCACCATCGCATAACGGTCGTGCTCATTCTCCACGCTGCAGAGGAAATCGGCCATGGCCTTGAAACTTTCCGGACCGTAATAGTCGTCACCGTTGATGACGGCGAAAGGCTCGTGGATGACCGGAGCGGCCATCATCACGGCGTGGTTGGTACCCCAGGGTTTTTCGCGGCCTTCCGGGACGGTATAGCCTTCCGGCAGGTAGTCGAGTTCCTGATAGACATATTCAACGGCCACTTTGCCGCCGAACTTTTCTGCGTTGTACATAGCCTTGAAGGGCTCCGCAAAGGAATGGCGGATCACAAAGACGATCTTGCCGAATCCGGCGCGGATGGCATCGTAGATGGAATAATCGATGATGGACTCACCGCTCGGGCCGAGGCCGTCCATCTGTTTCAGCGAACCGTAGCGGGAACCCATTCCGGCAGCCAGTACGAGAAGCGTAGGTTTCATATTTGAATTTTGTTGTTTCGTTAAGGCTCCGTCCCCTTCGGGGGACGGCAATCTGCAAATTTAACCCATATTTCGCAAAATCACATATTTATTTTTTACCTTTGTCTTCCGCACGACAATCCATAATACCCGATATGAAAAAGATTCTTTTATCGCTCGCAGTAATGATCGCAACTGTCAGCCTTTCCGCCAAAGCGCCTATCGTTGGCGTTTCCGGCTATGTAGAAGGCAGTACCAACCGTGTTAACACCACGTATACCAGCGCTGTCCGTCTGGCCGGCGGTGTTCCCCTCATTATCCCGGTAACCAACAGTGACGCACAGATCGAGGCCATCGTTGAGGCCATCGACGCCCTCGTGATGACCGGCGGCTCCGACTTTGATCCGCTGAAGTATTTCAACGAGGAACCGGTCCGCGAGATGGGTGAAATCGAACCCGCCCGTGACGTATTCGACATCAAGCTGATCCGCGCCGCCGTGAAACGCGGTATCCCGGTTCTGGGCATCTGCCGCGGCGAACAGCTGATGGCCGTTGCCTTTGGCGGCTCCCTCTGGCAGGACATTCCCTCCCAGATTAAGTCGAGCTACATCAAGCATCGCCAGACCGGCACCACCGGCGCTTACGGCACCCACAGCATCAAGATTGAGAAGGGTAGCTTCCTGGAGAAGGCGCTCGGCTCCAACAAGGCCGTCGTGAACTCCTTCCACCACCAGGCCATCAAAGGTGTGCCGCAGGGCTTCAAGGTGATTGCCAAATCTCCGGACGGAATCATTGAAGGCGTCGAGCGTGTCGCTCCGCTGAAGAATTACGAAGACGGCGGCGGCATCATCATCGGCACCCAGTTCCACCCCGAAGCACTCTGCACCGGCGGTGAAACCATCTTCACGAACATCTTCAAGATTATCGTGGACGCTGCCAAGGAGGCGAAGTAGCCGCCAAGAAGGACGGAGCCGCCAAGGAGGACGGAGCCGCGGATTTGGCACCTAAGTCGCTAAAATACTGATATTTGCTTAAAGTGCTACCCTCTCTCAACAGGGGTGGCACTTTAAGTATTGCGCAGTGTCTCTGCGAGTTAAGTGCCAAGGTCCCTTTGCGAAGCCCACCCAGTCGTGGCCACTGTCCCAAATTCAGGGGGAGTAGCCTTGTTTACCTGGTTTTTCGTGGCTACTGATACACGGAATGGGACGGTAGCCACTCTCTCTCCCGTTTTCGCCAAACTCGCGCACGCCGACCTGCGTTTTGAGGGCCTATAGGGCATATTGCTCGGCGCGACAGCTCGATTTCGGCCCTTCGCGCACGCTCACCCGCGCTCCAGGCCCTTCCAGCGCCTATCGCCGTGCGCGACTTTGGCGAAACTATCACCGTCCATGTGAAAGTGGCTTCGGGAATCACTCTGTAGATTACGCAATACTGACTGCTGAAAAATGACAACCAGTTTTCTCTAATCTACTCATACAGAGAACCTTCTGTTGCTCCACAAAAACCCGTTCCAAGTATATTTAAAAGGTACCCGCATTCGCCCAACGCACAAAGATCCGCATCGACAGGAGGATGGCCGCAGTGCCCGCCCAAAACAAAGCTGACGCACGTGCAGCCACTGCACGCGCGCCAGAATCATCTCCCGTGGCGCGTGGCGGATAAACAACTGAGTGTCAGTGAAATACCGAGAACCGGTCGGCCATTTTCGCCGACCGATTATTGCGTTTTCATTGATCTACTGATAGTTAGCCGCCACGGCCGATCTTCTCGAATGTTCATTGCCGAGCGGGGAAGAATTCCGGCAGCGCCGCTGCTCAAACCCGGAGAGCAGTGGGAACTTGCGCAAGTGCTAATCGCAGACAGGGCGAACAGCATCCCCGTAGTAACGTTCTCTTGAACGCAAGAAGCGATTATGCAGCAAATCAACCGAGTATACGCGTGCATAGAACTCTCCCCCCATTGCTACTGAGGACCAGTAATGACGACGGGGAAGGAACAAAGAATTCCCCGTTTTACTACTTGTCACCCGGTATCCTTCTATTTCATTTTCAGTCGTCAGGGTCCAAGAGCAATTATAATTGTTCAACAATTCCATCCATTCCCCATCAGTGGGCATCCGCCAATTCTCCCCATATTTTTGAGCAGCTACATCATCTTCCTTTTCCAGTACACGTAGTTTATCATCCAAGCCATATTTGTTGACCGAAACGTGTCCGCTGGGATACTCTTGATAAAAGATATAATTCTTCCACTCATACTTTGGTTTCTCCGATAACTCGCCCCATGCATAGCGATCCCCATAGTCTTCCGGTTTTTCAGCCCCCACATTGAAGGAAGCCCATTTTACGGAGAGTCCCATATCAACAGCCTCAGGCTTGTGCTCCAACTGAGTAACAAACGACTTTTTCTCTGCGATATATACCCTTCCATCCAGCGAAACCCATGCAGATACATAATACATCTGACCGCTGTTAAGCGACTCGACCTTCAGGGAGAACTTCCCGTCCGACAGATTATCGGCAGGGTAAAGCACTTCCGCACTGATCTGCGGCAGCAGTCTAAACCCGTAGTCCATCGTCTCGTATTCACATCCCGACAAATCTAGTGAGGCATTCAAAGCCGCGGCACCTACGCTGATATCAGTGGCCTCATTTGTTCGGATAAGTGAACTGACAGGCAATGTCGTGAACTGTTTTACAGCTCCGTAAACGACCTTATCCTTCCAAAGTGTAAAACTCCTGTAATAATACTGTGTTTCAGGTACCAACAAATCTGCTACAACTGTAAAACCGTAGTAGTCCTTGTGTTCATCAACTTCCTGAGCGTCCAGTCTGGTGGCGGTATCAAGCGTAACATCAGATGACGTCGAATAAAGGATTCCGCAGATGAGATCATTTGGCATGTCCAGCGAAAGAACCAGACTACCCGTCAGCACGGCTTTGCACAAGGTAATATTTGTCGCAGTACCCGTTGAGGCATGGATGTCGATGTCAAATCGTTCACAGGACAGACAACCGCAAGCTGCCAACATGATGCTGATAATAAGAATAGTATGATTGAAGCGGAGTCGCATGGAAAAACACGTTATCTATTTTGAAACAGGCCGAACAAGATATCCGCTTCTACGATAGTAGTACCCCCTTCCAGGAGAGTCAGGGTTAGGTGAACGTGGCTCTAAAAGCGTATAACAATAAGCCAAACGGGAACCGCCTTCATAAAGCGAAGAAGACCAATACGATCCGGCTTCTCCCACCCAACCAAAATCGCCCCCCAAAGGAAGAATGATGCTATTATTTGTCTTCTTACTGGTAACGACGTACCTTTTGCTGATCTTAGATTCGTAAGTCCACTCGCAATTCGTCGTGTCTGCCAATTCCGCCCACTCCGCATCAGTTGGCATGCGCCAATCACTCCCGAGCAGAACCGAAGCAACGTCATCCATCGGTTCCAGCACGACTTTATTGTCAACAAATCCGTAATCGCTATCGGTGCAATATTTAATCAAGCGCTTATAATGGCTGTCATAAAAGAAATAGTTAGAGAAATCCGCTTTAAACTCGGTTTTCGTCCATGTCTCGCCCCATGCATAACGATTACCTAATTCTTCCGGCTTGGAGGCACCCACGTTGAAAGAGCCCCACTTCACAGAAAGGCCCATATCGACGGCCTCTAACTCGGGCGACGGCTCTTCGGGCAGTGGCTCTTTCTGCACACAACCAACAGACAACAGGGCCGTCAGACAGCAGAAAAGTATCAGTATCTTTTTCATCGTCGAATATTCTACTGGAAGAGTTTGCGGCAGAGGGCGGGAATGTCGGAGACGGAGACGACGCGGAGGGATTGCCCGGTGGCGCCGGACCTGGCGGAGGCGGTGCGGGGTTTGAGGGCTTCGGCACGGCTGAAGCTGGAGACGTAGATCTCCTCGAAGCCGAGTTTGGCAGCTTCGGCGATGCGGCGTTCGACCTGCGGGACGGGACGGATCTCGCCGCTGAGGCCCACCTCACCGGCAAAGCAGACTTTAGGCGAGATGAAGAGGTCGAAGTTGGAGGAGAGGACCGAGGCGACGATGGCCAGGTCGCAGGCCGGGTCGGAGACCCGCAGGCCGCCGGCCACATTCAGGAAGACATCCTTGGCGGCCAGCTTGAAGCCGGCACGTTTCTCGAGCACGGCCAGCAGCATATTGAGCCGGCGGCTGTCGTAGCCGGTGGCGGAGCGCTGCGGGGTGCCGTAGGCGGCGGTGCTGACCAGGGCCTGGATCTCGATCAGGAAGGGCCGAGTACCGTCCATCATGGCGCTGACCGCCACGCCGGAAAGGTTGTCCTGGTGCATCGGGATGAGGATTTCCGAAGGATTGGAGACTTCGCGGAGCCCGGTGCCGGTCATCTCGAAGACCGCCAGTTCGTCGGTGCTGCCAAAGCGGTTCTTGATGCTGCGCAGGATGCGGTAGGAACCCTTCGTGTCCCCTTCGAACTGCAGCACGACATCCACGATATGTTCGAGCACCTTGGGGCCGGCAATGGTGCCGTCCTTGGTGATGTGGCCGATCAGCAGGACCGGCGTCCCGCTCTCTTTGGCATAGCGCAGGAGCGAAGCGGCACATTCCCGCACCTGCGACACGCTGCCGGCGGCCGATTCCACCGCCTCGCTGAAGATGGTCTGGATGGAGTCCACAATCAGCAGCTGCGGCTGCACCTCGCGGGCACGGTCCAGAATATTCTCGAGCAGGGTTTCGCTGAGCACGAGGCAGGCGCTGTCGTCGCCACCCAGGCGTTGGGCGCGCAGCTTAATCTGTTTGGCGCTCTCCTCACCGCTGACATAGAGGGTTTTGAGCCCCTGACAATGGAGCGGGATCTGGAGCGAAAGGGTGGATTTACCGATGCCCGGTTCACCACCGATGAGGATCATCGACCCCTCCACCAGGCCACCGCCGAGGACGCGGTCCAGCTCGCCATTTCCGAGCGTCAGCCGGTTCTCGTCGGAGAAATCAATCTCATGAAGCGGCCGGGGGCGGGCCTCCTCTACGGCCAGAAAGGCACGGTTGCGGCTGGGCGCGGAAGCGCTGCCGCCGGCGGTCGTGCGGGCCGCCTTGGGCTCTTCCACCATGGTGTTCCACTCGCCGCACGCGGGGCAGCGCCCCATCCACTTGGGGCTCTCGTTGCCGCAGGAGGTGCAGTACCAGACGGTTTTCGCTTTCGTTGCCATAGGCCTATGCTCCAATGTTTTCGTGAATCAGTTCCGTGAGACTGCGGATGATCTCCGCGTTGTTGAGATTCATCCCCTCGAAGACCTCCTTGACATCGGCCGTGCTCAGTTCAAAGGTCTCCCCGTCCATGATGTAGCGGATGATGAAGTTGATGTTCTGGTACTGGCAGATAAAGTTGGCGAAGCAGCCGGAGAGGTCGCCCCGTGGCTGGAGGTCGATGTGCGAGCGCTTGTAGGAGGCGTAGATCTCCGTCCCCACCCCTACCTTGGATTTCAGGTAAAACTGGCCGTCGCACAGCTGGGAATGGTATTTCAGCAGCGCGATACCCATCCCGATCTTGCGCTCCTTCCGGCAGGAGTAGAAGCGGTCGTTGATGGCCTCGATCATCTCTTCCGGCATACCGCAGCCGTTGTCGATAATCTTGATGGAGAGCAGGTCGCGCGCCGCGCTGTCTTCCATCTCGATGGTGATTTCAGTGGCACCGGCGCGGATGGAGTTGTGGGTGATATCGATGATATGGAGGTCGAGACTTTTCATAGGCTATAGGATGACCGGTTCGCCCTGGCGGAGAGCGTCGCGGAAGTTTTCAAAACTGAAGGAGGGCATTTCCAATACGCTGTGAATCTTGCCGATATCCGGCACGAAGTGGGCGTCGCTGCTCTGGATGTAGTTGAAATCGCTGAACCACGGACACTGCTCCAGAAACTTATAGTTGTCCCGCTTGCAGTAGTAGCTCAGCTCCAGCGCATGGAACTTGAGTTTGTCCGGCACGAAGCCCAACTGCGAGCTGATGGAGAAGGTGGGCCTATCCACATGGGCCGGAATGAAGATGCCGCCCAGCTCGTAAACCTTCTGCTGCAGTTCCAGCATCGGCAGGTCCAGCGCGTTGATAAGCAGGTGCGGAACCTCGTCCAGCACATTCTCCTCCTCATCCACCACCAGCTGGTAGCCGAACTTGTCCACGTCGTTCTCATAGAAGATGACACGGGAATCCAGAAAAGCCTGGAATTCAGCCAACTTCTCTACCGTGGGCATAAAGCCCAGGCAGTGGACCTCCTCCTTGGTGGTGACCTCCGCCCCCATCAACACATGCAGGCCGACCCGCTCCCCGAGGATGCGGGTGACGTTGGCATTGAGGGTGGAGTTGTGGTCCGTCAGGCCGATAATGTCCAACCCCCGCTCCTTGGCCGTAGCCACGATGGCGGAGGGACTCATTTCGATGTCTCCACAGGGGGAGAGCACCGAATGGATGTGCATATCGGCGTTGAACTTCACGGGAGGGCGGCCGCGCCGCTATTTGATCAGTTCGTAGAGCTTGCCGCAGACGGTGAAGGTGGGTTCCTTGCTCACGAGGATGCAGATATCCTCTTCCTTAGCGTGTTCGAGCATATCCTCGTCGGGCACGCCGCCGCGCACGATGATCACGGCCGGAATATCCTTGAGCGCCGCAATGGCGGTCACATTCTTGTGGGTCTGCATGGTGATCCAGATCTGGCCGCTGCGGGCATTGCCCATCACGTCGCTGAGCAGATCGGAGGAGTAGGCGCCTTTGATTTCGGCGTCCTGATTGGCCTCATTGAGGCACTGCAGATCGAGTTTCTCGATGATTTCTTTGAGAGTCATATCGGTTGTCTTTTATTTCTGTTCAGATTCTGTGGGTTTGACGCGGTCGCCCCAGATGCGGCGGATGGCCGCTTCGGAGCCTTCGGAACCGCGGTTGATGAAGAGGCAGGCATCAGTGCCCGCTTCGCCCCGGACGATGTCTTCCGCCAGGGCAGCGCAGGAAGGCGCACCGCATGCGGAGCAGTTGATGCCGGGCAGGGATTTTTCAATCTTCTTCATCTGCTCGGCCATCTTGAAGGCGGTGCCGAAGTCCTCGTCGAGCGTGTAGAGCGAGCGTGGTTTGATTTCAGGAATCACCATCTGCTCGGCAATCTGCTCGGAGAACTCGGTATGGTCGTAGGTCAGCTCCTGCTGGTCGTGGTGCAGGCGGGCCAGCAGCTTGGCGCGCGACTCAATCCGCTTGCGGGCCACGAAGCAGTTCTGGGTGGTGAGCACGCCGCCCACGCAACCCTCTTCGCAGACGCGCAGCTCCACCAGACCGGGGGCATCCACCGCATCGTCTTCCAGCCGGTCCAGGAACTGAATCACGTTCTTGAGGCCGTCCACGGCATAGGGCGAACCCGGGAAGCAGGCAGCCTCGCCGCGGCTGAGCGGCCACATCACGTCGGCCGGCGTAAGGGTATGGTTGATAGGCTCCGCATCCTTGTCGGAATTGCTGAGCATCAGCTTCACCTTATTATAGAGGAAGTCCATGTTGATGACGCCGGCGATTTCGGTATCCTGGTTACTGACCGGATACTTGACCGAAGCGATCTTGGCGGCGCACGGCGTGACGTAGAAGACGCCGATGGCCTCGCGGCGGATGCCCTGGTCCTGCAGTTTCTTCAGGATGGCACGGGCCGCCACATCGAGCGGGGATTTCAGGTGGATGATGTTGTCTACCAGCGAAGGGTAGCGCACCTGCACCAGCCGGATCACGGCCGGGCAGTAAGGCGAGATGAAGGTGCGGATCTCCGGGTGGTTGGCCATGTACTCCTTGTAGAGTTCCACGAGGAATTCCACACTGTGCTCCACTTCATAAATGTGGGTGAAGCCCAGTTTCTTGAGGCAGGCATAGATCTCCTTGGTCTTGTACTTCTCCTCGAACTGACCGATGAAAACGGCCGGAACCAGCGCCACGCGGCAGCCGTAGTTCTCGATCAGGTTGAAGTCGTCCTGCTTGATGTAAATGGCCTTGTGCGGGCAGCTCTTGAGACACTCGCCGCAGTCTACGCACTTGTTGTCCGAGATGACGGCCTTGCCGCCCCGGATGCGGATGGCGGCCGTCGGGCAGATGCGCATGCAGGCCGTGCAGCCGGAGCACAGGTAGTCGTTGACCTTCAGGGAATGGCGAAAATAGGTGTTGGTGGGAGCCATAACTTAAACGAGGTTGACGGTCATGGTCACGGTTGTGCCAACGCCGATTTTGGTGTCGATCTTCAGATCGTCCGTATTCTTCTTGATGTTCGGGAGACCCATGCCGGCGCCGTAGCCCATCTCGCGGACTTTGGCAGAGGCTGTGGACCAACCCTCCTGCATGGCGAGGTCGATATTGGGAATGCCCGGGCCCTGGTCGGCCACCACCATCACGATCTTTTCACCGTCGATATCCACGTCGATGGTGCCGCCATAGGCGTGCGCCACCGCATTGATCTCCGCCTCAAAGAGGGCGACCACGGTGCGCTTGATGTTGGTGGGATCCACACCCAGCTGCTTGAGCGTGCGCTTCACGCTGCTCGAAGCCTGGCCGGCATCGGTAAAGTTTCCCTGTTCTATGGTAAAGGTGTAGTGCATGGCGAATCAATAAAGCGGCTTGAGCCCGGCATCGTAGAGGATGCCGCTGAGTTTGAAGAGGCTATACTTGGATTTGATGAGGGTGATGTCCGACTCTTCGGCCAACTCGATCATGTCCTCGTCCGGCTGTTTGTCGCGGCCGATGAGCACCACCCGCAGGTCTGCCATCTCGGCGGTGCGGAGGGTCTGGTTGTTGCAAAGGCCGGTGATAAGGATGGTGTCGTCCATCGAGAAGCGGAGCACGTCGCTCATCAGGTCCGATGCAAATGCCTTGGTTATCTCATACTCAGGATCAATGGCCGCCCCTACCAACTCTCCGGCGACCAGGGAAACAATTTCTTTGACTTTCATAGTCTGCACTTTTTGTGTATCATGCAAATATAGGAAAAAGTAACGGCAAAAGAAAGAAGGCTGCCCGAAATCGGACAGCCTTCCGTGGTTGTTTCCGCAGAGGCGCTTATTCAGCGTACTCGGCGAGAATGCCTTTGATCTGCTCGGGAACGAGACGGCCGTAGGTCTTGCCGTTGATGGTCATGACCGGAGCAAGACCGCAAGCGCCCACGCAACGGAGGACGTCCAGCGAGAACTTGCCGTCCGGGGTGACATCACCCTCGGAGATCTTCAGCTCACTGCGGAGTGCATCCAGAACCTTCTCAGCACCCTTGACGTAGCAAGCGGTACCGAGGCAGACGGAGATGGCATATTTGCCCTTCGGCTTCATGGTGAAGAAGCTGTAGAAGGAGACCACGCCATAGACTCTTCCGACAGGAATTCCCAGGCACTCAGCCACCACTTCCTGCACTTCCTGCGGGAGGTAGCCAAAGTGACCCTGCGTCTTGTGAAGGACGTTGATCAGTTCGCCCGGATTATTGTTGAACGAAGCGCAGATTTCCTTTACTTTAAGGTAATTGGCTTCCGATATTTTAACTTTGGATCCACACATGGTTCAATTATTTTTCAAGGTCAAACTTCATCTTCTTGTCGAAATAGTGCGTGTGAAGCAGGTGATGCGACTTCTCAGAGCAAGGAGCACCGAAGAACTCTTTGTAGATGGAGATGATCTCCGGGTTCTCGTGCGACTTGCGGATAGGCATCTCACGGTCTGCCTGATAGGTAGCGCCGTAGCGTGCTTTCACAATTGAGGAATCACCGTGGTGGTAAGGCTGGCCGGCGCCGTCGATACAGCCACCCGGGCAAGCCATCACCTCTACGAAGTGGTACGGGCAGTTGCCTGCCTTGATCTGCTCCATGATGACGCGTGCGTTCTTCATGCCGTAAGCGACAGCGACCTTGAGGTCAGCAACGCCCGGAATGGAGACGGTAGCTTCACGGATGCCATCCAGGCTGCGGACCTCTTCGAAGTCGATCTTCGGAAGGGTCTTGCCGGTCAGGACTTCGTAAGCGGTACGGAGAGCTGCCTCCATCACACCGCCGGTAACACCGAAGATGACTGCAGCACCGGTGGATTCACCGAGCGGCGAGTCGAACTTCTCCTCCGGCAGGCTTGCAAAGTCAATGTTGCAAACCTTGAGCAGGCGGGCGAGTTCGCGGGTGGTAATGGAGTAGTCCACATCCGGATTGCCGTTCACCTTGAGCTCTTCACGCTCGCACTCGTACTTCTTTGCGACGCAAGGCATCACGGAGACGCAGACGAGTTTCTCGCGCGGGGTGTTGATCTTGTCGGCAAAGTAGGTCTTCACCGTTGCACCGAACATGCCCTGCGGGGATTTTGCGGTGGAAGGATATTCGCGGAGTTCCGGATAGTACTTCTCGTAGAAGTTCACCCATGCCGGGCAGCAGGAGGTCATCAGCGGGAGCTTGACGCTCTTGTCGCCACCCAGGAACTTGGTGAGGCGGCCGATCAGCTCGGTACCCTCTTCCATGATGGTGAGGTCGGCGGACCAGTCGGTATCGAAGACATAGTCAAAACCAACGGCGCGGAGCGCAGCGGCGATCTTGCCGGTTACGATGCTGCCGGCAGGCATGCCGAACTCTTCACCCAGACCGACGCGGACTGCAGGAGCAACCTGGACGCAGGTCTTGACATTCGGGTTGGCGATGTCGCGGAGAATGCAGGCGGTGTGGTCAACCTCGGTGAGCGCACCGGTCGGGCAGACTGCGATGCACTGGCCGCAGAAGATACAGTTGGTGTCGATCAGGTCTTTGCCGAATGCGGTGGAGACCACTGCCGGGAAACCACGCTCTACAGCGCCGATAGCGCCGACAGTCTGGTATTCATGGCATACAGCCTCGCAACGGCGGCACATGATGCACTTGTTCGGGTCACGAACGATCGAAGGCGAGAGCGAAACGCTGTAGTTGGACTGTGCGCCCTTGTAGCGGATCTCGCGGATGCCCATGTCGGCTGCGAGAGCCTGGAGTTCGCACTTGCCGCTCTTCGCGCACTGGAGACAGTCGTTCGGGTGGTCGCTGAGCATCAGTTCGAGGACCGTGCGGCGAGCGTTGACTGCGCGGAGCGAATTGGTCTTGACGACCATGTCCGGCGTACACTCTGTGATGCAGGCGGGCGCCAGGTTACGGCGGCCGGCTACCTCTACGACGCAGATGCGGCATCCGCCCGGATGGTTCTTCAGGGCGAGGCCTTCAAGTTCAAAGTTACAGAGGGTAGGAATCTTGATACCCATCTGTGCAGCAGCTTTCAAAATGGTCGTACCCTTAGGCACTTCCACGCTTCTGTTGTCTATAGTCAATTTGATAGTATCCATGTTTTCTTCCTCCCTTATTTAATGCTGATGGCACCGAATTTACATTTCTCGTAGCAGGTACCGCACTTGATGCACTTGTCCTGATCGATGACGTGCGGGTTCTTGACCGTACCGGTGATGGCGCTGACAGGGCATGCCCGTGCGCAAGCCGTACAACCCTTGCACTTGTCGGGATCGATGACATATTTCTTCAGGGCCTTGCACTGGCCGGCGCGGCACTTCTTCTCAGTGACGTGCTCAACGTACTCATCCCAGAAGTTGTTGATGGTGGAGAGAACCGGGTTCGGCGAGGTCTGGCCAAGGCCGCAGAGAGCGGTGTCCTTGATGACGTTGGAGAGGTTCTTGAGTTCCTCAAGGTCTTCCATCGTGCCCTTGCCGTCGGTGATCTTGGTGAGGATTTCGAGCAGACGGCGGTTACCGATACGGCACGGGGTGCACTTACCGCAAGACTCTTCCACGGTGAAGCCGAGGTAGAACTTGGCGATGGCAACCATACAGTCGTCTTCGTCCATCACGATCATACCGCCGGAACCCATCATCGAACCTGCAGCCACGAGGCTGTCGTAGTCGATCGGGGTGTCGAGGTGTTTCTCGGTGAGGCAGCCGCCGGAAGGACCGCCGGTCTGGACAGCTTTGAACTTCTTGCCGCCCTTGATACCGCCACCGATTTCGTAGATGATTTCACGGAGGGTAATACCCATCGGGACCTCGATGAGGCCCACGTTGTTGATCTTGCCGGCGAGAGCGAAGACCTTGGTACCCTTGGATTTCTCAGTACCGATCTGTGCAAACCAGTCAGCGCCCTTGTTGATGATGACAGGGATGTTGGCATAGGTCTCCACGTTGTTCACGTTGGTCGGTTTCTCGAGGTAACCGGACTGTGCGGGGAACGGCGGTTTGAAGGTAGGCTCACCACGCTTGCCTTCCATCGAGTGGATGAGGGCGGTCTCCTCGCCGCAGACGAATGCACCTGCGCCGTAGCGGAGTTCAATGGTGAAGTCGAAACCGGTTCCGAGAATGTCCTTACCCAGCAAACCGTAATCCTCAGCCTGCTTGATGGCAACCTGAAGACGGTGGATTGCGAGCGGATACTCAGCACGGATGTAAATCAAACCATGGTTAGCGCCGATGCAGTAACCGCAGATGGCCATAGCCTCGAGGATCGAGTGAGGGTCACCTTCCAGGAGGGAACGGTCCATGAATGCGCCCGGGTCACCTTCGTCAGCGTTGCAGACCACATACTTCTGCTCGCCGACACGGCTCTTGGAAGCGATCTCCCACTTCATGCCGGTGGGGAAACCTGCGCCGCCACGTCCGCGGAGGCCGGATTTCTTGATCTCTTCGATGACCTGCTCAGGGGTCATTTCGGTGAGGCACTTACCGAGGGCTGCATAGCCGTCGCGCGCGATGCTTTCGTCGATGTTTTCAGGATCGATGAAACCGCAGTTACGCAGTGCGATACGAACCTGTTTCTTGTAGAACTCCATGTGCTTGGAATCGCTCACGCTCTGGTTGGTGTCCGGAGCGACGTAGAGGAGGCGCTGGACCTTACGGCCTTTGATGATGTGCTCCTCGATGATTTCCTTGGCATCTTCGGGTTTGACTCGGGTGTAGAACGTGTTGTCCGGAATGATCTTGACGATAGGGCCTCTCTCGCAGAAACCGAAGCAGCCGGTAACGACCACCTTGGCAAAATCCGTCAGGTTGTGCGATTCGAGTTCCTTGTTCAGTTCGGCAATGACCTCCTTGCTGGCTGAAGCGGAACAACCGGTACCGCCGCAAACCAAAATGTGCATTTTAATAGCCATAGTCCGTGCGTTTAGATAGATCTGTAGTTAGCGGGCAGAATACCTTCGATGAGCTCACCCTTGACAATGTACTTGTCGATGAGTTCGTCAGCGCGTGCGATGTTGACGTTGCCGAAAACGATCGGGTCTTTGCCCGGGATGGTAACTTCAACCGTAGGTTCAGCGTGGCAGTAGCCCATATCGCCGACCTGCATCACGAGCGCCTTGATCTGGCGTTTGTCAAGTTCGGTGATGAGGTGATTCATCGTCTCCTTAGCGCCGGAAGCGATGCCGCTGGTGGCCATACCGACCTTGATCTGAATGATAGCTTCGGAAGAGTTGCTGTTTTCACGCATCGACATCTTCCCCTGCATACCCTCTTTCATCTTGCGAAGATCCGCGAGATTCTTGATTTTATCCATAGGTTTCCTCCAATGAGTTTGTTAATAAATTATTTTGATTGCTATATAATAATTCCAAATAGCCGCCAAATTTACTCCTAATTTGGCAAATGACCAAAGAAATTCCCTAAATTTGTCGTGCCAAAACTGAATTATTTCTTTTTATCGATTTTTCCATGGCAAGCGAAACAAAAAACAAAAAGAAACTGGCCCTTCACTGGAAGATTCTGATCGGTATCGGACTCGGTGCGGCGGTCGGTATCATTCTCTGCCAAATCACCCCTTACGAAAACTGGTCGCCCTACATCAAATGGGCTGGCGACATGTTCCTCCGCGCTCTGCGAATGATCGTTATCCCTCTGGTTTTCAGCTCTATCGCAATGGGCGTGGCCGGAATGGGAAGTTCCGCGGCGCTGGGCAGAATCGCCGGCAAAACCATCGGCTATTATGTAGCCACCACCCTGGTTGCCGCCACGATTGGCCTGACGCTGGTCAACCTCGTGAAGCCGGGTGTCGGCGCCGACCTCAACCTGAGTGAAAATGTCACCACGGTGGGTGCCGTAGCCGGCAGTGCGGAGAACGTTTCGTTCGTGGATCAGATCGTACATATCATCCCGGCCAACGTCTTTGAGTCGGGCGCTAAGGGCGACCTGCTTCCCATCATCTTCTTCGCCGTGATTTTCGGCCTCTTCATGAACAAGGTGGAAAAGAAGCACAGCGACACCCTCGGCGGCGTGCTACAGGCTATCTATGAGGTGATTATGAAGATCACCTTCGCCATCATCAAGCTGGCTCCCTACGGTGTGTTCGCCATTGTGGCCACCATCGTGGGCAAACAGGCCAACGACCCGGGCGCGCTCTGGGGCATGGTCAAGAGCCTCGGCGTCTTTGTACTCGTGGTCTGGGGCGGCCTGCTCATCCAGGGCGGCATCATCCTGCCGCTGCTGGTCCGCGTACTCGGCAAACAGAATCCCTGGAAACACATGTCCAAGATGTCCACTGCCCTGCTGACCGCTTTCTCCACCTGCTCGTCGGGGGCGGCGCTCCCCATCAACATTCGGGACTCCCAGGAGAAATGCGGTGTGTCACAGCGTATTGCAAGCTTCGTGCTTCCGCTGGGCAGCACCATCAACATGAACGGTACGGCGCTCTATGAATGCGTGGCCGCCATCTTTATCGCCCAGGCCTACGGCATTGATTTGACGCTTGTGCAGCAGATCGTGATCGTCTTCACCGCACTGCTTGCAGCAATCGGCACGGCCGGCATTCCGATGGCCGGAATGGTGATGCTTGCCATCGTGCTCGGCGCAGTCGGCCTGCCGCTGGAAGGCGTCGGTATCGTCCTGGCTGTGGAGCAGTTCTGCGACATGCCCCGTACGATGATCAACACCTACGGCGACTCCTGCGGTGCCGTCATCATCGCGCACAGCGAGGGCGAACAGCTCACCATCAACGACGCCAAGCCGGAAGACAAAGAATAACGGTCCGCCTCTCGAACGTGGGCGAGCCCGCCGACAATGAGTTACATTGCAAGGCTACAGACGCGAAGGAAGCGATCTCGGCCGGAGATATCTTGTAGAAGTTCAACGGAAAGAGTTTCAGCCTCGGAGGGGCCTGAGGCGGCTGTGCCCGGACCAAAGAGAGCGGCGGTCTGGGGGCCGAGGGATTCGTTGATTTCGAGCCAGATTTCGCCGCCGGGGACCAGAAGAGCATCGGCCCAACGGCGGATAGCGGCGTAAAAGCGCAACGGGTCGTCGTCGGGGACAAAGAGCGCCTCGGCAGGCTCATAATCGAGCACGTTCGGGCGCATCATAGCACGCTCACTGTCACGCACATAGGGCGGATTGGAAACGATTAGGTCGAACTGGGGAAGTCCGGCCGGCGGGGCCTGCAGGACGTCCGCCTGAAAGAAGACCGGACGGGCTCCGGGGAGCTTCACGCGCTGCTTGCAGGCGATGGTCAGGGCCGGCTCCGAGGCGTCGCAGCCGAAGACCTGCGCATCCGGGAACGCATCCGCCAGTGCATAGGCGATACATCCGGAACCAGTGCACATGTCCAGAATATTGGCGGGATCTCGAAGGGTGGAATCGCCGTAGTTTTCGACGATGAGAGATACCAGCTCTTCCGTCTCGGGGCGGGGAATCAGGCAGCCGGGGGCCACGCGGATGCGAAGGCCGGCGAACTCGGTGAAACCCAGCACGTACTGCAGCGGACAGCCTTCCGCAAGCCGCTCGAGATCAGCCTCCAGCGCCGCGCTGGCGTCGGGCTTGACGGTAGTCGCCGGTTCAGCGGCAATCTTATAGTCGGGAACGTTCAGCCGCGCCGTCAGCAGCCGTACGGCGATGGCGCGTGCCTCCTGCTCGGGATAGAGCGAAGAGAGGCGTTTGACGACGGCGTCTTTGAACTCCCGGAAGGTCATACCCGGGCTTCGTCGAGGATGATGTTGATGAAGTCGCTGACGGACATGCCGGCGGCGCGGGCCTGGTTGGGGATGAGGCTCATCTTGGTCATACCCGGCACGGTATTGACCTCCAGGAAGTAAACCGTCTCGCCGTCAGCAATGTAGTCCATGCGGACCACGCCGTTGCAGCCGAAGTGCTTGTAGATGGCCACGCTGGCCTCGCGGACGCGGGCCGCCACAGCCTCGGGGATGGGCGCCGGGCAGATTTCCTGGCTCTTGCCCAGATACTTGGCTTCGTAGTCGAAAAATTCGTTTTCCGAGACAATCTCCGTGATCGGCAACGGGATGATTTCGCCGTTATGGCAGAAGACACCTTCGGTCACCTCGCGACCGCTGATGGCCTCTTCAATCAGCACGCCATCGCTCTTTTCAAAGGCAAAATCCACTGCCGCGCGCAGGTCTTCGATGCGCTTCACCTTGGTGACGCCGAAGCTGCTGCCGTCATCCACCGGCTTGACGAAAACCGGCAGGTCGAGCCGCTCAATCACGGCCTCTTCATTCCAGTCCGCTCCGCGGCGGATGAAGTAATCCTTGGGCAGGTGAACGCCCGCGTCGCGCAAGAATGCCTTGCAGGAGAACTTATTGAAAGTCAGCGCTGAAACGAATGAAGAACAGGTGGTAAAAGGAATCCCCATCATCTCGAAATAACCCTGCAGCAGGCCGTTCTCACCGGGGGTGCCGTGGATCATCAGGAAGGCCACATCGAACTTGACCTTCCGGCCGTCAATCACTGCCGAAAAATCGGTCTTGTCAACCTGTGCTACCGGCACTGGTTTCTCTGCCGTGGGATCGCAGACACTCCAGTCCGTACCGCGGAGCAGGATCTCATAAACGTCGTAGCGGGATTTGTCGAGATTTGCGGCCACATTCTTGCCGCTGAGAATGGAAATCTCCCATTCAGAAGAGTTTCCTCCGTAGATAAGCGCAACTTTTTTACGGGTCATATCTTGGATTAAAAGAAGTAATCGTCTGTGTTTGCGGTACTCTTGGCGGCATTCAGGTCCTCATCCGAGCCGGTGCAATCGAGCCGCATGTTCCAGCCCAGAGGCGCGGTGAACTGGTCGTCCGGCCCGATGCGGATGGAAGGGTCGGAATAGATCTTCTTCATGAAGATGCCCCAGATGGGGAGCGCCATATTGGAACCGGAACCGTAGTAGAGACTCTCAAAGTGGGCCTGGCGGTCTTCCGCGCCCACCCAGACGCCGGCCGTCAGCTTCGGAGTGTACCCGATGAACCAACCGTCCGACTGGTCGTTGGTGGTACCGGTCTTGCCGGCCACGTTGGTCATTCCATATTTATATTTGAGCCGGCCCGCCGTACCTTCGTTGACCACACCCTGCATCAGGTTGACCATCAGGTAGGCCGTGGGATCGCCGATCGCCTCTTTCTTACGGGTGGAGAAGGAGGAGAGCAGGTTGCCCGACTTGTCTTCAATGCGGGTGACCAGCATCGGCGAGCAATAGACGCCGCGGCTGGGGAAGACGTTGTAGGCCGCTACCATCTCATAAACCGAGAGGTCGCACGAGCCGCAGCAGAGCGAATAGACCGGCATCAGGAAGCTGCCGATACCCATCTTGCGGCACATCTCCACCATGGCTACGGGGCCGAATTGCTTCATCAGGTAGGCCGATATGTTGTTGGAGCTATGGGTGAGGCCCCACTTGAGGGTGACGGTGCGGCCGATGTATTCGGCACGGTCGGTGCTGGCCGGGGTCCAGACGGTATCCGGCAACTGGAAGGAGTACGGCACGTTGACCACCTTGTCGCACGGCGTGAAGCCCTCCTGCATGGCCAGCGTGTAGAGGAACGGCTTGATGGTGGAACCCACCTGCCGCTTGCCCTGGCGCGCGTTGTCGTACTTGAAATAACGGTAGTTCGGTCCGCCCACATAGGCCTTGACCTTACCCGTGTTGGGCTCCATCGCAATCAGTGCGGAGCGCAGGAACGACTTGTAATATTTAATGGAGTCGTAGGGCGTCATCAGGGTATCGACGTAGCCCTTCTTGTTCCAGGCGAAGAGGCGCATCTGCGTCTTTTCGTGGAAAGATTTCTCTATTTCGGAATCGGGAACGCCCTCCTCCTTCATGCCCATGTAGCGGTCGCTCCAGCGCATGGCCTGCTTCATCAGGAGGTTGACCACATCTTGCGGGGTATCGTCTGAGAAAGGACGTTTGCGCTTGGTGGCCAGCTCTTTGGAGAAGATGGCCTGCAACTCGCCGCCCAGGTGTTCAGCCACGGCCTCCTCCGCATAGCGCTGCATGCGCGTATCCAGGGTCGTATAGATGCGGAGGCCATCTTTGTCCAGGCTATACCGGGTGCCGTCGGGCTTGAGGTTCTTGTTGAGCCAGCCGTAGAGCGGATCGTCGCTCCAGAGGGTGGAATCCACCGCATAATCCTCATACTGACGGTAGGAGGAGCGATGCGGCTCCTTGGCGCTCATCGTACGGCGGAGCATATCGCGGAAATAGGAGCCCAGGCCGGCATTGTGGTCCTGCTGCTGGTAGCAGAGGGTGATGGGAAGTGCCTGCAGGCTGTCGCGCTCGGCTTTGGTGATATAGTCGTACTTGGCCATCTGGTGCAGCACGTGGTTGCGCCGCTTGATTGACTGGTCGTAGTTGAGCACCGGGTTGTAGCGGGTCGGCTTGTTGACCATACCCACCAGGCAGGCCCCTTCCTCGATGGTCAGGTCGCACGGCTCCTTGCCGAAGAAGGTGCTGGAGGCGGCCTTGATGCCATAGGCGTTGCTGCCGAAGAAGATGGCGTTGAAGTACATCGTGACGATCTCGTCTTTGGTGTAGTTGCGCTCCAACTTGACCGCCGTGATCCACTCCTTGAGTTTGATGCCTACCATCTTGAAGGTCCGGCTGAGTTTGTTGCCGCCCAGCTCCTCACGGGGATAGAGGGTCTTGGCCAGCTGCTGGGTGATGGTGGAGCCACCGCCCTGGCTGGTGTCGCGGGACAGGAGCGTCTTGAAAAGGACGCGGAAAAGGCTGGGAATGTCGATGCCGGAATGGCTGTAGAAACGGGCGTCTTCGGTGGCGACCGTCGCCTGCACGAGGTGCAGGGGCAGTTCATCGTAACTGACGAATGTACGGTTCTCGATATGGTAGGTGGTCAGGATCTCGCCTTCCTCTGCGATGACCTGGGTGGC
>JBGUJZ010000038.1:0-18111 GCA_045114175.1 Bacteroidales bacterium | reverse complement strand
GCATGGTTACCACGGCTACACGCGACACGCAGATGGATGGCGTGGCGGTTCACGCCGGCGATTACGTAGGCATTACCCGCGGTGAGATTGTGGCGGATGACCCGGATCGTGCCACGCTGGCGCAGGCGCTTGCCGGCAAGATGGACTTCGCCGACCACGAGGTGGCGATTGTCTTCTCCGGCGACGGCGTATCTACCGCTGAGGCGGAAGCTCTCCTGCAGCAGCTGCAGGCCCAATATCCCAGAACTGAAATGATGCTGACCGAAGGTGGCCAGCCCGTTTACGACTATATCATTGTACTATGTTAGTTTTATTTGGAGATACCGATTGCGAGGTGACTCCCTCGCGTGCGGCCCGTTATGGTGCCCGTCTCATCAGCATGCCCTATACGGTGGGCGATGAGACCTTTTATCCCTATGAAAGTTATACGGAAGAAGAATTCGACAGTCAGGCCTTCTACGATATGCTGCGTGGCGGCACCCTGCCTACCACCAGCGCGTTGAGCGAGGCCAAGTATGTGGAATATTTTGAGCCGGAGTTCGCTGCCGGCAACGATATCCTCTACGTGCACCTCTCCGAGGCCATGTCCGGCACCTTTGTGCCGATGCGTGCTGCGCTGAAAGAGCTGCAGGCCAAGTATCCGGAACGCAAGTTCTATGAGATCGATGCCAAGGGCATCTCGATCCTGGGCTATACCATCTTCTGCGAGGTGGGTGATATGCTGCAGGCTGGCAAGAGTGTGGAGGAGATTCTGGAATGGGCAAAGACGGAAGTGGATCACTTTGCCTGCTACTTCTTTGCTGATGACCTGAAGTTCTTCCGCCGCAGCGGCCGTGTGAGCGGACTGGCAGCCACGATGGGCGGCCTGATTGGCCTGCGTCCGCTGATCAACATGAATGCGGAGGGCAAGATGGTGAGCATTGGAACGGTCAAGGGCCGTATCCAGGCGGTGGAAAAAGTGGTGAGTTATGTGGAGACCCTCGGCGACAATATCCGCAACCACCGCATCATCATTGCCAGCTGCGGCAGCCAGGATCTGGCCAAGCTGGTAGATGAAACACTGCGTGCCAAACTGGGCGCAGACCTGGTGACCGAGGTGATAGAGGTGAATCCGACGGCAGGCAGCCACTGTGGCCCTAACGCCACGGGCGTCTGCTTCCACGCCAAGAACCGTTAACGGATGATTACCGTAGAAGAGGTTTGTACGCGCCGTCAGCGTCGCGACTTCCTGCGTTTCCCGCTGCGTCTCTATCGCGGCAATCCCTGCTTTGTGCCGCCGCTCTATGGGGACGAACGGAAGATCTTCCGCAAGAACTACCTATATTACGATACCTGCGAAGCGGTCTATTACAACGCCTACAAAGACGGCGTGATGGCCGGCCGCATCTCAGGCATTCTGCAAAGGGCGAGCAATGAAAAGCGGGGCGAGCGCCGCATCCGCTTCACCCGATTCGATGTGATTGAAGACTTCGAGGTGGCCAAGGCGCTCTTTGAGACCGTGGAGCAGTGGGCCAGGGAGAAGGGGATGGATACCGTCTGCGGCCCGCTGGGGTTCTCCGATCTGGAGCGCGAAGGGCTGCTGATAGAGGGGTTCGACCAGTTGAGCACTTTTGAAGAGCAGTACAACGCGCCTTATTATCAGGAGTATATTGAAAGACTTGGCTACGCCAAGGAAGTGGACTGGACGGAGAGCAAGCTCTACCCGCCAAAAGAGTACGACGGCGAACTGGACCGAATGGCCGATTTCGTTTTCAAACGCTACAAGCTGCATATCGGAAAAGCGCGCAGCGTGAATGAGTTTTTAAAGCGCTATGCGGACGGCGTATTCGAGATCCTGGACCGGAGCTACGAGCATATCTACGGCACGGTGCCTTTCACGGAGGGGATGAAGAAGCTGATGATCAGTAATTTCAAGCTGATTATTGATTTGAAACACGTGGCGGCGGTCTTGGATGAAAACGATAACGTGGTGTTGATGGGCGTCTGCTTCCCGAGCATAGCCAAGGCGGTGCAGAAATCTAACGGCCGGCTGACGCCTGGATGTCTGATCCGCCTGCTGCGGGCTATCCGGCATCCCAAGGTGATTGATTTGGGATTGATTGGCGTGGATCCGGTGTGGCTGAACAGGGGAGTGAGCACCATCATTGCTGCGGAATTGATCAAGATGCTGCAGCAGCCCGGAACCGAGTATGCGGAAACAAATTTAAATTTGGAAGATAATTACGCCATCCAGAACCTCTGGAAACGGTTTGATGCGGTGCAGCATAAGAAACGCCGTGCGTATGTGAAAAGTATTAATTAAACATTTACCGATATGAATCTATTTGATGAAGTTCAGAAGATCCTGGCCAAGCAGCTCAGAATCGCGGATGTAGCGCGGATTAAGCCGGAATCGGCCATCCAGAAAGACCTTGGCGCCGACTCGCTGGATATCCTGCAATTGTTGATGAAAATTGAGGATAACTACGGAATTGTAATCCCCGATGAGGAGCTCTCCGGGCTCGTTACTGTGCAGGATGTGGTTGTTTTTTTGGAAAAACAGCAAAAAAAGTAGAAAAGTTTTGCTGAGAACGGAAAAAAGCATACCTTTGCACGTAATACATTTTTAACAAAACAAACGCACTAAGGACATTTTTTCTTTATGCATATGAAAAAGTTTTTATTCTCTCTGATCGCATTTGCGATCCTCGCTCCTGCCGCAGTGGCAGAGAGCGGCGCGAACCAGTCGTTCGTTTCCAGCCCGCTGGGTCAGAACTGGGAGTTTTCCGTTGGCCTCGGAACGCAGTTCTACTTGGGTGAGCGAGACTGGGAGGCAAAATTCCTCGATTGGTGGACTTTCCCGGCAATCGACGTGAATCTCTCAAAGTGGATCACCCCAATCTTCGGTTTTGGTATTGATCTTTCCGGCGGACGTTTTAAAGGCCTTGGTGGTATTGGTAATGATAATACTTTCGCTACTGCGGGGGACGCTATCGATGCCACATCTGGACTCGCAATCAACAAAGGTTGGTACTTGAATCCAAACTTCGACCTGAACGTCAACCTTGTGAACCTCTTCGCAGGTTACCGTCCGGACCGTAAGTACAACCTCATTGCTGAGGTGGGTGCCGGTGCAGCTATCTCGCTGGGGTGGACCAAGACCGTTTGGGCAACCACGATGAACGCTCGTCTGCGCAACCAGTTTGCAGTGAATGACAAACTGAAGATCAATCTCACCTTGGGTGGCGCATTCGTCGGAGACGACTTTGACGGTCAGTCCTATGCCACTTCTGTCGCATCTGGCACCCCGAACAACGACAACATCGGCCTCGATGGTATCTTCGGTGTTACCGCTGGTATCAACTACGCTTTCAACTTCAGCAAGAAGGCTGCTGCTGCCGGTGCAATCGCTTCCGCAGCTGCTGCCGGCGCATGGGTTTCCATGGCTGACGTAGAGGAAGAGAAGCAGGCTGTCGTTGCAGCTGAGCAGGCTAAGACCGCTGAGGTTGCTGAAGACAACGCTAAGAAAGACGAAGAACTCGCTGCTGCCAAGAAGGCTGCTGAAGATGCACTTGCTGCCGCTGAGGCTGCTAAGGCTGAAGCAGAGGCTGCCAAGGCTGCTGCCGGCAAGTACTCCGATCTTGACGTGAACGCTTACGTGAACTTCCTGATTGGTACTTCCACCATCAGCAACCGTGAGATGATCAACGTTGAGAACGTTGCTAAGCTCATCAACGCTATGCCGAACGAGAAATTCGTGATCACTGGCTACGCTGACAAGGCTACCGGTTCCGCTAAGCGCAACGCTAAGCTGTCCCAGGCTCGTGCAGAGTCCGTTTACAAGGCTCTCACCCAGAAGTATGGCGTGAACGCTGACCAGCTCACCGTTGAAAGCAAGGGCGCTGTCGCTCCGTTCCTCTTCGGTGAAAACGCACTCAGCCGCGCTGCTATCGTTTCGATCGTCAAATAAGCGAACGAACAGAGAATTTCCAAATGGGTCTGCCTCGTGGAGGCGGGCCCATTTTTTTTATTGCAAAAAAAGATGTACCTTTGATTTGCGACATACAAAGATGATTGATTCATGAAACTGAAATTCGCATCCATTCTTGTGCTCGCAGCGTTGCTGCTGGGCATGACGGCTCCGGCTTATGCACAGAAATCCCTCTCCGCAGAGGACAAATACAAAGGCTGGGAAGTCAATGGCGGTATCTCCGCTATCCCGTATTTCAATTTGCTGATTATTTACCTGTTCAGTTCGCTGGGCCACCCGTCGGATCCGGTTACGGAACCGGCCCCCAAGGGCGACGGCTTTGACCTCCCGCTGGGTATTGACCTGAATGCCCGCTACAACTTCAACCGTTGGCTCTCCGTGGGTATCACCTCCAATACGCAGTACTTCTCGGATCCCAAATACAAAACGGTGAACAAGGGCGAAGCCAATGAGGAGACCTACTATTGCGGTATGCACAAGCTGCTCTGCATCTCCTTCATGCCGGATTTGCGCATTACCTATTATAAAGCGCGCCGCTTCAGCGTCTATAGCCAGGCTGCATTGGGCGTGGTCTATTACGGCACGGATAAGTATTGCAATAACAATCTGGGCTGGCTCTATCCCTGGGCCACCAAGAAGACGACCACTGATAACGAGAGTGGGGAAGAATCCACTTCGCTGGATATCTCCCTGCCGTTCCAGACCGCGCCGATCGGCTTTACCTTCGGCAGCAAGTGGTACGGCTATATCCAGGCTGAATACGGCCTGATGAACCTGGGCGCCTCCGCCGGCGTGGGTTACCGCTTCTAATTTGACACTTTTACCGGATGGACATCGCTCCCAAATACCGGATGCTGATGCTCTTTGCGAGCGCGCTGATTGCCACGTGGCTGGTTTACTGGCCCATTCTGAAGATCGCGCGTGAAAAGAACATCACCGACAACCCGGGCGCCCGCAAGTTGCAGAAGCGCCCGGTGCCGGTATTGGGCGGTGTAGCCGTCTTCTTTGGCATCGTGGTGGGGCTCTGCTATTTCAAGACCATGCTGAGCTACACGAGCCTTTTCTCCACGCTGGGGGCGATGGTGATCATGCTCTACGTGGGCACGATAGACGATATCCGCAACATTCCCCCGTGGGTGCGCCTCGTGATTGAGGTGATCGTGGCTGCACTGCTGATCTACGGCACCCATTTCTCTATCTGCAACTTCCAGGGACTCTGGGGCGTGAAGCTGCTGCCCACCCTCTGGGCAGTGCCTCTGAGCGTGGTGGCGATGGTGGGCATCATCAACGCCGTCAATATGATGGATGGGGTGGACGGGTTGGTCTCGGGCTATTGCATTATGGCCTGCGGCCTCTTCTTCCTCATCTTTTTCCTTTCCTACGACTATTCTGCGGCGGCCCTGGCGGCCGTGAGCATCGGTGCGCTGATTCCCTTCTTCATCCACAACGTCTTTGGCAACGACAACAAGATGTTCATTGGCGATGGCGGCACGATGATGATCGGCACGGTGATCGCCTCCATGGTGATGACCCTTTGCCGTTATCGCACGGAATATCTGATGTTTGTGGACCATCAGTTCGGGCTGATCGCTTTCTGTCTGGCGGTTCTTTCGGTGCCGGTATTCGACACCCTGCGCGTCATCTGCTGGCGCATTTTCCACGGCTGCTCGCCCTTCAAGGCGGACAAGAACCACCTGCACCATCACTTTATTGCCCTGGGCTTCTCGCACTTCGGGGTGACGATGGCGGAGATTGCGCTGAATATGGCGGTGGTGGCGGCCTGGGCGCTCACCTGGCGTAGCGGCGCCTCCGTGGCGGTGCAGTTCTATGTGGTGCTGGGCGCCGCCTTCCTGGTCACCTTTGGTACGGCCAGCGTTATTAAACTGATTCTCAAGCGGCGATGACTGAGCCCACCCAATCCTTCTTCGACCTCCTGCAGGTAGCGGTCGGCGCGCGTGCCGACATGGGCCGCGTGCGGAGCGACGAGGAGTGGGGAGAGATCTATGCCCTCGCAGCCAAGCATAAACTGGAGGCGCTGACGCTCAGTGCATTGGATCGCGTTCCGGCGGAGCAGATGCCCTCCAAACGCCCCATGATGCGCATCTATGCGGATGCGCAGAAGGTGCGGCAGAAGAATGCCCGTTTCAACGCGGAATTGCAGGTGGTGGCAGACCATTATGCCGCGGCCGGATTCCCCGGCGTAATTCTGAAAGGGCAGGGGCTGGCGGCTCTCTACGACGATCCCGGTGTCCGCACCCCGGGCGACATAGACATCTGGCTAGATGGTCGCACGCGTGATATCATTCGCTTCGTGAAGAGCGAGAATCCCAACGTGCACGAGCTGTTCTGCCACCATATTGACTGTCAGCCGTTCCACGGCATTGAGGTGGAGGCCCATTTCTACCCCTCGTGGATGAATTCCCCCTTTGGCAACGCGCGGCTGCGGCGCTGGTTCAACGCCCAGAAGCCCGTGCAGTTTGCCAACGTCGTGACGATTGGCGGGGTGGTGGCCGAGGGTGATACCGAGGTGCGTCCCAGCTCCACCGTGGCAGTTCCTACGCTCGCCTTCAACCGCGTTTACGTCTTGCTGCACATCTATCGCCACCTCTTCCAGGAGGGAATCGGCCTGCGGCAGCTGCTGGATTACTATTATGTTCTGAAGCAGGGCTTTACGGAGGAAGAGCGCATCCAGACCGTGGCCACACTGCGCCGCCTGAAGATGCGTCGCTTCGCCTCCGCTGTGATGTGGGTGTTGGGCGAAGTCTTTGCGCTGGAGTGCCAGTTTATGATAGTGGAACCCTCCCAGAAAGAGGGCGAATTCCTGCTCTCCGAGGTGCTGCTGGCCGGCAACTTCGGCCAGTACGACGCGCGCAACGCGGGGCTGGGAAGCGCCTCGGAAGGGGGCAAGTTCTTCCGCAAACTCCGCCGCTTGGCGCGCTTCCTGCGCTCCTATCCCTCCGAGGTGTTGTGGAGCCCCTTCTTCAAGGTTTGGCACTTTTTCTGGCGCCACACGCACTGATTTCCGAATTTTTTGATTATATTTACCCGTTATTCGTTGCAAACTCTAATTTCTATCGATATGAAATCAAAATTCTGTTTGCTTGCAATGCTCCTTGCCGTGGGCGTAGGTGCCGCATCCTGCACGGATGAGAACTACGACCTGAGCAAGCTGAACACCGAAATCACGGTGGGCGGCGACAGCCTTACGGTACCTGTCGGAGAAACAGCCAAACTTACGATGCAGGACCTTCTCGGTGACGAGGCGGTCAGCTTCCTCAAGACGGCCGCAGACGGCAGCTACCAGATCAGCGTCAGCGATCAGGTGAACGGCAGCAGTTCGTTGCCCTCCATCAATACCGCGCTGGATCTGGGTGGACTGGCTCCCGCGGTGGAGATCGAACTTTTCGACTTCTCACCCTATTCCGCCTATATCTCGGTGCTTCCGCCGAACAACGAGATCAACCTGAGCACCTACGTGGCTACGATTTCGGACCCGGTTGCCGTGGATACCAACATCCAGGTGACCCTGCAGCTGGATCTGCCCGAGGGCCTCAAAGATCTCTCCAAGGTCAAGTTCACGGACGCGTCCAAGATGACCATCTCCCTCTCGGTGCCGGATTGCCCGCTGACAGATGGTGAGCTCACCCCGAATATTGTGGTGGACTTCTCCAACCTGCTGCAGATCTCGGGCGGCGGCAGCATCAACCTGAGCGAACTGCAGCTGAACAAGGCCAACAACTATGCGGCTTCCAAGCAGTATAGCGTGCAGGAGCTGGTGATTGGTGCGAACGATTTCAATGCAAATCTGCACAAACTTGCGCTGGATAAGAAGATTACGGTAGCCGGTAACGCTGTGGTTACCAATGCCAAGACCACTCCGGCCACGGTTTCCGCAGCCGGCAAACTGAAGGTGAAGGTGGCGGTGACCCTCTCCAACCTGGAGATTGACAAGGTGGAGGCAAAGGTGGCCTACACGCTGGCACAGCAGAATATGACGGTGACCCTTGGCGATTTGACCGGTGCTTTCGGCGATAAACTGGAAGTGACGCTGGATCTCTACAACCCGTCCCTCAAGTTTGATCTCTCCACCAACCTGGGTATCCCGTCCACCATTCAGGCAACGCTGGTGCCTTGGAAGAACAATCAGGCCAAGACGGAGAACCAGATTCAGGTGAACCTGGCCATGGCTGCTTCGCCGAGCGCTACGCAGACCAGCACCTCCAAGTACTTTATCGCTTCGCACGACGAGGGCCGTGATGCGGCTTACACCTATGTGAATGCCGATATCGCGTCGCTCATCAAGATGATGCCGGACAGCATCCGTGTCACCTTCGACGTTGCGACCGTGGATACGCAGACCTCCGTTTTGGAGCCTACGGCAACTTACAACTTTGATATCGCTTACGAAGTGGGCGTTCCGCTCCAGGTAGGTGACGATTTCCGCCTGGCGCTGCGCGACACCCTCACGGTGGGCTCCATTGGCCAGTATCTTGCACTGGCAGAGGAGGCTGCAGTGACCGGTTCGGTAGCTAACAGCCTGCCGCTGAACCTCAAGATGGTGGTGGGCTTCACCGATGAAAACAACAACCCGATTGCCCTGGCAAAGGCTGCTGAGCAGACCATTGCGGCCGGCAACCTGGACGGTACCGCTACCACGACCCCGCTCGAGGTAGCCGTCAAGTTCGCCAACACCGAGGCTGCCAAGAAGGTCAGCAAGGTGGTCCTCTCCTTTGAGATTACCTCCGGCGGCGTGGCTCGCCCCATCAAGGCTACGGACTATGTAAAAGCCAAGATCGCAGCCGGGCTCCGCGGCGGTATCACCGTGGACCTGAAGGAGTTGGCTGAAAAGTTGTCTAAAGAAGAAAACAACGACTAACAGGAGGATACGATCATGAAAACAAAGAAGACTTTATTTGCAGCACTCGTAGCCATCCTGATTCCGCTTTCCATGAGCGGCCAGGCTGTGAATTCCAGCTACTTTATCGACAATTCCCTGCAGCGCGTTCGCCTGAATCCGGCCTTCTCGCCGGAGGCCAGCGTAGGCTACTTCGGCGCCCTGCTGGGCGGCGTGAGCCTCAATATCGGCAGCAACATGGCCACGGAAGACTTCCTCTTCAACAAAGACGGCCAGCTCTATACCTATCTGAACAAGAACGTGACGGTTGAAGAGTTCGCCGCCCGTTTCAAGACGGATCCGACCTTCAACTTCAAGATGAATGAGGAACTGCTCGGACTCGGCTTCCGGATCGGCATGCTCTACATCACCGCCGGCGTGGGTTTGCGGGCTGATGTGGACATGAAGTTGCCCAAGGACCTGCTGATTCTCACGAAGCAGGGTATGGCTACCACCGACCAGACCTACGATTTCAGCGGCCTGAGCGTGATGGAGGCAGCCTTCCTGGAGGGCCAGATCGGTGCCAGCATCGACCTCTCCATGATTCTGCCGGGCCTGAGCATCGGCGGCCGTGCCAAGTATCTGGTGGCGGCAGACTATGTGGGCCTCAAGATCAACGAAGGTACGCTCCGGATGTCCGATGAAAAGTGGATGATCAAGACCGATGCCGAGGCAGTTCTCGGTGTCAAGGGCGTCGAATACAAAGACGGGAACATCAATTTCCCGTACGGTAAGTCGGGCGTAGGCCCTTGCGGAAGCGGTTTGCTCTTTGACGTGGGTGCCGAGTACAAGCTCAACCTGGAACTGGGTGCGCTGACGGGCATCAATGTCTCCTTCGCCATGAACGATATCGGCAAGTGCACCATCACCGACCGCTACACGACCATCTACAAATCGGCCGGAGAGGCTGAGTTTGCAGGTATCAAGGGCATCAAGCCGGGCGACGACATCAGCGCCAACCTGGACAACGTGATCCAGGATTTCAAGAATATCGCCAACGTGGAGAAGACCGACGAGCAGCGCGAGGTCGTGTTCAACTACACGCCTTCCATCCGCGCCGGCCTGGAGGTTTCCATGTTCGACAACCACCTTTCCACCGGTTTCCTCTATTCACGTGACTACGGTTTTGATGAACTGCAGCTTATCGAGAGCGTGAAACTGGGCGGCCGCCTGAATGCAGCGGTGAGCTATGGCCTGCTGAATACCCATTCGCTGGGCTTCTACCTGGGATACACCCCGCGCCGTCACGGCATCAACATTTATTTTGCTGAAGAGGGTTTCCCCACCCGTTTTACGACGAAAGATGCCAACGGAATTCAGCTCCCGCTGGGCAAGCTCAACACGAGCATCCGTTTCGGCATGAACATCTGCTTTGAGACGCGCGACCGCAAGTAGTTAGTCGTCAAGAAGATTCGGACGGAGAAGCTTCGTCCGTTCCAAGGCCTGGCTGTCCTGCCAGGCCTTGATCTTTTTAGGATCGCCCGAGAGCAGGACATCGGGAACCTTCCAGCCGTTGAAGTCGGCCGGGCGGGTATAGACGGGCGGCGCCAGGAGGCCGTCCTGGAAAGAGTCGGAGAGGGCGGAGGTCTCATCGCCCAGGGCACCCGGCAGCAGCCGGACCACGGCATCCACGATGATGGCCGCCGGAATCTCACCGCCGCTGAGCACGTAGTCGCCCACCGAAATCTCGCGCGTCACCAGGTGCTCGCGGATGCGATGGTCAATCCCCTTATAGTGGCCGCAGAGGATGATGATGTTGCCCTTGCAGGAAAGTTCGTTGGCGATGCCTTGGTTCAGGATTTCGCCATCGGGGGCGGTGTAGATGATCTCGTCGTAAGTGCGCTCTTTCTGAAGGTCTTGGATTAGGTTATAGACCGGTTCAATCATCATCACCATGCCGGCGTCGCCGCCGTAGCTGTAGTCATCTACCTGGCGGTAAAAACCCTTGCCGTATTCGCGGATGTTGTGGACGTGAATCTCCACCAGACCCTTGTCTATGGCACGTTTTACAATTGAGTAGCCGAGCGGGCTCTCGAGCAATTCAGGAACTACGGTGAGGATGTCGATTCTCATACTGCAAAAATAGGGATTTATTTCATAAAAAAAGTTATCTTTGCCTTTTGACACTAAAAACGCGCTATGATGAACGAAGAATTGAACCAGGAATTCATCGATTATTCCGACAAAGGCCTCAAGGAGTTAGTGGACATTTTCGAGTCCCTGCTCGAGGGTGATGATGTGCAGAAGCTTTGCAAGGAGGCAGAGGTGCTGAAGGCATGTTTCTACAAGAAGCTTCGCAGTGAGAAGATTGCGGCCGGCTATCAGGCTCCGGTCGTGGATGGTACCGCCGGCCCGGAAGCCGCAGAGGCGGAACCGGCAGAGGAACCCTCCGTCAATCCGTTCGCTGAGATCGAGCGCGGTTTCAAGGATCTTTATGGCCGGTATCGCCTGATCCGCGCCAAGAATGCCGCTGAGCTGGAAAAGAAACGTGAAGAGAACTATACCGTCAAGCTCGCGCTCATTGACGAGCTCAAGGAGTTGCTGGATGCCAAGGAGGACCTGAAGGATACCTTCCCCGCATTCCGCGAGATCCAGAATCGCTGGCGTGCCACCGGTCCGGTGCCGCAGGGCAAGGTCAAGGATCTCTATGACACCTACCAGCACTACGTAGAGATGTTCTACGACTATGTTAAGATTAACCGGGAATTCCGGGACCTCGACTTCAAGAAGAACCTGGAGGCCAAGGTGGAACTCTGCGAGAAGGCAGAGGCCCTGGCTAACGAGGAGAATGTGGTAGAGGCCTTCCGGACCCTCCAGAAATACCACGAAGAGTGGAAGGAACTCGGTCCGGTGGACAAGGAGAACCGCGAGGCCATCTGGGATCGCTTCCGCGCCGCAACCGCTGCAGTGAACAAGCGTCACCAGGCTTACTTTGAGTCCATGAAGGGCAACCAGCAGGAGAACCTGGAGGCCAAGACGGCCCTCTGCGAGAAGGTAGAGGCACTGCTCGGCCAGGAAATCAAGGACTCCGGCACCTGGAACCGCCTCTCCAAGGAGATTGAAGACATCCAGAAGGAGTGGCGTACCATCGGATTCGCTTCCAAGAAAGACAACCAGAAGATCTACGATCGCTTCCGCAAGGCTTGCAACGACTTCTTTGCCAAGAAGAAAGCCTTCTATTCCGGCTACAAGGACCAGATGCAGGAGAACCTGGATAAGAAGATCGCCCTCTGCGAAGAGGCCGAGGCCCTGCAGAACAGTGAAGACTGGAAAGAGACGGCAGACAAGTTCATCGAGCTGCAGAAGCGCTGGCGTGAGATCGGTCCGGTTTCCCGCAAGAAGAGCGACCAGGTCTGGGCGCGCTTCCGCGCGGCTTGCGATGCCTTCTTTGAGCGTCGCGACAAGAGCGGTGCGGGTTCCACCTCCAAGCAGTATGCAGACAATCTGGCCGCTAAGCGCGCGCTGATTGCCGAGGTGGAGGCATTCGAGCCGCTGGAGAGTCGTGACGAGACGGCTGCCGCCCTCAAGGCCTTCCAGGCTCGCTGGAACGAGATCGGCTTTGTGCCGTTCAAGGAGAAAGAGAAGGTGCAGCGTGCCTTTAAGGCTGCGCTGGATGCCCAGTTCGACCGCCTGCGCGGCGAGAGCCGTCCGGCCCGCCGCGAGGGTGGCGCCAAGGATCCGGTCCGCTCGGAGCGTGAAAAACTGGTGCAGGAGTACCTCAAGAAAGAGCAGGAGATTGCAACGTATTCCAACAACATGGGCTTCTTTGCAAAATCCAAGAACGCCGACGCGCTGCTGGCTGATCTGAACAAGCAGATCGAGGTAGCGAAGGAGGAGCTTGCCGCATTGGAGGCAAGGATCAAGGAGTTTGACCAGAAACAGGCAGAGGCAGATGAACAGTAAGGGAAACAGCATCATTGGTTTTGCGCTGATCGGCGTTATTCTGCTGTTATTCAGCTGGTACAACTCTAGACAATATCAAAAGAACGAAGCAGCTATCCGGGCTTATCAAGACTCGGTAGCGCTGGCCAATCCGGTCAAGGAAGATATATCCACCGCTGCGGCGCCCGTAATGACGGCTCCCGCAGAGGAGACTCCGCTTTACCAGAGCGCGATGCTGCAGGCTGCCGCTCACGGTGATGCGCAGCTCGTCACCCTGGAGAACGACAAACTCTCGGTGACCCTCACCACCAAAGGCGCACAGCCCTGGTCGGTGCTCGTGAAGGATTACTTCACCTACGACAGTTGCGCGCTGAACCTGATTGGGGAGGGGCGCAGTTCCCTAGAATATGAGATCAATGCGGACCAGTGGGTCAACACCGGCGAGCTGAACTTCACGGTGGTTTCCGCGAGCGCGGAGGCGGCTGTGCTGCGTCTGCCCTTCGATGCGGATTCCTATATGGAGGTGACCTATACGCTGCCTGCAGAGAGCTACATGCTGGATTACGACGTCCGGTTCGTCAATATGAACGACATCCTGGACCGCCGTACCACGCAGGTGGAGATGAAGTGGGTGGCCGACCTGCCGCGCCTGGAGAAGGGCTACAAGAACGAGCGTAACTACTCTACGGTGGCCTTCCGCTATGCCGGCGAGAAGGGTACGGTCAAGACCGTGGGCCAGCGCAAGGAGACTTTCCGCGAAACCTACTCCACGCGCATGCGCTGGGTGGGCTTCCAGCAGCAGTTCTTCTCCGCTATCCTGGTGGCCGACAACGACTTCAGCAGCGGCACGCTGGTCAACAAGTTCTATCCGGAAGACAACGCAGACCGTCTGCTGATGCAGAGCGGCGCCGATATGACGCTGGATGTGGATGCCCGCAGCGCGGATTACCACATCCCCATGCACTTCTACTTCGGCCCCAACCACTTCTATACGCTGAAGAGCTACGACCAGAAGTTCGAGAACATCATCCCGCTGGGCGGTAAGGTGATCGGCGCCATCTCGCGCTACGTGATCATCCCCATCTTCAACTGGATGCGCGGCTTCATCGGCTCCTATGGTCTGATTATCCTGCTGCTCACGCTCATCATCAAGATCGTCATCTCCCCGCTGACCTTGAAATCCTACATGTCGTCGGCCAAGATGAGCGTCTTGAAGCCTGAAATTGAAAAGATTAACGCGCGTTATCCCAAGAAGGAAGACGCCATGAAGAAACAGCAGGCTACGATGGAACTCTACAAGAAGGCCGGGGTCAGCACCATGGGTGGCTGCCTGCCTATCCTGCTGCAGTTCCCGATCTTGTGGGCCATGTTCCGTTTCTTCCCGGCATCCTTCGAGCTGCGTCAGCAGCGCTTCCTCTGGGCGGACGACCTGAGCGGTTATGACTCCATCCTGGACTTCGGATTCAACATCCCGCTCTTTGGCGACCACTTCTCACTATTTGCCTTCCTGATGGCGGTCTCCATGTTCTTCTACACCAAGATGACCATGAAGAACACCGACACCAGCGCGATGCCCGGCATGAAGTTCATGAACACCTGGCTGATGCCTATCATGATGTGGTTCCTCTGTAACAACTTCTCCGCCGGTCTGAGTTACTATTACATGCTCTCCAACCTCATCACCATCATCCAGAACTGGGTGATTCGCAAGTGGTTCGTAGATGAAAAGAAGATCTACGCAAAGATTCAGGCCGCATCGGCCAAACCCACCAAGAAATCCAAGTTCCAGCAGCGGATCGATGAGATGTACAAGATGCAGCAACAGGCACAGCAACAGCAAAAACGTTAACTGATGAGCATCGCTTCGCAAATTGCCGAACTCAATCAAAAACTGCCATCCACTGTCAAGTTGGTGGCAGTTTCCAAATTTAAGCCGCTCTCCGCAGTGCTGGAGGCCTACGCGGCGGGCCAGCGCCTCTTTGGGGAGAACCGGCCGCAGGAGATGGCTGCCAAGGCGGTGGCCGCTCCGGCCGATATCCAGTGGCATTTCATCGGCCACCTGCAGACCAACAAGGTGAAACTGGTGGTGCCCTACGCCGCGATGATCGAGTCCGTGGATTCGGTGAAGCTGCTTGCGGAGATCAACCGGTTCGCCGGCACGCTGGGGCAGATGACCGATTGCCTGCTGGAGGTGCACATTGCCCGCGAAGAGACCAAACAGGGCTTCTCGCGTGAGGAACTGCTGACCCTGGTGCCGGAGTTCGGCAAGTATCCTTTTATCCGCTTCCGCGGCCTGATGGGCATGGCCTCCAATGTGCCTGATATGGAGCAGGTTCGCGCCGAGTTCCGCACGCTGCACGACCTCTTTGACGAGGTGCGCGCATTGGGCGAGGCGGAATCCCGCCGCTGGGTGCGCGACTTTGATCAGCTCTCCATGGGCATGTCGCACGACTGGCCCGTGGCGGTGGAGGAGGGGGCGACCCTCATTCGGATCGGCACGGCCATCTTTGGCGCGCGCTGATTTATTTGTTAACTTTGGAAGCGTATGAGTACCCTCCAGAAGAAGAGTTCCGGCCCTGAATCCCGCTCTGCCCGTCAGGCGCTCGTGCTGTATGGCGCGACCCTGCTGGGCGTGCTGCTCGGCATTCTCTCTTCCGTGGTGAATACGCGCTTCCTGGCGCCGCCCGAGTATGGCGATGTGCGCTACGTGCAGAATCTCATCACCTTCGTGGCTACTTTCCTCTTTCTGGGCCACTTCTATGCGGGCAGCCGCCTGCTGGCCATCTCCAAGGAGGAACCCAACGCACGGCGGATTCGCGGTGCGCTGGTGGTGCTGCTGATCGTGCTTTCGCTGGCTTTGATGGCGGTGACGGCCCTCTGCGGCGTGTTTCATGCGCGTCAGGGGCTTCTGATGCTCTTCCTGGTCTCGGCCCCGGTCTGCCTGCAGCCGCTGCTCTACAACTATATTTACTTTGTGCTGCCGGGCGACAACCAGATTGGCCGCGTTTCGCTTTCGCGCATCCTGCCGTTGCTCATCTATGTGCCGCTGGCCTACCTGATCTACTCCAAGACGGGCGCTACCTCACAGAAGATGATGCTCCTGCAGTGGGGAATTGCCACGCTGGTCTTCATTGGCATTATCGCCTCCACACGGCCCCGGTTCGCGGGTTCTCGCCCCGTTTGGGCCGATCTGCGCCGCGACAACCGTGACTATGGCCGGCATCTCTACCTGAGCCAGCTGGTGGCGGTGGCAACGAACTATCTGGCCGGCGTGACGCTCGGCCTCTTCAATACCGACAACGTGACCGTTGGCTTCTATACGTTGGCCCTCACGGTGACCTTCCCGCTCTCCACGCTGCCCGCCATCGTGGGAACCACCTATTTCAAGCAGTTCGCTTCGCAGCCGCGGATTCCGCGTAAAGTACTGTGGGTGACCTTCCTGGCTACGGCGGCAACCTGCCTGGCCTTTGTGCTGCTCATCAAGCCGCTGGTGGTATTTCTCTACACGGAGCAGTACCGCACGGTGGGCGTCTTTGCACAGTGGATGTCGCTGAGTTTCTGCCTGCACGGGCTGGGCGACATGTTCAACCGCTACCTGGCTTCGCACGGAAAGGGCCGTCCGGTCCGCAATGCCAGCCTCGCGAGCGGAATTGTAAAGCTCGTCGGCTTCACGCTGCTCGTCTGGCTGTGGGATACGACCGGCGCGCTGATTACGCTGACCGTCAGTGAAGCGGTTTACTTCGTGATGCTCTGGATATCGTATGAAAGTTCTCTTAATCAATAACTTTCATTACCGGAAGGGAGGCTCCGAGACGGTCTATTTCAACACCGGAAGGCTGTTGGAAGCGGCCGGCCATACGGTAATCTGGTTCAGCCTGCAGGATGAGAAGAATCTGCCCTGCGATCAGGCGGCGGATTTCGCCCCGCGCGGCCGTAACATCTTCGCTCAACTGCGCAATTACTTCTATAACAGGGATGTTGCCCGCCGGCTGGATGCGCTGCTGGAGCGTGAAAAGCCCGATGTGGCCCACGTTCACCTGCTTTGGGGTGGGGTGGGAGCTGCCATCTTTGAACCGCTCAAGCGCCACGGCGTACCGCTCTTCCATACGGTCCACGATTACCGGATGGTCTGCCCGGCCTACACCTTCCGTGACGGCCACGGCCGCATCTGCGAAGCTTGCAGTGAGGGAAACTACGGTCCCTGCCTGAAAAACCGCTGCGCCGGGGGCTCCTGGCTGCGCAGTTTCCTGATGATGAAGGAGATGCAGCGGCGTCAGAAGCACTATCATCCGCTACGTAACATAAATGGCTTCCTCTTTGTGAGCCAGTTCTGCCGCGACAAACACTTTGAAAAGAATCCCGGCTTTGCCCAGTCTTACAGCACGGTGATTTACAATACGGTTCCCGACCTGCTTGCGCGGCTGGGAATGAGCGCATTGCCGCCCCGCGGCGACTATCTGCTCTACTACGGCCGCCTCTCGCACGAGAAGGGCATCGAAACCCTGCTGGATGCCGTTCTGGCGCGGCCGAACCTCACGCTCATGATTGTGGGAACAGGTCCGCTGGAGGCGCAGCTGCGTGAGCGCGTTGCGGCCGCCGATGCCACCCATATCGAGTTCCTGGGCTTCCACAGCGGCGAAGATCTCTACCGCCTGGTGGCGGGTGCGTCGTTCGTCGTGGTTCCTTCCGCCTGGTACGAGAACAACCCGATGACCGTGATTGAGGCCTGTGCGTTGGGCCGGCCCGTGATCGGTGCGGCTATCGGCGGCATTCCCGAGATTGTTCGCGAAGGGGAGACGGGCTATCTCTTCCCGTCGGGCGATGCCCAGGCGCTGGGGAAGGTGCTGGATAACGCTCTGCAGCTGGATGAAGCTGACTATCAGTCCCTTTCGGCTGCGGCCCGGAAGTTCTACGAAACCCACTTCAGCGAAGCGGAGCATACCCGCTCGCTGCTTGCCTTCTACCGCCATGAAAGCAAATAGCCTCTTCAACCGGATCTATATCTGGGCAGCGCTGCTGCTGGTGGCGGTCAACCTCATCAACAAGAATTACATCGCCAACCTGCCGCTGGACTACGCGCTCTACATCGGCCTCGTGGGGCTCTCGGTGGCCTATGGTATCTTCCTCAAGAAGTATCAGGTACCACGTAGCTATCTGATTGTACTGCTGGCGGTTGTGGCGCTGATGATTGTCAACGAGCTGGTCTCGCCCTACGCACCGCCGTTCCTCTACGGGCTGCTGGGCGGCGCGATCACGCTGATGCCCTTCATCTTTTTCGTGGCCTCCTACAACTTTGGGATGAGCGATGGCGAGATCCGCCAATTTGTGCGAGGACTGCTCTGCATCGTGCTCTTCTACGCCTTCT
>JBGUJZ010000037.1:0-4402 GCA_045114175.1 Bacteroidales bacterium | reverse complement strand
AACTTCTCCGCGCACTTTCTTATCGATATCTTCGAGGCGGTTCCGAATCCCATCCAGAACTACCGCGGCGGTCTCGTCTGCGAATATTTCCCGCTCGAGGGTCTGCGACTCCACGCAATGGCCGGAGTAGGTAACGACAAAACGGCGGCTTTCAGCATCGGCGCAACGTATAACTTCTCGTTCTCGCTGTAGAAATGGCCGGATCTGAACGAATTATTGATATCAAGCACCTCAGCAAAGCCTTCGGCGGCAAAACGGTGCTTGACGACATCAGCCTCTATATCCGTAAGGGAGAGTTCGTTACGCTGTTGGGCCCTTCGGGCTGTGGCAAGACCACACTCCTGCGCATTCTGGGCGGTTTTGAGACCGCCGATTCCGGTGTAGTGGAACTCGACGGTCGCGATATTGCCGGCGTTCCGCCGCATCTGCGTCCGCTCAACACGGTGTTCCAGCGCTATGCGCTTTTCCCGCACCTGGATGTTTACGACAACATCGCTTTCGGCCTCAAGCTGAAGAAAACCCCGCAGGCGGAGATTGACAAGCGCGTTCGCAAGGTGCTCAAACTGGTGGCCATGTCCGACTATGAAGACCGTGATGTGGACACCCTCTCCGGTGGCCAGCAACAGCGTATCGCCATCGCCCGCGCTATCGTCAACCAGCCTAAGGTGCTGCTGTTGGACGAACCGCTCGCCGCGTTGGACCTGAAGATGCGCAAGGACATGCAGATCGAGCTGAAGGAGATGCACCGCAAGCTGGGCATTACCTTTATTTATGTGACCCACGATCAGGAGGAGGCGCTGACCCTCTCCGATACCATCGTGGTGATGAACGAGGGTAAGATCCAGCAGATCGGCACGCCTACCGACATCTACAACGAACCGGTAAACGCCTTTGTAGCGGATTTTATCGGCGAAAGCAATATCCTGAAAGGCAGAATGATGCGCGATCGTCGCGTGGCCTTCATCAAGCACGAATTCGACTGCGTGGACGAGGGTTTCGGCGAGGACGTTCGCGTGGATGTGGTGGTGCGTCCGGAAGATATCTACTTCACGACGGATCCCGCCAAGTGCCAGTTCAAGGCAACGGTCAACTCCTGCACCTTCAAGGGCGTCCACTACGAAATGTGGGTGGATACCGACACGGGCTATGAACTGATGATTCAGGATTATGACCCTTACGAGGTGGGCAGTGAAGTGATGCTCTACATTGATCCGGACGACATCCAGGTCATGAAGAAAGAGCGCTACACCAACACCTTCGAGGGTACGATCGTAGATGAAACCCACGTGGAATTCCTGGGCGCAGAGTTCGAGTGCCAGCCGCACGAATTCGCTGAAGGCGACAAAGTTACGGTGACCGTGCCGTTCCACAAAGTGGACCTGCTGGACCACGCGGAAGAGGCGGTGCTGGAAGGTAACGTGGACTTTATCCTCTATATGGGTGACCATTACCACCTGACCATCAAAACCGAAGCCGGTGACAAGATCTGGGTGGACACCAATGATATCTGGGACAAAAACGACTTTGTAGGCATCAAGATCCTGCCGAAGGATATCTGCCTCGAAAAACCGTCAGAGAAGAAAGATGAATAAGCGCTCCAGTTGGGCGTTGCCCTACTTCATCTTCCTGGTGCTCTTCGTGGTACTGCCGCTCCTGCTGATTCTGATCTATTCGCTGCAGGATGCGTCGGGGCACTTTACCTTCTCCAATATCACGAAGTTCTTCACCGACAAGGATGCCCTGAGCACCTTCGCGCTCTCCATTGAGGTGGCGCTGGAGAATACGTTGCTCTGCATCCTAATCGGCTATCCGGCTGCCTGGATCCTGGCCAACAAGTCGCTGAACCGCAGTGCAGTGACCGTGGTGCTCTTCATCCTTCCGATGTGGATCAACGCGCTGATGCGTACGCTCGCCACCGCGGAACTCTTTACGATGGCCGGTGTGCCGCTCGGAAAGGGAACCCTGCTCTTCGGTATGTGCTACGACTATCTGCCCTTCATGATTTATCCCATCTACAATGTGTTGAACAAGATGGATCACTCCTATGCGGAGGCGGCGCAGGATTTGGGCGCAACCCCGGGCGAGGTCTTCCGCAAGGTGACCCTGCCACTCTCCATGCCGGGCGTCTGGAGCGGTGTGCTGATGGTTTTCATGCCTACGGTCTCCACCTTTGCCATCTCGGAATTCCTGACCAACAACAAGATCAAGCTCTTTGGTACGATCATCCAGGAGAATATCAATAACTCGATGTGGAACTACGGCGCTGCGCTGTCGCTCATCATGCTCGTAATCATTGCCATTACGACCGTGATCCAAGGCGGTGACAAAGAGACCGAAACGGTAGGAGGGGCCATCTGATGAGCATCAAACGCATTGCCGCCAAGGCCTACATCTGGCTGCTCCTGATCGTGCTCTATGCGCCGATTGTTTTCATCGCCATCTTCTCCTTTACCGAGGCCAAGAGTCTCGGCAACTGGACCGGATTCTCCACGGCGCTCTACAAGAATCTCTTTACGGGATCCATGCAGAACTCTTCCGGACTGCTTTCCGCTGTCCAGAATACGCTGCTCATCGCGCTGATTGCCTCTATCGTGGCAACGGTGCTCGGTACGATTGCCGCCATCGGTATCTACCACCTGAAGGGACGCAAGAAGAACGTGATGAACTTCCTGAACAACATCCCGATGATCAACCCCGACATCATCACCGGTGTGTCGTTGTTCCTGCTCTTCGTCTTCCTGCACATCTCTCAGGGCTACGCCACGGTTATCCTGGCGCACATCACCTTTTGCACGCCGTATGTGGTGCTGAACGTGCTGCCGAAGCTCTCGCAGATGAATCCTAATATCTATGAAGCCGCGCTGGACCTGGGCGCTACGCCGATGCAGGCCCTCCGCAAGGTGATGGTTCCCGCGCTGCGTCCGGGCATGATTTCCGGCTTCATTCTTTCGTTTACCATGAGTCTCGACGATTTCGCCGTGACCTTCTTTACCCGGGGTACGATTGGGTTGGATACGCTCTCTACCTACATCTACGCAGACGCCCGCAAAGGCGGTCTGACTCCGGAACTTAAACCGTTGATGACCATCCTCTTCCTTGTGATTTTGGTGGTCCTCCTCGTTATCAACATTCGTCAATCCAAGAACACAGCCAAGAAATGAAAATGAAATTCAGATTCCTGACGCTGGCAGCCGTTGCGCTGCTCGCCGCTTCCTGCGGAGTTGACCGCTCCCAGGTTCTCAAGGTTTACAACTGGTCCGACTATATCGATGAGTCGGTTCTCCCGGAATTCGAAGCCTGGTACAAGGCCCAGACCGGTGAGGACATCAAGGTTGTTTACCAGACGTTCGACGTCAATGAGACCATGCTCTCGAAGATCGAGAAGGGACACGAAGACTACGACGTGGTTTGCCCCTCCGATTACATTATCGAGCGTATGCTCAACAACAAGTTGCTCCAGCCGCTGGATTTCGCTTCCATTCCGGATTCGATCAACTACATCGCCCTGAACAAATCTCCGTACATCCAGGGCGTCTTCAAGAGCATCAATCCTGGTATCGATGCCAACAAGTACTCTGTTGCCTATATGTGGGGTACTACCGGTATTCTCTACAATACCGACGAGGTGACCTACGAAGAGGCTTGCACCTGGGATGTGATCCGCAACCCCAAATTCGCCGGCCGCATTCTGATTAAAGATGCTCCGCGCGACGTTTATGGACCGGTGCTGATCTATCTCAAGCAGAAAGAGTTGCAGGAGGGTACCGTGACTCTGCAGGAGCTGATGCATGACTCCTCCGATGAATCCATCGCCGCTGTAGAGGCCTACCTGAAAGAGGTCAAGGACGGTGTGCTGGGCTGGGAGGCCGATTTCGGCAAGGATCAGATGACCAAGAACCGCGGTCTGGTTTCGCTCAACTGGAGCGGTGACGCCGTCTGGGCTATTGAAGAGGCCGCTACGGTGGGTGTCAACCTGGACTATGTGGTTCCTGAAGAGGGTAGTACCGTTTGGTTCGACGGCTGGGTAATCCCGAAATATGCTAAGAACATCAAGGCCGCTACTTGGTTCATCGACTTCATGTGCCGTCCGGACATCGCAATCCGCAACATGGAAGAGACCGGTTACGTGGCAGCCAATGGCGCCATGGAGGTGCTCCAGTCGCAGATCGACGACGAGTGTGAACCGCTGGACCTGACCTATTTCTTTGGCCCTGAGGCCCTTGGAATCCGTGTCAACCCGGTTCTCTATCCGGATGCTTCGGTGATTGCACGTTGCGCACTCGAGCACGACTGGGGTGCAGATACCGACAAACTTCTCGCAATGTGGTCGAGGGTGAAGGGAGACAATGCTTCCAGCCTCACCTATGTGGTTATCTTCCTCGCTCTTGCAATAGTTGCAGGA
>JBGUJZ010000036.1:0-14607 GCA_045114175.1 Bacteroidales bacterium | reverse complement strand
CGGGTTTGCGCTGGCGCAAAGCGGCAGTTCGTTCTCCGTCATCAGAAGCTCCATTTCGGGAGCCTGGTAGAGATTTTTAGTTTTCATAGGTAGTTATTGAGGAATGATGTATCTTGACGCATTTCTGCAAAGTTAAAAGGATTTGAGGTTATTTGGCATGGTTTTTCTTTTTTTTTGCATCATTTTTACAAAAGTGAATTCAAACATAAAACTCATCTAATGAAACAAGTATGCATTCTTCTCGCAATGGCGGGACTGATCCTGGCAGGCGGCTGCGACCCCACTGAAGACAACGGGGGCGGGACCAATAATGGCGGTGACAACGGGGGCGGAAACGGAAACGGCGGCACCTCGACCACTGAAATCACGCTTCCGGCTATCGCCGATGCTGACGACGCCATTTCCAACACGACCTTTGCCCGGACGGTGACGGTCACCTTCTCACCTTCTGCCGACGCTACGGTCGAGGGCATTTCCGCTGACTTTGCGGTCACCGTGGACGGCAACCGCGTGACCATCGTCAACAACGGTACGGAGGCAGTCAAGTATATTCTCACCGGCACATCGGCCAACGGCAAGTTCAAGCTGCACAGCGCCAAAAAGCAGGCCCTCGTGCTGAGCAACCTTTCGCTCACCAACCCCACCGGCGCGGCCATCAATGTGCAGGGTCCGATCGCAACGCCCAACAAGGGCAAGCGCACCTTCGTGGTGGTGGACGGCACCAACAGCATCACCGACGGCCCCAGCTATACCGAAACCCCGTCCAACGAGGATGAAAAGGGCGCCATCTTCTCCGAGGGGCAGCTGATTTTCTCTGGCGAAGGGTCGCTCACCGTGACGGCCACCGGCAAGGCGGGCATTTCCTCCGACGATTACGTCCGCGTGATGGCCGCCCCCACCATTCGCGTCAGCTCCTCGGCCGGTCACGGCATCCGCGGAAAAGACTGGATTCTGATTTCCGACGGCACGCTGGAGGTCGGTGTCACGGCCGATATGAAGAAGGGGTTCTCCTCCGATTCCATCATCCGGATTGACGGCGGCATCTCCACGATCAACGTCTCCGGCGGCGTGGCCTATGACAGTGATGACCAGGAATATACAGGCACGGCCGGCATCAAGGCCGACAAGCAGTTCGTGATGACTGGCGGCACGGTGACCATCACCAACACCGGCGTGGGCGGCAAGGGCGTACGGGCCGGCAGCTATGATGCCAACAATCCTACCGTGCCGGACAGCTACATTACCGGCGGCACGCTGACCGTCACCACCAAGGGCCAGACCTCTTCCGCATCGCTGGGCGACGTCTCGGCCAAGGGTATCCGCATCGGCTACAAAGAGACCACGGGCAGCGGCAAGACGGCCACTTCGCTCTGCGCGGGCAACCTCGTGATTGCGGGCGGTGTGATTACGGTTAGCAGCACCTACTGCGAAGCCATCGAAGTCAAGGGGAACCTGACCTTCCAGGGCGGCGAGACCTACGCCACCTCCACCAAGGAGGATGCCATCAACAGCCAGAGCGACTTCGTTGTGGACGGCGGCATGGTCTACGCTTTCTCGTCCGGCAACGATGCGATGGACGCCAACGGCGACATGAAAATCAACGGCGGCTACGTCTTTGCCGTCTGCACCAAAGGCTCGCCGGAAGTGGCGCTAGACGCCAACACGGAAGAGGGGCACAAACTCTATATCAATGAAGGGGCTACTGTCGTGGCCTATGGCGGACTGGAGCGCGACGCCCAGCTCTCGCAGACCTGTTTCACGATGAGCTGCACGGCCGGCAAATGGAATTCACTCACGGGTTCCGACGGCGAACTCTGCGCCTTCAAGGCGCCCTCCGGCGTCTCCAGCGTGGTGGTTTCCGCCCCGGGCCTGAAGTCCGGCAAGAAGGATGTCTCCGTCAGCGGCACCACCCACTGCGGCGGCCTCTGGGCCCTCACCGGCATCTCCGGCGGCAGTTCCGTCACCCTCTCCACCTATTCGGGTGGCTCCGGCAGTAATCCCGGCGGCGGCCCGGGTGGCGGCCCCGGCTGGCACTGATTGCAGCAGCCCCGTCCGTGATCCCCCTTGATGGAGACCCGGGCGACCGTTCTGCGCCATTAGTCTTGGCGGCTAACCGTCTCACCCTGAGACGAATAACGAAAGCACTGGCACCTAAATCGGATACCAGTGCTTTTCGTTTCTAACAGAGCCTCAACGAGTTACCCGCCAAACCCCATCAGAGGTTGATTGCCAGAAGTTCGCGGCCGAGGCGGTGAAGGCCGTTCTCAATCTTTTGAATCTGGGCACGGCGGGGCGTGGAGCAGCCGTTGGCGTAATGCCAGAGCTGTTTTTGATTAATGCCCGTGAGCCGTTCCAGACCGGCCTTGGAGAAGATGCCGCTGTAGATGGAAAGCAGGCTCTTGACATCCATCGAAAAATTTACCCGGTAGTCGCCAAGCAGTTCCCCGGGAACGCCACAGTCCAGGCGTTTGCAGGTATCGACAAAATCCGTTATCGCACCGAGCAAATTGATTTCGATCTCACTGACGGACGATCCCGTCGCGACAATTCCGTCGACCTCATTGAGATACGCCGAGTATCCGCCTTCCAGGCTTTCAATCGTTGCATGAAGAGTGTGCATGGTATATTATTTTAGTTTTGCTTCCCGTAGAATAGACTGGAGCGTTCCTTCTGCCAGGTCACTATTGCGTTTGCCGGCAATGATAATCGGACGCCTCGCTCCCTTTTTAAAGAACTTGTGATGATCGCCTCGCGTCCCAATGTACGTCCAGCCGTTCGCCTCCAATAGTTCGATAACCTCTCTCACTGTTTTCTTCATACTCGGTCTCCTCTGTCTATTCGCTACAAAAGTAACTAAATTTCTATTCTTTACAAATAAAAATTGCAGAGTAGAGATGTTTTGCCAAAGTGGCGGGAGGGCAGTCCGCTTGGGCGGGCGTGCCCACCCCCGGGCACGGGAAGGGGGAGGGGCCCGACGGATACAAGTTATTTGGCGAAGGAAGCTTGCTTCCGGAGCCAAATGACGCCGTAGACGTTGGGAGGGGCCGGAGTGAGCGAAACGGGGCCCCCGCAAATCCTGATTTGTGGGGTGTTGAGCGAACGGAGTTCCGCCCGGGCGGAGCTGCCTCCCGCCCGCGGAGCGGCGAGATGGCCGTGGCGGATAAGTATTTGAGAATCAAGCAAAAGACAATAATCGATCAGCCAAATCAGCTGACCGATTTTTACGATATCACTGAAGGACAGATCGTTATCTGCCACGCAAGAAGTAGCGGGGTCAGGCGGCGGGGGTCTCCTGGGCCTCCGGAGTTGAGGTGCCGGCCTCCGGGGCGGCAGATCGGGAGAGGTTGAGCCAGATGCGGAGGCCGTTGAGGGCGTTGATCAGGTAGAAGGCGTACTTCACAATGTAGATGCTGGCGAGCGAAGCGCTGCGGCCGGCCTCTACGTCACGCGCGGCGGTGAGGCTCCACATCACCACGGAGGAGACGTTCACGATAATCCAGAAGAACCACTGCTCCATGAACGCCGTCGAGAGCAGATACTGTCCGATCAGGTTGCAGACGGTGGCCATGGCATCCACCACGATGATCCAGCGCAGGGCCACCATATCCGCGTCGTGGGTAAACAGACGATCAACGAGGGTGGGGCCATTTTCCGTGCGGACTGCGCAAAGAATGACGTAAACGATGATCAGTCCCACCAGGAACAATCCGCAGACCAGCAGACGGCCGCGCTCGGAAAGCCGACGCGCATGAACCTGTGTCTTGGAACTGCCGCCGTGGCGTTTCCAAGCGGCCAGACCTACGAACTGCATAGGCAGGAAGTAGAGCAGGTTGATGGCTGCGCTGCCGTAATTGCTCTTGAGCAGGCAGACCACACCATAGACCGTCACGTTGATGAGGGCGAAGATAAAGTTGGCAATGCGCGCATTGGAGGCCAGAATCACGGAGAGAACACCGCAGAGCGAAGCGCCCGCCGCCAGCAACAGCAGCACGCGGTCGCGAACGCCGCCGGCCGTAGCATAGTTGGTTGCCGTAATAACAATGATGACCACCGCCATCGCGAGCATCAGCGAAACGCTAAAAATCCGGTTGAAGAGTTTATCGTTTTTCATGAGTTATAGAGTATGCTTTGATATGTCTACAGAAGCCTCCCGGCGGAGGGTTTGTTTGCGAAGGGCGGACTCGCCGTCAGGCTCTTTTTGTCCGCCTGAAGCAAACAACCCGGAGCCGAGGAGAACCTTCGCCTTTGCAGGGCCGATCAGGGCGGCGACTTCAGCGGGATCCGCCTTCTTCAGGCGTGCGACGCTCTTAAACTTGCGCAGCAACTTCTGCTGGGTGGCGGGGCCGATGCCCGGAATCTCACCCAGAGCCGAATCTATCTGATGCACAGAGCGTTTCTGCCGGTGGAAAGTAATGCCGAAGCGGTGCGCTTCGTCGCGAATCTGCATCAGGATGCGCAGCGACGCCGAATTCTTATCCAGGAACAGCGGATGCGGGTCGCCGGGAATCACCACCTCCTCCAGCCGTTCGGCCAGGCCAACCACCTTCATCGCGCCGGTCAGCCCAAGTTCCTCCAGCGCCTCCAGCGCGAAGGTCAGCTGCCCCTTGCCGCCATCCACCACAACCAGTTGCGGCAGATCGTCGGGCGACTCGGCCAGCATCCGGGAATAGCGCCGGTTCACGATCTCCTTCATGGAGGCAAAATCGTTGGCACCCACTACCGTTTTGATATTGAAGTGGCGGTAATCCTTCTTGCTCGGCACCCCTTCGCGGAAGACCACGCAGGCCGCTACAGGATTGGTTCCCTGTATGTTGGAGTTATCGAAACATTCGATATGCTTGGGCAGTTCCGTCATCCTCAGGTCGCGCTGCAGTTCGGCGAGCGCCTTCTGGGAATTCACCACGCGGCGCGGCAGGGTCTTGGGCTCGAGCAGGCGGTAGGTCTCCATATCCAAGATGCCGTGGCCCACCGTCTTCTGGCGCTCGTGGTGCGCTTCGAGCAGGGCCAGCCGTTCTTTCCAGGTCTGCGCCTCCTCGAACCGCAATTCCGCGGCTTCGGCAGCCATCCGCACGCGACATTCGTCGATCAGGCTCTTCACGCGTCCGCTCAGCAGCTTGCCCACCGCCTCAATGGCGGCATCATAGTCTTCCTGCGACTGCAGGCCGATGCACGGCCCCGCGCACTTGTTCATCTGGAAATTCAAACAGCTGCGGAACTTGCCGGCCGCAATGCCCTCCACCGTCAGCGGAAGACGGCAGGGCCGGGGGCGATAGAGCGACCCGATCAGCCGCAGCAACTGCTTGGCATGCACCACAGAGGCATAGGGGCCGAACCAGCGGGAGCCGTCGCGCACATAGCGCCGGGTCATCATCACGCGGGGGAACGGTTCGTTGCGGATGCAGATCCAGGGATAGGTCTTGCTGTCTTTCAGCAGGATATTGTAGTGCGGCTGGAGCTGCTTGATGAGGTTGTTCTCCAGCAGCAACGCATCCTCCTCCGTCTCCACCGGGGTAAAATCGATATCCGCCGCCTTGGCCATCAGGGCGCGGGTTTTGCGGTCCAGCTGCGCCTCCGGCCGGAGGTACTGCGTCACGCGGCGCTTCAGGTTTTTGGCCTTGCCCACATAGATAATGGTGCCCGAAGCATCGAACCAACGATAGACGCCCGGCGTGTCAGGGAGTGCGGCAACCTTGTCTTTAAGCACCATTTCGAAAATATCCCTATCTTTGCGAAGAAACTGAACAGACCTTGCTATGCAAGACAAAGCAAAATTAGTCAATAAATCGGATATTCAGAAAGCCATCGGCATGCGCGGCCCTCTGGGATGGATCGTTGCCACCATCGCCATGCAGGCCATGGGTATCAATAAAGCACATAAACTGTACGCTAAGTGCATCGGATACAAGGGGTTTGACTTTGCAGCCAAAGTCCTTGAGGAGCTGGATGTCAAATACGATCTGAAAATCGAGCAACTCGAATATATACCGCAGGAGGGGCCCTTCATCCTGCTGGGCAACCACCACTTCGGCGGCGTTGACGGCATGATGGTGCTCGATATCGTGGGCCACATCCGTCCCGACCTGCACACCCTCAGCAACTATATTCTTGCCACCGTGCCGGAAATGCGCGACTATATGTTCTCCGTCAACCCCTTCACCAACGGACTGGGCGGCGGACGCAGCAGCCTGGTGGGAATGCGGCAGGCCTTTCAGCATATCCGGAACGGCGGATGCCTCGGGTTGTTCCCGGCTGGCGCGGTAGCCACCTACCAGCCTCCGAAACTCCGCACCGCCACCGATCCCGGCATCATCGAGGACTGCCCGTGGCCGGAATCCATCGTCAAGTTCATCCGGATGGCGGAATGCCCGGTGGTGCCCGTTTACTTTGAAGGCGTGGCCTCCAAGCACTTCCATCGCGTAGGCAAGATCGACCCGAGACTCCGCACCGCCAATCTGGTCAACGAAATCCTCAACAAGAAGGGGATGACCATCCCGATGCGAATCGGCAAACCCATCACGGTGGCCGAGATGAACAACTACGCCTCGCTGGATGAGCTGTACGGCTATCTGCGCAACCGCATCTATGCGATGCAGGCCGAGTTCGAGCCCAAGCGCAGGCTGATTCCGCGCCGCAAGGTGGAGAAGCGCGCCGAGCAGATCGCCCTGCCACGCGACCGCAAATCGCTGCAGCGCGAGCTGGAAAGGCTCCATTCCAAGATGCTCTTCCAGACCTCGAGCTACCAGTGCTTCTTTGTTGATTATGAGGATATTCCGAACTGCATCATAGAGATTGGCCGCGAGCGTGAAGAGGCCTTCCGCGCAACGGGCGAAGGCACCAACAAGTCGCTCGACCTGGATGAGTTCGACAAATACTACAAGCACCTGATTCTCTGGGACAGCAAGGAGCGCCGCATTGCCGGAGCCTACCGAATCGGCATCGGTTCGGAGATCTTTGCCAAATATGGTATTCCGGGATTCTACACCAGCACCCTGTTCCAGTACAACAAGAAGTCCCGCACGGTGCTGCCCAAGTGTGCCGAACTGGGACGTTCCTTCGTGGCAGTTCGCTACCAGAAGGAGGCGCTGCCGCTGATGCTGCTCTTCAAGGGCCTAATGCACGCCATGATGAAATACCCTCAGGTAGAATACTTTACCGGTCCGGTGAGCATCAGCAACGTCTATCCCAAGGCCATCCAGAGCCTGATGGTCTGGTTCTTCAACGAGCACCGGCACGTGAAGCCTGAAGATTGCATCGCCGATCCGCGCACACCGTTCGTTACCGCCTTCAAGAATGTCCGGCCGGAGCAGCTGCTCTCCAAGACCGATACGGTGGAGAAGTTCGACCGCCTGCTGAAGCAGATTTCAGACAACGAGTATCGCCTGCCGACGCTGGTCAAGAAATATTTCAAGTGCGGTGCCGAGATCATCTGCTTCAACGTGGACCCTGCCTTCAACTACTGCCTGGACGGCTTTATCCGCCTGCCGCTGAAGGGGTTCCCGGAGAACGAGATCCTCTCCATGCTCAAAGATGAAACCTCTTGGGAGGCCCGCGAGACAGTGCTGAACCGCTACGGGCATACGCAAAAGAAAGACTGACCCGGACCGCTCACCGCTGCCGGCTGTGAAAACCACATATCTATGAGACGTATCCTCACTATTTTGGCGCTGCTGGCGATTGCCGTGTGCGCGCCTGTATCGGCACTCGGACAGAACGCCGGCCGAAATGCCGCTAAAAAAACCGTCAAATCTCAGAACCCTCAAACTACCCCTGCTATGAAAACGCTCGTCGCCTACTTTTCCGCTACCGGAACCACGCGCGCCATTGCCGTGAAACTCGCTGCCGTAACCGGCGGAACCCTCTACGAAATCCGCCCGGAAGTCCCCTATACCAACGCCGACCTCAACTGGCGTAACCGCAAGTCCCGCAGCTCGGTAGAGATGGCGGACCCGACCTCCCGCCCGGCATTCGTCGCCGACCTGGAGGAGGCTGGCAGCTACGAGCGCATCTTTATCGGGTTCCCCGTCTGGTGGTACACCGCGCCGACCATCATCAACACCTTCCTGGATACCTACGACTTCAGTGGCAAGACGGTGATCTTCTTCGCCACCTCCGGCGGCAGCAACATCAAGAAGGCCTGCGCCGACTTCCGCAAGCAGTACCCTGCCCTCAACTGGAAAGAGGGCGCCCTCCTCAACCGCGCTTCCGAGGCCGACATCCGCAAGTGGGTGGAGAGCCTGTAGGCAAGGCCCGAGCCGACAGCCAGGAGAAGAGTCCCGGGGCTCCTCCCCCAAGCCGACAGCCTTGGCACCTATCCTTCTGATACACTGCACATTGCTTAAAGTGCTACCCCCTTCCAACGGGGGTAGCACTTTGCGTTATCTCCTGTCAGTCAAATAGTTAAGCGCCAAGGTGCTTTTTGGCCTAATATTCGTATCTTTGAAGACTGGAACTCAAAACGCTGAAGATTATGAAACGGGGATTCTTTCTGAAAGTGGCTTTCGTGGCGGTTATGGTATTTCTGCTCGCACCGGCGGTGGCATCGGCGCAAACGGATTCGAAGGCTGCGGTAACCGTGGCGCAAATACCGGTTGACCCTTACGCGACGATGACCCGGTCGCAGAAACGGATGTTGAAAGACCTGTGGGAGATCTACGATTTGTCTACAAGGTACGCTGATCGGGAATCCGCGCTGCTGCAGATCAAACGGATGGCAGCGGAGGGCGGTTTTTCCAAAGACTATTATAAGGCAGGGGCCAAATTGGTCGTTCTCAGGGAAAACCGAAATTGGAAAGATAGCGAGTCCGAGCGGAACGCCCTTAAGAAAGAGCTGGAAGAAAAGGGTTATATCCTCGAGAGTTGCCTGGATTACAATCAGTGGTACTTCGAGAATTACCAGCAGCAGCGGATGGAAGATGCGGTTCTGAATCATGCTGATGCGTTGCGCATGAGGAGAAGTTCTCCCTGGTATTCCGACTACGATTATCCCCCGGCAAAAGAGATTGCCAACGACTATGTTTTCCTTTTGTGGAAACTGCTATACTCCGACGCCTCTTCCGTCAGTGATAAACAGCGTTGGGAGAACCTGTTACAGCAGGAACTCGGAGGACGGTACCCCTATTCACAATTTGCCGAGTATTTAGCCGTTCCGGACTCTGCCGGTTATGTAGCTTTCAAGGAAAAATATGCCGGCCGGGGCGTCTCCCTGCTGGCCGAAGCCTGGCTGATCCGTCACGAAAAACAGGTGATCGACGCGCACGAACTGTCAGACGATGCCCCCTGTCGAGCACTGCGAGAACGCTGCGATGCATTCGATGCGGATAAACGGCAGTTCTATAAAAAGGGGGATGAGGGGGCGCGCAGAGCCTACGTCTATGACGTCAAGTACTTTCTGGATTATAAGGAAACCTATCTTCAGTTCAACGATTCCTCTATGTTGGTGATCTTCCAAAATGTTTCCGGCACCAAAATCAAATTGAAAGGGAAAGATTTCAGTTGGAGCCGGACGGTAGACAATCCCACCTGTCGTTACTATCTGAAGGATACCGTTCGGATTCCCCTGCCGGATGTCCCGGATGGTTATTATAGCCTGAAGACCTCTTCAAAAGGAAGCCATGTAGAAGAGAGTTCCAGCACCCAGGAAATCTATTCCCTGGCTGTCGCTCTGCGCAACGAGGAGAACTTCGTGGAATTCTATGTGGCTGATTCCAAGACGGGACGGCCCGTAGATTCCCTTTCCATCTGGGTCGCAAGAACCGATACGGTCTTTTCGGAGAAAAAGCTTCGCCCGCTGGTAACCGACTTCCGAATGGACGGTTTCACACCGCTGCCCGAATCTTTCAGGCAGATTATGGCCGACTCCCTGCATCGTTGGAAATGGTGGGTCACCACCACCGACTCGGCGGGGAAAGCCCGGCGGACCCAGGCATGGCGAGTAGGCAAAACAGCCCATCAGGCAGAGCTGGACAGCGGAATGCGCGGCGCGCTCTACTTGGACCATACGGTGGTTCAGCGGGGTGAAACGATTCAGTTCAAGGGGATTGCCTGGATGAAAGAGAAGGACGGGACGCAGCATACCCTGAAGGAGGGGGTGAAATTGAAAGCGGTCCTGCAGGGCCCCAAGAATGCAAAAGGCGATACCCTGACGCTGCAAACCAACGCCTTTGGCTCCGTGGCGGGCAGTTTCCGCCTGCCCGATGAGGCCACTGGCGGCAACTGGCAGGTGATTCTCTACAGCGGGAGCCGATATCTGGCCAGCGCCTCCTGTGCGGTAGGAGACATTGTCCTCCCCACGTTCGATGTTTCCTTTGATCCCATGACGGAAGTTTCCCTTCCGGGCGAAGACCTGACGGTCTTCGGCAAAGTAACTTATTTGTCCGGCCATGCCGCCTCCGGGGCGCTGGTCAAGTGGACGGCTTCCGGCAAAGAGGCGGAGACCCGCTGTGACGAAAACGGAAGATTTACGATCACGCTGCGAGATTCCCTCAATTGGGCATACCTGCAACTCGACGTCACCTCGGCCGAAGGAGAAACGCGCACCTTCTCCCGTCACTATAACCGTTCTTTGTCCCTCTCCGCAAAGATCGAGAATCACGGTGGTGGCCAAACCTCGGGCAGCCATACCGTCGTTTCAGACGATCAACTGCGCGTCCGCTTTACCGTTCCGGCGCCGGATGGCAGCGACACGCACCACCCGGTTTCCTGGCAACTGAAAGCGCGCGGTGCGGAAGGATGGGCCACGGTGCGTAAAGGTTCTTCTACGGCTGGCGAGCAACTGACCATGGACCTCTCCAGTTTCAGTGAGCGGGAATTCAAGATTGAAGGAGAAGTCGTGGCTACAAGCGCTCTTGGAACGGTTTATAACAATACGGTTACCCACGAGATTTATCGTATATCCGCGGATGACCAGGCAGTGTATGCCCCCATTGACTGGTATCTGGAGAAGCTTCCCGGAAAGGGCGTAAGCGCCCGGATCGGAGCAGGCGCAGGAGACATCTGGGCTATTGCCGAACTCTGGGGCACCAACCTGCTGAATCATACCGTTCGCTATGCTACGAAGCGAATTCATCTTACCGGCAAACCTGGCGATCCGAACTCTCTGCTGGCCATCGATTTTGGCCTCAACAATGAATGGTCGGAGAACCTGATTCTCACCATTCACTGGTTCAAAGACTGGAGATGGGTCTCCCGACGGCTGGCCTATACCGTTCCCACTCAGGCGATTCCTGCAGATTATGTGCGGTTTACGGAGGGGATTAACCCCGGAGCAATGGCAACCCTTACACTTAAGACCCTTCCTGGCACTGAAGGTGTTGCCACGGTCTACGACAAAGCCATGGAAGCGGTACGGGTAAATCGCTGGACGGCATTCGGAAATGAAGGCCGCTCCAATTTTTTCATTCCCAACACCGCGAGAAATACCGGAATGACTTGGGTCACGCCGTCAGACGATGTGTTGCTTGGAGACGTGCGGGTCATCGCCTATGGAATCGGGCGAAAACGGCTCTTTTCACGAAGCGTTGAGACTTCGGGTTCCGTTGCCAGCGCAAACTCCGTCGAATATGAAATGGCGCCAATGTACGCATTGGCCAAGTCGGCCGATACGCGCGGCGATCTGGTAGCAGACGAATCCGCGGCTGAACCCGAGCCCGAGAGCCTCCGCTCCGACCTGGCGCCGGTGCTGGCGTTCGAGCCGTTCCTCTATCCGGATGCGGAGGGGAACCTCTCCTTCACCATCAAGGCTTCCGACCGCCTGTCGCAGTTCGTGGTGCGGACGCTGGTACACGATAAGAGCGCGCGCAGCGCCGTGGTAGAGCGGCTGATGACCGTGACCCTGCCGGTCAAGGTGGGACTGTTGCCGCCGACCGTGCTGCACGCAGGCGACCGTATCGCCTTTGCCGCTACGGCTGCCAACTCCTCTGAAATCCCGGTGAACGGACAGCTTTCGCTGCGCCTCTATGAGGGGCGCTATACGCCAGGCGTCGCTCCGCTGAAGACCCTCACGAAAGAGCTGACCGTCGCGGCTGGAAACACGCTGGGTGTTGATTTCCAAGATGTAGAGATTCCTGCCGGCATCACCGATACGCTGGGCGTGCTGGTGGCCTTCACGAGCGACGGCGCAACCGACGCCCTCTCGCTGGCCATCCCGGTACAGCCGCGATCCAAGCAGATTACTGAAACACACTCGATGCTGCTGCGCGGCGGAGAGGACCTGGCCGCGGCCAAAGAGTCGCTGCGCAAGCAGTTCCAGAATGCCGCACCGGGCAGTATCGTCTTCGAGGAGCGCACGATTGCACAGCTGCTCGACCAGCTTGAAGAGCGCCTCTGCCGCTATGAGCGCGAAGATGCCATCTCGCTGGCCAATGCCCTGCTAGTCAAGACCCAGCTCGGTCAGCCGACCGATTCGCTGGCGCAGAAACTCGCGCTTTGCCGCAATGCCGACGGCGGCTACGGTTGGATGAAGGGAATGGATTCGTCGCCCTACGTCACCGCGATGCTGCTGGACCGCTTTGCGCGCATCAACAAGCGCGACAGCGAGACGCGGCAGGCGCTGCAGTACCTCGATGCGGTCTGCCTGGGCACCAAGACCACGCCGTACTGGAGAGGTGGCATCTCAATACCTATCTATCTCTATATCAGATCCCTCTTCCCGGAACTGCCCATCGTGGGCAGAACTTCGTACGCACGCGACGAAGAGGCCCATCAGTGGCTGGATCCGCGCCGCGAACAGCGCAACTACAGCAGCCTCTTCGACCGCGCCCTCCGTGCCCGCACCCTGCTGAATATGACCGCCTCCGACCAGGGCGTGGACCTGGCTAAGCACTTCGGCCTCACCTTCTTTGCGGAGAAGAAGCTCCGCCGCAGCCTGGAGAAAGAGGCCGTCAACCTGCTGGACTACGCCGTGGCGCACCCTTCGGGCGGCTACTACTATCCGAACCTGGTGATGCCCTGGCGCGGCCTGATGGAGAGCGAGGCCTACGCGCATACCTTTATGTGTGACGTGCTGCGAGATATTGCGGCGAGAGAAGGCGAGGCCGGATCCGGCAAGGCGGGACTCTCCCGGCAGGGTTCGTCCGTCCCGCCGGACGGAACGGCCGAGCCTGTCACTGCCGCTGATATCGCCGACGGCGTGCGACTCTGGCTACTGGTGCAGCGCGAAACGCAGGCATGGACGGAAGAACCGGCCTACGCCATGGCCATTGCCTCCATCCGTGAAGGCTCGCCCGAACTGCTCGAGACCCGCGTTCTGATTGCCCGCAGCTCAGCAGAACTGCCCTTCGAGCAGATCAAGGCCTCCGGCAACGGAATGAAGATCGAGCGACAGTGGCAGGTGAAGCGCAGCGGCAAGTGGACCTCCCTTGCCAGCGGCACCAAACTCCGCGTGGGTGAAACTGTCCGCAGCGTCCTTAACCTCCACAGTGACGAAAACCGCAGCTTTGTGGTGGTCACTGCACCGCGACCGGGTAACCTGCAGCCGGTGAACCAGATTTCCGGTTATGCCGGGGCTCGCGGCGGTTACCGAAACGTCCGCTCGGACCGCACGGAATACCTGTTTGATGCCTATCCGGAGGAAAAACTGACGCTGACGGAAGAGTACCGCGTCACCCAGGCCGGCACCTTCATCGCCGCACCCGCGGAGATCGTCTGCACCTACGCCGACCACTACCGCGCTACCGACCGCCATCGCCCGGCTCTTATCAGCATCAAGCAATAACAGGTCAACTTGGCACTTAAAATGGACTTTTTGGCACCTACGGGTGACAAAGCGTCCATCTTTTGTGCGTTGGTCCCGGGTTTGCAGGACCTTCTGTTGGTTCCGCGAAGGAACCCCGGGAATAGGGTCTTGCAGCACAGCCTGAAACCGGAACTTTTAAAGTTTTTGCGTTATGTTACCTGTTAGAAGAACTTCAAATGGCTGGCTGCCCGAAATATTCAATGATTTCTTCGACAACAGCTGGATGGAACGGACCTCCTATACGGCCCCGGCCATCAATGTAATTGAAAACGACAAAGAGTATGAAGTGGAGCTCGCCGCTCCGGGTCTGACCAAGGAAGATTTCAAGGTCCATGTGGATGAGGAGAACAACCTCCATATCGAGATGGAAAAGAAATCCGAGAACAAATCCGACAAACACCACGGCCGCTACCTGCGCCGCGAATTCTCCTACGAGAAATTCCAGCAGACCCTGCTGCTGCCGGATGATGTTGACGCAGAAAAGATCGAAGCCAAGGTCGAGCACGGCGTCCTCAACATCACCCTGCCGAAACTCATCAAGGTCGAGAAACCCAACCCCGTCAAGCAGATTTCAGTTCAATAATCGCCGAAAGCCGCGTGGCAGATAAGTGATTGAGCATTAGCTAAATGCTGAAAATCGGTCAGTCAATATCGCTGACCGATTTTTATGTTCTCGCTGATTCACAGATTGTTAGCCGCCACGGCGGAGTCGGCCTCGGGAGCTTTGCTCCAGAGGGTCTGTCCACCCGCGGACAGATATAGCGGGACGGGGCCCGGCGGATACAAGTTATTTGGCGGAGGAAAGCTCGCTTTCCAAAGCCAAATGACGCAGGAGACGCTGGGAGGGACGGAGCGAACAAAGTGAGCGGAGCCCC
>JBGUJZ010000035.1:0-125440 GCA_045114175.1 Bacteroidales bacterium | reverse complement strand
TGGAGATGCCCAAGTGGGCCCATCTGGACCTTCCGGAGATCGACTTCCAGGATATCATCTACTATGCGGCGCCCAAGAAGGACAAGGACCGCCCCAAGGAAATCGACCCGAAACTGGCCGAGACCTTCGAGAAACTCGGCATTCCCCTGAAAGAGCGCGACGTGCTCGCCGGCGTGGTGGCCGTCGATGCCGTATTTGATTCGGTATCAGTCACTACCACCTTCCGGAAGACGCTGGCGGAGAAGGGCATTATCTTCTGCTCGTTCTCCGAGGCGGTCAAGGAACATCCCGACCTCGTGCGGAAATACCTCGCCACCGTGGTTCCGTCCGGGGACAACTACTTCGCGGCTCTGAACAGTGCTGTGTTCTCCGACGGCTCGTTCTGCTACATCCCCAAGGGGGTGCGGTGTCCGATGGACCTTTCCAGCTATTTCCGCATCAACGCCCGCGGCACCGGCCAGTTCGAGCGCACGCTCATCGTGGCCGACGAGGGCTCCTACGTGAGCTACCTGGAGGGCTGCACCGCGCCGATGCGCGACGAATCGCAGCTGCACGCGGCTGTGGTGGAGATTATCGTGGAGAAGGATGCAGAGGTCAAGTACTCCACCGTGCAGAACTGGTATCCCGGCGACGAGCAGGGCCGCGGCGGCATCTACAACTTCGTGACCAAGCGCGGCATCTGCAAGGGCGATAACAGCCGGCTCTTCTGGACCCAGGTCGAGACGGGCAGCGCCATCACCTGGAAATACCCGAGCACCATCCTCAAGGGCGACAATACCGTCTCCGAGTTCTATTCGGTGGCGGTCACCAACCATTTCCAGCAGGCCGACACGGGCACCAAGATGATCCATATCGGCCGCAATACGCGCAGCCGCATCATCAGCAAGGGCATCTCGGCGGGCCGCAGCCAGAACAGCTACCGCGGCCTGGTCCGCGTGCTGCCCGGGGCGGAAAATGCACGCAACTATTCGCAGTGCGATTCGCTGCTGCTGGGTGACAAATGCGGCGCCCACACCTTCCCGGTGATCCGCAGTGACAACCCTACCGCGGTGCTCGAACACGAGGCCACCACCTCCAAGATCAACGAAGACCAGCTCTTTTACTGCCGCCAGCGCGGTATTTCGGAGGAAGATGCGGTGGGCCTGATTATCAACGGGTATGCCAAGGAGGTCCTCAACAAGCTCCCGATGGAGTTTGCGGTGGAGGCCCAGCGGCTGCTCAAGGTTTCACTCGAAGGAAGCGTCGGTTAGCCTATGTTCAGTACGGATTTCATCCTCTTTTCGCTGGGCGGTATCGGCGTGAGCCTCATCGAGTTGCTTTCGGTGGCGGTGGGCCTGACCTGCGTCTTTCTGGCCGGTCGCGCACGGGTGGCGAACTTCTGGTTCGGGTATGTCTATAACATTCTGCTGCTGTTGATGTTCGCGCAGAAGCACCTCTATTTCAGCATGGCGCTGCAGCCCGTTTCGCTGGTCATCAATTTCTTTGGTCATTATCGTTGGACCCATCCGCACGAAGGCGAGGCGAATCGTCAGAACCAGCTGAAAATCACCCATCTGGAAAAGCCGCTCCGCGTGCGCTATCTGCTGATCGTGGTGCTCTTCGCGCTGATTTTGGGCTGGTCGCTCCAGCAGGCAGGGGTGGCCTGGCCGGACGCCTTCCCGCCCGCTGAGCATCCCTATATCGATGCGCTCGTGACCATGACCATCCTGCTAGCGCAGTACCTCTCTGCCCGCAAAAAACTGGAGTGCTGGTATGCCTGGATGGTGGCCAACACCACCAATATCGTTTTGTATATTCTCGCCGGACTGGTCTTCATGCCCATCGTCTGCGCCTGCTATCTGGCGCTGGCTTTCCTGGGAATGTCGTCGTGGCGTAAAACAATGAAGGAACAATAGTTATGCTGACAGTCAAAAATCTTCACGCGGCCGTCGGGGAGAAGGAGATTCTCCGGGGCATCAACCTTGAAGTCCATCCGGGCGAAGTACACGCCATCATGGGCCCCAACGGTTCGGGCAAGAGCACGCTGGCCTCTGTGCTGGCGGGCCGCGGCACCTTTACCGTGACCGAGGGTGAAATCCTCTACAAAGGACGCGACATCCGCGACCTTTCGCCGGAGGAGCGCTCCTGGGCGGGCATTTTCCTGGGCTTCCAGTATCCGATCGAGATTCCGGGCGTCAGCAACGTGAACTTCATCAAGGCCGCCGTCACCGAGCACCGCAAGCAGAAAGGTCTGCCGGAGCTTTCCGCCGCCCAGTTCCTGAAACTGATGAAGGAGAAGATGGCCATCGTGGAGATGGATTCGAGCTTCTCCGGCCGCGCTGTGAACGTGGGTTTCTCGGGTGGTGAAAAGAAACGCAACGAGATTTTCCAGATGGCGATGCTGGAGCCGGACCTGGCCATCCTGGACGAGACCGACTCGGGTCTGGACGTGGATGCACTGCGCATCGTGGCCACCGGTGTGAACCGGATGCGCCGCCCCGACAACGCTACGGTCGTTATTACGCACTACCAGCGCCTGTTGGACTATATCGTTCCCGACTTCATCCACGTCCTCTACAAGGGACAGATCATCTATACCGCCGGCAAGGAACTCGCCCTCGAAATCGAGGAGAAGGGCTATGACTGGCTCATCAACCGCTAGGAGGCTCGCATCGTGTCGGATATCCGTAATTATACGTTTAATAACGCTTCCGGTCATATTCCCCTAATCCTTGGATCAGGAGAATCAGCCGTCGCTTATGTGCTGCAGGATGCTCCAGCCGATGCAGTGCTGGAGGCGGACTTTGAGGTCTCGCTGGCTGAGGGCGCTTCGCTGCGGATGATTTTTGTGGCCCTGGGTGGTGCGCAGATCTCCAACCGAATGCGCATCCGTCTCGCTGGGCGTCATGCAGAATGCACCTTGGGCGGTCTCTATCTCCCGAGTGGTGACCAGCAAATGGACTTCGATATCCGCCTTTCGCACGACGTTCCGGAGTGCTACAGCTCCCAGCTGTTCAAAGGTATCCTGCGCGACCGTGCCCAGAGCCGTTTTGACGGTCTCATCTACGTGGCGCCTGACGCCCAGAAGACCGAGGCTTACCAGGCCAACCACAACCTGTTGCTCTCCACCGAGGCGCGTGCCACGGCCAAGCCACAGCTGGAAATCTATGCAGATGACGTGAAGTGCAGCCACGGTGCCACCGTCGGCCGCCTCAATGAAGAAGAACTCTTCTACATGCGCTCCCGCGGCATCACGGCTGAAGAGGCCGCCCGCCTGCAGCAGATGGCCTTCGTCGGCGAAGTTCTCGCCCTCGTTCCCGACCTTGCTCTCCGCGACTCCCTCACCGCCCGCGTCCTCTCCCGCCTGTAATCACATTTTTTGTATCTTTGGATATGTTTTACAATAACTTCCAAGGATTAAAGCTGTCGGCGCTCGGATTTGGCGCCATGCGGCTTCCGTTGCTGCCGGACGGCAAGACCGTGGACAGCGACCTCACGGCAAAGATGATCGATACGGCCATCCGCGGCGGCGTCAACTACTTCGACACGGCGGTACCTTACCACAACGGCGAATCCGAACGGATCGTCGGCGAAATCCTCAACCGCTATCCCCGCGAAAGCTGGTATCTGGCCGACAAGTACCCCGGCCACCAGCACTATCCCGTCTTCAATCCGGCGGAGACTTTCGAACGCCAGCTGAAACGCTGCGGAGTGGAGTACTTCGACTTCTACCTCTACCACAATATCTGCGAGAACGATATCGCCGACTATATGGATCCGCGCTGGGGCATCCTGGACTACTTTGTGGAGCAGCGCAAGGCAGGCCGTATCCGCCATCTGGGCATGTCCACCCACGCCTCCCTGCCGCTCTTCCGTGAACTGCTCGACGGCCCTTACGGTCAGGTCATCGAATTCTGCCAGATCCAGCTCAACTACCTGGACTGGACCCTGCAGGAGGCGTCGGAAAAGGTCCGGCTGCTGAACGAGCGGGGCATCCCCATCTGGGTGATGGAACCGGTGCGCGGCGGCAAGCTGGCGAATGTACCGGAAGTTCCCGTCGACGACGCCTTTCGCTGGGTGAACAACCTTCCCGGCGTCACGGTTACCCTGAGCGGCATGTCCGCGATGGAGCATGTCGAGGGCAATCTGCGCACCTTCTCGGAGCGCCGGCCCTTGACGCCGGCCGATGAATCGCGTATTCTTCGCGTGGCCGAGACCCTCAAGAAGGGCGTTCCCTGCACCGCCTGCCGCTACTGCTGCGACGGCTGCCCGGTGGGCCTGGATATCCCCACGCTGCTCAAGAGCTACAACGAAATGGAGTCCGGCTCCACCCTGGGTCCGGTGATGTTTGTGGAATCGTTACCCGAGGAGCAGCGCCCCTCCGCCTGTGTCGGCTGCGGCCAGTGCGCCAGCGTCTGTCCCCAGAACATCGACATTCCCGCCGCTCTCTCCGACTTCGCTGACCGCTACGACGCCGCTCCCAAGTGGTCCGACATCTGCCGCGACCGCCAAGCCGCCGAAGCCGCCGCCAAATAGGCTTTCTAGAACAATCCGTACAAGCGGGCGTCGATTTTGTCGGTGATGGAGGCGAAGTCGGCAGGGTTGTTCTCAAAGTCGAGGCCGCCTTTGTCGATGGTCAGAACATCGCCCTTGTAGGTGGCGATGAACTCCTCGTAACGGTCGTTGAGGCCGCGGAGATAGTCGAGGCTCATGGTCTGCTCGTAGTCGCGTCCGCGCTTCTGGATCTGGGAGACCAGATGGGGAATGTCGCATTTGAGATAGATGAGCAGGTCAGGCAGTTTCACCGATTGCATCACCACGTTGAAGAGGTCCATGTAGGCATCGAAATCGCGCTTGGTCAGGTTGCCCTGGGCGTAGTTGTTGGCCACAAAGACGTAAACGCCCTCGAAGATGGTGCGGTCCTGGATAATCACCTCCTTGCTCTTGGAGATGTTCATCACGTCTTTCAGCCGCTGCGTCAGGAAATAGACCTCCAGGTTGAACGACCAGCGCGGAATATCCTTGTAGTAGTCCTCCAGATAGGGATTGTAGGTGACCGCCTCAAACTTGGGCGTCCAGCCGTAATGCTGCGCCAGCATCCTGGTGAGCGTGGTTTTTCCGCTGCCGATATTCCCGGCGATTCCGATATGCATAAATGGGGTGTTTTATCGGAGACAAACTTACGAAAAAACGTTGAAAGTTGTATCGTTACTGCTCCTACAGGTACTCGTGCCTGCACCTATGGGAGCACTTTCCCTGCCAAATCGCTCCTACAGGTACTCGTGCCTGCACCTATAGGCGCACTACGCTTCCTCAACGCCCGTGAAGGCCTGCGAGCGGATAGGGATTTCTGCCCCCTCGGGGGTGACCATCACGGCGCCGACTTCCGGCTGGGCCAGGTGGCCGATGATGTCGTAGTCCTGGAAGTCGCGGCGGAAGGTTTCAGCCTGTGCGATAGGCACGGTGAAGAGGAACTGGTAGTCGTCACCGCCGTTCATGGCTGCCGTCACGGGGTCCATATCCAGCTCTTCGGCCATATCAAACGTATCCTGCGAAAGCGGAATCCTCTCCAGATAGATCTTGGCGCCGAATCCCGTCCGAGATGCCAGCCGCAGCACGGCGTCGCCCAGTCCGCGGGTGATGAACGATCCAGTGGAGGGATAAATCTTGGAATCGATGAATCGCGATACGGTATTTGGCTTGACCTCGGGGCTGAGGTAGGAGGCCAAGATGTGGCGGTACTTGCTCAGGTCGGGCTGCTTGCCGTCGCGGTTGAAGGAGGCCTTCTCGCGCTCGAGCACGTGCATGCCCATGTAGGCTGCGCCGACCCGCCCGGAGAGGCAGATCAAATCCATGTTGGCGGCTGCAGGCAGTTTGCCGAGCAGGGTGGGTTTCTGCGCGCCGGAGGCTGCCATGCTGATGCAGAGTCCGTTGAGGCTTGGATTCAGGTCGAGCGCGAGCTGCGCGATGCCGTGTTCGCGCGCGCCGGCCAGCACTCCCAGCCAGAACTCCTGCACATCCTCAAAGCAAAACCGGCTGGAGATACCCAGATTGAAGGAGACGGCCACCGGTGTGCGGAAAGCGGCGTACAGGTCGCCCAGCGCATAGAGCAGCGCCTTGTAGCCCAAATGCTTGAGCGGGGTGTAAACCAAATCGAAATCGATTCCCTCGAGCAGGATCTTGTGTGCCGAGGCCACCGCGCCCTGCGACTTTTCGTCCAGGCGGATGATGCTGCTGTTGGTGAAACCGGAATTCTCGAAGAGGCGGCGGAGCACCTCTTCCTTGCCGAGTGTGGAAATTTCTGTACGCATACGCTTGCCAAAGTTTACAGGACAAAAGTACCAAAATTTGCGAAAACACCGGACAGTTCCTATCTTCGTACTATGAAACGTCTGTTTGATTCGGCAGCCCGGGTCCTCGCGCGGATCGGCTGTCTGGCTATGATCCTGATGGTAGCGGGTTGCTCCGGCAATCGCGTGCCCAAGACGGCCATCATTGCCCACCGCGGTTTCTGGAACTGCGAAGAGGCGGCCTTCAGTGAGAATTCCATCGCTTCGCTTCGCATGGCGCAGGAGAAGCACCTCTGGGGTGCCGAGTTCGACTTGCAACTCTCTGCCGATGACACGGTGATGGTGAACCACAATCCCAGCATCCGCGGAATGAAGATTGCCAACCATCCTTACAGCGATTTCATCGAGTTCTACCTGCCGAACGGCGAGCGCCGACCCACCCTGAACGAGTATCTGGACCAGGGGGCCAAGTGCAAGACCACCATGCTGGTGATCGAAATCAAGCCGCAGGATACCCCGGAGCGGGAAGACCGGCTGACCGACCTCACGCTCGAAGCCCTCAGGGCGCACGGCCTGTACGACCCTGCACGGGCCATGTTCATCTCCTTCAGCCTCCACGTCTGCCAGCGGATTGCGGAGTTGGCGCCGGAGTTCGGCAACCAGTATCTGGGCGGCGACCTTTATCCGGAGGAACTGGTGGCGATGGGTATCAACGGCTGGGACTACAACGCCCGTATCGTGGAGGAGCACCGCGACTGGGCGGAGCGCTCCACGGAACTGGGACTGAGCACCAATGTCTGGACCGTGAACAAAGCCGAACCGGCGCGCAATTTCATTGAGATGGGCATCCAGGCCATCACCACCAACGAACCATTGATGATCCGCCAGCTGCTCGGCCGCCGCGAAAAGAAGCTTTAATCTTGAAACAGTCCAAAGATGGCGCTGCCGCTGCCCGAGAGGGAAGCGTAGCGGGCGCCGCGTGCGTAGAGGTCCGCTTTGATGCGGGTGAGTTCCGGATGGGCGGCAAAGACGGAAGGTTCGAAGTCGTTTACCAGAACCTCGCGCCACTCGTCGACGGGGTGCGCGAGCGCTTCGCGGAGGGAGGGGAGATGCCCGGTCAAAGCCGGGCATGACGGAGATGCCGGAGCCGAAGCACCGTCATACCCGGCTCCGACCGGGTATCTCGGCGTGACGCCGGCATAGGCTTCGCGGGTGGAGACGTGGACGGGCGGGGTGACGACTTCAATCCGGAATTTCGCCACATCGATCTCATAGGGAACTAATACCTCCCCCCGTCCGGAGGCCACCATGGGCCGATTGTACACGAAAAATGCGCAATCGCTCCCCAGCCGGGCCGCCAGCGACGCAAGCAGTTCGTCACTCAGTCCCAGGCCGAACATTTCCGAAAGCATCCGCAACGTAAACGCCGCATCGGCACTGCCGCCGCCGAGTCCTGCACCGGCCGGGATGCCTTTCCAGAGATGGATGGCCACCGGCGGGATGCCGTAACACTCGTGCAGCAGCTGCCAGGCACGCATGCAGAGGTTGTCGCCGCCGTCGCCGCCCTCTCCGAGCGATAATCCGTAGAGGTGCATCTCGGGCGCGGCCGCCGGCACGATCTCCAGCACATCGTGCAGGCCATGCCAGGGGATGAAGAGGCTCTCCAGGTCGTGATACCCGTCCGGCCGCTTCCGCAGGATGTGCAGCCCCAGGTTCAGTTTCGGATTGGGAAAGGTGATCATCGCTTCTCCTTGAAAAAGGTGGTCATCAGCTCTGCACATTCGTCGGCCAGCACGCCGGCGCGGACCTCGGTGCGTGGATGCAGCAGTGGGGGCGAGAAGAGTGAATAGCCCCGGCGCGGATCGGCGCAACCGTAAACCAGTCGCGGCAGCTGGGCCCAGTTGAGGGCTGCGGCGCACATCGGACAGGGCTCGACCGTGACGTAGAGCGTGCAGTCGCTCAGGTATTTTCCGCCCAGGTATTCGGAAGCGATGGTAATGGCTTGCATTTCCGCGTGGGCGGTGGTGTCGTGGAGCGCTTCGGTCAGGTTGTGGGCGCGCGCAATGATGCGGCCCTTGCAGCATACCACGGCGCCGATGGGCACCTCGCCCGCCGCGCGTGCCGCCTCGGCTTCCCGCAGCGCCTCGCGCATCATCTGCACGTCTTTGTCCTGAATGTTTTTATCTGTCGTCTCCATTTCAGTAAACGTAACCAATCGTTTCTAAACGTAAGCTTCCGTAAGCAAACGTAATTATCCGTAACAAAACGTTTAAACCTCCTCCAACCGCCGCAAAATCTCCTCCAGCGGCGCGTCCTTGCAGATCACCCGTTTCTCGGAATCCAGCAGATAGAGCGAAGGAATCGCGCGCAGCAGGTAAATGCTGTCGCCGCGGATCACGCAGTCGGCATCGAAGGCATTGATCCACTCCTTGGGGTAGTGCGACATATAGGCGAACCACTCGCCCAGATCCTCGTCCGGATAGACGTTCAGTACCTTCAGCGAACCGTCCTGCAGCTGCGCCTGCACCGCCATCGAGTTGCTCAGCGCGTCGATGATCTCCTTGCAGTTCTGGCACCCGGGGTTGCTGAAAAACATCAGGATGCGTTCCGCTTGAATGCCGTGCAGCGTGCCGGTGCGTCCGTTGCGCAGGGTGTAGGTGAAATCAGCCGCCACCGTACCCAGCCGGTTCAGCGAGAAAAGCGGGTATTCGCGCTCGGTGCGGATGCGGATATCATCCTTGATATCGGGCCAGGCCAGCATGTGCCGCATCACCGGGAGGTAGAACTCCTCGTTGCGGTAGGGGGAATTGACATCATAAAGGTATTTCTCCTCCAGCGACAGAATGCGCTCCAGCACCCGCGCAGAGGTATCCCGGCTCGCTTCGGAGCGTTCCGCCCGCGTCAGCAGGGTGTCCTGCGCGCGCTCCATTACGGAGAGGGAGACCATCGGCAGCACCGTGATATAGTTGACGAAGGCCTGCTCGGTCATTTCGGTACTGTAGCGCTGCGGCGCCTCGAAATACTTGTTCCACCAGCGCAAGACGGCATATTCTGCACGCTCTTTGGCATCGGTCACCATGGCCGGCGGCTCCGGATAGGGAAAACTGGTTGCCATGGGCAGCGCTTTGGGCGCACGGCCGCCGCACGCAGAAAGTGTCAGCGCGAGGCAGAGCAACAGAGGCAGTGCGGGGAGTCTTTTCATTGTTTTTATGCCAAAATGTCAGTCGGCCGCTGCTGGCACTCAATTTGCCTTGCATAGGGCCGTAAATCGAAACAAAATTACTCAAAATATTACGATTATGATAAAACCATTGGCAGACAGAGTTCTGATTGAAGCCAAAGAGGCTGAGACCAAGACCGCTAGCGGACTGATTATCCCGGACACCGCAAAAGAGAAACCCCAGCAGGGTACCGTCATTGCTGTCGGAAACGGCAAGAAAGATGAACCGATGGAGCTTTCCGTCGGCGACGAAGTCCTTTACGGCAAGTATGCCGGCACCGAAATCACGGTGGATGGCAAGAAGTATCTGATCATGCGCCAGTCCGACGTGGTCGCTATCGTCAAATAATTTAAAATCAAAGCACTATGGCAAAGGAAATCAAATTCAATATCGACGCGCGCGACCTGATGAAGCAGGGCGCTGACGCATTGGCAAACGCAGTGAAGGTGACTCTTGGTCCGAAGGGTCGCAATGTTGTGATCGACAAGAAGTTCGGTGCACCGCAGGTCACCAAGGACGGTGTCACCGTGGCCAAGGAAATTGAACTGGAAGACCGCTTCCAGAATATGGGCGCTCAGATGGTTCGCGAGGTCGCTTCCAAGACCAACGACCAGGCTGGTGACGGTACCACCACCGCAACGGTGCTGGCACAGTCCATCATTAACGTGGGTCTGAAGAACGTGGCTGCAGGCGCCAACCCGATGGACCTCAAACGCGGTATCGACAAGGCTGTTGAGGTCGTGGTGAACGAACTCAAGAAGCAGAGCGAATCCGTGGGTGACGACTACTCCAAGATCGAGCAGGTGGGTACCATTTCCGCCAACAACGATACCTATATCGGCAAACTGATCGCTGACGCGATGGCCAAGGTCAAGAAAGACGGTGTGATCACCGTTGAAGAGGCCAAAGGCACTGATACTGAGGTGAAAGTGGTGGAAGGTATGCAGTTCGACCGCGGCTACATCTCCGCTTACTTTATGACCAACGGCGACAAGATGGAGGCCGTCCTGGACCAGCCGAGCATCCTGATCACCGACAAGAAGATCTCCACGATGAAGGATCTGATGCCGATCCTCGAGCCGATTGCCCGCGACGGCCGTTCGCTCCTGATCATCGCAGAAGATGTGGATGGCGAAGCCCTCACGACCCTCGTGGTCAACAAACTGCGTGGCACGCTGAAGATCGCTGCCGTCAAGGCTCCTGGCTTCGGTGACCGCCGCAAAGAGATGCTGCAGGATATCGCAACCCTGACGGGCGGTATCGTGATTTCCGAAGAGCGTGGCTTCACCCTCGAAAACGCAACCCCGGATATGCTGGGTCGCGCCGAGAAGGTGGTCATCGACAAGGAAAACACCACCATCGTGGGCGGTGCAGGCGACAAAGAGGCTGTGGCTGACCGCGTTGCCCAGATCCGCAAGCAGATTGCCTCTACCACCTCCGACTACGACCGCGAGAAACTCCAGGAGCGCCTGGGCAAGCTCGCCGGCGGTGTGGCCGTCCTCTATGTGGGCGCCGCTTCCGAGGTGGAGATGAAGGAAAAGAAAGACCGCGTGGAGGATGCACTCAACGCAACCCGCGCCGCTGTGGAAGAGGGTATCATCCCGGGCGGCGGTGTGGCTTACATCCGCGCAGCCAAGGCCCTCGCTAAACTGAAGGGCGACAACGAAGACGAGACCACCGGTATCAACATCGTGGCCCGCGCTATCGAGGAGCCGATCCGCACCATCGCCGCCAATGCAGGCAAAGAGGGCAGCGTGATTGTCCAGAAGGTGAAGGACGGCAAGGGCGACTTCGGTTACAATGCTCGCGCCGACAAGTTCGAGAACCTGCTCTCGGCTGGCGTGATTGACCCGACCAAGGTGGTCCGCGTAGCCCTGCAGAACGCCGCTTCCGTGGCCGGCATGTTCCTGACCACCGAGTGCGCACTCGCCGACATCAAGGAAGAGCAGCCCGCAATGCCCCCGATGAATCCGGGTATGGGCGGCATGATGTAGAGGTGGCGGCTAACCACCTGAGCCTCAGGTGATAAAGCAAAGGTCTATGCTCAGAATCGAGCATAGACCTTTACTTATATGGTTGTGTTACAACCCTTTAGCCGCCACCCGCTTAGCGGACCTTGGCGGAGTTTTCCATTCTGATCACCTTGCCGGAGAGGGTGCCGTTGGGGATATCGTTGGAGACGGCAATCTGGCCGTTGACCATCACCATCGTAAAGCCGGTGGAGAGGCGCTGCGGCTCCTCGTAGGTGGAATTGTCGGTCACCTTTTCGGGGTCGAAGACAATGATGTCCGCCCAGTAGCCCTTGCGCAGGTAGCCGCGGTTCTTGATGCCGTAGGTGTCGGCCACCAGACCGGTGCTGCGGCGGATCATATCGCCCATCGAGATCACTTTCTCCTCACGGACATAGGTCTTGATCTTGCGGGTGAAGGAGCCAAAAGCACGGGGATGGCCGCCAATGCTGCCGTCCGTACAGGTCATCACAAAGGGTTGCTTCATGAAATAGCGCAGATCCTCCTCGAGGAAGCTGTGTTTCACGGCGCTGGGCCAACTGCGACGCAGACATTCGATGGCTGCATCTTCCGGCGTAACACCCCAAGTCTCAGCGAGTTCAGCGAGGCTCCGGCCCTTGATTTCCTCATCCTTGCACGTCGGGGAGATCATGATGTTCGAGGCGCTTTCGCCGCGCACATTCTTGGCCACGGCCTTGCGGATGATATCGAGCGTGTCGGCATTCTTGATCATCCGGCGGAACCGTTTGGACCCGGCTGCCACCGTCCATTTGGGAAGCACGGTAGCCGAAAGGGAGGTACTGGAAGCGGTGTAGGGATATTGATCGGCCGTCACGTGCAGGCCGGAAGCCTGTGCCTCATGGATTTTGGCCACCACGCCGGCTGCGTTTCCCTTGGATTTGCCACCGCATTTGAGGTGCGAAATGTTCAGGTCCACGCCTGCTTCGCGGCAGATCCGAAAAGCTTCGTCCATTGCGGTGAGGATGTTGGTACCCTCGTTGCGCATGTGGGTGGAATAGATTCCTTTATAGGGGGCAATTTCGCGGGTGAGCGCGATAATCTCTTCCGTATCGGCAAAGCACCCCGGAGTGTAAATCAGGCCCGTAGTGACGCCGAAAGCGCCGTCGCGCATTGCTTCACGGACGTATTCCTTCATCTTCTCCAGTTCCTCGGGCGTGGGCTTGCGGTTGTCGTTGCCCATCACTTTCTTGCGGACTGAACCCAGGCCAATGAAGTAGCCGATATTGGTACCGAATCCCTGCGATTCAAGAACCTCCACCTCATTAGAGATAGGTACGGGGCTGCCGCCGCACATACCGCAAAGAACCGTGGTGACGCCCATCGTGAGGTAACCTTCGTTCTCCTTGGTCTCCGGCTTTTTCATATTGCGGTTGATGTGAGAGTGCGGGTCGATGAATCCCGGCGCCACGATGTCGCCTTTGGCGTTGATGACGTTGTCGGCCTTGCTCTCGGGGATGTTGGCCTCGATAGCCACAATCTTGCTACCCTTGACCAGGACATCCGCCTGACGTGGCTCGGCGCCCGATCCGTCATAGACCAGACCGCCTTTGATGAGGATGGTTTTCTCGCGGGCCTGCGACGGAGCAACCGCCGCGAGCAGCAGCACGAGCGCTGCGAGAAGAATTCTCTTCATATCCGTTTTTATACGTTTAGTTTCGTTTGTTTACGTTTACTTACGCTTATTTTGCCGCCTTCTCGGGGAACGACACTTTGATTTTGTACGGCACGCCGTTCAATACATCGGTACGGCCAACATACTGCACGCCCCACGCGGTGGTGATGGTATCCACCGTTGTGTTGCAGTAAACTGAAATATAGAGGGTTCCAGCCTTCGGATGGGCAATGCCGATCTTTTTGCCGACGCCATAGTCCAGGTGGGGATAAGCCGCCTCGCCCAGGAAGGCAAAGTCGCCCGGATTGGCCAGCAGCCAGAGGTCGTAGTTCGTGGCCGAACCCACCGGAGAGAGTTCAATCAGCACGGAGTCAGTTCCGGCAGGAACCTCCACGGTAAAGTGGTGATACTGTTTGTCGCCGATCCGTGTGAAGGCAGGGTCGGCATCGTGGGTGAACTTGCTCATCACGCGTGCCTCACCGGGGGTCAGCGCCGCCTTGACGCGCGCCACACCGTTGCCCTCCATAGCATACTGCTCCATAGCGGCCATCAGTTGGTTGCGTTCGCCCTCCAGCACGCTTTCCGGGTGCGAACCGCAGGCAATCACGCGGCCCGTCAGTTCGTCGGCCTTGTAGGCCCAAATGGCGGGCATGCCGTTCAGATCGCGCTTCAGCTTGCGGTCGCCGTGATTGTAGCGCGCCAGGATTTCGGTACCCTCCGGCCAGTATTTGGTGGTATCGGCAAAGCAGCCGCCGTTGTGGCGCACGCTGTCTATCTTCATGTCGCCGCCAAAATCATAGTACTTGAGCAGCGGGCTGCCCTGTTCGATATCCAGGTCGGTCCAGGACTTACTCAGTTGGGTATAGCGAACCATGCCCGGCCAGATGCGGGGATACCACTCGCAGAAGACGGGACCGGAATTCTGGCGAATGTAAGTTGCTGTCATATAAGCACCCGCGCAGGAACCGAGGTAGCTGCCACCGTTCGCCACAAAGTCGCGGATGCGCTGCAAACCCTCCTGTCCCAGCGAGACGCCGTGCTGTTTGGACTTGCCGCCGTTCATGTAAATCATGCGGTAACGCGGCGCGCCGTCCGGGTAGAGCAGGCAGCCGTTCTCATCCAGGGCACTGCCCACCATCAGCGCGGTCTGCAGCACCGTGTCGGTCATGGTCAGATCCTTGGTGCCGGCCGAAGCGAAGTACTCCAGGGAATAGCCCATATAGAGGGTCGAGGGCAGGTCGGTACGCGAGTTAAGCATGATACCGCTGTCCATGAAGATGTCTTTATAGTACCCCTTGTCGTTGTGGACTTTGACCTCTTTGGCCGGTTCGGCTGCCTGCGCTTTTTTCCGCGCTGCAGCGTTGGAAGGAACCAAAATCATGGCCACGAGAACCATTGTCAGGGGGAGAAAACGGAGAACTTTCATTGTGATTGCGTTTTTGTTGGCCCAAAGATAGAAAAAAACCGAAGAATGTCTTCCGCCGAATCCTGTCATTCACGCGGGGCTCAGGATGTGTTTTGCTTGAAGGTGGGTATTTTTGTTATCTTTGCGGCTTGGTTTTTGCATGGAAGGGGCGATTCTATGATGACTATGAAATACAACACGATACTCTTCGTCAAGGCTGCGACACTCGCCGTGGCTTTGGCCTTTTTTTCTTCGCGCGCCCAGGCGCAGGAGCCCGCGCGGGTGCTTCCTGAGGATTCCCCGGCACCGCTAGCCCTCACGCTTCAGCAGGCGCAGGAGATGGCACTGCAGCACAGCACGGAAATTCTCAACGCCAACCTGGAGGTGCAGAAAGCGGAAGCTTCGCGCTGGCAGGCAATCGCCAGCATGCTGCCACAGGTGAGCGCCGCAGTGGACTACTCCACCAACTTCGGTTACCAGATCGACCTGGGAGGCATGAAAATCTCGATGCCGCCCTCCGCAACCTTCGGCGTAACCACCGCCGTGGCCTTCAGCGGCGCGCAGATCGTCTCCATCCAGATGGCCAATATCTCCCGCAAGATGGCGGACCTCTCGCTCCGCAAGAGCGACAAGGAGATTGCCGATCAGGCCAAGCTGCTCTACTATTCGGCACTGGTGACTGACCAGACCATCAAGTTGCTGGAGGAGAACCACGAGAGCCTCAAAAAGCTCTATGAGTACTCGGAGAGCTCGGTTCGTGTGGGTATCACCGAACAGACGGATGCAGACCAGCTGCTGGTGCAGGCCAACACCATGGCCAACACCATTTCGTCCAGCAAGCGCCAGCTGGAGATGATCTACAATTCCATCCGCCTGCTGCTCAACGTGAATGTGGATACCGAGATTATCCTGCTGCAGGGCCTGGACAACCTGGTGAACCAGGAATCGGTCTCCGAACTGCTCACGGAGCCCTTCGACGTGGAGGAGAACTACGACTACCGGCTGCTCAAGGAGAGTACCGAACTGGCCCGCAAGCAGGTGGCGATGACCGGCTGGTCCAGCGGCCCGACGCTCAGCGTCTTCCACCAGTACAACGCCAAGAAGTACTTCAGTGACGATGTGACGATGAACATGACCCCGCCGAACATGCTCGGCGTGCAGTTGAACGTGCCGATCTTCACATCCTGGAAGCTGGGTTCCTCCGTCAAGGCGGCCCGCACCACCTACAAGGAGCAGCTCAACACGCTGGAAAACACCAAGCTGGCCCTCAATATCCAGCACCGTCAGCTGACCTACAATCTCACCTCCGCCATGGAGCGCTACGACACCCAGAAGCAGAGCGTTGAGGTGGCGCGCCGTGTCTTTGACAACATCGCCAAGAAATACGAATACGGCATGGCCTCGAGCCTGGATCTGACCAATGCCGGCACCAGCCTGATCACCGCGCAGAGCAATTATGTGCAGGCGCTGCTGGAGATGGTCAATGCCCAGATTTCGCTGGAACAACTCTTGAACAAATAAAAAAACAACGATATGAAAATCCGAATCTTAACCATTGCCGCGGCCGCCGCACTCCTCCTTGCGGGATGCGGTCAGAAGCAGCAGAAGGCAGCCGTCCAGATGGGCGAACGCGTAGAACAGGTGGAGACCACGACGGTGACCCGCCGCACTGTCTCCCGTTCGCTGGAGGTATCCTCCACGCTGCAGGGCTGGCAGACCATGAATATCGCCCCGTCGCTCACCGGCAAAATCGAGCACATCTACACCGAAGTGGGCACCAAGGTCCGCAAGGGTGACATGCTTGTCCGGATGGACCGCAACCAGTACAACACGGCCAAGCTGACCTACACCAACCTGAAGGTGGAGATGGAGCGTGTGGAGGCCCTGCACCAGAGCGGCGCCGTTTCGCAGCAGACCTACGACCAGACCAAACTAAGTTTTGATCAGGCTTCCGAAAGTTATAAGTTCCTGGAGCAGAATACCTTCGTCAAGGCTCAGTTCGACGGCGTAATCTCCGCCAAGAACTATGAGGACGGCGAACTCTACAGCGGCCAGCCCATCCTGGTGCTGACCCAGATCAACACCCTCAAGGCGCTGATCGCCGTACCGGAGAGCTACTTCCCCAACGTGAAGCAGGGCATGAAAGTTCAGATTGAATCCGACATCTACCCCGGCGAGAAGTTCCCTGCCACCATCGAGGTGATCTATCCCACCATCGACGCCTCCTCGCATACCTTCCAGGTGAAGGTGCGCATCCCCAACGGCAGCCTCAAGCTCCGTCCGGGTATGTATGTGCACACCCGTGTGGAAATGGGACAGGTAAATGCCATCACGGTGCCTTACGAGGCCGTGCAGAAGATGACCGGTTCCAACGACCGCTACGTCTTCATCAACGAAGATGGTGTGGCCAAGCGCGTATTTGTGGAGATGGGCCAGCGCTACGATGCAGAAGTGGAAATATTGGGTGACGCCCTCAAGCCGGGCGACAAACTCGTGACCGTGGGTCAGGCCAAACTGGTAGACGGAACGGCCCTCAACGTGGTAAAGGAGAACTAACCGATGAGTATCTACAAAACCTCTATCGGGAAACCGGTGACCACCGCGCTGATCTTCATCGCGGTGATTGTCATAGGCCTCTTTGCGGCCACCCGCCTCCCGATCGACCAGTTCCCGGAGATGGAGCCTCCGTATATCACGGTGATGACCACCTACTCCGGTGCTAGCGCCAGCGAGATCGAGACCAACGTGACCAAGGTCATCGAGAATGCCCTGACCTCGGTGGACGGCCTCAAGGAGATGACCTCCACCTCGCAGGACAACATGTCGATCGTTTCGCTCGAGATGGAGTGGGGCTCCAACATGGACGAAGCGGCCAATGACATCCGATCGTACATCGACATGGCCAAGAACAGCCTGCCTGACGGCTGCTCCAGTCCGATTATCTTCAAGCTGAACTCCAACCTGATGCCGATCATCCAGTATTCGGTGACGGCCCGCGAGAGCTATGCCGGACTGGAGAAGATCCTGGACGACGAGGTGGTGCCGCAGCTGAACCGTATCAATGGTATCGGTACGGTATCGATCTCGGGCGCCCCGGACCGCTATGTCTACATCGACCTGGACCAGGCCCGCCTGGATGCGTACGGCCTCACGCTGGAGCAGGTGGCCAACGCGGTGGCGGCCAACAACCTGAACCTCAGCTCCGGAACGGTCAAGATGGATCGCCAGCAGTACCAGATGCAGGTGCGCGGCGAGTATGCCCAGAGTGCCGAGATTGCCGATGTGGTGGTCACCACCACGATGGCTGGCCAGCAGGTTTATGTGCGCGACCTGGCGGCGGTGCGCGATACCATCAAAGACCTTTCGCTCGATGAGAAGGTCAACGGCCACGACGCCGTGCGCCTGATGGTGACCAAGCAGTCCGGGTCCAACACGGTGCAGATCTGCCGTGACGTGCGCCACGAACTGGCCAAGCTTGAAAAGCGCCTCCCCTCCGACGTGGAGATCACCCTGATCTACGATTCTTCGGAGGATATCCAGGGCTCCATCAACTCCCTCGCGGAATCCATCCTCTATGCACTGCTCTTCGTGGTGCTGGTGGTCTTCTTCTTCCTGGGAGACTGGCGCGCCACGCTGATTATCGGCATTACCATCCCGATCTCCCTGATCGTCTCGTTCATCTACCTGATGGTGGCTGGCAGTTCGCTGAACATCATCTCGCTCTCCGCCCTGACGGTGGCCATCGGCATGGTGGTGGACGATGCCATCGTGGTGCTCGAGAATATCAAGAAACATATTGACCGCGGCTCATCCCCGCGCGAGGCGGCCATCTACGCCACCAACGAGGTGTGGACTTCGGTCATCGCCACCACCCTGGTGATTGCGGCCGTCTTTATCCCGCTCACGATGCTCACCGGCATGGCGGGCATCCTCTTCAAGGAACTCGGCTGGATTGTGACCATCGTGGTTTCGACCTCGACCGTTACGGCCATTTCGCTGATCCCGATGCTTTGCTCCAAGATTCTCAAGGGCCGCAAAGTGGAGGTGGTGGACGGCAAAGTGGTGGAGGTCGAAGGCCGCAGGGGCTTCTATGCGCGCGTGGTGACGCCCATCCTGGACAAGGTGGATTCGGCCTATGCCCGCCTGCTGCGCTGGTGCCTGGGCCACAAGGCGCTGACCATCCTGATTGCCCTGCTTTTCTTTGCCGCGACCCTCGTTCCGGCCCTTACGGGCAAGATCGGTACCGACTTCATGCAGTCGAGCGACAACGGCCGCATCAACGTGACGGTGGAACTGCAGCGCGGTACGCGCATTGAGGAGACCCTCAAGACGGCGCGCCGCCTGGAGGAGCGTTTTATGGTGCTGGTGCCCGAGATCGAGAAGATCTCCACCTCCGCCGGCTCGAACGACGAGAGCAGCATCGGCGCCATGTTCAACTCCACCACCAACTACAAGATTTCCATGACGGTGGTCTGCAACAAGAAGAACCAGCGTACCCGTGGTATCGAAGAGATTGCCGAGGTGCTGCGCGCTGAGATGGCCGGCTATCCCGAGATCATCAATGCTTACGCGATGGCCTCCGGCGGTATGGGCATGGGCGGCGGATCCACGGTGGACGTGGAGATCTATGGTTATGATTTTGACGAGACCGGCCTGTTGGCCGAAGAGCTGCGCGCACGCATCACGGAAGAGATTCCCGGCGCGCGCAACGTGACCATCAGCCGCGACAAGGACCGCCCCGAGCTGAAGGTCACGCTGGACAAGGAAAAGATTGCGCGCCACGGCCTGAGCGCATCGGTGGTATCTACCTACATCCGCAACCGCGTGGCGGGCTTCACGGCGGGCTTCCTGAAGGAAGACGGCGACGAATACAACATCGTGGTGCGCCTCCGCGAAGAGGACCGCAACTCCATTTCGGATATCCTGGCCTTCACCGTTCCTACGGCCACGGGCGCCAAAGTGAAACTCTCCGAAATTGCCACCATCGAGGAGTACTGGGCGCCCCAGAGCATCACGCGCAAGAGCCGCCAGCGCTACCTGAAGGTCTCCGTGTCGCCCTACCAGACTTCGCTGGGCGAACTGGCTGCCCAGGTGCAGGCACTGCTCGAGCGTACTGCCATCCCTTCCGGCATCACGGTGGTGGTGGCGGGTGACTATGAGGATCAGCAGAAGACCTTCGGAGACATCGTGCTGCTGGGCCTGTTGATTCTGCTGCTCGTCTACATCGTGATTGCTTCGCAGTTCGAGTCGGTGGCCAAGCCGGCCGTGATCCTGCTCTCCGTGCCGTTCGCCGTCTCCGGCGTAATCCTGGCCCTCTGGGTCACAGGCACTACGCTCGATATGATCGGCGCCCTCGGCCTGGTGATGCTGATCGGTATCGCCGTCAAGAACGGCATCGTGCTGGTGGATTACACCAACCTGATGCGCGACCGCGGCTATGCCCTCAATGAGGCCATCGCCCTTTCCGGCGCATCGCGACTCCGCCCGGTCTTGATGACCGCCTTCACCACGCTGCTCGGTATGCTCCCGATGGCCCTGAGCACGGGCGAAGGCTCCGAGATGTGGCGTCCGCTGGGTATCGTCGTGATCGGCGGCCTGCTGGTCTCGACCTTCGTGACCCTGATCATCGTGCCGGTGGTCTATGGCATCATGTCCCGCCACGGCGAGCGCGACAAGGAGGAGAAGCAGCGCAAGTCCTATATCTTCATGCAGATTGACCCTTCCAAGAACGACTAACAAGCCATGAAAAGCGTTTTTATAGTTTTTAACCAGGCCTTCACCTCCCGCGTGGAATTCATGCTGGACGAACTGGGCCACCGCGGTTTCACTTTCTTTGAAAACGTGCAGGGCCGCGGCTCCGAAACCGGCGCTCCGCACCGTGGAACCCATACTTGGCCCGAGATGAATTCGGCCGTTTTGACGGTGGTTCCGGACGACCGCGTGGACGAACTTCTCGACACCGTCCGCAAGCTCGACGCCCGCAACCGTGAAGTCGGTGTCCGCGCATTTGTTTGGAATATCGAAAAAAGTTCCTAACTTCGCTTTTCACAAATTATCGAAAACTATGGTAATTGAAGTAAACGATAAGAATTTTGACGAGGTTCTCGCGGCTGCGAAAACCCCGGTGATGGTGGACTTCTGGGCTGTCTGGTGCGGCCCGTGCCGGATGCTCTCCCCGCTTGTAGATGAGATGGCTGCCAAGTTCGACGGCCGCCTTACCGTAGCCAAGTGCAATGTCGATGACGCTGCCGAAGTCCCTTCCCGCTTCGGCATCCGTAACATTCCCACCCTGCTGTTCTTCAAGAATGGCGAACTGGTGGACCGTACCGTGGGTGCACTCCCCAAGCCGGAGCTCGAAGCAAAGATTAATAACCTTTTTTAAATCATAATATTATGAAAAAAATTTCTGTTTTGTTTGCATCGTTCGTGATGCTGTTTGCTGTGTGCACAACGGCAAACGCTGGCGGCGGTCTCATTGTCAAGGCAGGTGTCAACTATTCGGATTTCAACTATAAGGAAGATCTGAAAGACATCAAGAACTTTGACTACAAGAATTTTGCTGGTTACCATGCAGGTATCGGTTTCCAGACGGGTAGCCTCCTTGGCTTCTCCGTGCAGCCGGAACTCCTCTATCAGGTAAACAGTTCTTCGCTCGACGACACTTCGAACCTTAAGATGAACACCGTTCAGCTCGCAGTAGCTGCACAGTGGGGTATCGACCTCCTTGTTGTCAAGCCGTTCGTTTTTGCAGCTCCTTTCTTCGCTTACAACCTCTCGCAGGCTGTGACGGGTGAAGGTGCTGAGCAGGCTGAAGTGACCTATGCCGATGTTATCCAGAAGGCTAAGGACGCTAAGTTCGACTACGGTATTGGCCTCGGTGTTGGTGTGGAACTCTTCTCGTTCGTCCAAGTTACCGCTAAATACAACTGGGGTTTCGGCGAATTCAAGAGCTGGAAAGAAGTTGCTGACAACTACAAAGACAAAGAAGGCTACCAGATTTCTGAGGCAACCTTCTGCGTTTCCCTCGCCCTCAAGTTCTAATTTCGCGTAGAAGTTTTGTAAGACTGCTCGTAGGGCGTCTGATCCCAATCAGGCTCTACGAGCGGTTTTTTTGTGCCCGGTCGGAAAGCCAGATAGGTGATGGGAATTCCCTTGGCTAGGAAGCTCTGCTCGTAGAAGGTCTTGATGGAGAGCAGTTCATTGGCCAGGCCGTGGCCGTAGATGTCCTCGTCATGCATTAGGACGGGGAGGTCGTTGACCGTTGCCACCTGCAGGGTGTAGTTATGCAGCAGCCGGCTGTCAGTCTTGAGATGGATGATGCCACCTTCGGCCAAAATCTGGTTGTAGCGGTTGAGGAAACCCGGGGCGGTGAGCCGCTTGCGGGCCTTTTTCTCCTGCGGGTCGGCGAAGGTGATCCAGATCTCGGATACCTCTCCCGAGGCAAATAAAGACGTTATAAACTCAATCCGTGTGCGGATGAAGGCCACGTTGGGCAAAGCGTTTTCCGTGGCGTATTTAGCCCCTTTCCAGAGGCGTGCGCCCTTGATGTCGATACCTATGAAGTTGCGCTCCGGGAACTTCTCCGCCAGCGCCACCGTATACTCCCCTTTGCCGCAGCCCAGCTCCAGCACGATAGGGTTGTCATTGTGGAACATCTGGGCGCCCCAGTGCCCCTTAATGGGATGATCGGTATTCAGCACCTCTGCCGTGCGTGGTTGCAGCAGGCAGGCGAAGGTTTCATTCTCCGCAAACCGTTTGAGTTTGTCTTTGGATCCCATGATTACTGGGCGGCATTGCCGTTGGAGCCGTTGTTGCCACCGCCGTTTCCGCCACGGCCGTGGCGATGCTTGCCGCCACGATGGCCTTTGCGACGCTTCTTCTCGTCAAAGCGGGAGATGCTATCGTCACCCACGGCGCTCACAAACTCCGGACCTTCGTTCTTGCCGTCGTCCATCAGCGAAGCGGGCTTAACGCCCTTCTTATTGAGTTCCTGAATCTCACGCACCTGCACGGATGTGAGCGGCCAGACTTTGGCCAGGTTATCTTTGTCGTACGAGAACCAGAGCAGGCCGCGCAGCGCGTCGGTCTTAACCAGCCACGCCGGTCCGTCTTCAAATTCGAGCGGTTCGTGAACCGTCGCCATCCGCTTGTTGGCATCCACGTAGACCGATGCTTCGTAGTTGATGCAGCATTTCAGTTTGCTGCACTGGCCAGCCAATTTCTGCGGGTTGAGTGAAAGATCCTGTGCGCGTGCTGCCGCAGTGGTGATGGACTGGAACTCAGACATGTAGCCCGAGCAACAGAGAGCCCGTCCGCAGACGCCCAGCCCGCCAATCAGGCCAGCCTCCTGGCGTGCGCCGATCTGCTTCATCTCCACCTTGATGCCGAACTCGGCCGCGAAGTCTTTGATGAGTTGGCGGAAGTCCACGCGGGCATCGGCAATGTAGTAGAAGATGGCCTTGGTGCCGTCGCCCTGGAACTCCACGTCGCCGATTTTCATGTTGAGGCCGAGCCGAGCGGCGAGCTGCCGGGAGCGGATCATCACCGCCTGTTCGCGGGCAATCGCCTCCTGCCAGCGCTCGATATCCAGAATCTTGGCGCGGCGGTAAATCTTGCGGAATTCGTGGGTCTTGGGATCGATATTGTGGCGGCGCAGCTGGTGCACGACGAGGGGGCCCTCCAGCGTGACGATACCTACGTCATGGCCGTTCTGGGCCTCTACCACCACGATATCGCCGGTCTTGATGACCTGTCCCGATTCGTTGCGGAAGACAATCTTGCGGGTATTCTTGAAGCGAACCTCGTAGAGGTTGCGGTATTCGTCCTCAGGGATGCCTTCCAGCCAGTTGAAGGTGGCCAGCTTGCAGCAGCTCTGGTCGTAGTTGATATCGAGGGTTCCGTTGGGCGTGCGGTCTACACTACAGCCTCTCGCGCAGTCAAATCCTTTTGCCCCGGGTTCTTTGAGTATCATAGTTAAGCGATTACTTGGAAGATGTTAGCCAGGTTGCAGAAGGTGAGCTTGGGGTTGACATTGCTGTCAACGGACGAAAGTACCCCTTCCAGGGCCTTGAAGGCTTTCTCATAGAAGCCGGGGTTCAGCCGATGGGCGAAGTCGCGGATGCGTTCCGCCTCGTCGGGTTCGGTCTCTGCAAGGTCCTCAAGTCCAGAGGCAACCAGGTAGATTTTTCGGATATATTGTTCAGCGTAGAGACACCAGTCACGCTGCCGTTCACGTCCCATCTCGGAGAGGGATTCCCACAGGGGGAAGGTGTCGATGAGTTTCTTTTCCAGCGAGACGGTGAGCAGGTGCTGCAGGATCTCACTGAATTCAGGATTGGCGACGGAGGTGAGGCCGGCGGCCTTGCGCTCCTCGCGACTGAGGGGTTTGAGCTGGATGCGCTGGCAACGGGAACGGATGGTTTGGAGGATGCGTTCCGGGTTGTGCGACACCAGCAGGAAGAGGGTGCCGAGCGGCGGTTCCTCAATCAGTTTGAGGAGTTTGTTGGCCGCGTCGATATTCATGCGCTCCGGCAGATAGATGATCATCGTCTTGTACTCGCCTTCGAAAGCACGGAGCGAGAGTTTTTCGATGATACGCTTGGCTTCGTTGACGGTGATGATACCGCTTTTGTTTTCGATACCGATCGCGTCGTAGAGTTCCTGTTCGGAGAAGTAGGGCTTGCGCAGGACCAGCTCGCGCCATGCGGTGAGGAAGTAGTCGGAGATGGGCGCCTTCTTCTCAGACTCGCTCAATCCCTTCCCCGCACTCACCGGAAAGACAAAATGCAGGTCCGGATGAATCAACTTGTTATACTTGTGACACGAAGCGCAGACGCCGCACGCGTCGTTGGCGGGCTCTGCATCACCGAACATCGAAGGCGTCGGCGAGAGACGCTGCTCGCAGTTGACGTACTGCGCCAGAGCCAGGGCGAAGGCCATTGCGCCCCAGCAGCCCTCCTCGGTGAAGAGTACTGCGTGCGGCAGCCGTCCCTCTCGCACCATTTGCGGGAGAAGACGCTTCAGGTCGTCGTTTCCTATGATGTCCTGGAATTTCATGACCTACAAAAGTACAACCATTTCGCAATTCTTGCAATCGAATTTCAACTGGAGCCGCCGACCGTTGTTCTCCAGATAGAGCGGCTCCCGGAGCGGGGTGCTGAAGCGGTCTCCAGCGGCCTTCCCCGATTGGTGTTTCGGGCAGAGCCCCAACTCGTATTTGATGCAGTAGCGGCTGCGCATTACTTCGGCGCCCCGCGGGGCTTCCAGCTCGTAGGCCGGTGCCACGGCCTTCGCGCCCAGCTCCGTCAGCACCTCCCGCGCCTTCCCGTTCGCACAGTTTGCCCGGTAGTCCAATTCTGCCTTGCAATGAGAGAGGGGGAGGTCTTTGCATTGCAAGGCTTTTCTAGAGACGACACGTTCGGCCATTCGTTCTCCCAGGCACTCTGCCAAATCCCGACGGATGCCGTTAAGGAAAGCGGCCGGGTAGAAATAGACGGCGTCACTCTCAACCTTCCCCAGCGTAAACCGGTACGGCTCGCTGGTCTTGGAAAGCTGGCTCCGGAGACCCTCCAGCGCCGTTTCCGAATTGCGTGCCACCTGCGCTGTCTCCGCAAAGGTAATGTCTGCGGAAGGCGCTCCGCTCGCCTCTCCAAAATGGTTGTCCACGGCCCGTGCCGTGAAAGCAGTCACGCCGCCGCCGGACCGGTAGTCGATAACAGCGTCAATCAGGCGGCGAGGCATATTGCGTTCCAGTTCCCGTTCGAGGGCGCTGTCGAGGTTGCGGTAGACTTTCTGGCCGCGATAGAGGCCCGCGGTCGTTTTCAGGCGGACACGCGAGCCGGAATCAGTCCGGCCAACCACGGATTCCACACGCATGCCCGTCAGTTCGCCGTCGCGGGGAACGAAAGCCAGGCCGTCCCCGGCTGCCAGCGCCCGGTTCGTATCTATCGTAATGGTGTCACCGGCGATCGCAGTGATAGTGCCCAGATACGCGCCGAGCGATTTCGCCGCATCAACGGAGTTCCATCCTCCTTCGCGTCCATCTAAAAATGCCGTGGTATATCCCCGGTTGAAGGTGGCGTCGATGTCCGGTGTGAAGCCGCCAATCGGTTGTCCGGCCGAGGCGCGGGCATCCTCCGGATGGTGCTCCAGCCACTCGTCAATCCGCGCACGGTAGTGCCGCACCACGTTCTTGACATAGGAGGCGTTCTTGAGTCGGCCTTCAATCTTGAAAGAGGAAACGCCTGCGGCAATTAAGTCGCCCAGTCTGTTGTCCAGCCGAAAATCTTTCAGCGAAAGCAGGCTGCGGTCGTGCAGCAAAACGTGTCCATCCGCATCCACCAGGTCGTAAAGCGACCGGCAGGCCTGGATGCAGGCGCCGCGGTTCGCACTTCTGCCCGTTAGGGCCTGGCTGAGGTAGCACTGCCCGCTGTATGAAACGCAGAGTGCGCCGTGCACAAAAAACTCCAACTCGCACTGCACGGCGGCCCGGATAGCGCGGATCTGGTCCAGCGAGATCTGTCGCTCAAGAATCAGCCGCTGAAAGCCCAGCGCTTCCAGCCGTTTCGCCTCTTCCGGCGTGCGAATCACCGTTTGGGTAGAGGCAAACAGCGGCAATGCAGGCAGCTCCAGCTTGAGCAGCCCAAGGTCTTGAATGATAAAGGCATCCACTCCTGCCTCGGCCAACTCCACCATCTGCCTCCGCGCTGCTTCCAGCTCGTCGTCGAACAGGATGGTATTGACCACCGCATAGACGCGTGCATCGTAGCGATGGGCATAACGGGCCAGTTCGCCAATCTCCGCAACGGGATTGCCGGCGGCTTGCCGGGCACCGAAGCGGGGACCTGCGATATAGACGGCATCGGCACCGCAGTCAATCGCCGCGATGCCGATGTCTCTGTTTCCGGCAGGAGCCAGGAGCTCTAGTTGCATTTCAGCTGAGTGATCTGATAACGAGCGCCTTCGCCGAATTTAGGATCGTCCTGGATGGTCTTGAAGTAACCGCAAGCTTTCTCTTTGTCGCCGAGTGCCTGCAGCACCGTACCGAGCTGGTAGGTGACCTGGACTTTGTCCGGAGCATTAGGCTTCATATTGAGGTAAGCCTCGAAAGCTTCAGCAGCAATCTTGTTCTGCTTCAGCTGGCTAGCTGCGTTACCCACGATCTTTTCAGCGTTCGCGTTGTCCTGATTTTCGATAGATTTCTGAGCGAACTCGAGCGCCTCTTTCCACTGTTTTGCCTTGTAGAAGCCATTGGCTTTCTTCAGGTAAGCGGTGGAGAGCTGCTTCTTCACGGCGCCCTGGCTGGTTTCCGGAGTGTTCTCGAGAGCCTTGTCGAATGCGTCGATTGCGCTGTCAAGGTTGTTCATTCCGTTGTAAGCCATACCCATACGCAGGTAAGCGTTGCCGTTTGCGGGATCTACGTCAAGCACATCCTTGTAAGCGGAGACTGCACCATTGTAATCTTTGGCGTTGAGCAGGTGGTTTGCTTTCTGAAGCAGAACCTGGGGAACCAGTGCGTTTGCCTCTTCAGCCGTTTCAACCTGTTCGTATTCGGTGGCGACGGAAGCCGTCTCCTTCAGTTTTTCTACCGCTGCATCAAATTCGTTGGCACTGATGCTGGCTTTTGCCTGGTTGAGCAGGATCTTGGGGATCACGCCCTTGCAGGTGGTTACGAGATCAAAACCCTCTTCGCCGCAGAGCGATGCCTGCTCGAGTGCCTGACGGAAGCCAGCGAGAGCTGCATCATTGTCACCGTTCACGAGGGATTCGTTTGCCTGCTTTGCGAGTTCGGTTGCCTGCGCCATGTCCTGAGCAACAGCGACACCGGCCATGCAAAGCGTCATCAGAAGTGCTGCAAAAATCTTTTTCATCTTATAATTTTTTAAATCGTTTTGTCGGTTTTTCAACCTCCAAAATTAGTTACTAATGTTTAATTTTGCAAAAGATATGCCGTTTATGGAATCAGCTATCCTTCAAATCGGAGACATTCTGGTCTCATCAGAGATTGTCACAGAGTTTTTCGCGTGCGATTACGAGGTTTGCCGCGGGGCCTGCTGTGTCTATGGAGACAGTGGCGCTCCGCTCGCCGAAGATGAGGCGGAAACCCTTGAGCGTGAGTATGATGCGTATTCTCCGCTCCTAACACCCGCTGCACGCGCACGCGTGGCTGAAGTTGGTTTCTTTGAGATTGACCGCGATGGTGATATGGTCACCCCGCTGCTGGGCAATTCAGAGGAGTGCGTTTTCACGCGCTTCGAACCAATCGCACCCTCGCCGGCGGCTTCTGCCGCCTCGTCATGCCTGGCTCCGACCGGGCATCTCCCCGGCTCCGGGTTATCCGCTCCGACCGGGCATCTCGCCTGCTTCTGCGCGATCGAGCGTGCGCACATGGCGGGACGCTGTCGCTTCGTCAAGCCCATCTCCTGCCGGCTTTATCCCATCCGTGCCTCTAAGCTCTCGAACGGCATGACTGCGCTGAATTTGCACCGCTGGGACATCTGCCGCTGCGCCTTCGAGAAGGGCCGCCGCGACAGTATCCGCGTCTATGAATTCCTCCGCGAGCCCCTGATTGCGGCCTATGGCTCTGACTTCTACGAGGCCCTCACCGCCGCCGCATCCCATTACTCCGTCAATAATTAAACCATCATACCACTATGCAAAACTTTGAATACCACTGCCCCACGCGCCTGATTTTCGGTCGCGGCGTGATTGAAAAACTCCCCCGCGTGATGGCGGGATTCGGCAAGAAAGTGCTTCTGACCTACGGTGGCGGCAGCATCAAGAAGATCGGCCTCTACCAGAAGGTGCTCTCCCTGCTGCCGGACAAAGAGATTATCGAACTGCCCGGCATTGAGCCGAATCCGAAGTATGATCCCAGCGTGCTGGATGGCGTGCGGCTCTGCAAGGAGCATAAGGTGGACGTAATTCTTGCAGTGGGCGGAGGCAGCGTGCTGGACTGCTCCAAAGCCATTGCAGCAGGCGCCTGCTACGACGGCGATCCTTGGGACCTCATCACCCGCAAAGCAAAGGCCCAGGCAGCGCTGCCTATCGTGGATATCCTGACCCTCGCGGCCACCGGTAGTGAATACGACATTTTCGGCGTAATCTCGCGCACCGATACTAACGATAAAATTGGCTATGGCGATCCGCACCTTTGGCCGGTGGTCTCCTTCCTGGATCCGGAATACACCTTTACCGTGTCGCGCGGCCAGACGGCGGCCGGCATTGCGGATGCTATGAATCACACGATCGAACAGTACTTTACGGAGGATACGACCTTGCTGAATGACGGCTTCTGCGAATCGATGCTTCGCAGCTTGATGGAGAATGGCCGCAAGTGTCTGGAGAACCCGGAAGATTACACGGCGCGCGCGGAGATGATGCTCTGCTGCACCTATGGTTGCAACGGCATCCTGGCCCTGGGCAACAGCCCCTCCGGCTGGCCTTGCCACGCGATCGAGCATGCCCTGAGCGCCTATTACGACATCACCCACGGCTGGGGCCTGGCCATCATCACGCCGCGCTGGATGAAGAAGATCCTCAGTGAGCGGACCCTGCCGCGCTTCGTGAAATACGGTGTGAACGTGTTTGGAATCGACTCAAAGCTTCCCGCCCCTGAAATCGCTCAGCGCGCCATCGACGCCACCTACGCTTTCTTCCAGAGCATCGGCATCCCCATGCACCTGCGCGAAGTCGGAATCGATGACTCCCGCGTGGATGAAATGGCCCACCACATCGCTGTCAACGAAGGCCTCGATCAAGCCTACGTTCCCCTCTCCGAATCCGACATCGCCGACATCATCCGCGAGAGCCTGTAAAAATTTATAAATATCGCTTGCGATATAAATTATTTTACCGTATATTTGCATCGTGAACGATATAAATATACGAGATATGGCAAAGATTTATGATTTTAAAGCGCTGAATAACAGGGGCGCAGAGGTGGACTTCGCAGAGTATGAGGGCAAAGTCCTGATGATTGTCAACACGGCATCCAAATGTGGCTTCACTCCGCAATACGACGGACTCGAGGCTCTTTATCAGAAGTACAAAGACCAGGGTTTGGTCATCATCGGATTCCCTTGCGATCAGTTCGCACACCAGGAGCCTGGCACCAACGAAGAGATTGCTGAGTTCTGCCGAATCAACCATGGTGTCACCTTCCCGCTGATGGGTAAGATCGAGGTCAATGGTGCAAATTCACATCCCATTTTCAACTACCTCAAAGAGAAGGCTGAGCCGGAAAAGCTCACCGGTTTGAAGGCCAAGGCTGCAGCCAAACTGTTCAAGTCTATCAGCAAGAGCGTTGAGAAAGAAAACGACATCAAGTGGAACTTCACAAAGTTCCTGATCAGCCGTAACGGTACGATTATCAAGAGATTCGAACCTACGACAACCCCGGAAGATATCGAGAAGGACATCACTGAACTGCTATGACGCACCCCGAATTTCTGCTGGATAACCAGCTCTGTTTCAGACTCTATACAGCATCGCGCCTCATCACGCAGGCTTATCATCCGCTGCTCTCCAAGCAGGGGTTGACCTACCCGCAGTACCTGGTGCTACTGGTGCTTTGGGAGAAGGACAACCAGCCGGTGAATGATATAGCCAGGCGTCTGAAGCTGGAAACCAACACCATCACGCCGCTTCTTCAGCGGATGGAAAAAGCAGAACTTCTGGTCCGCAAGAAGGGAAAGGCGGACGCGCGCCAAATCATTGTTTCGCTCACCCGCGCGGGTAAAAAGATCAAGAAAAAACTCTCCGAAGTACCGCAAACAGTGGGCAGTGCCGTCCTCTGCGATTGCGTCACAAAGGATACGCTTCCCGAGTTGTACCGCAGTTTGGATAGCATCATTAACACCCTGAGTAACAAAGCTTAAGACTATATGAACCGTTCAAAACAAATCATCCGAACCAGCGTTGTAGGTATCATTGCAAACGTCTTTCTGGCCGGATTCAAAGCACTGGTGGGACTGCTCGCACACTCGGTAGCCATCGTGCTGGATGCCGTCAACAACCTGAGTGACGCCCTCTCCAGTGTGATCACCATCATCGGCACCAAACTCTCTGTGCGCCCGGCGGACCACAAGCACCCCTTCGGACACGGCCGCGTGGAATACCTGACCGCAATAATCATCGCTGCAATCGTCCTCACCACGGGTATCACCTCCCTGATTGAGTCTATCAAGAAGATTTTCAACCCGGTAGAGCCGGAATATACCACGGTGACTCTCATCGTAATCATTGTGGCCATCGCGGCAAAACTTATCTTGGGATGGTATGTGCGCAGGCAGGGTAAAAAGCTGGAAAGCGATGCTCTGGTGGCCTCTGGCTCGGATGCGCTGTTCGACGCAATTATCACTTTGGCGACCCTGATCTCCGCTGGGATCATGCTCATTTGGAATGTCTCCATCGATGGTTATTTGGGTGCAGTGATCTCTATCGTCATCATCAAAGCAGGTGTCGAGATGCTTTCATCACCCATCAGCCAGCTGCTTGGAGCGCGTGTTTCGGCAGAACTTGTGCAGAATATCAAAAGCGAAATTATGGCCCAGGAGGGTGTGCAGGGGGTATATGATATCATTCTGAACGGTTATGGCCCCAACCTGACCATCGGTTCTCTGCACATAGCAGTGCCGGACACCATGACGGCCCACCAGATCCACGGGCTGACGCGGCAAATTGCCGAGATGATGTATGCCAACCACGGGATCGTAATGACGATTGGCATCTATGCGAACGCTTCCGGAGAGAGTGAGAAGGCGGAACTGCAACGTACTGTGGTTGAGACACTTTCGCGAGAAGAGCATATCCTCGAAGTGCATGGTTTCTACTGCTACGACGACGGCCGAATCTCCGTAGATGTGGTCCCGGATTACTCCATCACAGACGACCATGCGTTCCTGCAGTACCTGCACGAGCAGTTGTCGGTGGCTGTTCCCGGTCACCCGCTTAGCATCGTGATTGACCATCTTTACTCAGACTAGTCGGTTCGGGCGGGTACACCTATATTATATATATACACCCCGAGGCATAAAAGATCCCGCCCGTCAGGGTCCAACTCCTGAAACTTGCGGCTGACATTGTATTTGAAACAACAAAGGAAAGTTCTTGCAAGAAATTTTAGAAATGATTACCTTTGAATGTATCAAAAACTAATGTCCCGCAAGTTTTTCATATCGGTTTTGGTCGTTCTCGGAATGTTGCTTCCGGGAGTCGGACTATTTGCGGGCAACTGGAGTGGCAGCTTCAGATGGCAAGCCGGCAAATCGGCACTCGACCTTTCGAACAGTGCGAACGCTTCCATGTTAGCAGAGGTCGAAGCACTCGCTTCCTCTATTGAGGCCGGACGCATCGCGCGGATCAACGTCACATCCTACTCTTCTCCCGAGGGATCTCTCTCCTGGAACACCAAGCTTGCGGCTCGTCGTTCCGAGGCGATCGTCTCCCTTCTGAAGGAGAAACTACCGGAACTTACTGATTCACAGATTATTGTAAACGATGTTCCTGAAGATTGGGCCTCTGCAGAGCAATATATCCGTGCCAGCGACAAGCAGTGGAAGGCCGACGCGTTGACACTGCTGAAAAGCGGGAAAAATGACCTCGAAACCCTCCTACAGGACCTCTGGGGCGGGATTGTGTGGGATGAATTGCTATGGAATTGCTTCACGAGAATTCGACGCACTGAGGTTTATGTAGAGTATACCACGAATATTGAAATCTCAGCGACTTCAGCAACGCCTTCTGAAAACCCGCACGGCACCTCGATTTCTGTCAAGTTCCCGGCGGGCAGTTCAGAAATTCTTTCCCGGTACCTCGACAATACCGAACAGCTCCGCGAGCTCCAATTGTTTGCCTCATCGTTACCACCAGGATCCGTCATCGTCCTAGACGCCCTGTCTTCACCGGAAGGAAAAGTTTCATGGAACCTGACCTTGGCACGACGAAGGGCTGAAGCGGTGAAGCGACAACTGGTCGAGCTCGGAGTGAGCGCCGACAGGATCACTGTGCGCTCACGTGAAGAAAACTGGGCCGGACTTCGCGAGGTTGTCTCGACTTCTTGGTTCGGTCCGGACAAGAATGAAATTTTGAACATCCTCGACGACGAGTCACTTTCCGTCTCCTCGAAGAAGGAGAAGCTCGAGACCTTGGATGGAGGCTCGGTCTGGAGTCGACTCATCGCCGCTTCAATGCAGTCTCTTCGCTGCGTGAAAATTTCTGCTTCTGCAGAATAAATACCCCCTGGATTATGAGGAGAACTTTCGTAAAAACTCGTGTGTTTCTCCGTCTTTTTGCCGCTATTCTAGCCCTTAGCCTGGCAAATCAGACGACCGCTATTTGTGAAAATGTAACACATGAAAATGATGTTACATTTTCAATAATATGCCCTACAGACGGCTCTATGTGGGTTGGAACGGCATCTAGAGGGCTTCTTAGGGTCGGTGCAACCGGCAGATCGTTTGCCTATTCCACCCTTACTGGCCACCTCGAGTGCGACTCAATTGTCTCTCTTGCGTTCGATGAAAACGGCCTTCTTTGGATACGTGATGGACGAGACGTCGTGCTCACCTATTCTACACTTGAGGGGTTTGTCAAGCGCAGTGAAGTGCCCTCTTCTGTTAGGGAGAAGCTGTTTGAAACAAAGGCTCCGGAGGTAGAAGAACCCATCGTCTGCGAAGCAAAGAAGCCTGTCATTTGGCCTTGGATTCTTGTTATCGCCTGCCTTGTTGCAGCGATATGTTTCCTTCAGTATTATCATTCCCGTAAGAGAAACGTCGCCCCTGTTTCTTCCCAGATTCCTTCTCCAAAGCTCCAAGAGCAGCCCGTAAAACCGACAGAAATTGAGCCCGTAGAAGCAAGCAAAGAAACACCCAAGCAGACGCCAAAAGAAGAGCAAAAAGAGGCAATCAAAGAGACTCCCAAGGAACAGCTTACCCATCAAGGCTTGTTGTTTGAAGAAGGGGATTTCGAGTCGAGCGTTAAGGGCATAATCGAGAAGAATTATACCGATAAAGATTTTTCCGTAGATCAGATTGCCGCAGAATTGGGCATCTCCCGAGTCCATCTTTCCCGCAAACTAAAGGCGCTTGGTGCTGCGTCTCCATCCGATATGATTAAGGCCCGTAGAATGGCAGCAGCAGCGGATATGCTGCGTTCCGGTGAGAATAATATGGCTGTTGTTGCAGCCTCTTGCGGCTTTGCTTCATCTGCTTATTTCTCAGCCGCTTTCAAGGCTTTCTACGGTGTTTCACCGTCTGCTTTCAAATAGTTATTTAGAAAATGTAACACACGTCAAGTGTTACATTTTTGATAATCATTAATTGCTTTTAGACCCGAACTATGGTTGGAAAATATCCGGTAATTACATTGTGCGGAAGCACCCGTTTCAAGGATGCGTTTATGGAGGCGCAGAAGCGTCTGACGCTAGAGGGCAACATCGTGATCAGTGTCGGCCTGTTCGGTCATAGCGGTGACGATGAGGTCTGGACGGAAGGCACCAAGGAGATGCTGGACGATATGCACAAACGCAAAATCGATATGGCCGACGCCATCTACGTTCTCAACGTAGGCGGCTACATCGGCTCAAGCACTCGCTCAGAAATTGAATACGCCCGCCGTCACGGCAAAGACATCCGCTACCTCGAACCGTAGAGTTCTATTTCACGTCCCAGGCGAGGGCGGCGGCGCCGAGAATGGCAGCGTCGGATTCTTTCAGGGGAGAGAAGAGAAGATTGACTTTGTTGCGCCAGAGCGAAACAACGTTTTCGTTCATGGCTTTCCTTACCGGTTCCTCCAAGAACTCGCGTGAGCGTGCCAGGCCGCCGAAGAGGATGATGGCCTCCGGAGCGGAAAATGCGATGAAATCTGCCAGTTTCTGGCCCAGCAGTGTGCCGGTATAGTCCAGAACTCTAATTGCTAGTTTATCACCCTGTTTTGCGGCATCGTAGATGTCTTTTGAGGTGATTTTTGCGAGCCCGCGAAGCAGTGAAGGTTCCTCACTTTCAGCCAGCCATTCCTGAGCAGTTTTGGCGGCACCTATTGCACTGCAGTAAGCCTCCAAACAACCTTTCTTGCCGCAGCCGCAGAGTCGGCCGTCGCGGATTGCGCAGGTATGGCCCAACTCGCCGGCAAAGCCGTCGTGGCCGTAAACCACCTTCCCGTCAATCACGATGCCGGAGCCAACGCCCGTTCCTAATGTGATGACAATGAAATTCTTCATGCCGCGGGCAGCGCCGTAGCGCATTTCACCTACTGCTGCGGCGTTCGCGTCGTTCGTCAGGATCACGGGAATACCCTCCATGCGCTCCTGCAGCATCTGTGCGATAGGTACGCGGCCATTGCGGGCCCAAGTAACGTTGGGTGCATTCTCTATCACACCCGTATAGTAGTTGCCGTTGGGGGCACCCATGCCGATTCCAAGAATGCGACCGTTCGCGCCGGCCTTTGCAACCAGTGCGTGCAACGCCGCTGCCAGCGAATCTACAAAATCCACAGCGCTGGTGTCCTCGTCTGAACGGATTACGCTCTGAGCAAGGATATTACCTTCGGCATCCACAACGCCACACTTGGTGGTCTGTCCGCCTACATCAATTCCGAGAACAAGATCTTTATTCATTTTGCGAGAGGCTATAGTTGATGTTACGTGCCATGCGGTCGATATCGCGGCGGTAGCCGTTCAGCACGATGGGTTCTTCCTTGGTCTCAATCACGATTCGGTCTTCATACATTCGCGTGAAGCGGCCGGTCTTGCTTTTCAGGCGGAAGGAAATCTGTTCAGGCTCCTCATTCTCGATCTCATAGCCCCACTGTTCGAAGCAGGCCAGAATCACGTCCCGCTTCTCGGCGAAGGTGCCGCCCAGGTAAACTTTGCGCTTGGTGAAGGCAAAATAGGGATAGCCCGCTGCAATCACCAGGAAAAGGATGGCGATCTTGGGCAGCGCACCGGGCTGGAACATAGCGGCTAGCGAGAATCCGCCGTCGGCTTTAGGCGTAATGAGCCAGATAATGCCGACAATCACGAAAAATAATACTACAAAGTAAACCAGGTACTTAAGGGCGCGAATCAGATATCTCATAAGCGTTTTCGGATAGATTATGGCACAAATTTAGTACTTTTGCGGAGAATAAAATCCGTAAGATTATGGCACAGGAAGATTTTGACCAGGAGATGCTGGAATTCGAACAGCGTTACAATAAAAAAGAAAAAGCAGAAAAGAATGACCAGATGCGCAAGCTGGTGATCGTGCTGGGCGCGATTGCTGCCGCACTGCTCGTGGTGCTGCTGGTGATGTGGATCAACAATTCCAAACTCGTGCGCGACCTGAACGGCGAAAAGGCCGATCTCACCACCGAGCTGGTTGAACTTCAGGGTGAATACGAGAATCTTAATACCACCAATAAGGCTATCAACGACTCTCTGGCGGTGGAGAAAGAGAAGGTTGGCCAACTGATCGAGCGGCTCCAGAAGACCGAGGCTACCAACCGCACCAAGATGCGTCAGTATGAGAAAGAGCTCGGCACGCTGCGCACCATCATGAAGGGTTATATCCACCAGATAGATTCGCTCAACACGCTGAATGTGGCGCTTCGCCACGAGGCCAGCGAGGCCCGCAAAGAGGCCGCTGAGAGCAAAAAGGCTTATGAAGAGCTGGTCACTACCACCGAACAGTATGCCGCCAAGGCTTCGGCCGGTGCTGTGGTTAAGGGACGTGGCGTGATGCTGACGGCCATCAACGGCTCCAACAAGGAGACCGACCGCAGCAGCCGTACCGTCAAGCTGAAGACCTGCCTGAGCCTTATCGAGAATAGCATCGCTGAGCGCGGCAACCGCACCATCTATATTAAGGTATTCGGTCCGGAAGGCGCACAGTTGCCCAGCGATCAGCAGAAGGCGTTCCGTTGTGGTGACGAGGATATGATGGCATCCGCTTCCCGCGTGGTGGACTACCAGGGCGAGGAAATCGAGATCTGCATCTACTTCGCTAAGGTGGACGATGCTCCCTTCACCAAGGGCGTTTACCGCGTAGAGGTTTACTCCACCGAGACCAAGCTCGGCACCGCGGACCTCGTCCTGCGATAGAGAGCCACTGCGGCTTCTCTTATGGCCGGCATTTATATCCATATTCCCTTTTGCGCGTCGTTCTGTCGCTATTGCAGCTTCTATTCGGAACGCTGCACGGATTCGGCCACGATGGAGCGCTACGTAGATGCCCTGCTTCAGGAAATCGCTGCTACGCCCAAGGCGCGCCTACAGGTCCAATCTCCGGATCTATGGGCGCACCCCACGCTCTATATTGGTGGCGGAACGCCATCTCTGCTGCCGCCTGATCAGCTGGAACGTATCGTCTCCAGCGTTCGTCACTGGCTATCTGTGACCAAAAACGACGACGTATTCGAAGAGTTTACGCTCGAGGCGAATCCGGACGATATTACGTTGGAGAAGCTGGCCGCATGGCGCAAGCTGGGGGTGAACCGCCTGAGTATAGGCATTCAATCTTTCTGCGATGCGCATCTGCGCTGGATGTGCCGCCGACATACGGCTGCCCAGGCGGAAATAGCCGTACGAATGGCACGTGAGGCGGGTTTTGACAACCTCTCTTTAGACCTGATTTTCGGCTTCACCGGTCTTTCCTATGAGGACTGGACAGCAACGATAGACCGGGCTTTGGCTTTGCATCCAGAACATCTCTCCTGCTACCAGATGAGCGTGGAGGAGGGGAGTACGTTGGGCGACGAGGCGGCGGCGGGCGCCTACGCGCCGCCGGCGCAGGAGACCTGCGCCCGGCAGTACGCGCTGCTCCAGCAGCGCGTCGCCGCCGCCGGCTACCTCCAGTATGAAGTCTCCAATTTTGCTCTCCCCGGACGGGAGGCTAAACACAACTCCGCCTACTGGCATCGGGAGCCTTACTGGGGGTTTGGACCGGGCGCTCACTCCTATGATGGCCTCCGTACGCGCCGCTGGAATCGTCCCGATTTGGATACATATTTGAAAAAGTATCTTGGTCATAAATATGAGGATTTTGTCCCAAAAACGGCGAATCAGTGCGCTGTAGCTGGCGTTATGGAGGGTTCTACTACGGTGGAAAATCCTCCCATCGAGTCAGTTGATGTTTTAGATTTTGAAACACTCACCAACGCGGAGCTGGCCAACGAAAAAGTGATGCTCTCACTCCGCACCGCTGCCGGTTTGGAGCTGGATAGTCTCGATCCGGAGCACCTCGCAGCCATCCGTCCGACCTTGGATCGGATGCTCCAAGAGGGGCGACTTGTGCCTACAAAAAAAGGTCTGCGGATTCCCGCAGACCATTTCTTCGTCTCCGACTCGATTATCGCAGACCTCTTCCTTTAGTGTGTGCTCAACCACATCTTCGGCGTCATGCCAGTAACGTGTTTGAACGTATTGTTGAAGGAGGAGGCGCTGAAGAAACCGCAAGCTTCGGCAATCTGACTTTGCTTGGCATCTTTGTGCAACACGATGTAGTGCTCGGCATAGTCCACTCGCAGAATATTAAGCAACTCGGGGAAACCCATGTTGAAGGTGTTGTTCACCATCTTGGAAACATAGGTCTTGTTCGTTCCAAGCCGCTCAGCCACGTCCTGCAAGGATAGTCCGGGCTTCAGATAGATCTGTTCATCGCGCATCAGGCGCTGGAAACGGCCCATCATACTGTTTTCAGACCAGGATTCGTTGCTGACGTTAAAGATTGCATCAGCCAGCGATGGCCGCGTCTGGGCCTGATTTTGCTCCCAATTATCCACTTCTCCCGCTACGACAATCTTACCGCGGATGCGCCTTTGTGTCTCTGTATCAGCATCTTCAATAAGGTGATCGAACATGCTTTCAATGGTCTTCTGCTTGTTTTTGCGATTATAATTGAATCGCATCAAGTTGCGAATATCCGTGATATTGAAGGAGGGATGGGCTGCAAACAGTGAGAAAAATCCAAGGCTGAAGATAGCGATGGCCACATAGACCGAAAGAAGCGCCGTAAGCCACAAATGGGTATCCAGATAACTCTTGAAGAAGAATAATTTGAAGAGATAGGCGATCTCAATACCGGAAAGTGCATTCATCTGAATCTGCAAAACATCGATATAGGCCCCTCTAAATAAGAATCTGTAGATCTGTCCAAGGCGATACGATCGTTTGATTGAAACCACGATCATATAAATCAGCATGTAGATCATCTCCAGACCAATAACGACGCGCAAGACGAGATCAGACCATATATAATAACGGTATACCAGCTCTCCTTTATACTGCGAAAGCACGGCTAGGCCGTGCGTGTTGATTGCGTTGGTCATATTGATAATCTCGGATGGTCCTATTATGCTCATTAACAGCGCGGAAACCGAGAACATGATGGCTGGAATGATAACCCAAAGGAACTGCACGAAGTGGTATCGTTGCTCCTTCATCAACCGCCGCATATAAAACATTGCGGCCGGGATCAATCCCGGCGCCACCAACTGGTAGATCAATGAGAACCATATATAGATTTCTGGCGTACCGTAAATAGCTGAGTAATAGCCGTCTATCATAAAAAAGACCATAGCCGTCAAGGTTAGCACCATGATGGCTGTGAAGGTATTGGTCCGGTAGGCTATTAAACAGTGCATGACCGCCCAAAAGAGGCAGATCATGAACGGTGAAAAAATCAGTAGATCATGTAGCATCAGAAAATATCATTATTCTCGTATATTCTTGTTTCCCATTCACTTACGGAAGGGCTAAAGGTTATTTCACTATAAACGGAAGAGACATCCAGTCCCAGGTGGAAGGTGTACTGGCGACCATAAACCATCACATTGTCAGGCAGTACACCGTAGAGCATGAACTTGGCCACGACTCCCTCCAGCGGCGGATACTCAAATCCGTTGAGCGTGAACCCGTCGATATCATATTCTACCTTAATAAATTGCTTTCCAACCTTGATTTCGTCGGGGATTGCATAGTAGCGATAGCTCTGGGAGAACTTGTCTACCAGCGCAGTACGGCCGATGAACTTCTCGTTGGCCTCGCCCACGCCTACCAGCTCGTTACCCTCAAAGACTACCACGTTGCGGAAATAGGCCTGCTTGTGCCATACACCGTGACTCAGCGCCAGATCGTTGACGAACACGCCGGCCGATGCCACCTTGTAGGAGGTAACCTTGCGCAGATGGATCAGACCCTGCAGACGTTTATCGGGGGTTACGTCGGCAATCTTAAAGCCGATATCGTTTGTAATGTGCTGAAATTCAAAGGGAACCATGTTGAGTTGCTGGATGGCGCGCTCCACGGTTTTGGATACCAGCGGACCAGCTTCCGTCTCAACAGCAGAATAAGGAATAGAATAGGAACTCTTACCTTCCGAGTAGGTCACACCCTCTACATACGGATAGTAGGCACTGAACTGCATCTTTACGGGAATCTCCCAGAGACCTGCGTCAAAGAGACCGGTATATCCACCGTGTGCATAGTTGTGGATAGCCTGGTTATCGATAATCACGGTTTCGCTTTCCGGATCAACTGCGATGAGACCGAAGGGGATTTCGGTGTTCATCGTGGCGATTTTGTTGATCTCAGACTCGTAGGTAGCGCCTCGAGTGATGGCGGAACCGGGGATTTCCGTACCCTCGCGAGTAACCTTTACGTCAAATTTTACCTTTTTTGCCTCAGGTTCGCTTTCACTTTCGAACCCATCCTGTACGCATGAGCTAAAAATAGTAAGCGAAATCGCCCCTAGGGTTAAGATTCGTAATATCGAATTCCTTTTTTCCATATATAATATATATAGGTGTGCGTGAAATTGCGTTCTGTTTCTGTCAACAAAGGTAAAACAAAAAACTTAAAATCGTAAAATTTTTTGCAGTTTTTTGCGATTTTTTTTCGAATCTTGAGGTTTTCGGCTTCTGGAGGCCCTCAGGGGGTGTTTTTAGCTACCCCCCCCACCCCGGCAGTTATCATCAACTTTTTATGAATCCAAAACGAAATTTTATTTTACACCCATTTTTAAGGCTTTTAAACCCCAAAAACAGCAAGAATCAAAAAAATATTTTAAAAAATTTTCAAAAAAAGTTTCACGATTCAAAAAAAGCATTACCTTTGCCCCGATTTTTGCTCGTGCACGCGTATATAGGCGCGCAATTACGAGGCCCAAAAGTCGAAACTTAAAAACTGAAAGATGATCAGGACAAACAAAACCCACAAGGCGGTTATCGCGGCTGGAAGGCTCGCAATGCGCCTTTTGTTTGTTCTGGTCGCGTTTTTCTTTACGCGCGCAAACGTCTATGCGCAGGCAGATGCAGTCCGCGTTCACTTCCCGATTAACAAGTGGGAACTCAACTCGGCTTATCTGAACAACGCCAATGCACTTGCAGCTGTTGAAAAAATCGCTGCCCGTTGCGCTGAAGATAACACCCTCGCAATTGAGATCGTCTCTTACTCCTCTCCGGAAGGCAACTTCTACTTCAACCAGATGCTTTCCGAGAACCGTTCTGCAGCGCTCCGCGATTACATCCTCGCCAAGTATCCGAAGCTTTGGGGTCGCGTCAGTGTTAACCCGAACGCCGAGGCGTGGGGTGACCTCCGCGAAGCGGTAGTGAGCGATGAGCGCCTGGATGAGACGAGCCGCACCAAACTGCTTGACATCATCGACGCTGATCTCGATTCCGACAGCAAGGAGGTTGAGCTCCGCAAACAGCCTGCCTTCTCGCTGCTTTACCGCAACTTCTTCAAGTACTTCCGCTACGCGGAGGTTTCGCTCAAGCCGTGCACCCCGAGCGCTGACGACGCACAGACCAGCTACAATGTCCTCTTCTCCCTCAACTCCACGGAGGTCGACAGCGCGTATGCAGATAACGCGCAGGTGCTCGAAGATCTTGATGCATTCCTGAGCGGTAGCAACGCTAACCGCCTGACCAGGCTGAGAATCATCTCCGGTTCTTCCATCGACGGTCCTGTAGCGCTTAACAAAGTTATTGCAGAGCGCCGCGGTGATGCTCTGAAGCAGTATATCGAGTCTAAGTATCCGAAGTTCAGCAACTTGATCGTGATGGAACCGCAGGGTGAGGCATGGGATGAACTTCGCGAGAATGTTAAAAACGCCGACAATCTTACCGCCACCCAGAAATATGAGATTCTCAAAACCATTGACAATCCCAACCTGAGTGCACAGGCTAAAGAGGCTCAGCTCCGTAACAATCCCGCATGGGACACCCTCCTGGACGAAATCTTCCCGATGACCCGTTTCGCAGCAGTGGTTCCGGAGTATGATGGTGCCGACACCATCGCGCCCGCGCTACCTGATTCGAGCGCGCACGCTCGCGATACTATGGTACGTGCGCAGGCGCGCGAGGACAGCACCGCCGTTAAGCCCGCTGATACCGTGGCTGTTGTAACCCCGATCGACACCCTGGTTCCGGGTCCTATTTCCATCAAGACCGACTCCACTGCAGTTGCTCAGGTTGACACCGCAGCTCCTGCAATCACGGACGTCAAGGTTTACGAGAACTACACCAAGGAGCGCCGCCCGCTCTTCGCAATCTCCAACAACCTGCTTTACGAGTCCGCAACGGTCTTCACCGGTTTCCACAGCGTTCCGCTCAACATCGGTGTTGAAGTTCCCATCGGACAGCACTTCAGCGTGTTCGCAAACTATATGGCAACCGCTCCTTGGCGCGCTTGGAACAGCAACGCTGATTGCGCCGAGCTGCTGCACGCCGACCTCGGTGCCCGCTGGTATCCCGGCGGAACCTTCGCAAATCCGTTCAAGCCCAAAGCAAATCGCGAACTGCTTGACGGTTGGTACGCTTACGCTTCCCTGGGAGCTGGCTACTATGACTTTGAGCGCAACGGCCGCGGTTATCAGGGAGAAGAGATCCTTGGTACCCTCGGCATTGGCTACGGCCTCACCCTCGGCCACAACTGGAGCCTCGACTTCGCTCTGGGCGGCGGCCCGCTCTTCACCCAGTACAGATACTACGTGGGACGCTCCAACAACGAGCATCTCGTTTACCAATACAGTGGAAAAATGACCTACTTCGGTGTCACCGACGCAAAGGTGTCGCTGCGGTACCTGATCCACTACAACAAAAAAGTTAAAGTCCAGTAATGAAGAAGCGCATCCTCATAATTCTTGCTGTTCTTCTCACAGTCCTCGTAGGCTGCGAGCGGCGCGAGCTTGAGTACGGTAGCGCTACGCTGGACCTCAAGATCCGTATCAACCTGAACGTCAGGGTCAACGGTAAGATCCAGAACCTGCCGACTCCGGAGATGATGCGCGTGATGTTCTTCGACGTCAACACCAACGAACTCGTCACCGAGAGCTACCTGCCTGCAGGCGGCGGTCGAATCGCCCTTCCTCCGGGACAGTACAAGTTCATCGGTTACAACTTCGATACCGAGGCTACCCTCGTCCGCAACGACCGCGACTACAATACGATCGAGGCTTACACCAACGAGGTGTCTTCCGCACTGAAAGCCAGCCTCTTGGCAGCTATCCACTACGGCCAGTCCCTGGTCGAGAGCGATCCTGAAACGGACGTTTGGTCAGTGGCGCTGCAGAAGGTGCAGGAGGGTAAGGTGATTTATGAACCGGACCACCTCTTCGTGAGCCGCGAGATCGTCACCGTCCTGAACACCACTGAAGAGCAGGTGATCGAAACTGACGCTGAAAGTATCATTCAGACCTGGCACATTTCGGTCCGCCTCAAGAACCGTCAGTACTTCTCCTCCGCACGCGCACTCCTCACCGGTCAGATCGCATCCAACATGATGGGTCTCCCTACCGAGGAGGGCAAGACCGATACCGATGTCACCCTGATGTTCGACATGGGTGCAGGTTCCGATGATGAGAACAACGATATCGTCGTAGGTACGTTCAATACCTTCGGCAAGAACCCGAATGTGGAAAGCGTCCTGTGGCTCACCCTGAAGACCACGGGCGGCGACACCGTCATCTGGCGCCGTGACATCACCGACGAATTCTACACGGAAGAAGCTATCAAGAATCAGGCAATCCATATTGAAGAAGATATCACCATTCCTGTTCCTACGAATCCTGGCGGCGGAGGCGGTGGCTTCCAGCCCGGCGTGGACGACTGGACAGTGGTAGATGTCCCTATAACCATCTAAAAACGAAACAATTAATCAAAATTATTAACCATTTTTATAAACAATCAAACATTATGAAAAAAACTCAATTGATTCTCGCAGCAGCAGCGCTGGTAGCGTTCGCATCCTGCAGTGGCCTCGAGCCTGTCAACCAGACTGGAGACAATGAAATCGGCTTCCGCGCCGTAACCCGTATGGCAACCCGTGCCAACAACGCAATCATCTCCGGTACCACCTACGGAACCGACAACACCTTCAACGTTTGGGGTTGGCAGTCTCCGCTGAGCGACTACTCCGAATTCTCTGACAACGATGCTTCCAACTTCATGACCAACCTCACCATCTCTTGGACTAAGGGTCGTGACAACTCTCGCTCCGAGGCATGGCGTAACGCTCTCAACTACTACTATTGGCCGTTCACCGGTCGTATCAGCTTCCTCGCTGTTCACCCGACTGAAGTTGCTGGTTCTGTAACCGCTGGTTGGGATGCTACGAACGACAAGCCGCAGGCAACGATTGCAGATTACACCGTTACCGGTAAGGATTCTACCGACCTGATGTTCGCAACCAACGAAGGCGCACGTCGTGCAGATGCTCTCCCGATGGTCTTCAAGCACGCTCTTTCGCAGATTCAGTTCCGCGTTCGTACCGACTATGACTATACGCTTGACGAGGTTGAATTCAAAGTTGACAGCATTATCATCAGCAACATCGACCTTTCCGGTGATGTCGCTTACGCTAACGAAGCCATCACCTGGACAGACAATGACACTCAGTCCGAAGTATGGGCTTACAACAAGACCACTCAGGTTGTCAACTATCAGGCAACCGATGCAGCCGCTGATCTCTATGGTCGCGCACTCGTGATGATTCCGCAGGATGCAAATGCTGACGATCCCGGAACTCCCGCCGTTCTCGAGGGAACCACCATCACCATCGGTTACACGATGAAGCAGAAAGACAACGCCGCTATCTCCGGTACCGTCACTGTTGCCGCTCCTTGGACAACCGCATCCTCCGCAGCAATCGCTGCTTGGGAAGCAGGTAAGAAGTACAACTACACCCTTTGCTTCAAACTCAACGAAATTACCTTCAATCCTACCGTTACCGACTGGGTTGAGGTTGATGTCCAGACTATTAACATTCTCGACTAACTCACGGAAATAGAAACAATTAAACAATAAAGACATTATGAAAAAGTTCTTCTACCTCGCAGTCGCTGCACTCGTAGTTTTCGCAGGCTGCTCCAAGAACACGCTGGATCCGCAGAGCCAGAAAGCTCGCGAGATCAACTTCAACACCGTAGCTAGCAAAGCTACCAGGGCTCCTCTTACGGGATCCGTTTACTCTTACAACTGCCCGTCCTTTGGCGTTTTCGCTTCCTATCTCGAAGCTGGAAAGACTTGGACTGCAAACAAAGCTACTGCTACTCGTTACATGGATAACGTAGAAATTGAATTCGACGATGTCAAGGACATTTGGGCTCCTACAAGCACCTATTATTGGCCGCTCGAGGGTTCCCTTTCCTTCATCGCATATTCTCCGTATGACGCAGCTACGGCATCTTTTGCTGAGGCTACCGGTACGCTCACGCTGACCGCTTTCACGGTGAACACCACCGTAGCAGATCAGGTTGACCTTCTCTATTCTTCCGTGAATGCCGACAGAACTCAGAACGAGTCCTACTATCTCGATAGCGCCAATTCCAAAAGCAGCCAATCTGCTGAAGGCGACAAGGGTGTAAACATCCAGTTCAAACATGCTCTTTCCCAGGTCATCTTCAAGGCTAAGACCGCTGATGAGGTTTATGCTGCAGGTATGAGTTTCAAGATTGATACGATTGTCGTAAACGCTGCCAGCACCGCTGACAACATGACGGTCGTCAATCCTGCCGAGGCTGACCTTGCTGCAACCATCACGACTTGGAACAACCCCAAGACCAACGCAAACTTTGTTGTCCGCACCGAGGATTTCCCGAATGAAACTTATGCTGCTGGTGCTGCTAATTTCCTGACGGATCAGTTCTCCGCTCAGATTGGCGATGCTCTCCTCATGATCCCGGTTACGGCTTTCGCAACCACCGATCCTACCGTTACCATCAAATATACCCTCTATCGTCTGAGCGATGCTCTCGCAATGGGTTCCAAGACGGTTACCGTCCACTTCGATGACGTTGACGACGAGATTACAAATTGGCAGGCAGGTAAGAAGTATACCTACAACCTGACTATCGACCTCCAGAAGATCTACTTCAATCCGACCGTTACCGACTGGGCTGATGGTGGTTCTCAGAGTGTTGATGTTCCCAACGATGCTCGCCTGTAATCAAAAGTTATAGTAAACAACAAGCAAAAAACAATAATTCACAATGAAAAAGATCTTCCTTTTCGTAGCTGCAGCGATTGCGTTCGCTGCTTGCTCCAACATCGATGTTGTTGACCGTCCGGCTTCCTCGCCTATCGACTTCAACCCGAATGCACTGCTCACCAAGGCGCTGATCCTCCCGAGCAGCAGCATGCCTGATTCGCTGGCATTCCCTACCACTGAGTCCTTCAGCGTGTTCGCATTTGCAAACATCACCGGCGTTACCAATTACGCTACCCCGCTGATGAACGATGTTGAGATTTCTTACCACGCTACCGCGACGGGTGGTGACTGGAAAGCTACCACGGGTACCTACCTCTGGCCTGCTACCGGTACGGTTGATTTCTACGCTTATCATCCGGCAAGCCTGAACGCAAAGTTCGATACCCTCGCAACCCCGAAGGCAATCGAAATCAAAGGCATCAGCCTCGGCACCGTGGTCGGCGACCAGATCGACCCGCTCGTAGCTGCAACCCTCAGCCAGCTTGCTGCTTCCAAGCCTAAGGTTGGCCTCGTGTTCAAGCACATCACCAGCCAGATCGCTGTTGCTGCTTACGATGCAACCGAGACCGCTTCCCTCCAGGGTAAGATCTCGATTGAGAAGGTTGTCTTCACGAACATGAAGACCAGCGGTGACTATGCAGAAGGTACGACCATTGGTAAGGGCAACTGGACCAATGTGAACACCAACAACAACTTCACCTCCTTCTCCGGTAGTGAAGTGCTGGCAACCACCGAGAGCTACCTCTCCGCTGGTTCCTTCGCAGCAGCTATCGACAACAGCGCAGCTTTCGTCGTCATTCCTGAGAACATCATCAATGACCCCGTCAATGGCCAGGCAATCGAAGTTACCTACAGCATTGCTGCTTACAGCATCAACGGTTTCGACTATCCGGCAACCCCGAGCCAGACCGTTACCATTCCGGTTTACGGCCGCGTAACCAATGAGAAATTCGAGTGCGGCAAACGTTATGTGTTCCACCTGGGTATCTCCCTTGATGGCGCAAACAACGAGATCATGTTCTCGCCGGTTGTGGAAGGCTGGAATACCGTGGATGTCAACGGTATTGTGGTCGACGCAGTTAACGCATGCCTGCTGTAATGCTTGAGAATCGATTGTTTATATAAATCATCTCCCAACGGACGGGGTGCAATTCCCCGCGCACCCCGTCCGGGAAGGGGATATTGAAAAGACAATCAAAGGCAATTAAGAAGAATGGGTAAAAGACTCGCAATCATCCTGATGAACGTTGCACTGCTGGCCGCATCGTGCACGGTGAACACCCGCTACCCGATGCCGGGCGATCGGATTGTGTTCTCCGCTGTGGCTTCGCATACCAAGTGTATCATCAGCTCGACGAGCTATCCGCAGGATCTTCCGTTCGTCGTAGAGGCGGTCCATTACCCTGAAGGAATCGAAAACGACTGGGATAACATCTACATGTCGGGAGCAAGGATTGAATACGACGCTAAGAACTCCTGGTGGCGACCTACGGAAGAGTTCCTCTGGCCGAACGATGGTGATGTCGTCTTCTATGCCGCTTCCCCTGCTATCCCGCAAATTCGAATCAGCCCCGAAAAGGGCTTAGAAACCGACTGGTCCATATCTTCGTTCGAAGAAGCACAGGTGGATCTCTGCTACGCGAAAGCCATCGAGAATTGCAAGCTACATTCCGCTGTGGTTCCGATCGTATTTGATCACGCGCTTACGCAGATTTGCATCAAGGTTCGCCCCTTGAAGCAGTACTCCAAACTGCTGGTTTCCGACAACTTGCTGCAATCCGACGAAATGACGGTAGTGCTCGATTCTGTTAAGATTTCGGGCGTGATCTGCGAAGGTCATTTCACCCAGGAGCCTATGAACTGGGTAACCAACCCTTCCGTGACCACCTACACCGTCTTCAACAAACCTTCCGGCCTGGCTTTGGAGTGCGACAACACAAACACACCTGTCCTCACTCCGCTGGATCCGCTGCTGCTGATCCCGCAACTGCTGCCGGAAACGTCCCGAATCGATGAATGGCACCATACCGTCGTGCACTCCACACTGACGGACCTTACAACCGGAAGTGTCCTCCAGGACCTGACTTATGAAGTTCCTGGTGAAGCGCATATTCCTATCTGGAACTGCTGCCAGAAGTGGCTTCCTGATTACAAGTACACGTTCCGACTCGCTGTCGGCCTGGAAAATAGCGTTTTAAGCCTGGCTGTTACAGACTGGATCGAGACACGTGAGATTATTCTGGATGAATAGAGAATCGTATGAAAACAAGACACGCATACCTGACATTCGTTGCGGCCGCAGTATTGCTTTCGGCCTGCACGATGACGGAGATCACCTCCAGTAAGATCTCCTTTGCGCCGGTAGCCTCCAAAGCAACGAGAGCTATCATTACAGGCACGGTCTATCCTGAATCGGAGCATTTCATCGTGAGTGCATTTCACGATGGCTCAGCACCGTATTTTGAGCGTCTTGAAGCCTCATACAATTCCACCATTGCCCTTTGGGCGACATCTACCGACCAGTACTGGCCCCTGGGCGGATCCCTCACTTTTAAAGCTTACAGTCCGGCTAGCGCAACCGGCCTGAGCATCGATCAGACAAACGGTGTAACCGCTACGGCTTACACCGTACAAACCGCTCAACAGATGACAACGGATCTCTGCTATGCAACCGCGACGGTAGCAGACTGCTCCACTCACCCGGAGAGCGTTCCTTTGACTTTCTCACACGCACTCGTTCAGATAGTGTTCCGCGTGAAAGCGGCAGACTACTACAACGATGCCAACCGCACGGTGAGTTTGTCTCTCAAGGGTTTGTCCCTCAACAATATATACTCCGTCGGAGACTTTGCCGACGGCACATGGTCCAACCATGACGATTTGCATGAATATACTCTCTCCAGCGCGACCACTCCGCTCACTTACAACCAGAGCAACGCGCCGGATACAATTGATATCTGCGCATATCTCCTTTTGCCGCAGACACTTTCGCAGGCAGTTGACGCTAAAGCGTCACTTACCGTGAGCTACAGTATTGTTCAAACGTTAAATTCTGCTACCTTTACATTTGAAAACGCTCCGGTTACCATTCCGCTTCGTGGTACGATTACGCAATGGGAACCCGGAAGAAAATATATTTATACACTCAGCATCGGACTGAACGATAATATCACCTTTACCGCCACCACGGACGCCTGGACGACCGCGGAAGGTGGTGTTACGGTTGAGTAAAAGAGAATAATGAGAAGAAAAGTACTATATCTAATCGTTGTTGCGCTGGCGGCAGTCTCCTGTCACGAGGATTTCTTCGGCGAGGGGACCATCTCCTTCTCTGCCGTGAATGCTGGCTCTACCCGCGCCATGATGGATTCCACTGCGCTCAACAGCACCGGCAACAAGCTGCGCGTCTTTGACATTCTCACCGGTTTCTCGGGAAATGTCTCTTGGATGAGCGCAGAGAACCCGTATTACATCAACGACTCGCTGGTCTTTGCGGGCAACCCCGTCTGGAACTATGGCTCCAACAGAACCTACCCCTGGACGGCCGACGGTACCCACAAGTTCTTCTCCTGGCTCCATTACGACAGCTCGCTCGGCCTCTTCGAGGAAGAGTTCTTTGGCGCCGGAACCTCTTATAATGCCACCACGCAGGTGCTTACCATTCCCCAGAAGGTAATGGATGCTTCTACTACCCAGTTTGATTTCATGTATTCCGATGTGATCACGATTCCCGCGCAGACCCACACGCCGAATACCCCTGTCAACCTGAAGCATCATCATCTCTTTACGGCGATGAATCTGGAAGTTCAGAATACCTCCGGCAACACCATCTATCTCAAGCGTGTCACGCTCGTGGGTATGAAGAACAAACGCAGCGCAACCATCGACTACTCTTCCGCTACCGTTCAGGTTACTACGGCTGATTTTGATTCCGTGAGCACAGTGCTCTTCCAGTCGGCAGATCCGGCAGGAAACGTTTACATCAATCAGGAGTCGATTCTGAACCTGACGGACTATATCATGATGTGGCCCCAGACCTATATGGAGCTGGATACCAATGCCCGTCTGGTGGTGGAATACAATGTGCTGGATGCCAATGACAACCTTTCCGGCGATCTCACCGCATCGGTTGTGCTTACTCGCCAGAAATTCTTTAAAGACAACTTCTCCGGCATGGATGCTGGCACGAAGTACTCCCTGATGCTTCAGTTCAAGAGAAGTTCTATCGAAATCTATACGCGCGTGCTACCTTGGGAATATGAGGCGTATGACTGGGATTACTCCGATCACTCCATCTCCGCGCGAAGCGGTATGTTCAAGGATGGTGTGTTGGCATTTTATCGCTACAACAGTACCACAGAATCATATTCCACGGAGCCGACGACTGAAGAATGGTCGGCCAAGACGATGCGATTCAGGACCAATACCGAGGTAATGAAGGGCCGTTTCTATATAGAGGCACCGACCTCCGGTCGTTGGCAAATAACGGCTTATCCGCTCTCTGCGGCTCAATACTTTGAGATTGAACCGACTTCCGGCGAGATTGATGCTTTCACGGACAATGGTAAAGTGGAATTTACCGTGAAGCCGAACAACGATCTCACGCCGACCACCACCCAGACGATCTTTTTCAACGTAGCCATCTACTTCAACGGTGAATGGCACGATGCAAACTCTGAATTCAACCGGAAAAACATTAGACTAGTATTGGATGCGAACTAAACTCATCATATTTGCATTGGCACTGCTGGCCTTTGTTGGCTGCGTACCGGAGGTCCCTGAGTATATTGACGGGATTGTCCTGAACCTTGTTGTTGCAGATCCGGAAACCCGTGCCACCAAGGAAGGAGAAGCCGCCCTGAATGAAAATATCATCTCCGAGCGTATCGATATATTCTTCTATAACGAAACGACCGGAGATATCACGAAGGAGGTGCTGAACGTCCGTCGCAACGGTACGTTGGTACAACTCCAAACCAACCCTACGGATATTGAAAGTATCTTTGGTACAACCGGTGCGGGTGCGCACTGCGGCCTGTTCGTCGTGGCCAATTTCACCAACCACGGCGGAACCTATCAGGGAACCCCCGGTAGCCGCAATATCAGCGATATCAAAGCTTCGCTCCTCCCGGCACCTACGTGGGAGAATACGGTAACAGTGGATGAAACCTCCCAGTGGAACTATATCCAGCCGGATTTCGTAATGACCGGTGAGATGCAGCTTACGCTGGGTAACGCACAGGGTTCCACCCCTGTCTATGCAACCGTTGGTATGGCCCGTGTGGCTGCCAAAGTTACGTTCGCCCTTACGGTTGCTGACCACGCAGTTGGTGACGAAGCCAACCAGTGGATTCCGGACAAGAAGAACATGTCTGTTTACATGGTTTATCCCATGCGTAAAGCTACCCTCGGCGCAGAACCGGTGCCGATGCCGGTAACGGCATCCGAAACTTACGGCTCGGGTGAGTCGATCGTTTATTCGCAGTATCACGACTTTGTGCTCTACGCTACGGGTGACTCCCTTTCCCGCAGTCGGGAGGTGAATAATGTAACGACTTCAGTCAAGGTTCCGGTCTATATGCCGGTAGACAGCGTCTTCGCGGATCACTACGGACAGTTGAAGCCTTTCTATTCTTATCCGATGTCGTGGGAAACCGGATCGTCCATGGAGCCGTATTTGAAGCTCATTATTCCTTGGCAATACGGCAATACGACCCGTAAGTATTACTACAAGATTCCGTTCCACGGCAATGAACTGCTCCGCAACCACTGGTACCACATCTCCATTGACGTGCAGATTCTGGGTACCGAGCAGGCAGATCCGCCGCAAGTGGCTATCCACTATGCCATCGCTCCCTGGGGTGGCGCAATTGAAGAGGTGACGGAGGAGAACATTACCAGTATTACTTCCGTGCCTGCAACGGTCATTACGGCCCGTTATTTGAACGTATCAACCACGGAGTATGTCCTCTACAACGAGGATAATCTCATCATCCCGATTCAGTCGAGCCACGATGTAGAGGTGGTTGGTTTTACGGTTGCCAATAACGTGTATACCGCGGCGCATGATGTAGATGCCAATTATGTCGGTGTGAACCCACGGATTTACAATCCGTTTACCACGACCATCAACAATCAGATCATTGCGGTTCGTCCGAACTATAGTAGTTCCACCCCGGCTCCTACTTCCCATTCCTTTACATATAATCAGCCTGCGGATGGAGATGGTTGGTCCGTAATCGTACATGGTCGCGACAGTGTCACCTTCAACCATCCGCTGAGACGAGATATGTCGTCTAACAACTATGATGTGGCGCCTTATACCATCCGTATGCGCCTGCGTCATGAGGGAGAGGGGGCAAATCTCTATTTCACCGATGTCATCATCGAGCAGAGACCTTCTATTATCATTAAGCCGGAGGCAAACAGCGGCGATAATAGTACTTATGGCTATGCTTTTGTGAATGGCAAACAAGGTGGTGGTACCGATCAAGCCAGCTTTACGGCAAATACTAGTCAGAATTGGACGTATTACTTGGGCTCTTCTCCTAGTGGCGTATCCAATTCCAGCAACAAGAATACGAACATGTATGTCATCGAGACCTCGGTACTTCCAACTACTGGTGCTGTCGCTAGTTATGTGTTGGGAGACCCTAGATCTCGTACGATAAACAATCTCTCCGGTGGCAATACGGAATGGAGCCAGAGTAAGGCCTCTGTGCAAGGTGGCAATCGCAGAATCACCTACTATTATCCGGCCGGTGGCGCAGAGTACAGCAACTTCATCGCTCCAAAGTTCCGCATTGCATCTTCTTACGGTGCTACGCAGCCTACAACGTATGATAACGCAAAGCGCCGTTGCGCTTCTTATCAGGAGGACGGTCACCCAGCTGGCCGTTGGCGTCTGCCGACCGTTGCAGAAATTACCTACATGGCACAGTTGACGAAGGATAACCTGATTCCTCGTCTGCTGGGTGGTGATGATGCCTCTAACACGGATTATTGGAGTAACAATGGCTACGTTACCGTGCCGGGTGGAAGTAGTTCGTCACAATTAACCAGCAATACGGGAACGTCTGGTTCCAGATACGTTCGTTGCGTGTACGACGAATGGTATTGGGAAGATACTACCTACGAGACGGTAACGAAGGGAACCTTTACCTGGGGCGATCAAGACCGGGCCAATGTAAAAAAGAATTGACGCTATGAAAAGATTTGGATGCATATTGTTTGTAGCGTTGGCAGTCTTGACGGGCTGCCACGGGATTGAGCCGTTTCCGACTCCCGATCCGGTGCAGGACAACGAGCGTGTAAACATCTCCTTCAAGGTGGCAGTTCCCGGTGACGAATCGGCTACCCGAGCCATGGGTAACACGCCGACCATCGACACGACCGGTTTCTATATTGCTGTATTTGGTGGTAGTGGTTACTTCAATGAGTGGGTCAGGGCAACGGTAACGGAAACAACTCCGTCTCACTATGACGGTACCAATGCAACGGTCTATACGCTTGAAGCCAAGCTCTCCATCAGCGACAGCCGCTTACGCCTGCATTTCATTGCAAACTGCCCGACCGCAGTCCGTACCAGTCCGCCGATTTCCGGTAGCCAGGATACGGAAGAGTATGTGATGTCTCGCATTCGTTCCCAGCGTTCCGAGGAGTACAACGATGCCTACTGGCAGAAAGTGATTCTGCCCAATGGCGTCCGCGTCAACAAGGTGGGAAACGATTATGTGGCAACGGAAGCTACAATGAGGCAGTTCCCTGACCCCATCATCCTGGTGCGTAACTTTGCCCGCGTCTATCTGCGCAACCTGACCCAATTGTTCGAGTACCAGAATGAACCGGAGAAGAACCATCAGTTGGTGACGATTACGAAATTCGGTTTGGCGTATGCTCCGTCGGAAGGTGTTGTGGCACCGATTCTGTCTGCCCCCTTCTCAACCGACGCAGCAGGCAATCCCATTATAGAGCCGGGCGATGAGGATACGACTTCGCCGCTCTACTTTGAGAATTTTCTGATGAACTACCAGCGTTATCCTCTGGTTCGGGTGAATCAAAGCGATACGCTTGTGACGGGAGCGCCGTTTAACTATGAGGGATATTCACCCTCGAATCAAGCCTATAACTATTATCCGGGTAATGCCGATGTGGGTATTCCGGGAGATGCAGATCTCCAGGACTGGGATAGCTTGAATCCGGAAAACAATGTCCTCTTTGTTTACGAGCGAACCATGCCGTCCACGGCTCGCAGGGCAACGCGTTTGATTATCAAGGCGATTCGGCATGATTATGATGGAGATCCCGAACCTGAGAAGTACTATGCTTTGGATATCGTGAACACGGAAGGCGTTGCGATTCCGCTGCTTCGCAACCAATCCTATACGGTACACTTGTTGAACATTGAAGCAGGCACTGGAGAAGAGGATATCAACAAGGCATCTAAAGCTAGTTCAGCATCCGTAACCGGCGACCCGAACTTCCAGAGTCTGATCAATATCTCCGATGGTAAGTCGAGTATTGGTACTTCTTTCACGGAGAAGTTCTACGTGCAGCCACAGAAAGACACGCTGATGTTCCGATATATTCCCACCAATGTGACGGATGATAATTATACAGCCAATCAAGAGGCTAATGAGTTGGTGACAGTTAAAGTGGGTTCATATAACGAGAACTCGGGCGCCTTTACTGAATTGACGGCGGCTCAGGCATCCGCACAGGGAGTTTTGACCTTTGATACTGCGACGAACGCCCAAAGTGAGGATACCTGCAAAGTGTGGATCGTGAAAGATAATAATGGAAAGGCTATCTCATTTGTCAGAAACAACAATACTTGGACTGAAGCAACGGCGCAACAGATAGCAAATGCGGACATTGAAAAGTGGGGAATGATTGTCTATGAGTTGAATACTTCCTACAAAGACGAAAATGACTTTTTTACAGAAGCTCGCACACAGGCGATTCACATAGAGGGAACATACAACGGAAATACCCTGAGCAGAAATGTGGTGATCAAGACTTCGCCTCGCCAGACGATGCACGTGACCTGTCGTCAGAAGTATGTTGCTCAGAGCGCCAATCAGCAGGAGATTGTTCGAATCCTGATTCCTCGAGGACTTTCCCGCTCCGTCTTCCCGCTGGAATTCACCATTGAGCCAGACGGCTATAGCCTGACCCCGGATGGTGATGTATTGCCGGTGGCTTATGGCACCTCCACGGTTCCCGGCGTTGATATTCCTGCGTTCTACTTTATTAAGACAATTACTCAATCAGAGTACGAAGACCTGGGGACCGTAACGGTGAACGGCGTTGCGTGGAAGTATGTGGACTGCCACTTCAAGACCACCATTTCTGATAATGCTTGTACCGTTTATGTCCACAACAAGTACTTCAGTGACGCTACATCGTATGATGATTTCTTCAACTATACGCAGCGTCTCTTTACGTTCCCGAACACGCAGTGGTCTCCTGCGACGGTTTACCGCAACGGAAACGTCACATTGACTTTCCGAATGGACTATGATCGTCGGAATAATACGATTGTCTGGTGGGATCCTACGAATGACAAGGGTTTGAGCGCAGATGCGGCGACGGCTCAATCGAAGGGCCTCGATGCGAACAATCGTGTGATACCTCCTGTCATGACGGTAGTGCTCAACGGCTTTACGCCGCAGTATCATGCAGACGGTGAGACGCCTGTTACCTCCGGCTTGGTTCACTCAAGCGGTAATACTTATCTCTATTATATCCCGGATGCAAATCTGACCCATGGCTTTGCGAATGCAGTAGAACTCGCGCTCAAGGCGACCGGACCTGCCGGTTCTGCCGGATCTGTAACCCTCTCTACGGCGAATATCACGGAGAACCCGTTGCTCTATGCACAGGCCCAGTCTAATACGATTACTATCCGGGGCCTGCAGTTTACCGATTGCGGATTCTCCGGTGGAAATATGTCTGAGGGTAAACTATCTCTGGGCTTGGATAAAACCGCGACATTCCAGTTCAGTTATGCGGCTGATAATGTCGTTCCGATTACCGTTTCGTTTGAAGGCCTTGCGCTCAATGGTACAGATTCCCGCTTCACTGACAACGGCAATGGTACATATACCTTTACTCCGGCTAATGAGAACCTGACGCAGTCGTTCTCGGTTAAATCTACGACGCGCTTTGCTCCTGGTTACGTAACGCTTGTCCATCAGGATTACGAAACCAGTACAACCTCGGTAGCACGAGGTAGTTTAGTGGTCCCCGCCAATGCTCTTTATCTTAGGAACAATAATAACGGTAATCCTACTAATTTCTCTCAAGGAAATAACGGTACGGTCGTTTATGTAAACAATCAGGCTTCGTACAATCAAATCGCTCAATTCTATACGAATAATAACAACTACTATAATAGGGCGACAGTCACTATTCAGGTAAGTAGTTTCTCCATAGTAAATGATGATGCCACGGTATACTTCATCTACCGCTATCAAAGTGGAGGCTGGTTCTCTACAACTACATATTATTACGCAACATCAACGCTTTCAGCGTTAGCGAATGCAACGGCGACAAACAACGGCAGAGTGACATTACAATTCTCCACGACCCAGCCGTAACTTTACTGAAAGTGTATTTTATAAAAAGTGCTACCCCAAATCCTCGGGGTAGCACTTTCTCTTTTCTCGTAGCCGTGGTGGCTGTCAGCGGCAGGTGACTTGCGCCGATTTACACCGTCATAATTTCCTTCTCCTTGGCGGCGAGAAGTTCGTCAATCTTTTTGGTATAGGTGTCGGTAAGCTTCTGGACAGCGTCTTCGTCGTCTTTTTCAACGTCCTCGGGCAGGCCTTCCTTCACCATCTTCTTGAGGGCTTCGATGGCCTCGCGGCGGGTGTTGCGGATGGAAACTTTGGACTGTTCGCCTTCCGAACGGGCCTTCTTGACCAGTTCGGCGCGGCGCTCCTCGGTCAGGACCGGGATGTTGATGCGGATGGTTTCGCCGTTGTTCTGCGGGGTGAAACCGAGGTTGGCGTCCAGGATGGCCTTTTCAATGGCGCGGATCTGGCTCTTGTCCCACGGCTGGATCAGGATGGTCTTGGCGTCCGGAGCCGTGATGCTGGACATCTGGGGCAGGGGAGTCATCGTTCCGTAGTAGGAGACGAGCACAGGGTTGAACACAGAGGTATTGGCCTTGCCGGCGCGGTAATTCTTCAGGCTCTCATCCAGATAGAGAATGGTTTCTTCCATCTTTTCCTCAGCGGAAGCAACCGTTTGCTGGGCTTTTTCAATCATGGTATTTCGTTTTATTCGTTAGCAAACCAGGGTGCCGGCCTTTTCTCCGGCAGCTGCACGCTCCAGTTCCCCTTCGCGGTTGATGTTGAAGACCACGATGGGCATCTTGTTCTCTTTGCACATGGCAAATGCGGTGAGGTCCATCACTTTGAGGTTATCGGCGATAGCCTTGTCAAAAGAGAGGGTCTCGTAGCGGATGGCGTTGGGGTTTTTCATGGGGTCGCAGTCATAGACACCATCTACCTTGGTGGCCTTGAGGATGGCATCTGCACCAATCTCGCAGGCGCGCAGGGACGCTCCGCTGTCCGTGGTGAAGAAGGGGTTGCCGGTGCCGCCGCTGAGCAGCGCTACGCCGCCCTTTTCGAGCACGTCCACCACTTCATCACGCATATAGTAGCGAGCCATGGGGCGCATGGGAGTGGAGGTGAAAACCTCTGCCTGCACGCCGTGGTTACGGATGAAGATGGCCAGCGCTTTGCTGTTGATCACCGTGGCCAGCATGCCCATCTGGTCGCCGTGCACGCGGTCGAAACCTTTGCCGGTGCCCTGCAGGCCGCGGAAGATATTGCCGCCACCTACCACGATGGCCACCTGCACGCCGCTCTGCGCGATGCGGGCAATGCGCGCTGCAAAGTTGTCGATCACCTGCTCATCCAGGCCGCGTCCTTCCGGACCGCCGAGCGTTTCGCCGCTGAGTTTGAGGAGTATGCGTTTGTATTTCATAAGTCGGGTTTTTAGCCAGACAAAAATAGGAAATTCTCGCGAATAATCCTGTCGCCGCTTTTGGAATTGCAAAAAAACTGCTACATTTGACGGACATAACTGATTTACAATCAATATCACAATAATCCCAATTGTATTATGAATCTCGAAAAACGCTTTTACACGGCTCCTCAGACGGAACTCGTCATGACGGAAGCTGAAAACGCCGTTCTCGCTTCGAGCGGATCCACAGAAGGATTCGGTGTAAACAACGGGGCATGGACTGCTTAAAATCGGAGGAAAGACTATGAAAAAAGTACTGATTCTCGCGACCGCAGCTCTTTTCGCCGTCGTTGGATGCCAGAATGACATCAATCCCACTGACCTGAAACCTGTAGAAAAGGTTACCCTGAAAGCATCGCTCGAGCAGCCTGTAAGCGCTACGCGTACCGCACTGGATGAGAGCAACCTCGTCCTCTGGAGCGCTGGCGACCAGATTGCCGTAGTCGGTTCTTCTGCCCCTGAAAATCCCGTCACTTACACGATTATCGCTGGTGAGGAAACCACCAACGGCGCTTTTGAAGGTGACGCTATCGCTGACGAACTGAAGGCAGCTATCTATCCTGCAAGCTACTTCGATACCGAATCCTTTGGTGAGCATGTAGCGGGCACTTTCTATCTCCCTGTCGTGATTCCTGACGTTCAGGAAGGTGTTGTGGGCAACATGCCGAACAACGCAAACCTGGCCGTTGCTGTCGGAACCACCGCATTCGAGTTCAAGAACGTGATGGGTCTGCTCAAACTGCAGCTCTACGGAACCGGCCCTCGCCCTATCAAGAGCATCCAGATTGCCGCTAACGAACCGCTGGCAGGTAACGCTACCGTCACCATCGACGGCAACGACCCTGTGCTCGAGTTCACCGACAATACCACCAAGGTGATCACCGTGACGCTGCCGGAAGGTACCGTCATCAGCGCAGATGCTTCCGCTCCGACGATTGTCTATGCCGTTGTTCCTGCAAACGCTTTTGCAGCAGGTCTCTCCGTCTCCCTGACGAGCGACCAGACCCCCGCTTACCTCTCCCTGAACCGTACGGTGGTTGAGAACACCATCAGCCGCAGTACCATCCAGGAGATGCCGGTTGCTGAGGTTCGCTTCACTTTTGCAAAGGAAAAACTGGCTAACACCTATATCGTTGAACCGAACAGCTATTTGGAACTCGGTCCGTTCCGTCCGGATGGCAAACTGATTGGCCACGTAAAGAACGCCGGTTATAGCAAACCCCGTTACTATACCCAGATTAATGGTCAGGCTCCGACGATCACCATCAATAACTACGCTAACTTCTGCAAGGTAACGGCTGGTGAGAATAAAGGTGACTATATTCTGGAGGCTAAGGATGCTGATGAAAACGTTCTTTGGGACTGGATCATCTGGATCACCGATACCCCCGCCGACATCACCCTGAAGGACAACAAGACCATCCTTCTGGACCGTAACATCGGTGCCGTTTGCGCATACCCGAAAGATACGGTTGCTGCCTACTCTGAGAACTGGGGCCTCCGCTTCCAGTTCGGCCGTAAGGATCCTGTCTTCAACGCATCCACCAACATTATCCCGACCTCTGCTGAGGTAGGTACTCTGGAGTACGTCAAGCAGCATCCCGCTGCATTCCTCCAGCCGCTCGACACCACGCTGGCAGAGCACCAGACCTGGTTGGGTGACTGGCTGTGGGAAGGCACGAAGAACCTCTGGGACGGTCCGGAAAAGACCATCTACGACCCGTGCCCGGCTGGTTACCGCGTACCGGAAGGTGGCACCAACTCTTTCTGGGCTACGATCAACTTCAAGAGCAATGTGCTCAAGGAGTGGGATGGCAATACTACTACGGACGCTGCGGGTTACTTTGCTGATTTGAAGGGCTACTGGTTCAATGTCACTGCAGACGCTACCCAGCCGTTATTCATGCCGCGTGGTTCCTACTGCTCCGGTAACAACGGTTCGTATTACACCGGTGGTTGGTACTGGTGCCGTCACGACGTTTCGATGCAGGGTGGTTGGTACCGTGGCCGTATGTTCTACCTGAGCTATTCTACGAGCTCCGGCAATGCTGTCAGCAACTCCTCCAACGGTAACCGTTCAACGGGTGGTTTCGTCCGTTGCCAGAAGATTGTCACGGAATAGAGCGGTGGCGGTCAACTGATTTAAAATCAATCATTTATACAATGGTCTATGCCTGGAAACAAGCATAGGCCATTTTGTATTTTACTGATAGATAGCTACTTAGCCGCCACCGTGTATTACAGTGCCGATAGCAAAGCGTCGACGGCGGTATCCGTGGTAGCCCAGCTGGTGCAGAAACGCACGGCGCTATGGGTAGGGTCTATCCGCTGCCAGAACTCGAACCCGAAATCGGCACGCAGTGCCTCAATCTGCCCATCTTCCAAAATCGGGAACTGCTGGTTGGTGGGGCTGTCGCAGAGGAACTGGTAGCCCTTGGCACGGAGTCCGTCGCGCAGGCGGAAGGCCTCATCAATCGCATGCTTGGCGGCGCGAAGGTAGAGGTTGTCCGTGAAGAGGGTCTCGAACTGGATGCCCAGCAGCCGTCCTTTGGCCAGCATGCCGCCATTTTGCTTGATATGGTAGCGGAACTCGTGCGCCAGTGTCGGATTGCAGAAGACGACCGCTTCGCCGAAAAGAGCGCCTTGTTTGGTGCCGCCAATATAGAATACGTCCGCCAGCGAGGCGATGTCTTGCAGCGTGAGGTCGGATGCCGGGGAGGCCAGGCCGTAGCCCAGTCGCGCACCGTCTATGAAGAGCGGGCGCTGCCAGCGGCGGCATACCTCCGAGATGGCGGTGAGTTCCGCCTTCGTGTAAAGCGTACCCAGCTCAGTAGAATAGGAGATATAAACCATCCCGGGCTGCACCATGTGCTCGTGGTTGGCATCATCCCGATGCCCGGCAAAGGTCTCTTCAACCTGTTCTGCTGTGATCTTTCCGCCCGTTGCAGGCAGGGCCAGCACCTTGTGGCCGCCGTGCTCGATCGCGCCCGTTTCGTGGACGTTGATGTGGCCGCTCGCGGCGCACACTACCCCCTGATAGGGTTTCAGGAGGGAAGAGATGACGGTGGTGTTGGTCTGCGTACCGCCTACCAGGAAGTGGACTTCGGCATCGGGGCGACCCACCGCCTCTTTGATCTTTTCACGCGCTGCGGTGCAGTGTGCATCTTCGCCATAGCCCACCGTCTGTTCCAGGTTGGTGGCGTTCAGGCGTTCGAGAATCTCGGGCAGGCAGCCTTCGAGATAGTCACAGTCAAAACGGATCATCGCTGTTTCTTGGGGGGACAGTAGTTGGTCTGCTCAGGAATGATAGCCCGGGCCGGCGTTTTCTTGATATAAGCCCGGACAATGAAGAAGATACCGGCCAGCACGAACGGAATGCTCAGCAGCTGACCCATATTGAGTGCCATGCCCTTCTCAAATTCCACCTGCGGCTGTTTGATGAACTCAATCAGAATGCGCATGCCAAAGCAGCCAATCAAGAAGGCACCGAAGATCCAGCCGCGATACAGTTTATCCAGCCGCTTCCAGTACATAATGAGCAGGAAGATGCCGAGCAGGATATAGCTGAGCGCCTCGTAGATCTGCGTGGGGTGCTTGGGCACCGTCTCGCCGTTGCGGACAAAGATGAAACCCCAGGGGAGGGTGGTCTCGTTGCCGTAGATTTCGGAGTTGAAGAGGTTGCCGATACGGATGAGCGCACCTGCAAAGCAGACGCAGATCACCAGTCGGTCTATGATCCAAAGCATGTCAAAGTGGTTGGCCTTGCCGTACTTATGGGTGTACCACCAGAGTCCCAGCAGGATACCGATGGCGCCACCGTGCGATGCCAGGCCGCCCTTCCAGGGCATAAAAGTCTCCCAGAAGGCCTGCCAGTTGGTCATTCCCTGTTGTGCGATGTGCGGGTCCACCTTGCCGCCGAACATGGCTACAAACGGTGCAAGGAAATAATCCGGCTGGTAGAACCAGCAGTGACCCAGACGCGCGCCGATAATCACGCCAATCAGCATGGAATAGAGCAGCGGCTCAATTTTGGCGGGATCTACGCCCTCGTTCTTGTAGAACTTGGAGATAATCCAGCATCCCAGCGGGAAACCGGAGACGAAGAGCAGCGAATACCAGCGAATGGCCAGCGGGCCAATCTTGAAGAGAATCGGGTTGATGTCCCAGACGACAGAGAGAAAATTGGTCATATCTTTTGAATCGTTTTTATTCGTTTATCGGCGAAGGCGCGTGAAGACGCTCAGCGGCAGTGCCTTGCCATAGCGGTCGCGAAGCACCGACTCGCCGCATTCCAGGTGGCCGTCCGTGCCGAAGGCTGTGCGGACCAGCGTCTCGGCCAGCACCGCCGAATAGCCGTTGGAGTAGAGGTTCAGCACCAGAAAGCTGTTTTCCGGTGCCAGCAGCTGTGCGCAGCACTTGAGCAGCTCGTTCAAGCACTCGTCGAGTTTCCAGCGCTCGCCGTCCGGACCGTGTCCGTAAGCCGGCGGATCCAGGATGATACCCTGCCACTTGTTGCCGCGACGGACCTCTCGGCGGGCAAACTTCAGCGCGTCTTCCACGATCCAGCGGATGCCGTCCATACCGGAAAGTTCCATATTCTCGCGGGCCCAGGTCACCACCTGCTTCACCGAATCCAGGTGGGTCACATCGGCACCGCCCTTGCGGGCAGCCAGCGAGGCCGCGCCCGTGTAGGCAAATAGGTTGAGCACTTTGGGCGCACCCTCACCGGTCTTGGCGCGCAGCTCGGCAATCTCGCGCGTGTTGCGCACAATAAAGTCCCAGTTGGTGGCCTGCTCGGGGAAGATGCCCACATGCTTGAAGGAGGTCAGTCCGAGCCGCAGGCGGAGTCCCACCGGCGGATAGGCGATCGTCCACTGTTCCTGCATCTTGCGAAGCGTGGTCCAGGTGCCGCTGTCCTCCTTGCCGGCCTTGCCGAATCCGGCGCCCGGTTTGAATTCCGTGTGCGCCATAGCCCGCCACTCGCTCTCGGGCAGGGATGGGTCCCAGAGCGCTTTGGGTTCGGGCCGAATCATCACGTACGGGCCGAATCGCTCCAGCTTCCGGAAGTTTCCGGAATCAATCAGTTCATAATCCTGCCAGGATTGCGGGGGTTGTTCAATGGTCATGCGCGCGCGTTTATGCTTGCAAAAGTAATGATTATTATTCGTATTTTTGTAACGCCTTAAACAGACAAACCTTACTTACAATATGAAAACCATTGACACTTACGACTTCGCGGGCAAAAAGGCCATCGTGCGAGTCGATTTCAACGTTCCCCTTGACGAAAACTTCCGTATCACCGACGATACCCGCATCCGGGCTGCCATTCCTACTCTCAAAAAGGTGCTGGCCGGTGGTGGTGCGCTGATCATTATGTCGCATCTCGGACGACCGAAAGGCCCCACGGAGAAATACTCCCTGAAGCACATCATCGGCCGCGTAGAGGAGCTGCTCGGCGCTAAGTTGCAGTTCGCTCCGGATTGCCAGACGGCCGATGCACAGGCCGCTGCGCTCAAACCGGGAGAAGTGCTGCTACTGGAAAACCTCCGCTTCTATGCAGAGGAAGAGGGCAAGCCGCGCGGATTGGCAGAGGATGCTTCGGATGAAGAGAAGAAGGCTGCAAAAGCCGCTGTCAAGGAGAGCCAGAAGGGCTTCGTGGCTAAGCTGGCATCCTATGCGGATTGCTATATCAACGACGCATTCGGCACTGCACACCGTGCACACGCTTCCACCGCGCTTATCGCCAAATACTTCCCGAACGACAAGATGTTCGGTTATGTGATGGAGGGTGAAATCTGCGCCATTGACAAGGTGCTCGACAACCCCGCCCGCCCGCTCACGGCCATCCTCGGCGGAGCCAAGGTCTCTTCCAAGATCGGTATCATCGAGAACTTGCTCGAGAAGGTGGACAACCTGATCATCGGGGGCGGTATGGTATATACTTTCGTGAAGGCACAGGGCGGCCAGATCGGCGCTTCGCTCTGCGAAGATGACCAGATTGAAACCGCAAAGAACATCCTGGCCAAGGCGGAGGCCCGTGGCGTCAAGATTCTCTTTGGCGACGAGGTGGTGGTGGCCGATGCTTTCAGCAACGATGCAGCCCGCAAGGTGGTCCGCAAGGACGCCATCCCCGAGGGTTGGATGGGAATGGACGCAGCGCCTTCCACCATCGCAACCTGGAAGTCGGTGATTGAGAGCTCCAAGACCATCCTCTGGAACGGCCCGATGGGCGTCTTCGAGATGGAGAACTTCGCAGCCGGCACCCGTGAAATGGCCCGCATGCTGGCTGAGGTTACCGCTAAGGGCACCTTCACCCTCGTGGGTGGTGGCGACTCGGTGGCAGCAGTCAACCAGATGGGCTTTGCCGACAAGGTCAGCTACGTCTCCACTGGCGGCGGCGCAATGCTCGAATACCTGGAGGGCATCGAACTCCCCGGCATCAAAGCAATCCGCGAATAATCATTAGAAAATCATACGACAATGAAACGTTTTCTCCTGTTTGCGATGGCCGCACTGGCCATGCTGAGCCTCTCCGGCTGCGGCGATACCGATCCTGAAATCGAAGGCACCTGGCTGATGCGTGCCAATGAGCATCACTACTTCGATGCTACTTTTAAGGCGGGTGGTGACTATGAATGGAAGTGGATGGGCGTCAGCGGCACCCGGATCGACGAGGGTACCTACACCTTTGTCAACGGAGTCGTCACGATGACCCCGGCCACTTTCAAGGAAGAGGATTACAACAATCCCGGGAAACTCATCTCGGTCAGTTCTGCCATTTTTGGCTGGTCCGGTCCCCGCACCATTAAGGTAACTCCCATCACCGAAGGCGCTGCCCTCTGGGAGTGGGAAAACGACTGGATGATCCAATCGACCAAAGAACTGGGATACCCTGTACTCGTGCTGCGCGAAGACTTTACGCAGAACGTGAGCGAAGCCCTGATGAAAGGCACCTGGGAGCGCTACGATTCAGAAGGCAAGCTGGAAGCCCGCGTCATTGTTAAGGGCAAGGATTACACCTTCTACAGTGCAACCGATATCGCGGGCAAGCTGGTCGTTGCCAAGACCGTCGGTACCTGGTCGCACAAGGGCGTGATTCTCACGCTGACCCCCACGACGCTTCAGTACTCCTACGAGTATAACGGCGTAAACTATACCTTCTATACGGTGGACCCTGTCACGCTGGAGTCGGAAACCTGGATTTCTGCCCAGTACGATCCCGACCCCATGACGATGGCGGTCTGCGTCTTCGACGGCAAGATCTACACCGCCTGGGAAGGTACCTATATCAAGAAGTAAGCAGATATCTTCAGCGCGGCAATCTGTCACGCTCCCGGAGGGGCATAGCGGCTGTGATCTTTCCAGTAGGGTTCACTGCCGTTGCCGCTCTCATCAGACCGGGTGGACGATTCGGGATGCGCGCCCGAAGCAAACCGCCGGACAGGGGTAGCCTGGGCGGCTTCCCGGCGTTCCATCATCTCTTTCATCTTATGGACATCATTGGTCATTCGCCAGACCTTGCAAAACATAATGATGCCAAAAACCATTGCAACCAGCCCCAACAGCATAACGATAATCGAGAAAATCATCACGCCAATTCCAGCGGAGGCAGCCAGAGCTTCAATGTTATTCATAGAATCAATCGTTAACGGTTATTCGAGGCCGGCAACTTTAAGGTCGGCGAGGTAACGGGTGTAGTAATCCTGAAGAGCGGCGCGATGTTCTGCATAGAACTTCGCGTCGTTCACTTTTTTCGAACGCCACGCCTCAAAGCGGGGGAAGAAGTCTTCGCAGATGGCCGCTTCGGTGCCGCGGGTGCAGTTAATCACCTTGTTCAGCGCAGCCACGTTGAAATAGTTGAGGCGGCCGCTCCAAGGCTTGTCATAGACATATTTGTTGCGCACCTCGAACGACTTGTCGCAGAGGCGGGAGCTCTTGGTCCCCTCTTTCCAGATATAGTCCGGAACCTGATTGTCGTCGCCGACGAAGAGCGGAATGGCGGGGCAGCTGCCCGGGAAACCGAGCTGGGTCCACATCACCGTGTACTTGGGGTTCTCACCGGGACGGACGCCCTGGAAGGTGAGGATACCGCAGGTATTGTGGCGGGAGATCATGCCCTGATCGCAGAAGTAGGGGTAGCCGGAGAGATCTTCCAGGCTCTTGATGCCCATCACCTCGTGGCGATAGCGGCGGCCAAAGGCCTCGTACAGATCCGCTGCCGTCAGTTCATACTTGCCGTCGGCATTCTTGGGGAACTCCTTCATCATGGCCTCTGCGCTGTAATAGCGGTCCCATCCGCCGGAACCCAGGGCATCGCCGGCCCAGCTGAAGTTGGTCAGCACGCGCCATCCGTCGGGCGCCACCGCGGGATCGTTCACATCGTACTTGGTGTACCATTCGCCGTCGAATTCATAGTAAGCGGCACCACCCTCGGCGTCGATCACACCCAGGTTGGAGACATTGCCCAGCGGCCGGCCCCAATCTGAGAGCATTGCCTCAAATTCAGCAATGTTGCGGCAGCGGCCGAGCGCAGCCATCTGAAGGCTTCCGTGGCCGGTTTTGGGGAGATTCTCCTTGGGCCAGCTGTTGGAGGTCAGCGACATCGTGCAAAGTCCGGCCTCGTTCACGCCACCCACAATACTGCGAACCTTGGCGTGTGCCCGTGAAGCGTCACCCACAAATCCGAGGTAGTTAAACTTTTCACCGTTGAAATACTGGATATTGTTGTTCTGTCCCGATTCGTCGCGGACTTTCAGCATCAGGGGACGACCATCGGCCGTAGCGCGGCCGGAGATAATCACGGAAGAGCAGGCATCCACGCGCGGCCCGGCCAAAACCAGGGCGGCTACTGCCAGCAGAAGAAACTTTTTCATATTCTAGACAGCGAATTTGACAATGTAAAACATCATGATGAAGCAGACCACGATCTTGAGGAACGTGCTGAACAGGAAGCCGACAAAAGCCCCGAATGCCGGCCCGATTGCCTGCGGGAAATCCTTTCCGTTGGTAATGATTTCTCCCACCAGCGCGCCCACAAAGGCGCCCAGCAGGATGCCCAGCGGCGGGAAGAAGAGCAGGCCCACGAAGGTGCCCACCAGCGCGCCCCGTTCCGCCGCCTTGGTTCCGCCCGTGGCTCGGGTGAACTTGGCGGGAATGATGTAGTCGAGCACGGTGACCACGATCATGATGCCGCACCAGACCCAAAGCAGGGTAGGTGAAACGGCTCCGGCATCGTGTCCCCAGATATAGATGACCAGCAGACCGGCCCAGGTGAAGGGCGGACCGGGCAGCACCGGAACGATGCAACCCACCAGACCCACCAGGCCCAGAATGATGGCAAGCACATCAGCGAGGTTCATAAAGCAATAATTCTTTAGTTCATGTAATCCCATGCGGGAAGCTTGACAGGCTCGGTTTCCAGCGCCTTCAAAGCCTCTGCGCTTAAGTATTTGCGATCGAGTGCCATGCGGAAGAGATAGCCGTCGAACCACTCGTCGGTGAAGGTCAGCGTGGCCTTTTCGCCCGTGTCAAACCAGCTGTTGAAGAATTTCCACTTGGTGGGGTGGTCGTTCTCGTCGGTATCGCAGGCAATGATGAGCATCGCATGGGCCGAAGCGCTGAAGCGGGTGGCGATGCGTGCCTCCTTGTCCATGCTGAATTCCATGCCGAAGAGCGAATCGTAGTCATACGAATCGCAGGTCATGGAGTTGGCCGGTTTGACCATGCCTTTGCGCCAGTCACAGGAGACGTAAACCGCGTCACCGTCTTTCAGGGTGGCCAGCGCACCGGCCTTCATCTCCTCGTTGGGGAGGTTGAGGTAAACCCAGTTGCGGCCTTCGAACGTGTTGCGGTAGCGGTCAATCTCATAGACCTTGTAGTAGGGACGCGTCGGGTCGTTCATGATCATCACCATGGAGCCAAAGCCGTAGTCGGCCGGCACGATGGTTTTGTAGAACGCCTGCGGGGTGGTGGTCAGCGAGTGCACCTTGCCGTTGCGATCCTTGTAGGTCCAGGTGAATTCGGTCGGGGGCTCGCCCAGGCAGAGCGCCAGAATGCGATAGACATCCTTCATCACGGTGAGCTTGTGGGCGCGAAGTGCCTCCACGTCAGCTCCGCCTGCCGCCATCTTGCGGATCTCCCAACCCTCGCGGCGCAACTTCTGATTGAGGAGCGTGCGCATGTTCGCGGTTTTGTTGGAGTGCACGGTTTCCGGCATCACGCTTTCGGGGGCCACGCCGTACTTCTCAGCCAGGTTGATGAAGAAGTTCCAGGCTGCGCCGTCGGCCACCGGGGTCTTGAAGAGATGCGCCACGATGCGGCTGTCGGTCTCCTCCGCGCGCGTTTCGATGATACCCTCCAGGAAAAGGTTGCTCTTCTCAAAGAGATCCCAGAAGGAGTCGAAGTTGTGCGAGAAGCGGAAGTCTTTGACGTTGTACTTCTCCATAGCCCAGGGCCTCAGAGCGTTGAGCGAGGTGAAGAGCCAGCAGCGGCCCGAGGTGTACTGGTCCGGTGCGGAGGGCAGTGCCTTGACTTCATACTTGAAGATGCCATCCAGCACTTTGTCCGGGTTGACCGTGATGGCCAGCTTGGAGAGATCCAGCGTGTGCGAGATGACATTCTGTAGTGCGGCGGTCTGCTCGTCTTTCACGAAGCTGCCGCGAATCTCCTGCAGTTCAGCCTGACCGAGGGCCTGCCCAAAGAGGGGCAGACCCACGACCATAGCCGTAATAAACGTAAGTAAACGTTTCATAACGGTTACGAAATTAGAACATGTAGTCCCAGACGGGGAGCTTCACCGGCTTCTGATCCAGCAGTTTGAGCAGGTTGGCCGGGACATATTTCTTATCGATTACGATGCGGAACAGGTATTCGTCGAACCACTCGTCGGTGAGAAGCACATAACCCTTCTGGCCGGAAGCGGGACCCCAGCTGTTCTCGAATTTCCACTTGGTGGGAACGTCGTTCTCATCGGTATCACAGGCGATCAGCAGCATGGCGTGCGAAGAACCGCTCTGACGGGTGAGGATACGTGCCTTCTTGTCCATCGTGATGTCGATGCCAAAGAGTTTCTCATAGTCATAGAGGTTCGTATCGAGCCAACCACCGGCGCGGCTGGAGTATTTGCCTACGTCGCAGGAGATGTACATGGGGCGGTTGTCCTTGATGGAAGCCAGCGCCATGGGCTTGATGTCTTCGTTAGGAAGGTTGAGGTAGATCCAGTTGAAGCCCTCCCAGGTGTTGCGGTAGCTCTCAATCTCATAGAGTTTGTAGTACTCGCGGGTAGGATCGTTCATGATCATCACCATCGTCTTCATGTTGAAGTCCTTGGGAGCGATGGAAGCGTAGAACTCCTGCGGGGTGGAGGAGATGGTCTGCACCTTGCCGTTGCGGTCTTTGTAGCGCCAGGTGAACTCGGTCGGCGGTTCGCCCAGGCAGAGGGCCAGGATGCGATAGACCTGCTTCATGATCTCAATCTTTTCCTTGCGGAGAGCCTTCTCCTTGGCGCCGCCTTCAGCCATCTGACGGAGCGTCCAGGCGCCGTCGCGGAGCTTTTCGTTCAGGATCTTGCGCAGGTTGCCGGTGCTGTTGGAGAACTCGGTCTCGGGCATCACGTCAGCCGGAACCACGCCGTATTTCTCAGCGATGTCCACAAAGAGATTCCAGACGCCACCGTCACCCACAGGGGCTTTGAGGTAGGTCACCACCTCAATGTCGTTGATGTCTTTCTTGGCGCTGGCAATGATGTTCTCCAGAAAGAGGTTGCTCTTCTCAAAGAGATCCCAGAAGGAGCAATAGTTCTGCGAGAAATAGAACTCCTTGACGTTCAGCTTTTCAGCTGCAACCGGACGGAGCTCGTTGAGCGAGGTGAAGAGCCAGCAGCGGCCCGAGCTGCGCTGGTTGGTGATACCCTTTACATCCACTTCATACTTGAAGTAAGTGTCCTGCTTGCCCTCGTTGGAGAGGTTGGAAGCGAGGGTGTTGATGTCGGTGTTGTGCGAGAGCACATTCTGCAGGGCGACCGTGGAGGGATCTTTCAGGAAACTTCCCTGGATCTCCTTCAGTTCGTTCTTGCCGATGGTTTGTGCAGCGGCGCTCAGGCAGAGCATCAGGGCTGCAGCGAACAGAATTGCTTTTTTCATATCGTTGGTTTTTAATTAATTGTTTCTCATTGCATTTTCCACCTGACGGACGGTGATCGGGAGGCGCTTGGAGCCCAGCAGGCGGGCGCCGGAAGCGGTGATCAGCAGGTCGTCTTCCAGACGGATGCCGCCAAAGTTGTAGTAGTTCTCCAGCGCGCTGAAGTTGACATACTGCGCATTGGTACCCTCTTTCTTCCACTTTTCGATCAGGGCCGGGATGAAGTAGATGCCCGGTTCGTCGGTGATGACCTGACCCGGAACCAGCTTGCGGGCCATACGCAGGGAGCCGAGGCCGAGCTGTTTTGCACGCTCCTGGTCGTCGTCGTAACCCACGTAGTTTTCGCCCAGGTTCTCCATATCGTGGACGTCGAGGCCCATGTTGTGTCCCAGGCCGTGAGGCATGAAGAGGCCCTGCACGCCGGCGGCGCACATCTCCTCAATGTCTCCCTTCACCAGCCCGAGGTTGGAGAGGCCCTGCAGGATGATCTTGGAGGCGCCCAGGTGTACGTCGCGGTAGGTGATGCCCGGACGGGCTGCATCCAGGGCGTACTGGTTGGCCGTGGAGACAATCGTATAGATTTCCTTCTGGCGTTCAGTGAACTTGCCGCTGACCGGCCAGGTGCGGGTGAAGTCGGATGCGTAGTGCGAACCGAGTTCCGCACCCGCGTCAATCACGCAAAGCTTGCCGGCGGTCAGGATGTCGCTGTGGCAATGGTTGTGCAGCGTCTCGCCGTGCTGCGAGAGGATGGTGGCGAAGGAGGTCATGTAGCCCTCGGAGAGGCAGACGCCCTCCAGGATGCCCACCAGCTGCTGCTCGCTCATGCCGGGTTTCATCATCTGCATGGCGGTGTAGTGCATCGCATAGCCCAGGTTGCAGGCTTTGTCGATCTCGGCAATCTCGCACGGCTCCTTGATGAGGCGCTGGCTCACCACGGCGCGGATGAACTCCACGCTGACGGCGGATTTGAGTTCGGCCAGCTTGAGCCCCAGCAGTTCGCAGAGCTCGGTGCGGGTATCTTCGCGGTAAGGCGGAAGGATGTACACCTTGCGACCCTTCTTAAGGGCTGCCTTTACGCAGTCGGTCAGCTTGGCGCGCGGAGCGCTCTTGGCCACGCCCACCGATGCGGCCTCGTCCGCCATCAGCGGCTGGGGACCCATCCAGATGATGTCGTCCATATCCACATCGTTGCCAAAGATGATCTCTTCGCCGCTGTCAGCGTCGATCACGGCTGCCAGACCGGGTTTGTCCAGGCCGAAGTAGTATAGGAAGGTACTGTCCTGGCGGAAGGGATAGGTGTTGCCCGCGTAGTTGCAGGGTGCTTCGTTGTTGCCGGGGAAGAGCAGCAGTCCGCCGCCCATTTTGTCGGCGAGGACTTTTCTGCGTTCGATATAAACTTGTGCGTCAAACATATCTGTAATTTTTAATGATTATTCTTTGATGTATTTCAGGAAGGCCGTCTCTTCTGCCACGGTCAGGAACGCGGTGCGGACCGGAAGGTAGAAAAGCCGCTCCTTCATCTCTTCGGTGACGAAGCGGTTGTGCAGTAGCCGCTGGGCATCCTTTTCTGTGGTCATCAGAACCGACAGCGGATGCGCGCAAGCGGCGTGCCAAAGCGTGCGCAGGTCCGCGCGCGTGAAGTAATGATGGTCCGGGAAGTGCTTCTGCCAGATCTGCTCGTAGCGGTCCGTAAGGCTGGCTGCGAGCGGTTTGGGGTTGGCAATGCCGGTAAAGAGGATCACCTCTTTGGCGTAGATATAGCGGTTGTTGCCGATTCCTTCAAAGACTGCCTTGGGCTCACCGTAATCCATTCGCGTAAAGAACACCGGCTGTTCCGGGGTGACTTTGTTCTCGGCGCGCAGCCGGGCCCGGTCCTCCTCATCCAGCCAGTCGGGGCACTTGGTAAAGATCACGGCATCCGCATCCGCCACCCGTTTGGGCAGGTCACGCAGCCGCCCGAAGGGCAGCAGCCGGTCGCGGTTGACGGGGCGCTCGTAGGAGATAAGCAGCAGGTTGTGGCTGGGCCGGACATCCATCTGCTGGAACCCGTCGTCCAGAATCACGGCATCCGGCGGGTTGGGGAGGGTGAGCAGGGTCTCGATGCCCTGCTTGCGGTTGCGGTCCACCGCTACGATGGTCTGCGGAAATTTGCGCTTCATCTGGAGCGGTTCGTCACCGGAGGCTTCGGCCGTTGAGGTGGTCTCCACCATCCGGAAGCCGCGGGTGCGGCGACGATATCCGCGCGAGAGCACGGCCACCCGGTGATCGGCCGAGAGGGCCTCAATCAGATACTCCGCCATCGGGGTTTTGCCGGTTCCGCCCACGGTAATGTTGCCCACGCTGATCACCGGCATCGGGAAGGATGCGTGGTTCTTCTTACCTGTGCGGTAGCGTCGTTGGCGGATAGCGAGAACCAGCCAGTAAGGGCCCAGCAGAATTAAGCTCAGGATGGTGATGATCATTGCCAGTTCTCGTTGATATAGTCAAGCGTCGCGAACAGTTCGTCCGGATCGGTCAAAGTTACTAATTTTAGTCGGGTTTCCTTGAAATTATCTAACCCTTTGAAGTAGCAGGAGAGGTGGCGCCGCATCTCCAGGATGCCAACCTTGGGCCCCTTGACTTCGAGCGATTTGGTCAGGTGGCGTTTGGCCAGCTCCACCCGCTCGGCCACCGTCATCGGGGGCAGCAGTTCGCCGGTATCCAGGTAGTGCCTGATTTCCCGGAAGATCCAGGGGTGGCCAAAACTTGCGCGGCCAATCATGATGGCATCCACGCCGTACCGGTCAAAAGCCTCTTTGGCCTTCTCGGGGGAGGTGATATCGCCGTTGCCGATGATGGGAATCCTCATGCGCGGATTGTTCTTCACCTCACCGATCAGGGTCCAGTCCGCCTCGCCCTTGTAGAGCTGGCACCGCGTGCGACCGTGGATGGTGAGTGCGGCAATGCCGGCATCCTGCAGCCGCTCGGCCAGCGGTACGATGATCTTGCTCTCCTCATCCCACCCGAGCCGGGTTTTTACCGTGACGGGCAGTTTGACGGCCTCTACCACCCGGCGGGTGATCTCCACCATCTTGTCGGGTTCGCGCATCATGCCGCTTCCGGCACCGCGCCGGGCAATCTTGTTGACCGGGCAGCCGAAGTTGATGTCAATCAGGTCCGGTCCCGCCGCTTCCGCCCGCACGGCCGCCTCCACCATGGCATCGGGCAGGTGCCCGTAAATCTGGATGCCGATGGGCCGCTCGTAGTCGTAGAGCCGCATTTTGGCGATGGTTTTGGCCGCGTCGCGGATCAGGCCGTCCGATGAGATAAACTCGGTGAACATCAGGTCCGCACCGAACCCTTTGCAGATGTAGCGGAAGGAGATGTCGGTGACGTCTTCCATAGGGGCCAGGAAGAGCGGTCGAGGGCCGAATGTGAGGTTTCCAATCTGCATTTTCGGGTGCGGTAAATCCCTGCTAATTTAAGGAGATTTTGTCACTTTAAATAATTTGCTTACCTTTGCACCCCTCCTAAAATGGAGTATCGCAACATTTAATTAACGTATTAACCTAAAAATCAACACAGTGGACACACTTAGCTACAAGACCGTCTCTGCTAACGCCGGTACCGTCACCAAAGAGTGGCTGGTTATCGATGCTACGGATCAGATCCTGGGACGCCTGGCTTCCCGTGTCGCTCTTGTCCTCCGTGGCAAGAACAAGCCGAACTATACGCCGCACGTTGATTGTGGTGACAACGTCATCATCATCAATGCGGACAAGGTTCGTCTTACGGGCAAGAAGCTTACGGACCGCGTGTACGTTCGCCATACCGGTTATCCGGGCGGCCAGCGTTTCACCACCCCTAAGGAACTGTTCGCCAGCAAGCCGACTGCAGTCGTAGAGCACGCCATCCGTGGTATGCTCCCTAAGAACCGCCTGGGTGATAAGATTTTCGGTAACCTGTATGTTTATGCAGGCAGCGAACATCCTCACGAGGCACAGAAACCCAAAACAATTACCTTAAAAGAACTTTAAACTAGAGTAATGGAAGTTATCAACGCCCTTGGAAGACGTAAATCAGCTGTTGCCCGCGTTTATTTGAGCACAGGTAAAGGCACGATCACGATCAACGGCCGTACCCTCGAAGAGTACTTCAAAGAGGATACCCTCCGCTACATCGTGAACCAGCCGTTGGAACTCACCGGCACGCAAGCCAACTTCGACATCACCGTTACGCTGGATGGCGGCGGCATCAAAGGCCAGGCAGAGGCTCTCCGCCTGGGCATTGCCCGCGCTCTCTGCAAGGTGGATGCTGAGGCTTACCGCCCGGTTCTGAAGGCAAACGGTTTCCTGACGCGCGACGCACGTGAAGTCGAGCGTAAGAAACCTGGCCAGCCTGGTGCACGCAGACGCTTCCAGTTCAGCAAACGTTAGTATTTGCCCTGATTTACAAATTGCACAGTCCGGTTATAAAATCCCGGGACCCGAATGGCTGCCCTCGATTTGTCCGGCTGCGGAAAATCCAGAAGACCGAATCATTCGCTACTTCGGATTGATGAAAAGAGTTAACAAAACAAATTAAAGAAACAGATTCAAAATGTCTAGAACCAATTTCCAAGACTTGCTTGATGCAGGCGTTCACTTCGGCCACCTGAAGAGAAAGTGGAATCCTAAAATGGCTCCGTACATCTTTATGGAGAAGAAGGGCATCCACATCATCGACCTGCACAAAACCGTTGTCAAAATAGATGAGGCAGCGGACGTGATGAAGCAGCTTGCAGCAGCAGGCCGCAAGATTCTGTTCGTCGCCACCAAGAAACAAGCCAAGGATATCGTTGCGGAGTGCGCAAAGAGCGTGGGCATGCCCTACGTGACTGAGCGTTGGGCAGGCGGCATGCTGACCAATTTCCCGACCATCCGCAAGGCCGTCAAGAAGATGAACACCATCGACAAGATGATCACCGACGGTACCTTTGAAACCCTGGCAAAACGTGAGCGTCTCCAGATTTCGCGCCAGCGCGCTAAACTTGAGAAGAACCTCGGCTCCATCGCCGACCTCAACCGTCTTCCTTCCGCACTTTTCGTCGTTGACGTCCAGAAGGAAATCAACGCCGTTCGCGAAGCAAACCGCCTCAACATCCCGGTTATCGCAATGGTTGATACTTGTTGCGATCCTACCAACATTGATTATGTGATTCCGGCTAATGATGATGCGGCTAAGAGCATTTCGCTGATCACCGAGACCCTCTGCAAGGCAATCGCCGAAGGTCTTGAGGACCGCAAGCTCGAGAAGGAGAAAGAGAAGGAAGAGGCTCCCGAGAAGGAAGAGGCAGCTCCCGTCAAGAAAACCCGTCCCCGCCGCACTGCAAAGAAGGCGGAGGAGGCTCCTGCAGCAGAAGAAACCAAAGCAGAATAATCCTTAAACCCACGAATTATGGAAATCAAAGCTATTGATGTCGCAAAACTGCGCAAAATGACCGGTGCCGGCATGATGGATTGCAAGAAGGCTCTCGTTGAGGCTGACGGCGATTTCGCACGTGCACAGGAAATCATTCGTGAGAAAGGTAAGCTCGTCGCTGCTAAGCGTGCGGACCGCGAGACCACCGAAGGTGCTGTCCTCGCCCGTATCGACGGTGGCAAGGCTATCCTCGTCTGCCTTGGTTGCGAGACCGACTTCGTCTCGCAGAACGCTGAGTTCCAGGCTCTCGCTAACGCGATTGCCGACACCGCCATCAAGTGCTTCCCGGCTGACGCCGAGGCACTGAAGGGCTGCAAGATGGCCGACGGTCAGACCGTTGAAGAGGCTATCTCCCAGCAGACCGGTAAGAGTGGCGAAAAGCACAGCCTCGCATACTATGCGAAGCTCGAGGCTCCCTTCATCGCATCCTACATCCACACCATCAACGGTAAGCTCGGCGCTATCGTCGCCTTCAACAAGCCGGTTGATGCTGCGCTGGCAAAGGGTATCGCGATGCAGGTCGTTTCGATGAATCCGGTTTCCGTCTCCGCAGCTGACTGCCCCGCAGAGGTTGTTGAGAAAGAGCGCCAGGTGGCTATCGAGAAGACCAAGGAAGAGCAGATCCAGAAGGCAGTTGACGCTGCGCTGCGTAAGGCCGGCATCAACCCCGCACACTGCGACAGCGAAGACCACATCGAGTCCAACACCGCCAAGGGCTGGCTTACGCCGGAACAGGCACAGCAGGCTCGTGAGATCAAGGTCCGCGTTGCTGCCGAAAAGGCTGCTAACCTTCCGGAGCAGATGATCCAGAACATTGCCAACGGCCGTGTACAGAAGTTCTTCAAAGAGAGCACTCTGGAAGAGCAGGAGTACCAGATGAGCGACAACAAGGCATCCGTCAAGGAGGCCATTGCAGCTGTCGACAAAGAGGCCAAGGTGATTACCTTCTGCCGCTTCTCCCTGACCGACGACTAAAAAATCGGATTTTAGGCTTTAAGTGCACTTCGTTCGCGAGGTGCACTTTTTTTGTATATTTGTAGGTTCATTGAAATTACAAATACACAATAAACTATGTACAAGAACTTTCAACAATATCTCGAGACCGAGCTTCAGTCCATCAAGGACGCGGGCCTCTACAAGAACGAGCGCGTAATCACCTCTCCGCAGAAAGCCGACATTACGGTGGCTGGTGGCCAGCAGGTTCTCAACTTCTGCGCCAACAACTACCTGGGTCTGGCCAACAACCCGCAGCTGATCATGGCTGCCAAGGAGGCACTTGACACCCACGGTTACGGTATGGCATCCGTCCGCTTCATCTGCGGCACCGGTGACCTCCAGAAGAAACTGGAGGCCAAGATCGCCGAGTTCTTCGGAACCGAGGATACCATTCTCTACTCCTCCTGTTTCGATGCCAACGGCGGTGTCTTCGAACCGCTGCTCGACGAGAAGGACGCCATCATCTCCGACGCCCTGAACCACGCCTCCATCATCGACGGCGTGCGTCTCTGCAAAGCACAGCGCTATCGCTATGCCAATGGCAACATGGAGGAACTGGAGAACTGCCTCAAGACTGCTCAGGCTCAGCGCCACCGTCTGATTGTGACCGACGGTGTCTTCTCCATGGACGGCAATGTCTGCCCGCTGGACAAGATCTACGAGCTGGCCAACAAGTACGATGCTATGGTGATGGTAGATGAGTCGCACTCGGCCGGCGTCGTGGGACGTACCGGTCGCGGTGTCACCGAACTCTACGACCTCCGCGGCAAGATTGAAATCCTCACCGGCACCCTGGGCAAGGCCTTCGGTGGTGCGATCGGTGGTTTCACCACGGGCCGCAAGGAGATCATCGCCATGCTGCGCCAGCGCTCCCGCCCGTATCTCTTCTCGAACTCCCTCCCGCCGATGGTGGCCGCTGCCGGCATCAAGATGTTCGACATGATGAGCGAGACCAACACGCTGCAGGACAAACTCCACAGCAATACGGACTACTTCGTGGCCCGTATGAAGGCAGCTGGTTTCGACATCAAACCCACCCAGAGCGCCATCTGCGCCGTGATGCTCTACGACGCAAAACTCTCTCAGGATTTTGCCGCACGGCTCCAGGAAGAGGGTATCTATGTCACCGGTTTCTACTATCCCGTGGTGCCTAAGGGACAGGCTCGCATCCGCGTGCAGGTTTCCGCTGGCCACGAAGTGGAGCACTTGGACAAGTGTATCGCCGCCTTTACCAAGATCGGTAAGGAGCTGGGCGTGATTAAATAAAAACGATCCATTTCTATGAAAAAAGCATTAGTCGCGTTTGCACTCGCTGCGGTGATTCTGTTGCCGCAGGCCTGCAATCCCGATGGCGGTGAGGACTGTGTTTACACGGCCCACACGGAAAAGCTTACCACCGGCAAGACGACGGATATGACCCGCGCCACCGCGGATCGATGGGCCGATGTCAACTGGTCTGCCGGCGATAAGATCAAAGTATTCAAAGCGTCAGAAATCAAGGCCAAAGAGAGCCAGGGTACCGACTTTACGCTGACCGGTTCCGCGGGCACCCCTTCGGCGCAGTTTACCGCTGCCGGCACGGGTTCCTACAACAAGGCCAAGTCGTATCTCATCTTCCCGGCCGGTCTCGTGAAAGGCCACGACGGTACGCTGGTGACGCTGAATCTGCCTGCAATCCAGAAGTATGTGCCCGACAGTTTCTCCACGGAGTCCTTTGCCGCTGTGGCAGTCGGCTCCAGCAAAGAGGAGGTCGGTTTCGTGAACCTCTGCGGTTTGCTGGTGGTCAAGATCAAGAGCGAGACGCCCGTCTCCATCTCCTCGCTTTACCTGGAGACGCTTGGCAACGAGTCCCTTTGGGGCGAAGGTACGGTAGAGATGGCCTACAAGGCAGAAGAGATGCCGGCCCTCAAGATGAAGGCCCCCGAATCGGATGCCAACAAGAAGGTGAAACTGATTTGCGAGACCCCCGTCGAACTGGGCTCGGTTGCTACCTCCTTCTGCTTCACCCTGCCCGCTGGCGTGCTCGCCAAAGGGTTTAATCTCTACGTGAACGACGACCTCTACGGCCAGATGCTGCTTCTTGGTACGGCCGGCAGGAATACGGTGCTGCGTTCCGCCAGCAGGGTTGCCCAGAGCAGTTTCGACTACGCCATCAACGCCATCAATCCGGAGACTACGCTTCGCGGAATAGCCGTCGCCTATGAGAACGCGGCCTCCGTCGTGGTTCCTGTGGCAACCGGCACCAACAATGGTTGGAAGATCTATTGGGGCGATGGTACAACGGACGATTATTCTCCGCTGCTTACCCACACCTACGCCAACCCGAACGACAAGATTGCTGTCTTCTACGGCATTGCGGGCGCAGATATGATCCTCTTCAATACCCTCAGCGGTGTTTCCACCGTCTATGTCAACTCTCTTTAACGGACTGATACCATGAAAAAGATTGCATTGCTTCTCTTCCTGATTGTTCTGCCTCTGGAACTGCTGGCAGATACGGTATCGCTCCGTCGCGCCAGCGCTCTGGCGGAGACCTTTATGGCAGCAGACGGCGGTACCCGTTCGAGCGGCCTGACGCTGGCTTACTCCTATGATGCCAACGGAAACCTGATGGGCGGTACCCGCGCTTCCGGCGATCCGGCCATCTATGTCTTCAACCGTCCCGGCGGCGGCTTTGTCCTTGTTTCGGGTGAAGATTCCTTCATGCCGATCCTCGGTTATTCCTATACCGGAGCCTTCCGTGACGATGCCACCATGCCGGACAACCTTCGCGCATGGATTGGTGAAATGACGGCCTCCATCAATGATCTGCGTGCCGAGCACGCTAAGGCCAGCGGCCAGATTGCAGGCCAGTGGAGCCTCTATGAATCGCCCACCCGCGTCGGTGGCATCAAACGTGCAACCCCGGTGGTCCTCTATACCACGGCTGAGTGGTCACAGGGCGACCCTTACAACCTTTTCTGCCCTGAAATCGGTGGCCAGAAGGCGGTAACGGGTTGCGTGGCTACCTCCATCGGTATCCTGATGCACTACTACAAGTTCCCGAACCGCTCCAAACTCAACTTCCCCGCCGCTTCCGGCGAAGGTTACATCATTGCGGCCCGCGATGCGGACTATGACTACCAGTGGGACAAGATGAAGATGACCTATTCGGGCTCCTACACCAAGGAGGAGGCGGAGGCTTGTGCACGACTCCTGGCAGATATCGGCCAGATCGGTAACCTCTCCTATGGCGTGAGCAGTACCGGCGGTGCTACCAAGAACGTGCTGGGTCTGATGGCCGATTTTTACGGCTACGACAGGGGTATGTGCAACGTTTCCCGTTACTACTACACGGATGAGGAGTGGACGGCTAAGCTGAAGGCGGAATTGAATCTCCGTCCGATGAGCTACACGGGCCGTTCGTCAACCGGTGGTCACGCCTTTGTGGCAGACGGTTATGACGTGAACGACTACATCCACATCAACTGGGGTTGGAACGGCAGCAGCAATGGTTTCTACACCATTAACGCGTTGGGTAAGTACACGAGTTCCCATGCCGCAACCTTCGGGTTCCATCCCGATGCCGGCGGCACCTACGTCCCGGTTTACGCCTTTTATCTGGGTACAACCAGTGGTGGCGTATCCTATAAAGGTCTGGAACTGGTATCTGCAGCCATCACGCCGAACAAGGTCTTTTCCCTCAAGGTGGGCGGTATCCTCAATCACGGCTACAGCACTCATACCACCGAAATCGGCATTGCGCACTGCACCAAGACGGGTGTCATCAAGAGCATGGTTAACCTCACCAACATGGATGTCACTTCGCTGGATCCCGGTTATTGGCGCGGTTTTGAGAATGTCAACTGCCGAATCACCGAACCTGTTGAGGAGGGTGACGTGCTGCGCGCCTTCTTCCGTTCAGACGGCGGTTCGTGGCAGAAGCTGTATTGTGAAAGCAATACCGGCATCTCGGAGGAAATCTATATCGAACAGGCCATGTCGATTGAGGCAGCTTCCACCATGGCCTATGACAAGGCTTCCCAAACACTGACCATTACCACCAAGATGGGCGTCCAGATCACCGTATCGGCCGCATCCGGTGCGTCCACATCGGGATTTGTTACCATCAATGCGAACAAAGTGGTCATCAACCTGGCGCAAGCACCTTCCGACACTTATACCGTGTCGATGGTCTCTTCCGCCGAGTCAAAGGTTATCAAGATTGTCCGTTAGTAGCGGAAGCTTGAACCCCCAATAAACTCACGCAAAATGGAGGTCGGCGGAATACAGCCGGCCTCCTTTGGTGTAAGGGCGGCTACTTTGGTCAGGATGAAATCGAGCAGGCGCTGGGCCTCTTCGTAGGCTGGTGAGCGGCGCGGCACACTGCGCAGCAGATTCTCCACGTAGCTCTTGAAGAGGGGCAACTCGTAGATGAGCGACGAATCGAACTTCATATCCGCCAGATCCATGTAGGGGACGATATTCTTCTCTTCGCCCGCACGGACGCTGGGCCAACGGAGAATGGTATCGGCCGGACCGTTTCCGCGGAACTGATTGTCACGCACCATGCGGCGCAGCAGACGGGTGTCATAGACCGAATCGTTGGGCTTGCGGATGGTGAGCGACCGCAGCACGGAAGCATAAATGCTGAACTTGTTTTCCGGGGCGATCTCGGGGGTCAGGCCGGGGTTCAATCCGTGGATACCCTCCATCACGATGATGCTGCCCGGGGTCATCTGGACTCTCTTGCCGCGGAAGACCCGCTCGCCGAGCACGAAATCGTAGTCGGGAACCTCCACCTCTTCACCGGCAAACAGTTGGCGCAGCTGGTGGTTGAGGAAGGGTACATCCAGTGCCTCAAGGCATTCAAAGTCATAATCGCCCTTCTCATCGCGCGGGGTGTCCTTGCGGTTCTTGAAATAGTTGTCCATCGCAATGACGATAGGGGTGATGCCGATGGAGGCCAGGTGCAGTGCAAGCCGCTTGGAAGTGGTGGTCTTGCCGCTGCTGGAAGGGCCCGCAATCAGACAGAGCTTGGCGTCCACCCGCCGCGCAATTTCATCGGCGATGATGGTGAACTGTCTTGCGTGCATAACCTCTGACAACTGGATGAGGCGGGGACCGAAACCGGCAATCAGCGCGTCGTTGAGTGCGCCGACCGTGTTTTCATTGATGGCCCGCTGCCAGATTTTTTCGTCTCTTACCATTTTAGTATGTTTTTCAAATATTTACCTGTGTATGAACTGGGGCAGGCAGCCACCTGCTCCGGCGTCCCTTCTGCAACAATCATACCGCCTCCCGCGCCTCCTTCCGGTCCAAGATCCACCAGATAATCCACCGATTTGAGGATATCCGGATTGTGCTCGATGATGACCACCGTATTGCCGCGCTCCACCAGCCGTCCCAGCACCTCCAGCAGCACCTTGATATCCTCGAAGTGGAGGCCTGTGGTGGGCTCGTCCAGGATGTAGAGGGTGTTGCCCGTCTCTTTGCGCGCCAGTTCGGCAGAGAGTTTCAGTCGCTGGCTCTCACCGCCGCTGAGCGATGTAGATTGCTGGCCCAGCGTCAGATAACCGAGTCCCACATCTGCCATGGTCTGCAGTTTGTTGGCAATCCACGGCACAGCCTTGAAGAACTCCAGCGCCTGTGTCACACTCATGTCCAGCACGTCGCTGATGTTCTTTCCCTTGTATCTGACGGCCAGCGTATCGGGTTTGTAGCGCCGTCCGCCGCACTCCTTGCAGGTCACGTAGGCCGGCGGCAGGAAGTGCATCTCGATGGTCTGGATGCCGGCACCCTTGCAGGCTTCGCACCGGCCGCCCTTGATATTGAAAGAGAAGCGCCCCGGCCCGAATCCGCGCACTTTGGCATCCGGGGTTTCCGCGAAGAGTGTGCGGATGTCCGCGAAGGCGTTGGTATAGGTGGCCGGATTGCTGCGCGGTGTTTTGCCGATCGGGCTCTGGTCAATCACGATCACCTTGTCGATATGCTCCAATCCTACAATGCGGTCGTAGGGAAGTGGTTTGACTTTGGAACGGTAGAAATGGGCCTCGAGGGCAGGCAGCAGGGTCTCCGTGATGAGTGAACTCTTGCCGCTGCCGCTCACGCCGCTGATGCCGATCAGTTTGCCCAGCGGCAGGCGGAGGTTGACGTCGCGCAGGTTGTTGCCGCGCGCCCCTTCCAGCGTGAGATAGAGTCCGTTGCCCATCCGTCGTACCGGCGGCACGGGGATGTGCTTGCGATCCAGCAGGTAGTCGAGTGTGAGGCTCTCTTTCTGCGATTTGGCCATGTCGGCCGGCGTGCCGTTATAGAGCAGTTCGCCACCCTTTTCGCCCGCACCGGGTCCGAGATCCACCAGCCAGTCGGCCGCGAGCATCATGTCGCGGTCATGCTCCACCACCATAACGGAGTTGCCCTCGTCGCGCAGATTCTTGAGCGACGCAATCAGTTTATTCTCGTCCCGCTGGTGCAGGCCGATACTCGGTTCATCCAGGATGTAGAGCACCCCCACGAGTTTAGAACCGATCTGGGTGGCGAGCCGGATGCGCTGGCTTTCCCCACCGCTGAGGGTGCGGGTGCTGCGGTCCAGGCTCAGGTATTCCAATCCCACGTCAATCAGGAACTTGATGCGGTCCTTGAGTTCTTTGAGGATATCGTTGGCAATCAGCCGCTGCCGTTCGGAGAGATGGTCGGGCAGCGTGCAGACCCAGTCGTAGAGACGGTCCATGGTGAGCGCCGCAACCTCTGCGATGTTCTTGTCAGCCAGCTTGAAATAGAGGGCCTCCTTGCGGAGCCGGGTGCCACCGCATTCGGGGCAGACGGTCTCCTCTATGTAGAGTTCTTTCTTGTCGCGTTCACGCTCGCTTTCGTCGCCGTGCAGCTGGATCATCTGAATGATGCCGCCAAAGGAATCCATCTGCTGTTCCGCCCCCTGGCCAATCCGCAACAGTTCGTCAGAACCGTAAAGAATCTGCGTCAGGGCCTCTTCGGGGATGGATTCGATGGGGTCGTGGAGGGAGAATCCGTGCTTGTCGGCAATCGCCTCCAGGAACTGGAAGACCTGGGTCTCGCGCAGTTTCTTGATGAAGGGGATGCCGCCATCCGCAATGGATTTCCGGGGATCGGGGATGATGCGGCTCATATCCACGCTGGCTACCGTGCCAAGTCCGTGGCAGTGCGGGCAGGCTCCCTGCGGCGAATTGAACGAGAAGGTGTGCGGGGCTGGGCTGTCGAGCGAAAAACCGGTATCCGCGCAGACAAAGTTGCGGCTGTAGTGGTGCACCGTGCCGTTGTCGGCCTCGAGTACCATCAGCGACCCTTTGCCCTGCGCCATGGCGGTGACCACCGAATCGCGGATGCGTTTGCGGTCGTCCTGTGTGGGCACAAGTTTGTCAATGACCAGCTCGATGAAGTGAATCTTGTAACGGTCCACCGTGCCTACATCGCCGATATAACGGATTTCACCATCCACACGGACCTGGTTGTAGCCCTTGCGGACGAGTTGCTCAAAGAGTTCCTTGTAGTGACCTTTGCGCCCCTTGACGAGCGGTGCGAGCAGCAGCAGGCGCTTTCCGCCGTAGCGTTCGATAATCAGATCCACGATCTGCTCGTCGCTGTAGCGGATCATCTCCTTGCCGGTTTCCGGCGAATAGGCGGTTGCCGCACGGGCAAAGAGCAGTCGGAAGAAGTCGTAAATCTCGGTGATGGTGCCCACGGTGGAGCGGGGGTTGCGGCCAATCGTCTTCTGCTCGATGGCAATAATCGGGCTGAGTCCCTTGATATCATCTACCTGCGGCCGCTCCAGGATGCCCATGAACTGCCGTGCATAGGCGGAGAGGGTCTCCATATAGCGGCGCTGTCCCTCCGCATAAAGGGTGTCGAAGGCCAGCGAGGATTTGCCGCTGCCGGAGAGTCCGGTTACGACCACCAGCTTACCCCGCGGAATCTCGAGGTCAATGTTTTTCAGGTTGTGGCTCCGCGCGCCGCGGATGACGATCTGGTCTTGTCCGTTCATCTGCGCTGGCGGTTTTCCGGGAAGAAAGGGTTAATCCGGTGCTCCTCACCGATGGTGGTGGGATAGCCGTGGCCCGGATAGACGTTGGTGTCGTCCGGCAGTTTCGCAATCCGGTCTATGCTCTGCAGCAGGGTCTGAAAATCGCCCTTGGGATGGTCCGTACGGCCCACACTGCCCTGGAAGAGCGTATCGCCGCTGAAGAGCAACTTTTCCGATTCGTTATAGAAGCAAATGCAGCCCTCGGTGTGGCCCGGGGTGTGGAGCACGTTGAGCGAGCACGCCCCGAAAGTGATGGTATCGCCCTCGGCCAGGTATTCGAACGTACCCGTATAGGGGGTGAAATCCAACTCGAGCGCGGCGGCGAACATCCCGGAGATCTGTACCTGATAAAGGTCGTCTTTGTGGATCATTACCGGTACGTTCCAGCACTCCCGGGCAAAGGCCAGTCCGAAGATATGGTCGAAGTGCCCGTGGGTGAGGAGGATCCGGACGGGATGAAGTTGCTCCTCTGTCACGAAACGCTCCAGACGGCTGAATTCGCCCCGGTCGTAGCAGCCGGGATCCACGATGACGCAGTCTCGTGACGGCTCGTCCCAGAGGATGTAGCAGCATTCGCGCAACGGATTGAAATATAGGGTTTTAATCTTCATCTAATGATAGAAAACGCCGAACAGGTCAACATTTTTACAAAAGTACGAACTCTTTTTGTATTTTTGTTACGATAAATCTAAAACAACCCGTTATGCACATCGCGATAGCCGGCAATATCGGCAGCGGCAAAACCACGCTGACCAAGATGCTCGTTGAGCATTTCAAATGGACTCCCAAATTCGAATCGGTCGATTACAACCCCTATCTTGCCGACTTCTACAACGATATGGAGCGCTGGTCGTTCAATATCCAGATTTACTTCCTGAACAAACGCTTCCTCGACGTGGTGGAAATTCGCAAGAGCGACAAGATCATCGTTCAGGACCGCAGCATCTACGAGGATGCCTGCATCTTCGCGCCGAACCTGCATGACATGGGTCTGATGTCCAGCCGCGACTTTGACAACTACCAGTCACTTTTCTCGCTGATGGTCTCCCTGGTACAGGCACCGGATCTGCTGATTTACCTGCGTTCCTCCATTCCGAACCTCGTGGCCAACATCCAGAAACGCGGCCGTGAATACGAAAGCAGCATTCGCCTGGACTACCTCAAGGGGCTCAACGAGCGCTATGACAAGTGGATTGACAGCTATTCGGACGGCAAACTCCTGATCATAGACGTAGACAATCTTCGCTTCCAGGAAAACCCGGAAGATTTTGCCAAGGTCTGCGATCTGATTGAGGCTCAGTTGAACGGCTTGTTCTAGGATTTATCCGATTTTCCGCCATTTTTTTGGAAATCGACTAATCTGCGCCCCGGACCTTTCCGGGGCTTGTTTTTTCTGCCACCTGCGGCTACCTTGGGCGGAAAAAACGCCTATGCTCTTCAAATGTTTTTGCGCCAGTTGTGTGGGAATTGAGGCCGTTACGGTCACGGTCGAGGTGGATATGTCAAACGGGGTGGGCCTGCGGCTCGTGGGGTTGCCCGACAATGCCGTCAAAGAGAGCCTGATGCGGGTGGTCGCCGCCCTGACAGGCTATGGTTTCCGGATTCCCGGCAGGCGGATTCTGATCAACCTCGCACCGGCGGATATCCGCAAGGAGGGTTCGTCGTACGACCTGGCCATTGCCATCGGAATGCTGGCAGTCTCGGAGCAGATTGTCGCCCCGTTGGGCGGGGAGTATCTGCTGTTGGGCGAACTGGCGCTCGATGGCCGTCTCCGGCCGGTTCCCGGGGCACTGCCCATCGCGGTTCACGCTCGCGAGGCTGGCTTCCGGGGTTGCATATTTCCCCGTGAATCCGCCATGGAAGCGGTGGATTTGGAGGGGCTGGAAATCTACGGTGTTGAGACGCTTGCGCAGGTGATAGACATCCTGTCCGGCAATCGCGACATGCGGGAATGCCTGATGCGGCGCGAAAGCGCTCCCGAACCCTTTTTGCGCCACGGACCGGACTTTCGGGAGGTCAAAGGACAGCCTGCTGCCAAGCGCGGCTTGGAAATCGCTGCAGGGGGTGGGCATAACCTGGTTTTGATTGGCAGCCCGGGCAGCGGCAAGACCATGATGGCCTCCTGCCTGCCCTCCATCCTCCCACCGATGAGCCGTGAGGAGTCGGTGGAAACCAGCAAGATCTATTCGGTTTGCGGATGCAGTATCGGCCGGAGCGGCCTGATGCGCGAACGGCCTTTCCGCACTCCACACCACAGCGCGAGCCTCGTCTCGCTCATCGGTGGCGGCGCGCTGGCGCATCCCGGGGAGATCTCTTTATCCCACAATGGAGTGCTCTATCTTGATGAGCTAACACTTTTTCCGCGATCCATTCTGGATGCCCTCCGCCAGCCGCTCGAGGATGGCCGTGTGACCATCTCCCGCGCCCGCTACAAAGTGACTTACCCTGCCTCCTTTATGCTGATAGCCTCCATGAATCCCTGTCCCTGTGGCTATTACGGCGACGGTACCGGGCGCTGCCACTGCACGCCGCAGCAAATTGCTACCTATATGGCCCGTATCAGCGGTCCATTAATGGATCGCCTGGATATGCATATTCAGTGTGATAACGTGGCGGCGGAGGAACTGCTGGGCAGCGTGGATGAAGAACCGAGCGCGCTGATTGCGGAGCGGGTTTTGCGGGCGCGCGAAATCCAACTTGCGCGTTTCCGCGGGGAGTCGGCCCGCCGGCCAAACGGCGAGGGCGTCTTCACCAACGCGCAGATGGATGCGTCAATGCTGCGCCGCTACTGCGCCCTTGGGCCGCGCGAGACCTCCTTCCTGACGGACGCCATCCGCAAACTGAACCTTTCCGCCCGTGCGTACAGCCGAATCCTCAAACTTGCCCGCACCATCGCCGACCTGGCCGGCTCTTCCGCCATTACCCTTCCCCATCTCTCCGAAGCCATCCGTTTCCGCTCTCTCGACCGCCTCACCGACCTGTTGTATAGATAGGTTTACCGACAATTCGTCGGAAAAAGCAGGGATTTGCTATCTTTGCAGTATGACCGAGATTATCATAAACGGGATAGAGGATTTGCCGCGGGCAACGAAGGTTTTTCTGGAGAAGAAGGGCGATGCTTCCATCATTGCCTTTTATGGCGCGATGGGGGCGGGAAAGACCACCTTCATCACGGCGCTCTGCCGGACGCTGGGCGTCAAAGACGACGTGAACAGCCCCACCTTCACCATTGTCAACGAGTACCAGGACGGCGCGGGCGAGCCCGTTTATCACTTTGATTTCTATCGGATTAACCGGTTATCGGAAGCAATGGATATCGGTCTTTACGAATACTTTGACAGCGGCAGTCTCTGCCTGATTGAATGGCCGGAGATGATTGAAGAACTATTGCCGGAGGAGACCTTGAAAGTCCAGATTCTGACGGATGATGCCCGCACGCGCCGGTTGCTGTTTTAGCACGATAGTTGCTGAAGAGGTGCCGGACCCAACAAGAACAAAATGAAACAAAGACTTCATATCCTGCTGAAAACCGCCTGCCTGCTGCTGGTGGCGCTGCTGACGAGTAACGCCCTGCAGGCCCAGAGTTCCCGCTATTTTGATGCTCTGCGGCTCTATCATGCCGGCAAGCCGGAAAAGGCGATCGAACAGTTTGAGAAAGAACTCGCCGTCAATCCGAACAACGACGCTGCCCACTTCTATCTGGGTACCACGTTGCTCTCCTCGGAGCGGCCGGATCTGGACCGGGTGGAGAAGTGCTTCCGCAAGGCGCTGGAACTTAGCCCTGACAACTATTGGTATAAATACTCGCTGGCTCTCTTCTATACGGAGACCAGCCGTCCGGAACTCGCCTCCCCGCTGCTGGAAGAGTTGATGGCGGAGCATCCCAAAAAGAGCGATCTTTACTTCGATGCCGCCAGTGCGTATGTCTCCCAGAACGACGCCAAGAAAGCGCTGGAGGTCATTGACAAGATAGAAGCGGTGGCCGGCAAGAGCGAGATGATTGCCGTCTCCAAGATGGATCTCATCCGCAAACAGACCAGCGGAGCGGCCGGCGAAATTGCGGCGTACGAGTTTCTCGAGGGGTATTACCGCGACTGCCAGACGCCGCGTCTGGCCACCATGCTCGGCGACTTTTATCAGCGTTCTTTCCGAGACAGCCTGGCACTGGACCTCTACACGCAGGCCATCGAGATGGATGAATCCTATGCGCCCGCATACTATGGCCGTGCCCATAGCTACCAGAGCCTGCGTATGTATGATCGCTATTTTGAAGATATCCGCACCTTCTTGCGCGACGAAAATATCGCCCCGGTGGCCAAGGCGGACTATCTCAACCATATCATGGAGGCTCCGCAGTTTGTACAGGCCTTCCAGGCCGATGTGGATTCGATGATGCTGGATGCGCATCTCGCTGCACCGGAAGATTCCACGGTGAACGGGGCGGTGGCGCTCTATTACTACCGCACGGATCGCCAGTATCTCGGAATCGAACTGATGCGCCAGATGGCGGAGCGCTATCCGGATAGCTATCCCCAGGGCTTCCAGTATCTGCTGATGCTCTACTACAACAACTCGTGGGATGGCCTCATCAACGCGGCCACCGTGCAATTGCAGCGATTCCCCAAGGGGCGCGATATCCTGATTCTCCGTGCCAGCGCCTTCCGCCAGCTGAAAAATTATGAATCGGCCATTGCCGACTATGAGCAGATGCTGGCCGATGCGCCTAAAGACAGTGCCACCATCGTGATGGCCTGCACCTCGCTGGGCGACCTTTACTACGAATCGGGCAACCTTAAGAAGGCTTATGCCTGCTATGAGAAGGCGCTCAAACAGGCGCCTGACCACCTGCCGGCGCTCAATAACTACGCCTATTTCCTGAGCCTCGAGGGCAAGAAACTCAAGAAGGCCAAGGAGATGAGCAAGAAGACCATCGAGGCCGAACCGGATAACCCCACCTATCTGGATACCTATGCCTGGATCCTACACCTGATGGGCCAGGACGTGGAGGCCAAGGCCATCTTCAAGCACGCCATGCTCTATGGCGGCAAGGAGCAGCCGGCCGTGTTGGATCACTATGCGGAGGTGCTCTATTCGCTGAAGGAATACGACCTGGCTTACATCTATTGGAATCAGGCCAAAGCGCTCGATTCCACCGGTGAATTGAAGATTGAAGAAAAGGTGCGCGAGCGCAAAAAGAACCAGTAATCATGAGATCCCTGCGCCTTCTTCTTCCGATTCTGCTGCTTTGCAGCCTGTGTGCGGCCCCGCTCTGCGCGCAGGATTTGAACGCCAAGCAGGAACGGAAGCAGAAGATTGAGCAGGAGATCCGCTTTCTGGACAAGCAACTGAAGAACTTGGGCGCCAAGCACCGCTCCACCACTGAGCACCTGACGCTGGTGCAGAAGAAGGTTTCGGCGCGCAAATCACTGTTGGGCCGCATAGACAGCCAGATTCACGATCTGGATGCACAGATTGCCGAAAAGAAGGAGGACATTGCCCGTACGCAGGCCGAACTGGATACCCTGGGTGGCTACTATGACCGCCTGATCTACAATGCCTACAAGAACCGCGATACCAAAGTCTGGTTCATGTATGTGCTGGGCAGCGAAAACATCGGTCAGGGGTACCGCCGGCTTACCTATTTCAAGAATCTCTCCGATGCGGTCAGCACGCAGGCGGACCGGATTCGCGAGACCCGCGCGCGGCTCGAGCAGGAACAGGCTTCGCTGCAGGAATCCCGCCGCCAGTTGGTGGCGCTCCGCGGACAGCGTGAGAAGGAATACAAGGAGCTGGTTTCCGACCAGAAACAGTCCCAGTCGCTCATCAAGCGCATCTCCAAAGATCAGAAGAAGTATCGCAAGGAGTTGGCAGTCAAACGAAAAGAAGTGGAGAACCTGAATCGTCAGATTGCCAAAATGGTAGCCTCCACCGTAGCGGCCGACAAGCGGGCCAAGGATATGGTAGATCCAACTCTGTCGGGCGAATTTGCCCAAAATCGCGGCAAGCTCGGCTGGCCGGTCAACGAAGGGGTCATCACCGACCGTTTCGGCGTGCACTACCATCCGGTCTATAAGAACATCCGCCTGCCGGAAAACAATGGCATTACCATCTCCACCAATGCCGGTGCCGAGGTTTTCAGCGTCTTCGACGGCGTGGTCAAGCAGATCGTGGTGATTCCGGGCTACAACCAGTGTGTGCTCATCCAGCACGGCAAATACTACACCTTCTATTGCAAACTGGCCGGCGTGAGTGTCAAACCTCGCCAGAAGGTCCGTACCGGGGAGTCCATCGGTTACCTGCAGGAAGATGGCAACGTCTCCACCATCCATTTCCAAATCTGGGACGGCACCACCAAGCAGGATCCCGAAAAGTGGCTGAAGAAATAGCCCGAACCCGCTAAATAGGGTGATTACTCTTTTCCGCTGGCGGCGCGGAACATCTCGATGAGAGCATCAATGGATTTGTGGATGTCGTACTCCTCAGTGGATTCGGCATAGCGCCAACCCATTTCATGACGCTCCTCAGGATGGTCCAGCCAGTAGTCGATACAGCCGGCCAGGGCGCGTGCATCCCGCGTGGGGAAGAGGCTGCGCTCATCCAGAGCGAACTGCGAGGTGGCAGTCAGTTCTCCCTCCGCAATCACCGGTACGACGGCCTGCTGCAGGGCCTCCAGCGCGGAAAGTCCCTCCACCTCCACCGTAGCGCAATGGATGTAAAGGTCGGCACGGGCTGCCAGCTCGCGCAATTCGTCGCGTGTGTGGAAATGGAAGATCGGGTCGTACTGCAGCACGCCATCCTGATAGAGCTGGTGCGCCTGTTCGCGGATGCTGTCAGCCTCCGGACCACGTCCGGCAAAGTAGAGCTGGATGCGCTGTGCATTGCGGCAATATTTCATGGCTTCAAGCAACGTAGGCTGGTCTTTTTCCACCGCCAGGCGGCCGATGCAGACCACTAGGAACGGCCGCGAGGGATCGTCGTTACGCTGAATCGCGCGCACCGGTTCATCCGGAATAATACCGTTGGAAATCAGGTGCAGCCGTGCCTTGAATCCAAATTTCTTCAGCCGCTCCATCACATTTTCAGTAGGGCACTGGATATCCGTACAATAGTTGAAAACCAAGTCTCTCCATGCGCGGAGCATGTTGTAATTGAGGAATTTCCAGTCGCCCAAATTGATGGAGCAGAAGAGATTCTCAGGATGCAGATGATAGGTGGCGGTGCAGGGAATCTTATAGAACCGCGCAATTCGGGCCGTGACCATTTGTAGGATAAAAGGCTCCTCCAGGTGCACCACATCTGCCCACCGAACGGCATCTTTGATGACGGAGATGTCCGCCCGTGCAAACTTGTACCCATTGGATTGGACCAGTCCATCGAAAACCGGTACATGGAAGTCGCCCAGTACATAATCGGGTTGTGGCGTCTCCGCTTCGTGGTTTCTTCCGGAAAGAACCCGTACCTCCTCTCCCGCCTCGCGCAAATAGCTCACCGTACGGCGTGCCGAAGCGGAGAGCCCGTTGCCGGATGCGTAATAATTATTGACGACAAAAAGTATTTTCATAAAACAACCTGTTTCAAAACAGCTCAAAAAGGGAAGCAAAAACTTTGCCTTACCATCGCTAGACTCTTGGAAAATTCCGCATAATGCGCGAACTTTGTGCAAAACAGAGATTCGGGAATGTTTACGATTCAAGAGCATCTCTTCAGCCTTTCACTGGCCATCTACCTGACGGTCAGTGTTGTTGTGGCTGTTATCCGGTGGGCGCATAAATGCGAGCCGTATGCTCGCTACGCAGACTATTACTACCCCGGCTGGAAGTCGATCGTCTTTTGCTACCTCTCCAACCTGATTCTCTTCCCGGCCGTTCTCTTTCCCGGCAACTCCGATTACGTCCTGCTGGTACGAATGATGCTGATTCTGGGCTCTCCGGCACTCTGTGCATTGATGCTCTTTACCTATTTTGGCAAGGTGTTGAATCAGAATTGGTGGCGGCGTCCCGTCTATGCCCTGGTCGTTACCTTCCTGATCGTGATTCTGGTTGCACTGGTGATTGCAATTATTCCGGGACCGCACCTTTCCGGTTTCTACGGCCGCTGCTACTTTGCACTGGCTGGCACGCTGGCACTCTTCTACTTCCTCAGCTTCTTCATGGCGCTCCGCCTGATTGTCCGTGCACTGCGGAAGCAGGCGCGTGAGAATTACTCCAACCCGGAAGATTTCCCCGTCAAGTTTGCGCAGATCTCGCTGTTTCTGCCTATTTGTCACTTGATTATCAGCTGGGCGAGCACGTTTATAGGCTCTTTGACAGCTCTCTCCATAGGTTTGTTGCTCCTTTCGGTGCAAAGTGTCTTCTTCCTGATCAATATTCTATCGCCGCACCGCACCCTCTCCGTAGAACAGCTGGAAGCGCAGAATGCGCCGCTGCCTGAACCGGAACCGGCTCCCGAACCGCCCACGGCGCAACCGGAAGTGACCATTATTTCCGCAGCGCGCAAAAAAGAGCTGGTCAAAGCCATCCGCAAGTGCGTGGAAGATGACAAAGCCTATTTGGATTGCCACCTTACCCTGGCCAAACTTGCCCAAACTATTGGTGTCAACCGCACCTACGTTTCGTTGGTGATGAGCGACAGCCTGGGTGGCTTCTTCGTCTATGTAAACCGATGCCGTCTGGCCCACGCCGCCAAGTTGAAAGTGGATCAGCCGGACCTTCCTATGGGAGAGGTGATCACTGCCTCCGGTTTCGGCTCCCGCCAGAGCTACTACAACGTCCGCAAGCAGATACTGTCGAAATAACCTATGATTTCCAAGCGACAGATTGTTTTGTTTCTGTCCGCCTGTTTTGCAGCCGCTGCGCTGCTGGGCGGCTGTTCCGGGAAGGGGAATTCCCTCTCCGTGATGTCTTTCAACGTCCGCTACGGCACCGCCAAGGATGGCGACAACGTCTGGGAAAACCGTCGCGACGCTGCCTGTGCGATGATCTGCGACCAGCACCCTGCCGTATTCGGCGTGCAGGAGGCGCTGGATTTCCAGCTGACCTGGTTTGAAGAGCATTGCCCCGGCTACAAGTATGTGGGCGTGGGGCGCACTGACGGCGTGAGCAAGGGCGAACACATGGCCGTTTTCTACGATACGCGCCGGATCGAGCTGCTCGACTGGGGCACCTACTGGCTCTCCGAGACACCCGACGTCCCCTCGAAGGGCTGGGATGCGATGTGTTACCGCACCGCCACCTGGACCCTGCTGCTTGACAAGCTTCGCGGTGCGAAGTTCTACTTTGTGAACACCCACCTGGACCACGTGGGCGTCGAGGCCCGCCGCAACGGCCTGCTGCTGGTGGTAGAGCGCATAGGTGCCATGAACCCGGACGGCCTGCCGATGGTCCTGACGGGCGACATGAACGTCTATCCGGACGATCCCTGCCTCACGGAGCTCCGCTCGCTGATGTGCGATGCGCGCCAGACGGCTCCCGTCACGGACAACGGCCAGACCTGGCACGGCTGGGGCACGGTCACCGGCAATCCGCCCATCGACTATGTCTTCTATGCGGGCTTTGCCGGCTGCGACGAATTCAAGGTGATCCGCCAGCCCTACTGCGGCGTGACCTACGTCTCCGACCACTTCCCGGTGGTTGCCCTCCTCAAATATCAATAACCGATGAAAAAAGTGCTCCTCCTTTTGGCGGCAGTGCTGCTGGGAGGCCCGATTTGCACGGCGCAACCCTCCGGATCTATGGAACCGGACCGGGTGGCGCGGCGCCTCTACCTGGTGCTGACCGACCGCATCCCCACGCCTGAACAGACCCGCGCGTTCCAGGCCCGTCCGGACCGGGTGGCGCTGATCGACAGCCTGCTCGCCTCGGAAGGCTGGGTGCAGAAGCAGGTGCTCCGATGGGGCGATATGCTCCGCATCAAATCCGAGTTCCCCAGTTGCATGTGGCCTAACGCGGTGCAGGCCTACAACAAGTGGCTGACCGACCAATTCCGCGCCGGCGTATCCTATGACCGGATTGTCTACGCCCTACTGACGGCATCGGGCAGCAACTTCCGCAATCCGGCCATCAATTTCTTCCGGGCCGGCAACGACCGCTCGCCCGCCAAATTCGCCTCGGATGCCGCACTGCTCTTCCTTGGCCGCCGCAGCGCCCCGGAATCCTGGCAGCCCTTCTTCGCGCAGGTGAGGTTCAAGAGTTCGAAGGAGTGGAAAGAAGATATCCTCTGGCTGGACATCGACGTGCCGGCGCCGGTGGCCTCCGTGAACCTGGATGGAACCGTTGTGCAGCTTCGCGCAGGAGAAGACTGGCGCATTCCCTTCGCGGAATGGATGACGGCCCGCAAACATCGCGAGTTTGCCCGCGCCTTCTGCAACCGGCTCTGGTTCTGGCTGATGGGCTACGGCCTTATCGAGCCGGCCGACGATATGTCCGGCCCCCCGTCCGATCCGGCGCTGCTGGAAGCGCTGACGGACCGCTTCATCGCCTCCGGCTACGACATCCGCGCTCTGGCGCGCGAAATCCTGGTGAGCGAGCGCTTTCTGCGCGACTTTCCGTTGCAGCGCCTCACCTCCGAGCAGCTGAACGACGCGATCTGTGATATCACAGGTGTGCCGGATCTCTATGCTTCGCGCGCGCCCGAACCCTTCACCAATTACCCGCCGGGCACCCGCGCCCTCGAAGTGGGAGACGGCACCGTCACCACGCCCCAGCTGGATCTCTTCGGTCGCCCATCACGTGACGTGGCATTAGAGAGCGGGCGTGACGGCAGCGTCAATTCCAAGCAGGCGCTCTACCTGCTCAACTCCACCACCATTCAGGAGAAGCTCGCCAAGAGTCCCTGGCTGGAATCTCTGGACCGCGCCGGCATTCCGCTGGAAAAGGCTGTCCGGGCAATCTACCTGCGGGTGCTCTCCCGCGAAGCCACGGCTGCCGAAGTGGATGCCGTGATTCGCTGGGCGCAGCGTTTCGACGCACGCGTCCGGTTCCGTAAAACCAACGAGTCCCTGGTCTGGGCCTTGTTGAACAGTGATGAATTTATCTTCGTACAATGATGAAACGCACTGTCCTGATTCTTTTTGCGCTGCTCGCTCTTACAGCCGCGAACGCACAGACCGCCAAATCGGTGATATACATCTATCTGGATGGCGGCGCTTCCCAGACCGACACCTTCGATCCCAAACCGGAAGCGGGCTACAACTATACCGGCAAGTACAAGACGCCGATAGAAACCAACGTACCCGGCATCTTGATCGGCCCGCGACTGGTCAATCTGGCCCGGATTGCGGACCGCTACTCGCTATTGCGGGGAATGTATAACGGTACCAATGCCCACGAAACCGGCCACTACCGGACATTGACGGGTGATATGACAGGTCAGGATATTGTCTACCCCTCTTATGGGGCGATGATAGCCTACAAACTGAAAGACGGTTACACCTGTCCGCTCTTCCCCTATATCTGCATTACGGAGGCTTCTACACGCTTCAACGAAGCAGGCTTTTTGCCCTCCTATTTCAAGCCCTATGATACCGGCGGTTCGCCTGCCGGAAAGTGGTTCGATGTCAGTGGTATCGTGGACCATTCGATGCCTGATGACCTGTTGCAGGCCCGTCGAGAGTTGCTTGAAACCCTTTCGGGCCTGGGTCGCCCCGTGGAACAAACGCCTGAAGTGCAACGCCTCGACTCCCTGCGCAAAGCGAGTTGGTCGCTGGTGACGGGTTCTGCCCGCGAGGCCTTCAACCTGGCCGCCGAGCCCGATTCGCTGCGCGATGCCTATGGCCGCAACAACTTCGGCCAATCGTGCCTGGCCGCCCGCAAACTGGTGGAGGCCGGCGTAACGGTGGTAATGGTGCGATTCCGCGGCTGGGATACCCATAAGGAGCATTTCAAGCGGATGGACCAGCGGCTGGACGAACTGGATGCCGGTGTGGCCAGCTTGATTCTGGACCTCGAATCCCGCGGCCTGCTGGATCAGACCGTCGTGGTGGTGGGCGGAGAGTTCGGCCGCACGCCAAAAATTGAGTTCGGTCCGCCCTGGAACGGCGGCCGCGGCCACTGGGGCTTCGCTTTCACCTATCTGGTGGCGGGCGGTGGCTTCAGGGGTGGCCAGGTGGTGGGGGAGACCGACGCCAAAGGTGAACAGGTCGTTTCGCGCCGCATCTATCCCGCGGACCTCTGGGCCAGCGTCTTCACCCTGATGGGCATCGATCCGACGGGCATGCTGCCCCATCCCGTGTTGGGCGATATTCCCATGCTCCCTTCTTACGGGAAAGAGGGCCAAAGCAACGGAATGCTGAAGGAGATTATGCCATGAAAGCAAAGAGACTGATAATCGCTGCGCTGATTCTGCTGGTGGCAGAAGGCGCTCTCTTTGCCCAAAAGGGCAATATCGGTTTTGTCTATCCGGCAGGCGCACAGCGCGGCACCACGGTGGAAGTCGCGGTGGGTGGCCAGGGATTAGGTGCGGCCACGGGAATCCTCTTTAGTGGAAATGGCCTCTCCGGCGAGCTGATTCCCCAGCCCAAGGGACAGAAACCCAAAAAGAAAAAGACCCGTAATATCGGGGAAGAGGATAACCTCCAACTGGCCGATGTGGTACGCTTCCGTGTGACGGTCTCCAACACGGCTGACCTGGGTATGCACGATGTCCGGCTGGTGCTGCCGAATGGCACGACCAACCGTCTTTATTTTGAGGTCGGCCAGCTTCCGGATGTGCTGGAAGATGCTAAGGCGGAACTCTCCGGTGAATCTGCGACCCTTCCCGTCACCTTTAACGGACAGGTCCAGCGGGCCGATACGGACCGCTTCCGTTTCCGGGCGCGCAAAGGACAACGGCTCGTGCTCTCGGTCAAGGGGCGCGTCTTTGTGCCATATATTGCGGATGCGGTGCCCGGCTGGTTCCAGCCGGTACTGCATCTCTACGATGAGACCGGCCGCGAAGTGGCCTATAGCGACGACTATACCTTCCATGTTGATCCCGTCATCTTCTATGAAGTGCCGCGCACAGGCAATTATGAAGTGGAGATTTACGACGGCCTTTACCGCGGCCGCGAAGACTTCGTATATCGGATTGACGTAGGCGAACTGCCCTTCATCACATCGATTTATCCGCCTGGCGGTCCTTGCGACGCCGATACCAGGGTGGATATCCGAGGCTGGAACCTAACCGCTGCCCGTACTATGGTCCGCCCTGAAGAGCAGGGCCGTATCCCGGTAATGGTCAAGGGAAAGGGCGGACTGGTTTCCAATACCGTTTGGTTTCAAAGTGATACCTGCTCGACACTCACGCTCCGCCGGGGCCAGGATAACGGCTCAAGGGACCATGCTCTGACCGTTCAGCCATTCGAGGCTTTCAACGGCCGCGTTACCCGTTCGCTCCAGGAGTTCTGGTTCTGTTTCCGGCCGCCCAAGGCGCGACGCTGGCACTTTGAGGTGGCTGCCCGTCGGTTGGGTTCCCCCGCCGATATGCGCATTTCCCTGTTTGAAGCTTCCGGAGCCCTAATTGGTCATTATGACGACGTGGAGGATGTCTCGGACTACATGAACACCCACCATGCCGATCCGCAGGCAACCCTGAAACTGGATATGGACCGTCCGGTTTATATCCGCGTGACCGAAGCGCAGGGCCACTTCGGTGAAGATTACACTTTCCGCTTTTTCGTCACCCCTTCGCAACCGGACTTCTCGCTCAGCATCGAGCCGGCCGTCTTTGCGGTTCCGGCTGGCGGAACAGGCATGTTCAACGTGGTGGCCACCCGTAAACAGGGGTTCTCGGGTCCGATCGATCTCCGGTTGGAGGGCCTGCCAGCCGGGTATAAGGTCGCTGGTGCCCGGATTGAAAAGGGAATGACCCGGAGTATCGTAACGGTGACTGCGCCGCGCGATGCTGTGCAGAAAACCTGCCATCCCACCCTCATCGGCCGCGGCAAGTCGGCCGGCAGAGAGATTGAGCGCACGGCATATCCGGCCGAATCGATGATGCAGGCCTTCTATTATACGCACATGATGCCGGTGGGCGATTTTCGAATGGAGGTTGGGCCTGCACAGCCCTTTACGCTCAGTGTAGAGCAGCTTTCCGGCCGTCCGTTGAGGATCTCTCGGGAGAAAAGCGTTCCCCTAAAGGTGAGGATTCATCGCAATCCGGGTTATGACAATCCCGTCACCGTGATGCTCAAGACCTCCGGCTCCGGCTGTAAGGCAGAGGCGGTGGTTGTTCCGGGTGATCAGTCTGAGGCCGTGCTGGAACTGACCGTCGGTGCCGGCGTCAAGAAGGAAAAGTCGCTGAAAGCTGTGGTCTATGGCGTAGTGAAGGGTTCCTCCAAGAAAATTGCCGGCAAGGGACGCAACGCCTATGTAGCCGCCGTCACCGCCTACGCCCCCACTTTCGACATACTCATTTCCGCCCCCGGGAAGTAACTATTTCGTGCTGACCAGCTCGTCGGCAACGGCGTGGGCGACGCATTCCACGATGCTGTCCAGGCCGAATTTTCCTTTGATGCGCTCCTTATAGCTATCTACCGTGTTCAGGGCAATGCCCATGGCGGAGGCAATCTGGGCGTTGCTGTAGCCGGAGGTAGTGAGTTGGAGCACCTCCAGTTCGCGTGCGGTCAAACCCTGCGGCTTCCGGGCGACCAGATTCTCCTTGCCGCCGAACAGACGGGTTATGTAGGCCGAATCAATCGTCTCTCCGAAGAACAGACTCTTACCGGCAGCGACCTCCAGAATGGCCTTTACGATAGATTCCGGTGTAGAATCTTTAGCCAGATAGGCGCAGGCACCGGAGGCGATGGCGTTCAGGATATAGGCGGGTTTCTTGTAATGGGAGAGCACCAGTGTGCGTACGGCAGGAAAGGCCTCCCGAAGAATGCTCAGCAACGTCAAGCCGTCGGTTTCAGATTCCAGCGAGATGTCCACCACGGCGACGTGGGTCTCCGGATGCGCGTTCAGAAAGGCAACGGCCGCACCGGGGCTGGCCACTGCCTCCACCGAATCTACGGCAGCATCGGCTGAAAGGGCCAGTTTGAGCCCCATCACAAATACGGTGGAATCTTCAATGAGCAGTACGTTTATCATAAGTTCAGTGTAATTTCAAGTCCTCCTTCCGGACGGTTTCGGGGCGTCATGGAGGCGCCCATCTTGTTCAATAAATCCCGGGTGATAACCAGCCCCAACCCGTGTCCCCAGGCCGTGCTGTTCTCTTGGATGCCCGGCCCGCGGTCGGTGATGACAATCTGCCGGTCGCGTGCAGTCAATCGTACCTTTTCTCCCTTTGGCGTGACCTTTACGGCATTCTCCAGCAGGTTACGCAGGCAGGTCAGGAGCATGTTGCGGTCCGTGCGTACCATCAATCCGGTGGGGATATCGATTTCAATGATTTCATTTTTGTGGATGCTGCCTGCCGCTTCCGTTGCCAGTGCGGCCAGATTCTCTTCGCGCATTACCGGCTCCAGCATGCCCTTTTGATCCAGCGACCAGAGCAACAGGTTCTCCAGCAGGGAAGAGGTCTCTTCCGTTGATTCAGACAGTGCCTGCAGTCCCTCTTTCAACTGGTCCGGAGAGAGCGTGTCGACATGATCCAGCAGTTGGCGGGAAAGCAGGCGGTTTCCGGTGACGGGGTTCCGCAAATCGTGCGAAATGATGGAGAAAAAGCGGTTTCGCGTGTCCAACTCCTGAATCAGGATTCGCCGTTCGCGGAGGCGGATGACCAGCAAGATCAACCCCAGAATCAATAACAGGTAAAGCAGCAGGAACGGCCACCGAAGCAGCAGGGGTAGCGGAACCCGGATTTCGCTGATGCTGGATTCTCCCTTTTCCCATCGGCCGAAGGCATCCGTGCTTTGCTCTTCCAGCACGTAGCGGCCCGGCACAATGTGCTCCGGCAGTCCGGTGAAGCGGTCATAGACCCAATCTCCCTTATTTAGGCGGTAGCGATGCTGCACCATCGGAGCCAGCGGCAGGTTGCCGGAGGCCTGAATGGCGAGCAGACTGTCCGGATGGAAGAACACGGCTCCCTCCGGTCCGCCGAAGGCCAGACGGCCGTCAGTCAGCAGGCAGGTGGTCCGCTCGTTGTAGATGTCCGACGGAAATCCCAATCCCTTGCGTGCTACGCCAATCGTGCCATCCGTATCAATGAAATAGAGTCCTTCCTCCGTTCCGGCCCAGAGGCGGCCTTTGGAATCGGCCCGTACGGACTGAATCAGTTTTCCGTTGAAGTAGCGTTTGCCGGATGGGCTCCAGAGCCCGCTGCGCGTGGCCACCCAAAGTGTTCCATCCGGTGCCAGACAGAGGTCCGTGACGCAGTTGTCCGGAATCGATAAACTGTTGGTCGGGTCGGGCAGATACTTGGTAACCAGCCGGGTTTTCCGGTCGATGATGTTGAGGCCGGCCTCGGTGGTGCCAAAAACCAGGTTGCCCGCTGCATCTTCAATCAGCCGGCTGCCGAGTCGGGAACTCAGGTAGATATTGGAGTCCAGCTCCGGGGTGGGGTAAAAGAAGGGGCTGAGCCACTCCGCCGGGGCGGTACGGCCGGTTTTGCGGTCCCATTCGTTCATGCCCACACCTTCCCAGGTCACCACCCAGAATCGCCCGTCCCGGTCCTCCAGAAAATCGGTAATCCAGTTGGAGGTGATGCGGTCTTCCCACGCCATGATGTGCTGCTGCTCGGGAATGGGGCCGCGCACTGCACCTCTGCGCACGTGGCCGTCGCGCCAGATGTTGAAGCCGCAGCCGGCATAAAGGCCGATATAGATGGTGCCCTCGCTATCCTGGTACAGACAGGAGACATGACCCTCGTTGGGTCGTCCGGCAGGCCGGAAATCAATCTGAGCGGGCTTGCCGGACCCATCTGTGATGTAAGCGCCGCTATCGGCTGTGCCTACCCAAAGCCGGCCGTCGGTGGCTTGCAGAAGTGCCGTAACCTGTTTAGAAGGAATATCCACCGATTGAACCAGTTGCAAAGCCGGGCAGAGCACCGACAGTCCGTTGTCGCCACCCACCCAAAGGTTGCCCTGCCGATCCTCAAAGAGGCAGAAAAGCTCGGAGGAGGAGATAGAAGCGGGGTTGTCGGGATTGTGCTTGTAAACGAAAGATTTTTCAGGGTGGAGGAGATCCACTCGCGCCAGGCCATAGGAGCCGGCTGCCCATAGCTGACCTCTGTGATCCGTCAGCAGGCGTGCGTGTGCGACGGGAAGGCGCCCCATCCAGTTGGCATCCGTTTCGCCGAGTGTGAATAGCCGGGAAGTGTGATCGTCAATGACATACAGGGTACCGTCCACTTCGGCATAATTGCCCGCGCAGAAAGTGTCTGAATAGGCAAGCTGCGATTGCGGATGCTTGCGGTCCCGCACATACTGGCAGCGCACGATGCGCCCGCCCAGCCACAGCGTACCCTGCTGATCTTCATAGATCTGGTAGTAGGGATAGTCGCCCTCGCTAAAGCGCTTGTTATAGAAGGTGCGGATATCTTCCTGAATGCCTTCTGAAGCGGAATAGCTGAGTTTCAGAAGGAGCGTGTCGCCCGCGGTGGCCCAGACATCCCCGTCGGAATCTGCCAGCAGCGCGCGAATGTTATGACCTTGCCGGCAGGATGAGAGGCAAGTCCCGGCAACAACGTAAAGTCCGTCCGTGGTTCCGGCCCAGATCCGGTTGTCGGGATCCACGGCCAGGGCGTTGACGCGCTTGTCCGGGAGCACGGTTTGGAAGTGGATGCCATCGAACCGGCTGAGGCCTCCGCGCGTACCCACCCATAGGATGCCGTCCGCATCTTGCGCGACGGCATATACCATATTGGAAGGCAGTCCGTTGGCTGCGCTATAGTTCACAAAGCGGGCCATCACGCCCGATTCCGAGCGGGCATCCAGCACCACGGCTAAGAGTAAAAACAATATGGCAGCGAAACGTCGCATCTATCGCAAAGGTATCAAATCCTCCCGAAATATCCTTGTAATTCAGCTATTTGTGGCGGATTCCACCACAAAGAAGAGAATGGTAAGCAGTAGCTTTGCGAAAAACACACAAGCTTATGAAACAGATTATCAAAAACGCAATCTTTTTTGTTTCGCTGATTCTGTCTATTGCATTCGTGTCCGCCTGCGGAGACGACTATAATTCGAAAGCAAAAGTTACCTTCCGCAAAGCGAATATTGCCGGCACTTCGATGCTGGCCCTCGCCAAGGGCGCTCCCGCCACCCGTGCCGAAGGAGACGTTACGGTGGGGCCCCAGGCCCTCTATACGGTGTCGGAGGACGGCACGATGGTCGAGGTTTCCTACCAGGTAGATGTCGAGGGGGTAAATGGAGAAGTGGCCGAGAGCATCCAGGCCAACCTCATAATATCCCCCGGATTTGTATTTCCCGTTGGCGAAGGCTGGCTGTGGCTGGCCAACTGTCATTACGATGTCAGGGGTGGATGGGCAAATTATCCTAAGGACGGCGACGCGCGTCACGCCCTGTCCGCTATTATCAATGATTTCAGCGACAAATACCACGACCGCCACGGCGCACACTACCTTATCCGCAAGAGCGACGGCGCCCTGTTCGAGTGGACGCTGGAGGCGGGCGCTCCGGACGGAATGGACGACGGCTTCAAGCAGCCTACGTTCCTTAACGGCTGGTTCCACCAGCTGGGCAAGGACCTGTTCGTGAGGGCTGGCGGATGGAATTATGAAGGAATTTCTCCCGGAAATGTTCCGTCACTTGTCCGCCTTAAGGACAACGGCAATACGCTGGATGCGGTCAACGTGCTGGGAGACAATATCTCCTGCTGGAAAATCTATCCTGCGGGCGGCACCTGTCTGGGCGGCACTTTCGGTTATCCCGGTGCCAATGGCGGCATGCAGGGAATCATCGCCCCTCCTTCCTATGAACCGGTTCTTCTTCAAATGGAGCCCGGGAAAGAGTCTTTCCTGCTCTCCATCGGCGGAGAACTGTATTATGCCAATACCTATGAAAAAACAATCACGGTGGGCGACGGGAAAGATAACTGGACCCAGACCGAATCCTGCACCGATTTTTATTATTTGAACGTCACCGGAAGTTCCGTCTCCCTGGGAAACCTCATCTGCAGTATCAACAAGAGAATGGACCCGGGCCAGGTTTATATCTCTACAACTGAAAAGCTCAGTTGGTGGGACGGAAACGAATATGACGGAACCCAGATCTATACGTTGGACCCGAAAGCCGGCACTGTCTCCTCCAGAACGCTGCCGGACCACTATCCTTCGAGAGAAGGTGAATATGTGGACGGGGTAGCTTATTCCGTCGACGGCACCGCCGGCTTCTGGGAGTGCGACCTTTCCAAGGATGCAGCCGAATACGTTACGCTTGATTGGAGCGACGCCGCCGAGTATCAGGGCAAGATTGTCCCCGGAACCCTGCGGATGGAGCGCTTCGAAGCGGCTTCGCTCACCCTTCAATTCGTGGCCTACCTGTCCAACGGCACCCAGCTGAATTTCTATGCCTCCGTTACGGGTGCTGACCGCGGCAAGATTAAGGCCACCATCGGCAGCGAAAACAACGCTGGCCTGGTGATTACCACCATGGTTCGCCTGAACTAAAATTGCCTATCTTTGCGTATTCGATGACGCAAAGACGATGGAAGATTTCATTCTCAGGGAAATAGATCGCATTGGCGAGATGATGCTGGTGGTAGCCCGCAAGCTGGGGCTGCTGGATGGCGGTACGCCGAGCTATACCCTGGCGAATGTGAAGGAGGAGTTCGCCCAAGCAGACCTTCCCCTTGATCTCGATGCCATCCTGCAGCAAGAGAATCCGGTCAGTTATCTGGTTTTCACGAAGAAAATCTCCGATCTGGGACTGGAGACCTTCCTGGACATCATTTTCCATTCAGATATGGAAGAAGAGCGGAAACAGGCCCTGTTGGCGGACGCCCTTGCCTATCTGGACGGAAAGGGGTACTTCTCCTTTAAATTGCATTCCTTGTCATAAAAAAAAAGAGCAGCGGATCGCGCTGCTCTTTTTGTATAATTGTTCTAATGAATCAGTGTTTACGTTTCAGATACTGGACGATTCCGTCAGGATCGGTCCATTCCATCTTGTCTTTGGAGGAGTCCAGACGGGCTTTATAGGAAACCAAAAGTTTTTCTTCTGGTAACTCGCTGTACGCTTTCAATCCCTGCTCCCGGTAGTTGGCAATCCATGCTTTCAGAGAATCCTGTTGGCCTTCTTCCGGAATAAGGCCGCTGTCGTCTACTTCAAATTTATAGGATTGGGGATCGGTTTTCAGGAACAGGGAATCTTCCTTCATCTCCCAGGTGCCGGAATAATCGACTTGGAAGGTGAACTTGCCTCGCCATTGCTGCCAGCGTCCGCTGGTAGACTGTATAACTTTGGTGGATGAGAAGGTCCGGTCAGCGTTAAAAGTATAAGACTTGTAATCTTCATCATTCAAAGTGCTTTCCCACGATCCGGAAAGGTTTCGTTTCGTCACGGCCAGGCCGTTGATGTCCATGCTGTTGACATAATCTTCCAGTTCCTGGTCCGTAATTCCCATCAGGAATTTATTCTCATCGTTTTGTGTAGTCCAGGCGTCAATCATCTGTTTCAGATAATCGACTCTGAAATCGGCGACATCGATAAAATACTTCACCCTCTTGTCGTGCAGTTTCTTTTCAAGGAAGGGGTATGCCAGCGCGCAATACGACTCTTGCGTCAGCCACCCGACTCCCATAAACAACTGCATGTATTCATCTTGCGGGATCGGTCTATACCAAAACTCCGCCTGATTCAACTCTTCCTGAACCAATTGCCTGTCGTAGAAAAAACTCTGGACATTATCTATAAACTTCATGTTCCCCAGGTTCTGCCAGGTATCCAGGTCGCTGTTGAAAATCTTCTCCTTCGAATTATCAAAACGGTATTCAGAGTTGTTGTTCAACAGGTTATTGATGATTGACTTGAGCGTGTCGTACGGTACCTTATCAAGATGTCCTTTATGATCTGTTGCGTATTCCAGCAGTTTGCAACGATCCTCCTCGAGCTTCTTCATTCTTTTGAGCTCGTCGATGGTGTTATCGATATCATGGATGACCATGATGGCCGTAAGCCGCTGGGCCTGCGCCTGTTTACGACTCTCCAGCCTGCCGTTGAGGCCGAATGTGAGCGCCACGCCGATCGCCGTTCCCAGAACACTGATGACGAACTGTAGCCAATAATTGTTTGTTTTCATTGACGACGAAAAGAAATGTTACATAATCGAATCACAAAAATAGCAAAATAATGCGACCGAAAGCGATCGGGGAAAAGTAGTATCTTTGCATATAAGAAATCGTAGATATGCGTTGTGAAACATATCCCCAACACAATAAGCACTCTTAGATTGCTTGGGGCCATCTGTCTGTTGCTCTGCAATCCGGCAGATGCGGTTTTCTGGGTTATCTATGGCCTATGTGGCGTCAGCGATATGCTGGATGGTTATCTGGCCAGAAAACTGCACGCAGAGAGCAAGGCCGGTGCGGTATTGGACAGTGTCGCAGACATTGGCTTTGTTATTTGCGTCGCAATACGGTTACTACCCATCATGCAGATACCGACATGGTTGTGGATCTGGGCGGGGGTAATAGTCACCATCAAGATCATCAATCAAGTATCGGCTTTGATCGTTTACAAACGCTTCAGCTTTCCACACACAAAGGCCAACAAACTGACAGGCCTTCTGCTCTTCCTTACCGTGCCTACGGTATTCTGGTCGATTGTTCCCGTCGCCGTGGTTACGGGCGTTGCCGCATTTGCAGCCATCCAGGAAGGACATTTTATCAGGACCGGAAGGGTCGCCCCATAACTGAAAAAGCCTATCTTTGTGTAGAACTCAAAGACAAAACCAATGAATAATAATTTCATCATCCGCCACGAGCGGCAAACCGAATACGATCGAGTAGAAAACCTCGTCAGGGAATCCTTCTGGAACGTCTACCGTCCCGGCTGCCTGGAGCATTATGTGCTTCACTGCCTACGGGATGACCCCGCCTTTATCCCGGAACTGGATTTCGTGATGGAGGCCGAGGGAAAGTTGATAGGCCAGTGCATCTATATGCACGCGACCATTCAGGCTGATGACGGCCGGAGCGTCCCCATTGTGACCATGGGCCCGATAGGCATCCATCCGGACTTCAAACGTCAGGGTTACGGCAAAGCCTTGCTTGACTATAGCTTGTCTAAAGCGGCCGAAATGGGCTTCGGCGCCATTTGCTTTGAGGGCAATATCGACTTCTACGGCAAGAGCGGATTCACCTATGCCTCTGACTTTGGTATCCGCTACCACGGCCTTCCGGAGGGTGAAGACGCCTCGTTCTTCCTCTGCAAGGAACTGATTCCTGGCTACCTGGCCGGCATCACCGGAGAATACGCCACCCCTGCCGGCTACTTTGTGGACGAGCAGGCCTGCGAAATCTTCGACAAAGCCTTTCCGCCCAAACAAAAATTGAAACTTCCGGGCCAACTTTGGTAATGGAAGAAGGGTATCCGGAGTAACATTGATTGAATCTCGGAACGGGATATTCGCTAACTTTGTACGGACAAAACGCCATTTATTGCTATCAGAAATATGGAGAAAGAAATGAAATTCTGCCAGAGCTGCGGCATGCCGCTGACTGACCAGGTGCTGGGCACCAATGCCGATGGCAGCAAAAATGAGGACTACTGCATTTATTGCTACAAGGACGGCAAGTTCCTGCAGGACTGTACGATGGACGAAATGATAGAGCACTGCGCTCAGTTTGTCGATGAGGTAAACAAAGGCCTTCCCCAGCCTATTACGAAGGAAGAATACATCGGCCAGATGAAAATGTATTTCCCGCACCTGAAGCGTTGGCGAAAGGAATTGACAATTGGCGGAAATGTTCCGGAAAATCCGGCCTTGGCGGGCGTCAAGGACCTGATAGCCCAAATGGCCGATACCCTCCCAGCCGCCTATATCTCTTCGGTCGATGAAAACGGCTTCCCCTGCACCAAGGCCATGCTGGCACCGCGTAAGCGCGAGGGTATCAAGGTGTTCTATTTCACCACCAACACCTTCTCTCTTCGCGTCGCCCACTACAAGGCCAATCCCAAAGCCAGCATCTATTTCTGTGATGCCGATGGCTTTAAGGGAATGATGCTACGGGGCACGATGGAGGTTTTGACTGATGCCCAGAGCAAGGAGATGATCTGGCGTGAAGGTGATACAGAGTATTATCCCGGCGGCGTGACCGATCCCAACTACTGTGTCTTGAAATTCACCGCCACCGACGGCCGTTTCTACAGCGATTACTATCCGCGAAGTTTTGTCCTTTTGTAGCCGTTTCTAACGCGAAGCGATGGGGGTTCGGGGAATGTGCCCCCGTAAAACAGGTGCCGAGGCACAAAAAGAGCAGCCGCAGCTGCTCTTTTTTGTGCCTCGGGCGGTGGTATACGAATCAAATTTGCTGCAAGGTGACCAAAAGTGACCGAGAAATAGAGAAAATATTGTTCGTTTGTCAGATTGAGAATTAACCTTTTATGTCCTCACGCATCTAATTATACGTGAGACACTTTCCATTATATCCAATCATAGCTTTATTGCTCAGCACTTCAGCGTGCAATCCTGAAGTAATTACCCCGGAGGATCCTTCTCCTAAGGATATTGTATTTGAGGCTAAGACTTACAACTTTGCCAATGCCGACAGGCCTTATAGACGTGGAGAGATAAACTTGGAAGATGGCGTCGCCCCTTCGGTAGTAGTATATCTTCATGGTGGGTCGGCAAAGGGAGATGACAATTCCAAACAAATGAGAGAACCGGCGATAATGCAAATAGCTGAATACGTTAGAGACCATGGTATCAGCGCTGTATTTCTCGTGCCTCAATGTCCGGAGAAGGACTCTCAAGGCAAAATGATGGATTGGGTTAAGATGAGTAAAGCATTGGAATACCTGATTAAGTCTGAAAAGGTTTCCACAGACTCAAAGGTCTTCATTTTCGGAGGCTCGATGGGCGGCACTGGCACATGGAACATGCTGTCGACATATCCCGATCTCTTCACTGCCGCAATGGCCTGTGCCGGCAATCCTCGTGGCTGTGATGCTGGCAATGTGGCCCAAACTCCCGTATATGCCGTAATGGGCAGCGCGGACAAGGTAATGAAACCTGAGGAAGTGAATCTCCAGGCTTTTCTGGATGATGTCGCCACCGCTGGAGGCCAATATGAGTTTGACACGGAAGAAGGCTGGGACCACGAGAAAACCTGCAAGGATAGTTATACATCCAAACGCCTGGACTGGGTGTTTGATCATTAAAACGTCGCCATATGAAAACCTCAATTATCCTTGGGCTGATGCTGGTCTGCAGTTTAACATTCGCCCAGAATCGTCCGGTCAATCCCGAAGCAAAACAGTTCCGCTATTCCAAGACCATAGAGAAGGAGCGCCCCGAGCTCAACGAGAAGACCAAGGCGCTGATTTCGGCCTATCGCCGCGACCCTTCGGCCTCCAATTACAGGGCTCTTCGAATTCAAGTGGAGAAGAATTACGACAAGGTAATAGCGCGCAAAAAAGAGAAACTCGAAGAACTCCGACAGACCGCGCGTGATTATAGCAAGGTAGAGGAAATGGAGGCAATAGTGCAGGGAGTCATCGACGATCGCGAGCACCGCATAGAACAGACAATGGCCCGTTTCACCGATCCCCGAATGGGCCCCGGAGCCCGTACTCCAAGGAATGGATTCCTGCCTCTCATTGGGGCCGGGGAGACAGTCTGGGTGGCTTATGCGCCAGTTACCAACCGCGAGTATGCCCGCTTCGACAGTTCGTACACTTACGACTCCGGGAAGGATAATTATCCGGCGGTAAACGTGTCGTATGAAGATGCGCTTATGTATTGCGCCTGGCTGAGCAGTATGGGCAGGGACATTTACCGCCTTCCCACCGAGGATGAGTGGGAGTTTGCCGCAGGACATATGCCAAAGGATGCCGATTTCAACTGTGGTATTGGTTGGGGACTGACTCCTGTCGATGAATATGCGAACACGAAAGGTGCTTGCGGAGGCATAGATTTCTGGGGCAACTGCTGGGAGTGGACTTCAACCGTCCGTCTGGCTACCGAAGGCCCCTGCTCCGGCCAGCGGGTGAACGCCATCAAGGGTGGTAGTTGGGATTCCCCCCGGATGTCCTGCCGTACTGAATACCGGGCCGAAGGCCGTAGCCCGTCGTCACGCTGTCCCAATGTTGGATTCCGTGTAGTACGAGATACTTCCGGCAAATAGACGAGATTAATTTTTCGGCGCTAACATAAGGTACACAATATATGCTATTGGTGTGCCTAGAGCGGCAAGCAGGCCAGTCTTCCACCAACTGATTTTTTTCCCTCCATCCCGCATGTGATTTGTGCGCACCTTGTAACAAGTGTCATCGGAGGAAATATAGAACTCGGCATAGTGCCTGGTAGCCAAAGTATTCGCGCGAATGTCGGAGGTGTTAGAACCGTTGTTATATATGCTACCACTGGTCGATTGAGTGAATGATTCGTAGATCAGTATTTGTCCACCCTGTCCATCTGATTCGACTCTATTGGGAGCGCCCCACACATTTACTATATAACTATATGATTTTCCACCATAAGCGGAATAGTAATCATTGGCTGAATTGATCTTAGTGGTTACCGTGCAAGACGAGAGCATACAAAGCAAAGCGGTCAGCAGAAAAAGATGCCTCATAATGAATAAGTTATATCGTTGTACGACAAAGATATACAAAATATTTAAAAATCCTAGCCGCTCTTTCTGTGCCTCGGATGGAGAATACGATTCTCAGAGGAGGTGATCGTTGTATTTTCAGGATAACGAGAACCTGAATTGCTGATACTTTTTTCATTTTTCTCTTGACTCGTACCCTACGTCACGTATTATCTTTGCGGCAAATAACAAAAGTGCACAGTTGTTATGAAGACAAACAGATTAAAAATCGGGGAGTTTTCACGCCTTTGCCGCGTCACGGTACGGACGCTCCGGCATTATGAGGAGATAGACCTGCTGGTGCCTGAGATTGTGGACCGGGATACCGGGTACCGCTACTATAGTGTAGATCAGTTTCAGAAGATGCAAGCTATCCTGTCCCTCAAAGGGATGGGATTTAGTCTGGAGGAGATTCGCGACCTCTATGAGGACGATACGCACGTTCCAAGCATCGAGGCGCTGGAAGAGAAGATTCGCGTCTGCGAAGAAGAACTAAGGCAGCTAAATGCCCGCAAAGCGCAGCTCAAGGCGATGGTGGCTTCCCAAAAGAAACTCAAGAAAATGGAAAAGATCACTATTGAAAGCTTGCCTGCCATCATTGTGGCCAGCCATCGTACAACCATTCCCTCATTCGACGATTTGGGCCGACTCTGCTATGAGGTCATCGGCCCGGAGATGGCCCGCCTCGGCTGCGAATGCCCGGAGCCCGGCTACTGCTACACCATCGAGCACGGCGACTACAAGCCCAAGGACATCGACATCGAGTACTGCGAGAAAGTCACTGCCAAAGGGAAAGACTCGGCAATCATCAAATTCAAGGATGTCCCAGAAGTGCCGACTGCCGTATGTATGAAAGTCTATGGCCCTTACGACCGCCTGTACCAGAATTATATCGACCTCTTCGCTTGGATGGAAAAAGAAGGCTGGAAAGTGGCCGACGCCCCCCGAGCCGTTTACGTGGACGGCATCTGGAATCAGGAAGACCCTGAGAAGTGGCTAACCATTCTCCAGGTGCCGGCGGAGAAGGTATAAATTTCAATTTAGCAGCCACTCCGTTCCTACTGGTGACCAAAAGGTGCGGGGGATATGCCCCCGTAAAACAGGTGCCATTAGGCACAAAAAGAGCAGCTGCAGCTGCTCTTTTTCGTGCCTCGGGCGGGACTAAATGTACTGGTGGCTACAGTGGACTACCCGGTGGCTATTGTGTTTATCTAAAATCTTGAGCTGTAATTTGTTAGGTTTTGTCTGAACACCTTCACCATAGCCCCCGGGAAATGTGGTCAAATGTGGTCAACTTCAGAAAACGTGGTCAAATGTGGTCGAGAAGTTAACCATTAATCTCTTTAGCAATAATGCTCTCAAAGTGATGCCATACCGAGTAGAGGTCGTAGGATGCCTTGCAGGAATATAGCTTCTTATTTTTTTATTGAAGAGACCAAATAAACCAGTAACGCCCAGAGCAACATTATTACGCTGCTGACAACAATGATCAAATTCATCGAAGAAGCTGTCTTATTGCAGAACACAATGCCAGCGATAATGACTCCTAATGCAAATAAAGCTGATATGGTTTTGAGATTAACAGACTTTCTCTTATCATCAAAGGATGTTCCTAGAACGGTTCCAATCGTTAGGAATAGCGATACGCCTCCGATGATGGATATAAGAGTCTTGTTTTCAATATTATTTCCCCAGGAATACAATCCGTAGGCAAATAACACACTCAACGCCAATGCAATAATGGCGGGGAAAATTTTGATTTTCATAGAACTAAGGCATTGAAGGAGGGGTAGGAGGTACCGGGGGTGGCGTGGGAGCAAACAGTCCACTCAGTTCGGGGACAGTTTCCGCCAAAGCCCAATTAGCCATACCTTGCTTCCAAACATATGTTTGTCTAGTAACCTGTCCTGCTGCGATAAACTGCTGAATCTGAGGAATCGTGTAGGGTCCACTTTGCTGACCGTTGTTAGCAATCATAAAAGATATTGTAGGCGGAGCAGGAGGTGCAGTTACAGGATTTTGTCCTGCCATCTGAGCTGTTTGTCCCATTCCCCCCATCATTCCTGCCATTGTCTGGCCCATTGCACCACCCATCGCCATTCCCATCATCATGCCGGCAGGATTCATCCCTCCGCCCATATCCATGGATCCTGCTTGTCCCATACTTTGGGCCGCTGTTTTCATAACATCTCCCTGAACATCAATAGCGTGTGCTTGGATGAATTGAGATTCCGTGGAAAGCCTAGCCTGCCGTTCATAATTCTCTGTGTCAATTTCCGCTCTCCGAAGCTGTTGCTCTTTGGTAAGCCTGGAGAATTCAAGATAACCTTCGCTCTCTTTATCTGCCTCTATCGCTGTAATATCAAATCGTTTCAGATTAACGCCGAAATCATTTTCAAATGCTGGGGCAAGCCGACTTTGGATCATGTCACCAATTTCCACAACTTTTCTTTCAAGTTGAAGAACGGGAAGTTGATTATCGGCCGGGTAATTTGCTACGAAACTCTTGACAAACTTCGTTACCGCCCCCTTTATCTGATTAGAGAAAGCCTCCAAATCAAAATCCACCAAGCGATTTAACTTAATGAAGCTCTTGTAATCGGTAAGATTGAATGTGATAATTCCTCGCACCGAGAAAGGAACAGTAATATCAAGAGATCGCGGGTCTGCAACATCAAAATATGGTATTGCAAACTTGATTTGGTTATTGAGCTGCAGATTGATAAAATAAATCTCGGCTTGGAAGGGTGACTCCCCACCAAAAGCTGTTCCGATGAGACCAGCAAGAATCGGGAAATTGTCAGTCTTTATTGTTCCATCATATGGGCCGACGATATAGTCCATCACCTGACCACCATCTTTTTTGTAAACAAAGACCGCGACCTCGCCTTCCTTAACGCGGAGGCTACTGCCAAATCTAATGGCATTCTCTCTTGTTGTTGCATTGGCGTCTTGTCCTTCGGGACGCCATTTCCAAACGAGGTACTCAGCCTCATCGCAGCGGATTACATTCATCAATCCGCCACTTTTACCTTTTCCGAAAATACCCATATTACTTGTAACTTCTAATTATGCTATTCATTTCGTTTCGTACCGCAGTGGTGTTGTGAGCTTCATATTCACTCTTGTTCCCACCAAATATTCCGTCTTTAAACTTTAATGAATTGAAATATGAAAGGTTCTTCTCGACAATTTGAGCTGCGGTAGTTATTTTTTTCTTTTGACACAGATTGGTGACGTATTTGGCCATAAATTTATGGAAGCTGCTGTATTCACCCTCACCAATAATGGTTCTACCCGCGGCGAAATTCTCTGTTTCAACGCAATAAGCCAACACCTCGTCACGGATTGAGTAATGAACCCTCTTTGCCGCCTCCTGATACCTCTTATTATCTATAAGAGCCTTAATAAATGGTATCTCAAATGAACTGTCTTTCTTCTTTTCAACTATTTCCTCGGCCTCATCAATGAAACCGTTTGCGAGTAAGGCGTTAAATACATTTTCTTCTAAAAGCGAATTATTCTCCAAAACCTTCGCAACTTTTTTTCTCTCGGAAGACGTGGGGAGTTCTTTCAAAATAATTGCGGCTTTGGAATAATCCTGATTATTAAATGCCTCATTCAATTGCTGGTACTGCACCTTAAGGCTTGATGCCTCTCGGGAAGACGAGACAGCCCGGGAGATTCCACTTATCCCGCACCATATGCCAATAATAGCGACAATACTGAGTATTATCACGCCGAAATGATCCATGACAAACTCAAGCAAGCTGAAATCAGAGACAGATTGCTTTAGTTGATGAGAACGATATTGCTTTTCCCATTTCTTTTTCAACTCAGGGAATTCCGACAAAAAAGACGAAAACATCTTGTCTCCAGAGAAAGATAATTCGGATTTAGAGATGCATTCTTCGTATTTTTTAAAATAAGCGCTGCATAACGGATCTGAAAAATCCATCATTTTGGGCTTCATAGAAGTCAAAAATTCCAGCAAATCTCCTTTCGTATTAGGGATAGGAAAGGATTCTATAATGTCCTTTTTGTCTTTAGCACCACGATTCTTCTTCAGTTCTTCGGCAAGCTTTTTTGATGACAAATTGGCTTCTACTCCGGAGAATTCGTATCCGCACTCCGGACATACGCCCTGGAAAGCAGGGACGATTGCGCCACAGGCTGGACACTTTCTGACATCACCAAACTTGTCCGATTTAGGAGCGGATTTCTTGGCCTCTTCTTTTGCTCGTTTTTGCAATTCAACAAGTCGCCCGTCCAGAACCATCTCAAATTCATCGAGATCGATTCCTTCCTCTTGGGCTTTCTTAAAAAGAATCTGCTTTTCTTTTTCTGTGAGAACTCCATCTGCCAATGCGGCATCTATCAGGGCCTCAATTCTTTCATCGTAAAGTGACATATCAAATAATTAAATTTTAATTTTCAACCAGTATTGAGTTTCGGAATATTTGTTCCAATGGAAGGTATACGTATGCTTTAAACAAATGGTTCTCCCACAGTAAGAATATGATGATTCGCTCGTAATATTTTCGCCAATATCGTATCCGGTCGCTCTTTTTGCGGAATAATAAGTGCTGTTCTCCGCAAATACTATCTCGTAGCACAATGGCTTAACGCTATTACCCGCCCTTAATTCTTCCTGATAGCGCTCAAGGTTCTCAATATCCATCAAAACGCCAAAACGATTGTCTGTGGTAGCCTCTGTAGATGAGGTCTTCTCGGGAATCTTGAAATACTTTAATTCTATATAAGCCTGTGCCTTCGGGATAGATTGCCGTCCTTCAAAGAAGGCCAGTTTAATATCACACCTGGCTCCATTCTTTGACTTCGCGGTTCCCGATATCAATTCGGGCGTTTCAAGTTCAATATGGAAGTGATCCGTAGCGGAAAACTCATAAAGAACGCCAAGCGACTTTAGGAGAGTTCCAAACTGCATTTGCAGAGAAGCTTCATTATTGACAATAATCTCTTCCCCAGCAATCTTGTTACATAAAAGAGTATAGGCTTGGTCGATAATGAGTTCAAGTCTTTCTTTATGCTTAATGACAGTATTGCTTTGCATTGGATATGCTTCCTGAAAGTTAGTTACAAATTTAGTTTTTTTTTAAACAAAAAGCCAAAGATCTGCTGAAGAACCGCTAATAACGAGTATTCCATCTCCACTTAATAGAGGAGCCTTTGATGGCGGATGGGCACTGAGGCATTGTTTCAAAATGTGGTCAAAATGTGGTCAAATTTGGTGACCACAAATGACAAGACCCTGCAAGGTGTTTGAAAATCAACAACTTACAGGGTCCTGTTGTGCCTCGGGCGGGAGCACTAACTATTGATTATAATGCGTTGATTTATAGCGTGTTGTAAAATGCTATTGCGGTTTTAGGGAAACATTAGGGAAACATTTCTGGCAGTTAGTGTCTTTTTATGGCGTTATTTGGCGGGATGATTAAAAACGCTCCTCAATATTTGTGGGTATAAAAATTTATCCCTACATTTGTGGTGAACATTAATACTAACGACTATGCCAACGATTCTGTTTCTCTTCGGCCTTCGGTTCTTCTTCTATTCGGAAGAACACCTTCCTATGCATATTCATGTCAAGAATGGCGACGGAAAAGCAAAGATCAATATTGAAACGGCGGAAGTCGTGGAGAACAATGGCATCAAGCCTGCCGATCTCAAAAAGGCGGTGGGAGCTGTAAAGCAGTACAAAGAGGAAATGATTAAGGCTTGGAAAGAATACTTTGATGAGGACTAACAATATGGAGGCAATCGAAAAATTGTGGTTTGATGGCGGCCGGATTTACATCCAGACCGACCAAGGCAATACCTACAGCCGTCCGCTGGAGGCATTTCCTCTTTTGCTGGAAGCTACGCCCGAGCAGCGCGCCCATTATGAAATCGGCCTTGACGGCGACGACATTCGCTGGGATGACATCGACGAGGATATCCATATCAGCAGTTTCTTTGTCACGGCCGAGCCCGATACGAACAATCCCATCGCAGAGGTCTTCCATAAGTTCCCCCAGTTGAATGTCTCTGAGGTGGCCCGCACTATAGGCATCAACAAGAGTCTTCTCTCCCGCTATATTTACGGAATCAAAAAGCCCTCAGCGCAGCGAACGGATCAGATTCTTGGAACGATTCGCCAGTTGGGACGGGAAATGACTGCCATATAGTCATTAATCCGCTCAGTCATAATAAAACGCGGCATGAAGAGGACCCTATTATTCTTGGCATTATGTGTCTGTTTCACATCTTGCGAATCTTCATTGTTGGGAATATATCCTACGGAGTGGAGAGTCAATGCTTATATCGATAATATTTTCCCTGTAGATAGTGAGAGTTGCGTCATCGACTTGCGGAAGGCTCTTCGATTTAACTTTGATACCCTGTATTACTTTGAGTGTTCTCGGCCGATGAAAGACATAAATGAGGTTGTGGGGCAGGAGTGTTTTCCCGTTAGTAGATTATTATTCAAAGATGACGAAGGCGTTAACTTGGCGACACAAGATTGGGAAGAAATACTCATAGCTGTTAGAGCAACAAAGAAAAAAAAGATTCGAAAGTATCTGCTTAATGTCGGTTTCTTTAGGGGCCCTTATGAAACGAGATCCTTAGGACACCAAGACATGATAACTAATCCGCTCATTACTGTAACAAGGTATGATAGAAATATTAAAGGGAGACTTTCATCTTTTAAATACATCTTTACGCCCATTGATCGAGATTCTACTTTGACTAACTATTAGAAAAAGGTTGGGATAGTCAAATGTTCAAAGTCTTTCCTAAACTGAAGACCGGTTACTCCGGGGGCGACATGAGTTCCCAGGTTGTTCGGATCGCTTATTCGCAAAGGCACTAACTATCCTTTGTATCCGTCAGAAAATCAATCAATTACGCTGGCGATAATTATTTTTAGGGGAGCATTTTGTGAACTCCCTGATAATTAGCATATTAGCTCGTCAAAAAGTGCAATTTGTTTCCCTAATTTAGGGTAACATTAGGGAAACATTTCATGAAAAATGGCCCAAAATCGGCAAAAAACGAAAATGCAACCACTTGATAATTAAGTAGTTGCATTTTCGGCGTGCCTCGGGCGGGACTCGAACCCGCACGGCCGTTTCGGGCCAAGGGATTTTAAGTCCCTCGTGTCTACCATTCCACCACCAAGGCTTTATGTGGGGCCAAAGGTAGAAAAAAAATGGAGATGTCAGACAAATATTCTATATTTGTCCTCATTACAAGAATCTCAATTATTTACCCTATGCTCAAGAAAATCCGTGTCATTCTGGCGGCTATCGTCTTCGCCTTGTTGACCCTCCTGTTCCTTGATTTTACGGGGACGCTGCACGCATGGTTCGGCGCATTGGCCAAGATCCAGCTGGTGCCGGCTATCCTGGCGCTCAACGTGGGCGTGATCGTGGCTCTGGTGCTGCTGACGCTCATCTTCGGCCGCGTCTATTGTTCGGTGATTTGCCCGCTGGGCATTGCACAGGACATCATCGGATGGTTTTCGCGCAAACAGAAGAAAGCGCGCTACAGCTTCAAGAAGGCGCACAATTGGCTGCGCTACATCCTGATGTTCCTCTTTATCGGCCTGATGGCATTCGGACTGGTCTCCATCGCGGCATGGATTGAGCCTTACAGCACGTTCGGCCGGATTACCACCGAACTCTTCGGCCCAATCTACGGTGGCGTGAACAATCTGCTGGCCCTGCTCGCCGAGCGCTGGAACAGCTACGCGTTCTATCCGACGGCCGTCTATATCAAGAGCCTGCCTACTTTTATCGCCGCTGCAGTCCTGTTCGTGCTGATCTTCGTGTTGGCTTGGCGCGGTGGCCGCACCTGGTGCAACACGGTTTGCCCGGTGGGTACGCTGCTCGGCCTGATCTCGAACTGGTCGCTTTACAAGCCGGTGATCAACACCGACAAATGCACCAACTGCACCATGTGCTCGCGCAAGTGCAAGGCGGGGTGCATCAATGCCAAAGAGCATAAGATTGATTATTCGCGCTGCGTGGTCTGCATGGACTGCCTGGAAAACTGCAGCCAGCACGCGATTGAATATAAGTTTGTGGGTTGGGGCTGCAAAAACAAGAAATGCGCCACCCAGCCGGCTGCTGAGCCCGCTGCGGATCAGCCCGCCGACAAATCCCGCCGCGGCTTCCTGGCTGCCGGTGCCATGCTGGCTGCCGCTACCACGGTAGAGGCCAAGAAGCGCAAGGCAGAAGTGGCGATGGCCACCCTGGAAGATAAGGTCGCTCCGAACCGCGAGACCCCGCTCAAGCCGGCAGGTTCGCTGAGCCTCAAGAACTTCTCGGATAAATGCGTCGCCTGCCAGTTGTGCGTCACCAAGTGCCCTTCGCACATCCTGCGGCCCTCTACGGATCTCAAGACCCTGATGCAGCCGGAAATCTCGTTCCAGAAGGGCTTCTGCCGTCCGGAATGCACCACCTGCTCGGAGGTCTGCCCGGCTGGCGCCATCACGCCGGTCACCGTGGAGCAGAAGAGCTCCATCAAGATTGGACATGCCGTGTGGATTCGTGAGAACTGCGTGGTCACTACGAACGACGATTCCTGCGGCAACTGCGCGCGTCACTGCCCCGCCGGCGCCATCCGCATGGTACCCGCCGGATTCGGCAGCAACCACAAGGTGCCTGCCATCGACACGGAGCGCTGCATCGGCTGCGGCTCCTGTGAATATCACTGCCCGGCCCGCCCGCACAGTGCCATCTATGTTGTTGGTCACGAAGTTCATTCGGAAATCTAAGGAGGAACCTGCTATGAAACAGAAAGAGAATACCATCAACCGTCGTGAATTCCTTCAGCGTCTGGGTGCAGGTGCAGCTGTCGTAGCCGCTGCCACCTCCATTCCCGCAACGGCCCGCGCCGCCATTGCTCCGCAGGCCCCGGAAGAAAACGCAATGACCTATCGCGAAGGCCCTCGTGGTGACCGCGTTTCCCTCCTCGGATACGGCTGCATGCGCTGGCCCACGCTTCCCGCCAAGGACGGCGGTGATCCGGAACTGGACCAGGAAACCATCAACCATCTGATAGACTACGCCATCGAGCATGGTGTGAACTACTTCGATACCGCGCCGGCCTACCAGAAGGGCCGCTCGGAAACCGCTACCGGCATCGCGCTGAAGCGCCATCCCCGCGAATCCTTCTATGTGGCCACCAAACTCTCCAACTCGCGTCCGCCCTTCACCAAGGCTGCCGCACTGGAGATGTATCAGGCTTCGCGCCGCCGCCTGCAGGTGGATTACATCGACTATTACCTGCTGCACAATATCGGCGTGCCGCGCGACGGCGAAACCGGTCCCCAGCGTTTCGATACCCGATTCATCAAGAACGGCGTGCTGGACTATCTGCTCAAAGAGCGTGAGGCCGGTCGCATCCGCAACCTGGGTTATTCGGTGCACTGCGACCGCGAAACCTTTGACTACGTGCTTTCGCTCCACGACAAGTACCACTGGGACTTCGTCCAGATCCAGATGAACTATGCCGACTGGAAGCAGGCCTCCCGCCGCGACAACAACGAGGCGGAATATATGTACAACGAACTCGCCAAGCGGAACATCCCCATCGTGATCATGGAACCGCTGCTGGGTGGCCGGCTGGCTTCGCTCAACGACCATCTCAACGCGCGGCTGCTGGAGCGCGAACCGGAGCGCAGCATCGCCTCCTGGGCATTCCGCTACTGCGGTACCTTCCCCCAGATTCTGACGGTGCTGAGCGGCATGACCTACATGGAGCACCTGCAGGACAACCTCAAGTCGTTCTGCCCGCTCAAGCCGCTGACGGAAGAGGAGATAGAGATGCTGCACGAGATCGGTGCCGAATACAAGAAATATCCGCTCGTAAACTGCACCGCCTGCCAGTACTGCATGCCGTGCCCGTACGGCCTGGATATTCCCGGGATCTTTGCGCACTACAACAAATGCATCAACGAGGGTAACATCAGTGAGGACAAGGGCGATCCGAACTATCGTCGTGCCCGACGCGCCTTCCTGGTGGGCTACGACCGGAGTGTGCCGCGCCTGCGCCAGGCAGAGCAGTGCATCGGTTGCGGCCACTGCGTGGATGCCTGCCCGCAGCGCATCAACATCCCGCAGCAGATGCGCAAGATTGACCGTTACGCAGAAAAGCTTCGTTCCGGCAAGTAATGACGGTTTCCCGACTCTGTGCGTGTGGCCTTCTGGCCCTGGTGCTGGCAGCAGCGCCAGTTCGGGCACAGTCGCTATCCGTTCCCGATTCGCTGGAGCAGCGTTATGCCGACTTTGTGACCCGATGCGCACCGGAGAAACTCTTCTTGCACATAGACCGGACCTATTACGCGATTGGCGAGACCATCTACTTTGACGGATACCTTCAGAACGCCACAGCCCGCTCTATCCTGCCGCTGAGCCGCTATCTCTATGTGGAGCTGCAAGATGCGAAGGGCGATAACAAGGCGCGCGTCAAGATCAAACGCAACGAGCACGGGGATTTCCCGGGCCAGCTGGAACTTCCGGACAACCTGACCTCCGGGATCTACACGCTGCGCGCCTATACCCTCTGGCAGCTGAATGGCGAGCCGGCGTATCTGTTCAACGAACCCATCCGCATTTTGGGCTATCCCGAGACGCCGGCCAAGAAGGCCCGTTCCTCCCGCAAGGCTGCCGCGGATTCCATCGACCTCAGTTTTTATCCCGAGAGCGGCCGCTACTTTGCCGGTGCGCCTGCCCGCCTGGGTTTCAAGGCGCAGGATCGCGAGGGGCGCAACCTGACTTTGCAGGGCAGGCTGGTGAAGGAAGACGGTTCTACCGTGACGGAGGTGGCTACGCTGCACGAGGGGATGGGATTGATCTTCTTTACTCCGCAGGCCGGGGAGCATTATCGCTTGGAGGTAGATGGGGCCGGCAGTTATCCGCTGCCCGAACCCGCCTCGGAGGGGGCTGCCATCAATCTGGTTACCATTCCGCACTTCATTCGCGTGACGCTCCAGAACCATGTTGCAGGGCCGGTGACGCTCTATGTGCGAGATGTTTCCAGCTTGCGCCACCTTTATACGGCCGGTCCGGAGACGGAGGAGATCAGCCTGAAGATTGCTACCGAGAACTTCTACCCGGGTATCAACCAGTTGCTGCTACTCGATGCCCAGGGACGAATCCTCGCGGAGCGCCTCTTCTATGTCTATGACGACGAGACGGAGGGAATCACCTGCTCGTTTACGCCGGAAAAGAGCGTTTACAAGGCGCGGGAACTTGTCCGTTCGCAGGTCGCCCTCACGGCAGCTGATGGTGCGCCGGTAGATGGCGTTTTCTCGCTGTCGGTGGTGCGCGGTTCGTTCGGCGGCTATCGCCAGACCTCGGATATCGTCTCCTGGATGAAACTCGCCGGTGAGTTGCGCGGCCGGATTGACAACCCCGGGTGGTATTTCAATCCCGCCGTTCCGCTGGAAAAGCGCCGCGCCCGATTGGATCTGTTGCTGATGATCCAAGGTTGGCGCTACTACGACCTGGAAAAGGTGTTCGGCGATGAAAGCTATGTGCCGCACATCCGCTACGCCAAGGAGTACTGGCAATCCATCACCGGTAAGGTTTCACGCTCCTTCTCGGAGCGCATGCCCAAAAAGTTCTATTTCACGGTCTTTTCGCCCAAACTCAAGGCGCAGCGCGTGGAAGAGATCGGGGAGGGGAAGCGTTTCCTGATAGACAGCCTGGATTTTGAAAAGAATACCGGCTTCTTCATTGAGATTGACCGGATGCGCGCCGGGCTGGAATACATCCCTTCCTGGGATGGCGACCCGTTTGCTCCCAAACACGTCTATAAGACGCCCAAATGGCTCTTTGAGCGACCGGAAGTCAAGGAGCAGGAGCGGATTCCGCTAGCACTGGACGGTCCGCTGATTGATACGCTGGAGGCTGCCGTGGTGACGGCCAGTGCCTCCAATCCTTTCGGCGATTTCTTCAATGGCGACCGGTTCAACCGCGACCTGGAGCAATATGCCCAGTCCACCCTGATTGAATATGTCCTGAACAAGGAGGGGCGCTTCATCTACGACACGGAGACCATCCTCAATACCGCCACCGGACATACCACCTCGTTGCTGGGGTCAGAAAATGAGACCGATAAGATTAACCACCATGAGGTCAAGCTGATTGTGGATGACGTGGTGGAGGAGTGGTGGATGTTCGAACACCTGAGGCTGGAAGACATTGAAAAGCTGGAGATTTCGAACCATGCCGATCCGTTCTATGCGGCCGCGGGCGGTTATGTGGCCATCAAACTCAAGTCCGGCCGCACGATAGAAAGTACCCGCGAAACCAAACCTTCGCGCCTCTACTTCGTCCCGCTGGGCTACCAGAAGCCGCATGCCTTTTATGCGCCGCGCTACGACAAGGGTGACAAAGCGGAAGAGTTCGACCACCGCAATACCGTCTGGTGGCAGTCCTCCGTCACGACGGAAAACGGCCAGGCGCTCATCGAGTACTGCGACACCGACCAGCAGGATTATCCCTATTACGTGCAGATCAACGGCCTGACGCGCGATGGCCGGCCGTTTACCTGGACCCATACGATTGAAAACACTGATAACAAATAATATGGCATCATTCATCATAGAAGGCGGTCACACACTCTCGGGTGAAATCCGTCCGCAAGGCGCCAAAAACGAGGCGCTTCAGATACTTTGTGCAACGCTGCTTACCCGCGAAAAGGTGACGGTCCGCAATATCCCCGATATCGTGGATGTCAACAACCTGATCGCGATGCTCGGCGAGATGGGGGTGAAGGTCACTCACCTGGGCAAGGGGGAATACTCCTTCCAGGCGGATGAGGTGAACATGGATTATCTCCACAGCGCCGACTATCTGCGGCGCAACGAGGCTCTGCGCGGTTCCATCATGCTCGTGGGTCCGCTGCTCACCCGGTTCGGCTGGGCACAGACCTCCAAACCGGGCGGTGACAAGATTGGCCGCCGCCGGCTCGATACCCATTTTGAGGGAATGAAGCAGCTGGGCGCCGAGTTCGTCTATCGCAAGGAAAACGCCACTTATGAGTTGCAGGCCAAGCGGCTGCAGGGTTGCCGGATGCTGCTTGACGAGGCATCGGTCACCGGCACGGCCAATATCGTGATGGCCGCCGTGCTGGCCAAAGGTACCACCGTGATCTACAATGCGGCCTGCGAACCCTATCTGCAGCAGCTCTGCAAGATGCTCAACACGATGGGCGCGCGCATCAGTGGCATCGCCTCCAACCTGCTTACCATTGAGGGTGTTGAGGAACTCCACGGCACCGAGCACACCATCCTGCCGGATATGATCGAGATTGGCTCCTTTATCGGCATGGCCGCCATGACGCGCAGTGCCATCACCATCAAAGATGTGTCTTGGGAGAACCTCGGCATCATTCCGGAGAGCTTCCGCCGCCTGGGTATCAAACTGGAGCAGCGGGGCGATGATATCTTTGTTCCGGCCCAGGAGGAGTATTGCATCGATACCTATCTGGACGGTTCCATCATGACGGTGGCCGACGCGCCGTGGCCGGGCTTGACGCCGGACTTGATCAGCGTGATGCTGGTGGTGGCTACCCAGTCCAAGGGTTCCGTGCTGATCCATCAGAAGATGTTCGAGAGCCGACTCTTCTTCGTGGATAATCTGATTGATATGGGCGCGCAGATTATTCTCTGCGACCCGCACCGCGCCGTGGTGGTGGGCCACAATCACGCCCGAGACCTGCGCGGCCGCACCATGACTTCGCCGGATATCCGTGCTGGTATCGCGCTGCTGATTGCCGCTCTGGGCGCAGTCGGTACCAGCCGAATCAACAACATCCAGCAGATCGACCGCGGATACGAGGATATCGAGAACCGTCTCCGTGCCCTCGGTGCCCGCATCACCCGCGTGGAATAGTTTCTCGCCATGGCCCTGCGAATCGAATCCAATTATCCGCTGCTCGCGCACAACACATTCGGGATGGATGTGCGTGCCGACCGTTTTGTGGAGTATCATTCCGAGTCGGAACTGGTTGAGGCGCTGCGGCTGTTGCGCGGTGAGCGGCTGCTGAATATCGGCGGCGGCTCCAACCTGCTCTTTTGCGGGGACTTTCACGGCACGGTGTTGCGCAGTGCAATTGATTCTGTCACCGTTTTGCCGCGGCCCGTCTCCCATTCCCGCACGGTGGCGGACGATGGAACGGTCTGCGTACGCGTGGGTTCCGGTCACAACTGGGATGCCTTTGTAGCTCACGCGCTGGCCAGCGGCTGGTATGGTGCGGAGAACCTTTCGGGGATTCCGGGCGATGTAGGCGCCTCTGCCGTGCAGAACATCGGGGCCTACGGCGCTGAAATCAAAGACCTGGTGGTCAAGGTTGAGGCAATCAATTCGGAAACCTGCGAGAAGCGCGTGTTTGCAGTCGAGGAGTGCGGCTATGCTTATCGCGACAGCATCTTTAAACGTCCGGAAAACAAGAAATACATCATCACTTATGTGACCTACCGGCTGCGGACCTCTTTCGAGCCGAACTTTTCCTACAAGGCTCTGGCCGACCGGTTCGCCGGCCGTTCAGGCGCTGGTTTACGTCCGGCTTTCGATGCTGGCGACGTTCGTCGTGAGGTGGTGGCCATGCGGGGAGAGAAGCTTCCGAATCCCGCTGTGTTGGGCAATGCCGGCAGTTTCTTTATGAATCCGGTGGTGCCGGAATCGGTGTACGCCGATCTCGCCGCCCGTCATCCGGGCATGCCGCACTACGATGCAGGAGAGGGGTTTGTCAAGCTTTCCGCCGCGTGGCTGATAGATCAGTCCGGATGGAAGGGGCGCTCACTGGGCCCCGCCGGTGTCTATGAGAAACAGCCGCTGGTGCTGGTCAATCGCGGCGGCGCTACCGGCCAGGACATCCTCGCCCTCGCCTCCGCCGTTGTCGCCGACGTCTCCGCCCGCTTCGGCGTCACCCTCTCCATGGAGGTCAACCAGATTATGTAAGTTGATTTGTCTTGCAAAATAAAAGCAGCAACCTGACGGCTGCTGCTTGGAGCGGAAAACGAGACTCGAACTCGCGACCCCGACCTTGGCAAGGTCGTGCTCTACCAACTGAGCTATTTCCGCA